>CAZNUJ010000007.1:0-133353 GCA_964576285.1 uncultured Planctomycetaceae bacterium | reverse complement strand
GATCGCCGCGCGGCCGCCGACCCGCTGGACCCGGGCCCTGCGCTGGGCGGCGCGGCGCCCGCTGGCCGTCACCGGTGTGGCCTGTCTGCTGATTCTGAGTCTGACCATCGTCGCCACGCTGCTCAGCATCTGGTACCTTAAGCAGCGGCCTGCGTGGCTCCAGCTGAGCAGAGACGGGCTGCCGCGTGACCCCCTCTTCAACCTGCCGGTCACCAAAGGAGATCGCGCCGTGCTCCAGAGCGTGGCCGGCGACGTCCTGCGGGACTGGAACGTCGGGCCTGAGGGCGGCATCCAGCTGGCGGCGCTGTGCGATCGGCCGGCCCGATGGGGCGGCGGCCAGGTCGTGGTGCTGGGATTCAACGAGAAGGTGCGTCAACCTCATTACGCCCGCGAGTTGTGCATCTTCGACGCCAGTCGCCCGTACGCCGAACCGCTGCGGCGGCTGTCGGTCGAGCAGGAGTTCATCGACGCCATGCCGCGCGCGGCGTGGCCCGGCCTAAGGTTCGAGCCGGGTCGGACTTACTCGGCCAACGGTTTCGCGGTGCACACGGGCTGGGTGCTGGACGTCTTCCCGGATGCGGAGCATCCCGGCGACGAGATCGTCGCGTACTTCATGCACGAACCCGGTTCGCAGGGCGTCCTGCGCATCTACAACCTCAACGGCGACCTGCTGTTCCAGGCCTGGCAGGACGGCGGGCTCGGCGCCGCCCGCTACCTGCCGGCGTCGCGACGGCTGGTGTTCGTCGGCCATAAGGGCGACAAGGATAAAACGGAATACGGCGTCGAGCTGATGGAGAATCACCCCAACGTCGTCTTCGCCATCGAGCCCCGGCCCGGACAGATCACGCACGCCTGGATCCACCCGATTCAGCCGGAATGGAGCACCGAGGCCGAGTGGTACAAGCCGGTCTGGTACCGGTCCCCCTGCCCGACGGTCTTCCTCGACAACGGCGTTTTCACCTGGGCGTTCGGCCTCCCTGGAGATGCTGAGCGCTTCGTCCAAGATCCCGGCGAGTACTTCATGTTGCATGGAAAGGCACCCAGCCTCGGACTGCGGACTGGGGACGCGTTCACTGTCTCCGCCGTGCTGAACGCGGACGGCGAAGTGGTGAAGTTCCCCCCAGAACCGGACGCGATTCGCACCGAGCGGGCCGAGCATCCGGAGTGGCCCGACTCCACGTCGCTCAGGCTTGAAAACTGGACCGGCCGCAACCTGCCCTGCGCGACCCAGCCCACATCCCCCGCCGCGCCGCCGCCGTAAACCCGCCCGTCGATCCGGCCCCGGCCCACGCCTGTCCGAACCCGCCGCATCCGGGCATCGGCCATTCGATCAGCATGAGCGATGGACGTCCGGGATGTTGTGAGCGCACTCGGATGCGTCGGGCCGAAAAACAGCGCGGCGGGCCGGCGCTTTCGCGCCGGTCCGCCCGCGCGGGTCATCCGCGGGTCGCCGAATGCCGCGGAGTTACACCCAGCCGCGCAGCTTGCAGGCTTCGGCCACGCGCGTGACGGAGACCATGTAGGCCGCCAGACGCATGTGCACCTTGGCCTGCTGCTGAGTCTGATAGACGGCCTTGAAAGCCTCGGTCATCTTGCGGTCGAGCTGGGCGTTCACGTCGTCCCGCGACCAGTAGTAGTTGTAGGTGTTCTGCACCTGCTCGAAGTAGCTGACGGTCACGCCGCCGCTGTTGGCCAGGAAGTCGGGCAGGACCATGACGCCCTTGCTGAAGAGAATCTCGTCGGCCTCGGGCGTGGTCGGGCCGTTGGCGAGCTCGCACGAAATCTTGGCCTTGATGTTGCGGGCGTTCTTCTCGGTGATGACGCCCTCCAGCGCGCTGGGATAGAGGATGTCGACATCCAGCTCGAGCAGGGCCTCGTTGCTGATCGACTCGGCGCCGGGGAAGCCGGACACCTTGCCGGTCTCGAGCTTGTAGGCGACGATCTTCTCCGGGTCGATGCCGGCGCGGTTGATGATGCCGCCGCGCGAATCGGACACGGCGATCAGCTTTCCGCCGCCCAGAATCTCGCGGTGCAGCGTGGCGGCGTACTGCCCGGCGTTGCCGAAGCCCTGCACGGCGTAGGTGCACTTGGCCGGGTCGATGCCCTTGATGCGGGCCGCCTCGCGCACGCAGTAGACCCCGCCGCGGGCGGTGGCGTCGTGCCGTCCCTGCGAGCCGCCCAGCGGCAGCGGCTTGCCGGTGATCACGCCCGGGTGCGAATGGCCGACGATGTGCTCGAACTCATCCATCATCCACGCCATGATCTGCGGGGTGGTGTAGACGTCCGGCGCGGGCACGTCGCGATGGACGCCCAGCTCGCGGGCCGCGCAGCGCATCCAGCCGCGGGCCAGACGCTCCTTCTCGCCGTCGGACATTTCCTTCGGGTTGCAGGTGACGCCGCCCTTGCCGCCGCCGAGCGGGAGATCGACCACGGCCGTCTTCCAGGTCATCCAGGCGGCCAAAGCCCGCACGGTGTCGATGGTCTCATCCGGGTGCCAGCGGATGCCGCCCTTGTTCGGGCCGCGGGCGTCGTTGTACTGCACGCGATACCCGTGAAAGACCTTGGTGCGCCCGTTGTCCATCTTCACCGGGATGGTGAAGCGGTACTCGCGCATCGGCCAGCGCAGCAGCTCGTGCGTGGCCTCATCCAGCCCAAGCTTGCGGGCAGCCTGATCGAGCTGCGCCTGGGCGATCTGGAACGGGTTCATCTCTGCCATAGAATGAGTCTCCTTCACGGCGGGCCCCGCGCAGGCGGCGCGTCGCGGGACGTACCGCGGCCGGCGTCGTCGCGCCTACGGGCGTGCGCATCATACATCCACCCGTCCCGAAGCCCGGCACGCGGCGTGCCGCCTGCGCGGAATCGAGACAGGAGGCCGATGACGTGAGAATTGCCCAGACCGCGGCCGAATGCCGGCGGGCCGTTGCGGAAAGTCGCGCACCCGGGCGGCGGATCGGCTTCGTCCCCACCATGGGCGGGCTGCACGCCGGCCATGTCAGTCTGATCGAGGCCGCCCGCGCAGCCGGTGAGGTCGTTGTGGTCAGCATTTTCGTCAATCCCACCCAGTTCGGACCGGGAGAGGACTTCACCCGCTATCCGCGGCCGGTCGAACAGGACCGGGCCATCTGCGAACGCTCCGGATGCGACCTGCTCTTCGTGCCGGAAATTGCCCAGATTTACCCGCCGGGCGACGAGACGCGCGTGCGGCCCGGGCCGCTGGCCGATCGCATGTGCGGGCCCTTCCGGCCGGGGCATTTTGAGGGCGTCTGCACCGTGGTGGCCCGGCTGTTCAACATCGTGCAGCCCGACGTGGCATACTTCGGGCAGAAGGACGCCCAGCAGGCGATCATCCTGCGGCGGATGACGACGGATCTGTGCTTTCCGATCGAGATTCGAGTCTGCCCCATCGTTCGCGAGCCGGACGGGCTGGCCTGCTCGACTCGGAACGCCTACCTGTCGGCGGCGGAGCGCGAGCAGGCGGCGTCGCTGTATCGCAGCCTGTGTGCCGGTCGCGACCTGATCGCCGGCGGCGAGCGCCGGCCGGGGCGCGTGGTCGCGACGATGCGGCGGGTGCTCGACGACGCCGGGGTTCGGCGGATCGACTACATCACCGTCGCGGACCCGGCGACACTGGTCGAGCCGGACGAGATTCGCGGGCCGGTCATGCTGGCGCTGGCCGTGCGGATCGGACCGTCGCGCCTGATCGACAACATGACGGTTGATGCGGCCGCGCGCTGAAAGTCGAGATCTCTGGTGCGCGCCGGTAGAGACCCGCACCCACGATCAGGTGAACGGAACAGCCCGGCGGTCGTACATGACGCGGCGACCGCCCTCGGCGGAAGGGTCATCGGAGCAACGATGTCTGAAACGCGCGCTGATCGAGACTATGACGCCGTGGGCCGGCTCGTTCCCCCATCCGGCGACCGCTCGGCTCGCATGCAGGCCGTCGTGGACCTGCTGTGGCAGCACCTGCACAACGCCGGCGTGTCGTGGCTCGGGTTCTATCTGCATGCGGGCGGCGACGAACTCGTTCTCGGCCCGCGCCGCGACAAGCCGGCCTGCTCGCCGATCGGCCTGCACGGCGCGTGCGGCCAGGCCTTCCGCTCACGGCGACCGCTGGTGGTGCGCGACGTGGCGGAACTCGGGCCCAACTACATCGCCTGCGATCCGCGCGACCGTTCGGAGGTGGTGCTGCCGCTGCTTGACGCCGACGGAACCTGCTGGGGCGTGTTCGACGTGGACAGCCACGAACTCGCCGCCTTCTCGGAGACCGACGTCGCGGGCCTCCAGCGCGTGTTACGCGCGGCCGCCTTGACGGTTTGACACGACCGTCCTTGTGCGCCGCGCCCGGCCCGCCGGCTTGTTGGCTCCGGCGGGCGTGATATAGTGCGGCGTGCGGATCGGGGGCATGGAGATCCGCAGCAGGAGCCGCCGCATCATGTCCGACCGCGTTTCCGTGTCTGGCCGTACGTCATATGCCTTCGGGATCCGGTATTCGCCGCCGTCCGCCCCAGCGCGGCTGCTCGCGCCGCTGGCGCTGATCGCGCTGCTGACCGGCTGCCAGGGCGGCGCCCGCGTCGTCGGGCTGAGCAAGCCCGCCGTGCACGTCGGCAGCACGCGCATGGGCGCGCTGCTGCTGCCGCCGGAGTTCTGGGCGTTGCACGCGGAGCTCGAGAAGCTCTTCAACCAGCCGGTGGTGTTCGACCCCATCATCAACGGGGCGATGATCGGCCGACAGCTCAATGACGGCCGGCTGCAGTTCGCGATCATGTCGGCCAAGGAGTTCGCGGAGATTCCGGAGGATGCGCGGGTCGAACTGGTCGCGACCGGTCTGAACAGCGCCGGCCGTCCGGCCCGCAAGGCGATGATCGTGGCCAACGCGGCCTCGGACGTGAAGTCGCTGGCCGACTGCAAGGGCAGGCGATTCGCGTTCGGTCCGTCGGGCGACCTGCTGCTCGACAAGGCGGCGCTGGCGGCGCTCGCCAAGGCGGGCGTGGCGGCCGGCGACCTGAAGCGCGAACTGCCGCCGATCAGCCTGACCGGGCGGTTGAACGCGCTGGGCGGCAGCGGCGAAGTCGCCAAGCTGGTGGCGTTCGACGGCACGGTGCCGGCCGGCGTGGTGGACGAAGTGACGTATGCGTCGCTGCCGGAGAGCGGCGGCTCGCTGCTAACCGGCGCGTCGCGCGACCAGTTGCGCGTGCTGGGCGAAACGGAGGCCGTGCCCGAGATGGTGGTGGTGGCATCGGCCAAAGCCGACCCGGCCCGCGTGCAGATGCTGCGGGAGTACCTGCTGAGCAGCGCGAAAAACAACGCCGAGATGCTCAAGCAACTCGGCGTCAGCGGCTTCGGCGCGGCCGACGAGACGCTCTACGCCGACGCCCGCAGGCTGGCGAAAGGCGACTGAACGCGGCCAAGCAGCCGGCCGCGGTCGCAACGACGACGCCGGGCAGGCGCGCCCCATCGCGCTACAGGCTCGAGCGGTCAACCGCATCGCGCCGCTCGCTCCGACTTGTGCATCATACAAACCAGTGCTTATCCCGTCGGCTTCGTCGAGCCACGCTCGTCCACTCGGCACCGCCGAGACCCTCCCAGCACCGCGGTCGGATTTCGCGAGGCAAGCGACGCGTTCCGCCATGCGTTCCGAGACGCGCGTTCTGACGCTGACGCACGCCGGCGCAGGCGGCGTCTTACGTGCTCTGAAGCGCTGAGACGATGTTGCTTCGACTCGCGATTCTGGCCGGGGCGGCGGCGGCCAGCAGGCAGAGGCCGATCGCCACCGCCGCGCCCGCCAGCACCATCGGCCACGGCACGGCGAACTTCGGCTGAAAGCCCCACAGCACGCTGGTCAGGTGCGTGCTGCTGCGGCCGAGGTGCAGGCCCATCACGACACCCATCAGGCTGCCGAGCAGACCGAGGATCAACGCTTCCGCCATGACCAGCCGCAGCATCTGAAACTGCGTCGCTCCCACCGCCCGCAGGACCGCGATCTGTCGCTGCCGGGCGGCGATGTTGGCCGTCATCAGGTTCGCCACGCCCAGCGCCGCGACCACCAACCCCACCGTCGGGATGGCCGCCAGCAGCAGCGTGACCCGGTCGATGTTCTGGTCGATGCCCTGCTTGAGCTGCCGGGCGGTGACGAAGGCCACGTCGGGCGACGCCAGCGCGTCGGTGATCTGCTTGACGATCTGCTTCTCGACCGTCGTCCCGGCCGCGGCGGCGGCGGCGCGCAGGTGTCCGCGGGTGGCCTCGCGCTCGGCCGACTCCGCGTCGTTCGACGGCGCGGTCGTGACGCCGCCCGGCGAGCGCGTGGTCAGCGCGCCGAAGCGGGTGTCCCCGCCGGCGGCGGACTCCGTCTCCGGAAGGTCGAAGTTGAACAGCAGCAGCCGCGCCGAGTCGGTCCCGAAGAGCCGCCGCGCGTCGGCGAGCGTGCCGACGAACGAGCCGACGGCGTACACCTGAAACTCGCCGCCCGCGTTGAAGAAGCTGACGGCGATGTCGATGGCCGGCGACGCGACCACGCCGGCGACGGTGAAGGTGGCCTCGCTGTCGCCGACCGCCAGCGTGACCTTGTCGTTCAGGTGGATATTTCGCGCCTGGCTGAACTCGCGCGTCACCAGCACATGGTCGCCCTGCCGCAGTTTGGCGAGCGCATCGGCCTCGCTGCCTTCCAGATACACGAGCTTGATCAGTTTCGGGAAGGTATCGGGATCTCCGGCGATGTAGCGATAGAAGGGGTCGAGGGCCGACAGAAACCCGGCCCGCCGGCCGACCAGTTTGCAGCGGATATCAGCGGCGATGGTGGCCGAGGCGACGCCCGGCATTCGCGCCGCGGCGCGCATGCGTTCGACCGGCACGTCCTGCCACGAGTAGATCATGGCCTCGGGGAACTGCTTGGGGAACTCCCAGCCGGCCTTGACCGACTCGCTGTGAACCTGGAGGGCGACGATCAGCGACAGACCGACCATCAGCCCGCAGCAGACCGCCGCGCTGCGCCACGGGCGGCGTCCGACCTGCTCGGCCACGAGCTGCCGCCGCAGCCGCAGCACCCAGGCTGAGAGCCGCACGAGGGGCTCGCCGAGCGTCGAAACGACCAGCGGCGCCAGCAGCGTGTACGCGGCGTAGAGCAGGATCAGGGCGCCCAGGGCCATGGCGGCGAACCACGGCGTTTCGCTGGTGATGGCGCGCAGCAGATAGACGTGCGCCGTCAGCAAGATCACGCCCGCCACGGCCACGAGGGCGTTCAGCGCGTGTCGCGGGCGCGACGGCGCGGCCCGCGTCGCCGCCATGGGCGAAATCAGGGCGGCGCGGATGGCCGGTCCGAGCGCGCCCAGCGCGGCCGTGCCGATGCCGCCGCCGACCGCCAACGCCAAGCCCGTCGGGCTCAGCGCGAACGTACCGACATACTCCGGCACGAGCAGCATGGTGAGGTATTGCAGCGCGATGCCAATGGGCACGCCCAGCAGCGTGCCGAGCACGCCCATGGGCAGGACCTCGATCAATACCAGCGCGACCAGCTGGCCGCGCGTCATGCCGACACAACGCATCAGTCCCAGCTGGTTGATGCGCTCGCTGACGCCCATGTTCATGGTCGAGAGAATGATGAAGAAGGCGGTCAGCAGCGCGACGCACGACATCAGCATCAGCACGAACTGGAGCTGGGCCTGGGCCGAGCGCAACTGCCTGAGCTGGGCCGCGGTCGTGCCGACCTTGACCGAGCGATCGCGCTTGCGGACGACGCGGCGAATCGCGTCGGCCGTTCGCTCAATGGCGGCATCGCTCTCATCGGCGACGATGACGTCGATGGCCTTGATCTTGCCCGGGTAGTCGCACAGCGTCTGCACCGACTCGAGCGTGGTCCACGCCATGGGAAGCTGGTGACTGCTGACGCGACGGCGATCGACCAGACCGACGATGTGGTAGGTCCGCACCGGCGATTTCGGCGCGGCCGAGCGGAGCTCGACCCGATCGCCCACCGCGAGGTTCCACTCGCGGGCCAGCAGTTCCTCGACCATGAGACCGTCGTCCTCTCCAGCGCGCAGCAATCGCCCGGAATCCATGCGATAGGTGCGGAACTTAGCCTCGCGCGGCATCTCCACGCCGACCAGGTCCAGCCGCAGCACCTCCGGTTGCTCGTCCGGAAGCAGGCCGGTGCCCGGGCGGCGAATGAGCACGGTCTCGATGGTGCGGGTCGTGTAGCGGGCCACGCCGGGGATGTCACCGATGCCGTCGGCGACGGCGGCGTCAAACAGCGCCCAGCGTCCGGCAACGCTCTCGACGCTGACCTGGGCCTCGCCGATCCACTCGCGCACGGTGTCGACGACGCTGCGGCGCACCGACTCGTAGGAGCCCGTGACCCACCCGACCAGGCCGACGCCGAGCGCGATGGCCCCGGTGGCGAGCAGCGTGCGAACCGGCTTAGCGCGCCAGTTCCTGGTACCGACTTGCCACCAGCGCCGAATCACGTTGTCCTTTCGTGTCGATCTGTCCGACCAATTGCCCGTCGCGCAGCACCAGCACGCGGTCGGCGTTCGCCGCCGCCGCCGCCTCGTGCGTCACCATCACGATGGTGGTCTGACGCTCGTCGGCAAGGCCGCGCAGCAGGGCCCAGATGTCGGCGGCGGCGGTCGGATCGAGGTTCCCGGTGGGTTCGTCGGCAAGCAGCAGGTCGGGCCGGTTCAGCAGCGAGCGGGCGATGGCGACGCGCTGCTGCTCGCCGCCCGAGAGCGCAGTCGGCTGATGCTCGACGCGGTGCGACAGATGCACGCGCGCGAGCAGCTCGCGGGCGCGGGCGTCGATATCGGCCGGCGACTGGCCATCGACCATCAAGGGAAGGCAGACGTTCTCGTAGGCCGTCAGGGTCGGCAACAGGTTGTAGGCCTGGAAGACGATGCCGATGCGACGTCGCCGGAACAGCGTCCGTTGCCGGTCGGACATGCGCGTCAGGTCCTCGCCGGCGATGCGAATCGATCCCTGGTCGGGCAGATCCAGCCCGCCGATCAGATGCAGCAGGGTCGACTTGCCCGATCCGCTGGCCCCCATGATCGCCACGAACTCGCCGGCGCGAACGGCGAGACTGACGCCGCGCAGCGCGTGCACGTCCTCGGCGCCCAGCCGATAGTGCTTGTGCAGGTCATCGACGACCACGAGGTCTCGATCGCTCATCGGGGATTCCGCTCCGTTCCCGGCGGACGCCGAACGGACAGTCGGCGTCCGGCGTCGGGCGTTCGCCCACGGGCCCGCCGCGCCACTACAATGCCCCGGATGCGGATCGTCCTGACCTCCGATCTGCACTACGACGTTCGTCGCAGCCAGGCGCCGACCGAGCACATCGCCCGCGAGATCGTTCGCGCCGGCGGGGATGTTCTGGTGCTCGCGGGCGACTCGGCGTCGACCGACCTCGCCATTCTAGAGCGAGTCCTCAGCCTTTTCGACGACTGGAAGGGGCCGCGGCTGTTCGTTGCCGGCAATCACGAAATGTGGGTTCCGCCGGACGGCGACTCGCTGCATCGTCTCGACCACGAATTGCCGGCGTTGGCGCGGCGCTGCGGCGCCGTTTACCTCGAGGAAGCACCGTTTTTCGCCGGTGACTTGGCCATCGTCGGCGGGGTCGGATGGTACGACTACACGTTCCGCTCGTCCGCGCTCGGGGTGCCGCTGCGGTTCTACCAGCACAAGGTCTCACCCGGCCTGGCAAAGCTCGACGAACGCTATCGACATCTCGTCGACGGCTACGACGACCTGGCGCCCGGTCTGGACGACATGATCGTGCGTTGGATGGATGGCAAGCGGGCCCGGCTCGATCGCTCGGACATCGAGCTGACGCGGCTGCTGCTCGACCGATTGCGCGCCCACCTGAGCGAGGCCGCCAGCCGTGCCGAGCGGGTGCTGGTGGCTCTGCATCATGTGCCGTTTCACGCGCTGGTGCCGCGCTCGGTCTCCGTGAACTTCGCCTTCGCCGAGGCCTTCATGGGCAGCGAGCTGTTCGGCGAACTGATCCTGGAGTTCCCGCAGGTGCGGCAGGTATTCTGCGGACATGCCCACCGGCGCAAGATCGTGCAACTCGGCCGACTGACCGCGACCTGCATCGGCTCGACCTACACGGAGAAGCTCTATGACGTGGTGGACTTGTAAGCGGCGGGTCTCTAACGGAAGTCACCGACGGGGACGGATGATCGCCGTCGCAGCCTGCGTTGTCGTCATTTCCATGCCCGTGTTCGGCGACGACGCCGCGCTGGCCCGGCGTCGCGGTCCGGTGGTCGAGGTGTTCGCGTCGTGCCATCAGGCGGTCGTCAACATCTCGTCGAAGCGGCTGGTCGAGGTGCGGCGCGGTCTGGGCGGGCTGCTGGATCCGTTTTTCGAGGAGCGTTTCCTGCTGCCGCGGCGAGAGATCGCCGAGCAGCAGAGCGTCGGCTCCGGCTTCGTGGTGCATCCGGCCGGCTACATCGTCACCAACGCGCACGTCGTGGCCCAAACGGTCGAACGCATCATCATCTTCGCCGACCAGTCGCGCGTTCTGGCCGATGCCATCGCGGTCGACAGCGAACACGACCTCGCGATCCTCAAGGTCCGCGCCGATCGGCCGCTGCCGCACGTTCGGCTGGGTCGATCGAACGACCTGATGATCGGCGAAACGGCCATCGCCATCGGCAACCCGCTGGGGCTTCAACACACCTGCACGGCCGGCATCATCTCCGCGCTCAATCGCAAGCTCACCTTTCAGCGCGGCGTGACCTACGACGGCCTGATTCAGACCGACACCAGCATCAACCCCGGCAACTCGGGCGGTCCGCTACTGAACGTCAACGGCGAGGTCATCGGCATCAATACCGCCATCCGCGGCGATGCCCAGAACATCGGTTTCGCCATCCCGGTCGATCGCCTGCGCCAACTGCTGCCTGTCTACCTCGACGTGGCGCGGCTGCGGCAGGTCGAGTTCGGCCTCCACTTCGCGGAGGACCTCGACTCGGGCAGCGCGGACTCCGGCTCCGTGCGGATCGGCCGCGTGGACAGCGGCTCGCCGGCGGAAAAGGCGGGCCTGCGATCCGGCGACGTGGTGGCGGAGGTGGCGGGACGCCCGGTGCGGACGTTCCTCGACGCCTTCTCAGCCCTGCTCGAGGCCTCCGACGAACGCGGCGTCTCGATCGGCGTGCGCCGCGGCGGGGAGCTGGTGCGGCAGGCGGTGAGCTGGGCGGCGATCACCAAGTCGAGCGCAGCCCGCATGATGGTCGATCGCTTTGGAATCGAAGTGCGTGAAATGACCGAGGCCGAGCTTCGCCGGTTTGAATTGAACGCACCCATCGGGCTGGTGGTGACGCGCGTGCAGCGCGACTGCGAAGCCGGCCGCAACGGCCTGTCGCGCGGCGACTTCGTGACGCGGATCGGCCAGGCGCAGGTGCGTTCGTTAATCACGCTCGGCCAGCTGCTTCAGGGCATCGCGCCGGGCAGTAACGTCGCGGTTGGCGTGCTGCGCATCGACGACGACGGCACCATCCAGCAGGGCGACATGTATCTTCGGGCGAAGTAAGCGGGCGACCGGCGCCGACGTCGACCCGATCGCGTCGGCCGGCCCGTGCGCTAGCGCTTGCCGTCGCTGATGGCCTTGAGCCTCGGCGACACGTTCAAAGAGACGTGTCGCAGCCCCGGCGGGAGCGCGAAGACCGTGTCCTCGCGCACGGTGGTCAGGATGTCGGCCGCGCCGGCGCCCAGCTCGCGCAGCCGCGCGAGCACCTGCTGCACCACGTCTTCCGGGGTGGAGGCTCCCGCCGTGACGCCGACGCGCAGGCCGCCCGCCACCCACTCCGGCCGGATGTCGCCGGCGCTGTCGATCAGGTACCCCCGCAGGCCGCGGGCTTCCGCCACTTCGACCAGGCGCTGGGCGTTGGACGAGTTCCGCGAGCCGACCACGAGAACGACCTGCACGCCCCCGTCGCCCATGGCCTTGACGGCGTTCTGACGGTTCTGCGTCGCGTAGCAGATGTCGTCCGACGGCGGCAGTTCCAGATGGGGGAATCGCCGCCGCAGTTCGCCCAGAATGTCGGCCGTGTCGTCGATGCCGAGCGTGGTCTGGGTCAGAACGATCAGGCGGTCGTGCGGAGGCAACTCGACGCCGCGCGCCTGCGACACGTCCGAGACCAGCGTGATCGAATTCGGGGCATGGCCGATGGTGCCGATGACCTCGTCGTGCCCGGCATGGCCGATGAGCACGATGTGGTAGCCATGTCGCACGAAGCGCTCGACTTCGAGGTGCACCTTGGCCACAAGTGGGCAGGTGGCGTCGATGATATTGAGCCGGCGCTGCCTCGCCGCGTCGAACACGCCCGGGGCGACGCCGTGCGCCGAGAAAATGACGTGCCCGCCCTCCGGGACCTCCTCGACCTCGTCGACGAACACCGCGCCCTGGTCGCGCAGCCGCCGGACGACATGGCTGTTGTGCACGATCTCACGTCGCACGAAAACCGGTGGGCCGTAGAGTTCCAGCGCGAGCTCGACGATCTTCACGGCGCGCTCGACGCCGGCGCAGAAACCCCGCGGCTCGGCCAGGACGACATTCATGCCTTGCGACCCATCGTTCGAAGCGCTGCCAGGACCTCACTGCGACTGGTCGCAAACCAACTCCGCAACGCCTCGTCATCGCCGACCAGGGCCCGACCGCGGTCGAGAATTGTAGCCACCTCCGCCCGGCCGACCTTGGGCGGCGCGCCGCCGCCGCGGGCGGCCTCGCGCAGGGTGCCCAGGGCCAGGAAGAGCGCCCACAAGCAGAACAAGCGAATGCCCTCGGCCGTTGACGGCGCCGCCAGCACGAAGCGCATGGCCTCGTCGAGGTGCGCCATCGCATGACCGATCAGCCGGGATCGCCCTGCGGCCGACAACCGGGGCGCGCCGCTCGACACATCGCAGCAATCGCGCGGAACGAAGCAGACGCCGCGGGCGACATCCTCGGCGTGGTCCTTGATGATGTTGGTAGCCTGCAAGCCCAGCCCGAAACGGCGGCCGCGCTCGAGGTTGACCGTCGAGGCCAGCGCCGATTCGCCGCCGATCGCGCGGTCGAACAGTCGCGCCAGCATCACGCCCACCGTCCCCGCCACGTAGTGGCAATATTCGTCCAGTTGCGCCAGGGAGTCGGTGATGAAGCGCACGCCGTTGTCAGTGGCGCCGCGGGCGGCGAGACGCCGCATGCCGTCGATCATCTCGTGGACGCAGTCCCGTATGGCGGCGCGATCGTCGGGTGGCACGCTGTGGAACGCCGCCAGCACCAGCGGTGCGTTACGGACCAGCCGCGCGTAGCCCGGCACGCACGCCTCCGCCCACTCGCCCGCCAGCTCGCGTCCGTCGGCTGCCGGGTCGCCGTCGACCGCGCGCCGCAACGCCCCGTACAGGTCGAGACGCTCGGCGTCAGACAACGTCTCGCAATCCTCGATCGTGTCGGCGATGCGGCACAGCAGGTAGGCCACGCAGACGCCGTCGCGCAGCCCGCCGGGCAGGACCGGGATGTTGAGCGCAAAGGTCCGCGAGACGTGCGGCAGCACGTCATGGCAGAAGGCCCAAGCCTCGTGCAGCGGAATCGTCGTGATGGGCGCGGGCATGTCGCATGCCAGCGTCGCCGGGCCGTCGGGGCAAGTCAAGCGGCCCTGCGCCCGCCCCCAGCGGCGACGCGCCGGGTGAGTCAGTTCTGCAACGGCGGGCCCACGGCGCGGCCCGCGGCCACTTCGCGCCGGTAGGCGTCTCGCAAGGTCGGGTCGTCGATGCGAATGCGCGCCTCCTGAAGCAGCCGGACGGACGTCTCATCCATCATGCGAGCGGTCAGTCGCACCCGAGCCGCCTTCTCGAGTTGCGACTTGACGAACGCGGGCGCGACCGCCTGGCGACTGATTCGCCGCTCGGCCTTCACCACGTGGAAGAACCCGTCGAATTGCAGCGGATTGCTGACCTGTCCGGGCTGAAGCGCGAAGGCCGCCTCGCGAAGCTGCTTGGGAAAGCGCTCGTCGCTCATCGAGAACGGCGGCAGGAGCCCGCCGTCGCGGGCCGATGTCTGGTCGATGCTGTATTGCGCGGCCAGACCGGCGAAATCGGCGCCACTCGCCAGCGCCGAGGTGACGCGTCGCATCTCGGCCATCGAGCCGACCTGGATCATCCGCACCTGCACGCGCTCGCCGTACTGGCGATCGTACTCCTCGCTCAGGGCCTGCTCGGTCACCTCCACCTTCGGCTCGACCAGGCGCCGCAGGTACGCTTGTCGCGTCATCGCGATGCGCAGCTCGTCGCTCGAGACGCCGGTGCGCTTCAGCCAGACGTCGATCAGCGCCTGGCGGCTGGCGGGTGTCAGCGCGGCCGGCTCGCTGCCGTCCGGCGTCGGACCCTGCACCGACAAGTCGTACTCGCGCTCGATGTCGGACTCGCTGATCTGCACGCCGGCCTTCTCGGCCTCCTGCTGTACCACCGCCAAGGCAATGTGCTGCTGAAGCACGCCCAGACCGTAGCCCGAGATTAGCGTCCGCAGCACGGCGTCGCGACGAACCGGCCGGCCGTTCACCGAGGCGATCGCCTCGCCCGCCGACCTCTGCGGGGCGACGGACGCGGCCGCCGCGTCCTGTGTGGTGGCGGGCGCGTCGCCGGTGGCCGGCGCGGACGGGCGGCGATGCTCCTCCTGCCACGCCCGCGACATGGACATTCCGCCGCTCGGCGGCGGCGGTGGCTGGCAGCCGACCAGCGCTATCCAGACGGCAACCGCCGAGGCGCCGAGTCGAGCGTTGCGATGGAGTCGCGGCACCAGAACTACCCCCGGGGTCATCAGACGGACTCGAACGGGTCACGGTCCGCGCGAGACAATCGTACGTCCACGTTGGGCCATTCGTGAGCCAGCCGCCGTGCCAGCGCCATCACGCCGGGTCGCTCACTGCTCCAGTGGCCCAGCGCGACGGCGGATGCGCCGCAACGCAGGATGCGCAGGGCGTCATGGTGGCGAATCTCGCCCGTGATGATCGCATCTTCCGGTCCGCAGCGATCGCCGTGAAGCTCGAACGGCAGTGATCCGGCGGCCCCCGCGCACACCAGGACTCGCCGAACGGTGGCACGCCGATCCCCGACGAGGGTCGGCGCGTTCGCACGTACGCGCGTCGCCAAACGCCGCGCGAGCGACCCCAGTGCCGCCGGCCGCGTCAATTCGCCGATTCGGCCCTGACCCGTGCGATTCGATGGATAATCGGCCAACGGATGAATGTCGAACGCCGGTTCCTCGTAAGGGTGCGCCCGCCGCATCGCCTCGACCACCTCCGGCACGCGGGTGACCGGTACGACCGCCTCGAGCCTGATTTCGTCGACTCGTTCCAGCCGCCCGCGCCGACCGACGCGCGGATTCGTCGCGTCCGTGCCGAAGAAGGTCCCCTGGCCCGGAATGCGAAAACTGCAATGAGTGTAATCGCCGATGCGTCCCGCGCCGGCGGAGAACATGGCGTCCGCCACCGCGTCGACGCTCTTGGCGGGAACGAACGTCACGAGCTTGCACTCGCGCCCCGGCCCCGGCGTCGGGTAGCCGAACGGCCGCGTCGATGTCACGCCGCACAATCCGATGAGCGCGTCGTTCGTGCCGCCATCGGCCGCGTCCCAGGCCGTGTGCGGCGAGTAGACCGCCACGCCGTGCCGCAGCGCCTCCGCCGCCAGGCCCTCGGGCGAATCGCGCCCCGCCCGCATCGCCTTCACAGTCTTGAAGATCGGCGGATGATACGCCACCACCAGCCCGGCGCGCCACCCGACGGCCTCATCCAGGACTGCCGGCGTCAGATCGCCGGTCACCAGCGCACGGACGACGCGGCCGCCGCGCGACGCGACCAGGAGGCCGACATTGTCCCACTCAGCCGCGAGCTCGAGCGGGGCAATGCGGCGCAACGTCGCGCAGCAGTCCGAGAGCGGCATTCCCCGCGCGGCGCGCCTAGCCATCGATGCGGCACTCCGTCCGGACGCACCGTCGGTAGGCCTCGTGAAGCTGCCGGGTGACCTCGCCGATCTTCTCGTCGGCGACGGCGTGTCGCTCCACGCGGCAGACCGGCATGACTTCCATCACCGTGTTGGACAGAAACACCTCGTCGGCGTCGAGCAGATCGTTGATGGTGAGGGGACGCTCTTCGACCCGGATGCGCTGCTCCGAGGCGCACGACAGCACCACCGCGCGGGCGATGCCCGGCAGCACCGGTGTGTCGAGCGGCGGCGTCATCAGCACCTCGTTGCGGACGACGAAGACATTGCTGACGCAGCCCTCGGCCAGCAGGCTCTCGGTCGTGAACCAGAGCGCCTCGCCGCACTGTTTCCGGTGCGCCTCGCGCAATCCGAGAATGCGCGGGAAGTAAGACACCGTCTTGTGACCGGCGAGCGGGTCGGACCGGCTCTGCCGAAACGAACTGACGCAAACCGTCATTCCTCGCTGATAGAACTCGGCCGGGTAGGCCTCGAACTTCTGCGCGGTGATCAGCAGCGTGGCGGGGTGCGGCTCGCCCTCCTCGGCGCCGCCGGCGCGCAGATCGCCCGGCGTCACGGTCAGTCGCATGCGGGCGTCGGACAGCTCATTGGCTTGCAGCACGCGGGCCACGGCCGCCGACAGCTCGTCGTTGCTCCACGGGATCGGCACCCCGAGCTTCTCGCCCGACCGTCGCAGGCGTTGCAGGTGGTCGCTGAGCCGGAAGGCGACGCCGGCGTAGGCGCGGATGGTCTCAAACAGCCCCGCTCCGTGCGATACGCCGGCGTCGAAGGCGCTGAGCCGCGCCTCGCCGGCCTCCACGATCGCCCCGTTCAGAAAAACCATGTCCGTCGTCATCGTGTTCGCGCGGGCCGCCATCGGTATTCAACCCTGCAGCGCGGCCAGCATACCGGCCGCCTTGGCCTGCGTCTCCGCGTACTCAGCCTCGGGAACCGAGTCGGCCACGATGCCGCCGCCGACAGCGAGCTGCACCCGGCCCCGAGCGACCGTGAGCGTGCGGATCGCGAGGTTGAGTGTCAGGTTGCCGTCCAGCCCGACCCAGCCGATCGCGCCGCAGTAGGGCCCGCGCGGGGACGACTCCAGTTCGTCGATGATCTGCATCGCCCGCACCTTCGGGGCCCCGGTGATGGAGCCGCCGGGGAACGTCGCCCGCAGCAGATCCAAGTTGCTCATCCCCGGTCGCAGCTCCCCTTCGATCGTCGCGACCCGATGCATGACCGCCCCACAATCCTCGATCGATCCGGCGTCGCTGACTCGCACCGAACCGAAGCGGCAGACGCGCCCGAGGTCGTTGCGCTCGAGGTCGACGATCATCGCCAGTTCGGCCGCGTCCTTCGGCGAAGCGGCCAACTCCCGTCGCGCGGCCTCGTCACGACGCGGATCATGGCAGCGCCGGCGCGTGCCCTTGATCGGTCGTGTGACGACCCGCCGGCCGCGCCGCTCGAGAAACAGTTCCGGCGACGATGACACGACTGCCCACGTCGCTCCGTTCGTCTTCCCAGAGAGATATGCGGCGTAGTCGGCCGGATTCGCCCGGCACAGGCGCTCGTAGAGAGCCGGTGCTGAACCGGCAAAATCTGCCGATGCGCGCCGCGAGAGATTGACCTGGAATACGTCCCCGGCGGAGATGTATGCCTTGGCCCGTTCGACGGCGGCCATGTACTGCCGGCGATCCATGTCGTCCGCGAGCGAACCGACCGCGAACTTTGCCGGCGCGTCGCTCGCACGCGATACCAGTTCTGCCATGGCGGACAACCGCTTGTCGAGCGGATCTCCGCCGCGCAACCCCTCGATGCCCGCGACGAACCACTCGCCACGCAGGTGGTCGCCCACGATCACGGCGTCGTAAAGACTCCAGCTTGCGAGCGGCAAATCCGCCATGCTCCGGCTCGACCGGGCAGTCGGTTCAAACCACCCGCCGACCTCATACGCCAGATATCCAACCCAACCGCCGATAAATGGGATGTTGGCGGGCGGCACAGGCATCGGCGTCCGGCCGAACACGGCCGGCATGTCTGCCCGCGGATCGGCCGACGGCGGCGTGTCCGAGACGCGGACCGGATCGAACCCGAAGTAGCTGAACCGTCCGACGTGGCCGTGCGGATCGGCAATCAGGTCGCCGGTCAGGGTTTCGAGGGCGAATCCGCCCGGTTTCGACAGCACGGCCGCGCGAAGCGACGTCCGATCCCTCGGCGCGGGGCACGGGCGGAGCAGGGTCCGAAACGCCCGCGCGCCGGGCGACGACATCGTGGAGCCGGAGGACCTCATGACGGTCGGCAGTATAGCCATCCCCCGACAGGCCCGACGGAGGGCTTGGTGCGGCCCGGCGGATTCCTGTATAATCTGGGGTTCCGGCGGGGGGAGGGGTTAAGCCATGAGCAACACGGATTCTCAGCCGTCGCCCATCGTCATCGTCGCTCCGCGCCAGACGGTTCATTGGATCATCGCGGGCGCCTTGTCGGCGATCGCCGTGGCGCTCCTGCTGCGTCCCGACACCGCCATGCTCGGCACCGCCATGGCGCAGAACGCGGTGGCGGGATCGCGCGGCCTGCACGCCTTCACCGGCCAGCTCGACAAGGACAAGTTCGGCCTTTTCATGATGGACGTCGATGCGGGCACGGTCTGGGTGTATGAGTACTTCCCGCTGAAGCGGCGGCTGAAGCTGGTGTGCGCGCGATCGTTCACTTACGACCGGTATCTTCAGAACTACAACAACGACGACCCGACGCCCGAACAGGTGGAGGCGCTGGTCGAGCGGGAGCGGATGGCGGCCTCGCGCCGAGGATCGCCCGTTCCGCCGGCTTCGGCATCGCCGGCGACGCCGCCGCAGGCGAACCTGCCACGAGCGCAGGCGGCGCCTGCCGGCGTGGCAGACGCACCGCCTCTCGACGTGGATCCCGACGCGCTGCCCGAGGACGTCATCGCCATCGACGAGCCGGCGGCCGCGCCGGTTGAAAGCGCGAAAGATCGTCGGAAGAATCCAAAGGGCGCTCGACGTTGACTTGGGTGGCGGGGCTGATACCCGCCGTCGCCGTGCCCGCCGCGGCCGGCCCGGGATGATCGCATGGCCAAGGAATACTACTCACTCGACGAAGCCGCCGACGTGCTCGGCGTGTCCAAGGCGGACGTCGACCAGATGGTCAACGATGGCCGGCTCCAGGCCTACGACGAAGACGGGCAAACCGTCTTCAAGATCGAGGACATCGAGGGCATCGTCGCGAAGGAAGGCAGCTCGATCGTCGACCTCGACCTCGGCTCGCCCGAGGCCAAGACCGCCGAGCCCGAACTCGCCGTACCGGAACCGACCAGCGATATCAACCTGCTCGGACTGGACGAGTCCAGCGTCGATCTCGACCTCGGTCCGTCGCCGGTGGTACCCGCCGCCCCCAAGGCTCCCCCGAAACCTCCGCCACCCCCGGCCCCGGTCGAGTCCCTGACCGAGGGCAGTTCAATCTCGCTGGCGGACTCGAGCGAACTGGACATCGGATTGTCGGCGTCGGACGTGATCGCGCTCGACGAGGCGGTTGAGAAGCCGGGCAAGTCCGGTTCCGGTCTCCGCGTACCGGGCAAGGGCAAGGAGGACAGCCGGGTTGCCAGCGGTGTGAGCGTGTTCGACGAGGGCGACCTGCACACCGAGGCCGACCCGCTGGCGAAGACGACCATCGCACCGGTCGCGGACGACGAATTGCAGATGGCCATGGTTGGCAGCGGGAGCGGGTTGCTCGACCTGCCGCGCGAGAGCGATGACACCAGCCTGGGCGCCGAACTGCTCGACGTGATCTCTCCCAGCGAGGGCACCGAGACCGAGACGGCCGCCGAGACGATCGAGAGCGACACCGGCACGCTCGAGGCCGAAGCGGTCGACACTTCGACCGCCAGCGACGCCATGACGGTTGAGGAGGCGGAGGCGGAACCGGCCACCGCAGCCGCGCCGGCGATGGTGATGGTGCCCGCCGACTTCGTCCACGACCCCTACTCGCCGGCGTTCACTGGGCTGGCGGTGGTGGCGATGGCCTCGCTGTGCGTGGCCGGCCTGGCGACCACCAGCCAGATTCAGGGCGTGTGGCCGGGCTTCATGAAATTGGTCGACTCCGGCATGAACCTGTACATCTTCATGGGGGCGCTACTGCTGCTGGCCGGCGCCGCGTGGATGATCGGGTGGATGGTGGGCAAGCCGGCAGCTCCGAGAAAGCCCAAGCCGGCCAAGGCTCCGAAGCCTCCGAAGGCTGAGAAAAAGAAGAAGTAACGCCCAAGCCCCGCTTTCGGGGCAACCGACGGCCGACTCGCTCGGTCCGGTGAATCCTCGATTCTCCTCCGACGAACTTCTGCCACTTCGCGCGAGGGTGCGACGGATTCCCACTCCTGGTTCGTCCGCGCTCAGTCGTCACGTGGCGAGACCGCCGAAAATGGGCCGCCTTGTCGCGCTTCGGCGGACGATTCCTTGGATTGCGCGCGGAGCCGTCGCCGGGTGATTTCGACGGCCTTGGCGGACGCATCGCAACCGACGAAGCGCCGGCCGAGTCGGGCGGCCGCGACCAGCGTCGTGCCGCTCCCGGCGAAAAAGTCGCCGACGAGATCGCCCGCGTTCGTCGTCGCGCGGATGATGCGCTCGACCAGGGCCAGCGGCTTCTGGGTCGGCCACCCGGTTCGTTCCTTCGAAACGGTCGACAAGAACGGGATGTCCCACACGTCGGTCAGCAGCGGGCCGTCGGCGTGGAAGTAGAGCCGCCCGCCGCGGGTCTGCTTGTACGGCCCGCGCCGGTCGACCTTCAGGCCATCGGTGCGATAGGTCCCGCCGCGCTGCGGGCAAAACCGGTGTCGGCCCGGCGTGCGCGCGTATCCGAGAATGGTGTCGTGCTTGCGTCCAAACCAGCGTCGCGAGACTCCGCCCGTGCGGTAATGCCAGATGATCTCGTTGATAAACGCCTTCTCGCCGAACTCGGTGTCGAGTTGGAGCCGAACGTAGGCCGCCGCCCGCCAGTCGAGGTGCAACCACAGCGAGCCGTGCGGCGCCAGCAGTCGCCGGAACTCGGACAGGTGCGGATGCAGGAAGCGAAGGTAGCCCTTGAGTCCGCCGGCCCACGCATCGTCGAAGCCGGCTCCCCCGGCGGCGCGACGGCGTGACCCGGTCGCGAACGGCGGGTCGACGTAGATCAAATCGATGCAGCCATCCGGCAGCGATCGGGTCAGTTCGCTCGCCCGGCAGCGAATCAACCGCCCGGGCGAGCGTCCCCGGGCCGCGGTGTCACGCCTTGGCATGCCGCTAGCGCGTTCCGGAATCCGCCGACTCGGACGGGGTGATTCGCAGCACTTCCATCCGCCGGTAGAGGCGGCTGCGAGAGATGCCCATGAGCTGCGCGGCTCGATTGCGCTGCCCGTTCGCCCGCCGCAGCGCCTCGAGAATCGTTTGTCGCTCCACCTGCTCGAGGATCGGATCAAGCAGGACGTCATCGCTTGCGGCGGGCGGACCGGACGATTTCGTCGCCGCGCGAACGGCCGGCGGCAGATCAGAAGCTTGCAGGATCGGGCCGCTGCCGCCGAGCTGAGCGGAGCGCACGGCCGACGCCAGTTCGGCGACGTTGCCCGGCCACGCGTAGGATAGCAAAGCCGTCCAGGCGCGCGGTGAGATCTCGGTTATGACTCGTTTGCCCGCGCCGCCGCCGTGGTCGAGAAAACGCTGCACGAGGGACGGAATGTCCTCGCGGCGCTCGCGCAGCGGCGGGAGCTCGATCGTTACGCCGTTGAGTCGATAGTAAAGTTCCGGGCGGAGGCGGCCTTCGCGCACGGCCGTATCCGGGTCGCCTTCAATCGAGACGATGAGCCGCGGTCGAGTCGTCTTTCGCGTCGCCGCCGCGTCGGCCGCCAGAAACTGCGCCAACCTCGCCTGTACGTCGGGCGGCAGTTCGGCTACGTCATCGATGTAAAGAGTCCCGCCCTGGGCCGCGCGGAAAGCCCCGGTCTGCCCGGCGTCGCCGAACAGCGCGCGACCGGCATCGTCCTTCGCGACCGCCGCCGCGGCGACCAGTACGAACGGCCCTTCACGTTGCGCCCCGTTGGCGTGAATTGTCCGCGCGATCAGCCCCTTGCCCGCGCCGCGCGGTCCGCTCAGGAGCACGGTCGAATGGTTCGCGATCGCGGCGCGCATCCGCTGCAGGACCGGCTGCATGCGCGGTGATCGGCTGACGACGGCCTCGAACCCCGCGTCGTCATGGTTCCGGCTCAGCAGTGTGGCGTTCTCGCGACGCAGGTCAGCCAGATTGGCGATCAACTCCTGCTCGCGCTCGTGCGAGTCGGACACGTCCCGCAGCACGCCGATGAACGCCTCGACCTCGCCGTCCGCATTGCGCAGCGCGGTGTAGACCGTCTCGACCCAGACCAGACCGCCGTCCTTGCGGCGCAGCCGCATGCGCTGCTTGGCGCCCAAGCTGCCGGGGTCGTCGGACAGCAGCCGCACCGGGCATAGGAACCCCGCCAGGGAGCGGCCCTGCTCGTCCTGACACTGCATGGCGCCGTGGCACGAGCACGAACTGCCCAGCACTTCGTCCTGGGTGTAGCCGGTGATCCGCTCGGCGCCCCTGCTGAAGGCGACGAAGCGGCGATTTCGGTCGAGCACCATCACGCCGTCGAGGGAGTTCGAAAGCGAACGCTCGAGGTATCGCGCGATCGACGACTCGCCGGGCGGCGGATTCTGTCGGGCTGCGCTTTTTCCCATATCATCAGCCTAGCCGCGCCGGCGACGCGGGTCAAAGCCGAGTGTTCCCGGGGCACCGGCCATCGCACTCGGCTCCCTCTCGTCGACCGAACGCAGGAGCTTGCTTGCATGGCGGTCCCGGAAGGCATCGACCCTCAACGATTCGCGCGCATCCTGCAACTGGCGATCGAAGAAGACGTCGCGCGGTTCGGCGACCTGACGACCGCGCTTCTGCCGCCGGAGGTGACGTCGGCCGAAGGCCGATGGGACATCGTGGCGCGCCAGAGCGGCCGTGTCGCCGGCATGGCAATCCTGCCCGACATGCTGGCCACGTTGTGCCCGCGCGTCCGCGCGACGTGCTGGCTGAGCGACGGGGCGACGTGCTCGCCCGGAACGCCGATCGCACGGCTTGAGGGACCGGTCGGCGAGATGCTGACGGGCGAGCGTCCGCTGCTCAATTTCATGCAACGACTATGCGGCATCGCGACGCTGACTTCGCGCTTCGTGAACGCGGTGGCGGGAACGGCGGCCGTGATCACCGACACGCGCAAGACGACGCCCGGCCTGCGCGACCTGGAGCGCTACGCGGTGCGCTGCGGTGGAGGCGTGAACCACCGCGCCGGCCTGTATTCCGCCGTGCTCATCAAGGACAACCACCTCGCGCACCTGCCGCCCGAGCGGCTGGCGTTCGGCGTATTCGAGATGCTGAATCGCATCGAACAACTGCCGCGGCGACCGGACTTCGTCGAGGTCGAGGTCGACTCGCTCGACCAGCTTCGTGCGGTGCTTCGGGTCGTCGGCGTCGAGCTGGTGCTGTTGGACAACTTCGCCCCCGACGCCCTGCGACAGGCCGTCGCGCTGCGCGACAGCGAGGGCCTGCGCGGCCGCGTGCGACTCGAGGCGAGCGGCGGAATCACGCTGGAGAACGTCCGCGAGGTCGCCGAGACGGGCGTGGATCGGATTTCGATCGGCGCGCTGACCCACTCGCCGGCCGCCCTCGATCTCGGGCTGGATGCGCGGCCGTGACCGGACCGCTCGATGCCGCGGCGCTGAACCGCGATCTGGCGGCGACCCGGTTCGCGGGCCGTGTCATCTGCGTCGCGGATTGCGAAAGCACGAATCTGCTGGCGTTGCGGCTGGCTTCCGAGCAAGGTCGTGCCGCGGACCGCACCGTGATCGTGGCCGAACACCAGTCGGCTGGACGCGGTCGCCTTGGCCGGTCGTGGCACGCCCCCCGCGGCGCCGGACTGCTGATGACGGTGCTACTCCACGGCCCGCCGCCGGTCGCCGGTCGCCTCGTGCTCGCGGCGGGCATCGCCGTGTGCGAGGCGGTCGGCGAGGTCGCCGACGTGGCGGCGTCGCTGCGCTGGCCGAACGACGTCTACGTCGGGGCGCGAAAGCTGGCCGGCGTGCTGGTCGAGACGGCTGCGTGCGAACCGGGCATCGCCATGGCGCTGGGCATCGGACTTAACTGCCTGCAGAAACCCGGTCACTTCCCGCCTGAGCTGCGCGACCTGGCGACGTCGCTGGAGATCGAGAGTCGGCATGCGATCGATCGACACGCGGTGGCGGTCCGCATGCTGAACCGGCTGGACGGATGGCTGGATGCGG
Organism: uncultured Planctomycetaceae bacterium; assembly: GCA_964576285.1. Classification (GTDB taxonomy): domain Bacteria; phylum Planctomycetota; class Phycisphaerae; order UBA1845; family UTPLA1; genus SpSt-539. The sequence goes on along the minus strand of CAZNUJ010000007.1, from coordinate 109,087 downwards.
CGTTCGATGCGGCGGACGCGTCGCTCGTGCGGGAGTGCGTTGAACGCAGCGACGATCTCGGGCGTCGAGCGACCCTGATGCACTCGGGCAGGACGCTGTCCGGCACCGTGGTGGAGATCGACGACGGCCTCGGAGCGTGGCTGCAACTCGACGACGGCGGCCGCGTGCGATTCGATCCGCTGACGACGCGCCGCATCGGCTGACAGGTCGGGGAGTGCCGCCGTTCAGTGGGTCCAGGCCGTCAGACCGGTCATGTCCACCAGCTTGTAGAACAGCGCGGCCATGAGCGCGGAGGCCGGAAGCGTCAGGATCCACGCGGCCGCGATTTCGTAGCCGACGGTCCAGCGCACGGCCGACAGTCGCTTGGTGACGCCTACGCCGAAGATCGCGCCCGTGATGGTGTGGGTGGTGCTGACGGGAATGCCGAGCATCGACAGCCCGATGACGGTCACGCCGCCGGCGGTCTCGGCACAGAAGCCGCCCATCGGCTGCAACTTGGTCACGCGGTGGCCGAGGGTGTGGATGACCTTCCACCCGCCCGCGTAGGTGCCGATGGCGATGGCCGCGTGGCAGCTCAGGATGATCCACCACGCCGGATGATCGTCGACGGGATTCCCGGAATGTGTGGCGTAGGTCTGCAAGGAGGGCACGCTCAGCAGCAGCGCAAAGATGATGCCCATCGTCTTCTGGGCGTCGTTTAGTCCGTGGCTGAGGCTGTAAACGGCAGCCGAAAAGAGCTGCAGAATCCGAAAGACACCATCGACGCGGCGCGGGCTGGTGCGACGACAAACCCAGAGCGTGATCACCATGAGCAGCGAGCTGATCGCCAGCCCGATCAGCGGCGACAGCACGATGAAGTATGCCACGCGGATCAGGGTGCTGTGAATCAGCGCGCCGAAACCCGCCTTCATTACCGCCGCGCCGGCGAGAGACCCGATCAGCGCGTGCGACACGCTGATCGGCAGGCCGAAGTGCGTGCACAGGAACGTCCACAGCACGGCCGCCAGGAGCGCCGCCAGGATCAGGTGCGGCGTCACGACCGATTGCTCGACCAGCCCCTTGCCGATGGTCCGGGCCACGTGCGGCTCGAATCCGAATGCCGCGACGAAGTTGAAGAACGCCGCCCAGAGCACGGCGGCCTTCGGCGGCAGCACCCGCGTCGTCACCACGGTGGCGATCGAGTTGGCCGCATCGTTCATGCCATTGCCGAAATCGAAGATCAGGGCGATGACGACGATGAGCAGGACGTAGGTAGTCATGCGACCTTGGTGCGCGGGCGATGGGGGTCAGGCGTTCTTCAATACAATGGCCTGTATGGTATTGGCGATGTCGTCGCAGCGATCGATGGCGCGCTCGGTGCGGTCGTAGATCTCCTTCATCTTCATGGCCAAGATCGCATCCGTGGTGGTGTTGTACATCTCCGCCACAGCCGCGTGGTTGTTGTCGTCGCCGAGGCTCTCGAGTTTGCGAATGTCGATCAGGTGCTGATAGAGCCCGTCCACGTGCTTGAGGTCGCGCAGGCGCTTGACGGCCTCGCGCACGTGCTCGCATGCCTCCAGCAGCACCTGCGATTGCTTCACCAGCCATTCGGTGGGCTGCTCGATGCGGTAAAGCGTCAGGCGCTTGCCGGCGGCATCGACCTCGTCGATCACGTCGTCCATCCGCGTCACCAGAACCTGGATGTCCTCGCGGTCGAACGGCGTGATGAACGTCTGGTCGAGCTTCTCGAGGGTGCGATGCATGACTTCGTCACCCTCGTGCTCGAGCTGGCGGATTCGCTGCACCAACTCGTCGCGCCGTCCATAATCGCGCATCAGATCGCGATAGGCGGACGCGGTCTTGACCACCACGTCAGCCGATTGCTCCATCAGCACGTTGAAGCTCGTGTCCTTGGGAATGAGCCGGAACATCGCTGGTGGCTCCCTGCAAGCGGCTCCGCCCGTCCGGCCAACCCGACGCCGACCCAGCCATCGCGGATGAGGCGACCACCGAATCGCTTCGGTCTCGGCGGCTTCTTGCCGTGAACCGTGTCGCCGGTGGCGACACCACGAACCAGCCGGATATCGGCAGGCGACACTCGTTCGGCGGATGCCCGACGTGGCCGCCGCCTGGAAGATATTGAACGGCGACCGCGCGGGCATGATGGTGGGCTTCCGTTCGTCGGTCAAGTGGACGCCGCGCCAGCCGCATCCCCGGGACGCGGCTGGTCCTGGCCCACCCCTCCGAGCGGCCAGGACCGCAGCCGCGTGGGCGAGAATCGCCCAACCGCGACGAGGACCATACCGGACCAAGGTGCGGATTCGCTTCGGCTTATGTTAAGAATCCGTGAAGTTGACAGCCGCTGCAAGGGGTCAGGTATGCGGAATCGAGAGCGTGACTCGCGTCCCTTCCCCGACACGACTCCAGAGCGCCACCGTGCCCTCCATCGCGGCCACCGCGTGCCGAACGATCGACAGGCCCAGTCCGGTACCGCGCATCCGCGACGATCCGTGGCCGGAGCGGGACCGCTGCACCTGATAGAAGCGTTCGAACACGCGCGATTGCTGGTCTTCCGGAATGCCGCACCCGGTGTCGCTGACCTCGATCCGCAGCGCCTCCCCGACGCGGTCGCACGCGACGCTCACCTGGCCGCCACGATCCGTGAACTTCACCGCGTTGTCGACCAGGTTGTCGAGCACCAGGCGCAGCAGTTGGGGGCTGATGTTCACCAGGTCGATGCCGGGGTCGCAGCGAACATCGAGCCGCACCCCGTTCGCGACTGACGCCGCGTCGTAGCGTGAGCGCAGCTCCGACAGGAAGCCGCTGAGCGACAGCGTCTCGGTCGGAAACTGGGCGAGCGGAGACTCGAGCCGGGACAGATCGAGCAGGTCCGCGACGAGTTCCACCAGTCGAGCGCTGTGCCGGTCGATGACTTCCACGAAGTGGCGGGCCGACTCGGCGTCGGCCGCGGAATCGAGTCCTTGAAGCGTCTCCACCGAGGCGCGAATGGCCGACAACGGCGTGCGCAGCTCGTGCGAGGCGTTGGCGACGAAGTCGGCCTTCATCTGGATCGTGCGCGTCAGCTCGGTGATGTCCGTCAGCACCACCAGGCGCGCGGCCGGATCGACTCCGTCCGGTCGTTCGGGCGACGCCAGCTCGATGTCGGCCACGCGGGCCGACCAGTACTCGACGCCGCCGGGATGCTCGCACTCGAGTCGCACTTCGCGCCCGGCCCGCATTCGGGCCGGCCCGTCGCGGCTGTCGCCGGCCGTTGTCGACCGAATGGCATGGGACGCGACGCTGTGGTTGGATCGCAGAAGATCGAGAAGCGTCGGGTGCGGCACGCAGCGGTCGACGTGCTCTCCGATGTATCCGTTTCCGGCGACCGAGCTCTCGCTCCGCGCGACCGCCGTTTCCCGGGCTCCGCCGCCGGACGACATGAGCTTCAGCAAGCGGACGGCGGCCGGATTGATGAGCATGATCCGCCCGTCGGCCGAGACGACGATGACGCCCTCCTGGAGCGTGCGAATCAGATACTCCAGGTTGCGGCGCTGGCGGTCGATGGTGTGCAGCTGCGCGGCGAGGTGATCGCGCATCTGATTGAGCGAGCGGGCCATCTCCGCCAGTTCGTCTCGCCCGGACTCGCGAACGCGGGCGGACAAATCGCCGCGCGACAGGCTGCGCGCCGTCTCGGTGATCCGCCGGATGGGACGGCTCCACACCAGCGCCAGCCCCAGAGCCAGCAGCAGGGCCGCCGCCATGCCGATCCCGCCGATCCGCCACAGGACGTGGCGCGTCGTGGCGGCCATCGCGGCGATCCCGCGGGCCGGCGTCGACACCCGCACGCATCCGGCCGGTCGCGCGGCGTCACCGACGCGCACGGCGACGTACTTCATCTCCCGGCCGACCGTCTTGGAAAAGCGGACCGCGTCGCCGAAACCGCCGGCCAGCGCGGCCCGGATTTCCGCCCGGTCGCGGTGGTTCTCCATGGTGCTGGCATCCGCTTCCGAGTCGGCCCACACCTGCCCATCGGCCGAGATCATGGTGACGCGAATCTCCGGCAGAAAGTGGGCGGCCTGGGCGGTGACGTGCCGGAGGTGGTCGGCGTTCTCCTCGCGGAAGTCGTCCGCCACCAGTTGGGCGACCCGATCCGCCTGGGCGCGAAGCTGCCGCGTCAGGTCGTCGAGGTGGGCGGTGTCGAGTTCGCCCGCGATCAGACGGATCGACGCCACCAGCAGCGCGGTCATCAGAACCGCGTGACCCAGGAAGAGTTTCCAGAAGAATCGGCCCGGCCTCACGTTCGTCGCCCCTCGCTCGAACGGCGAGTATCGCCGCCGTCGCCCCGGTCGGCCAATGCCACGGCTTCAGACCGCACGGCAGTCCTGCAACGCCTTGGCCGGCGTACCCGCCCAATCGTCCGATGGGGCTCGACGCATTATGCGTCGGCCGAAGGCTCTCGGAACGCGTAGCCGGCGCCACGAATGGTCTGGACCCACGCCGCGGCGCGTGAACCCTGCGGCGTCGCCGAGAGCTTCTTGCGGAGCGCGGTGATGTGCACGTCGATCGTGCGATCCGTGACGACGACGCCGCTGCCCAGCACGCGCTCGATCAGTTGGGAGCGGTCGAGCACCCGGCCGCGGGCGAGCATGAGCGCCCGCAGAAGCCGGAACTCGGTGGCCGTGAGCGGCACGTCGTGGCCATCGACCTTGATCTCATGTCGGCCCGGGTCGAGGTGAAAGGGCCCGATCGTGATCGGCGCGCTATCGCCGTTGGTCGTTTCGCCACGCCGCAGAATGGCGGCGACGCGCGCCAGCAGCACCTTCATCGAGAACGGTTTGGTGATGTAGTCGTCCGCGCCCAGCGCAAAGCCCACCAACTGGTCCGACTCCTCGCTCTTGGCAGTCAGCATGATGATGGGGATGCCCGCCGTGGCGGGGTCCCGCCGCAGTTGTTGGCAGACTTCGTCGCCCGGCGTGCCGGGCAGCATGCGGTCGAGGAGAATCAGGTCCGGCGCTTTGCGGCGGACTTCCACGAGCACGCCGTCGCCGACAGCGACTCGCCGCGGCGTATAGCCCTCGCGCTCGAGGTTGTAGCAGATCAACTCCGCGAGATCGGTCTCGTCCTCGACGACCAGGATGGATTTGGCCTTTACCGACGGCCGCGCCTCTGCCGTCATCATGGACCACTCCTTTTTTCTGCCGAAGCAGAGGGTTGAGTCGATCGACTTGTACGTTCCGCAATTTATCGTTCATCATAGCGAGACCGTGCGCGCTCCTAAACCGACGAAATCGCCTCTTTACCAAAGCTTCAACTTCCGCGCCCGCCATCCGCAACTCGTCATAACGATCGCTGCTGATGGATGTTGTCACTGGATCTTGCTTCGACGTCGCGCGGCACGACCGTTCCCCGGGGTATGCCATCGACGGCACGCCCGCGTGCTCCGATCTAGTCTGGCTGCGCGTGAGCGGGCGGCTGATCTGGTTGACGCAGGTACTCCCCGAGTGAACCGCCAGGCTGGAGCGGCGCGCCCGGTTCGACGTGCGCCGCGGCGTAGGTGTGCCAGAACAGCAGTCGCCGACGCTGAAGCCCGCGCTGACGCACGAACTCGGCCCCGCCGGCCAGCGTCTTCGCCCCATAGGTACCGTCCAGCTCAACCCCGTCCAACGCTTGCAGGCGTCTCGCCAAGTGAATCGACTCGGCGGTGAAGTGGGCGTAGCCGGGCCCCAGCGAGCTCGCGATGATCTCGAGATCATCGGATGCCAACGCAACGTTCGGCACCTGCGGCGTGATGCGTCGCATCAGCGCCAGCGTCCTTCGCGCCAGGCGCGCGACGCGGGCGGCCGTGGCGAACCAGGCGTAAGAGGTCACCACGCCGACCACGCGCGTCCGCAGTCCCGCCAGCTTCAAACCGAGCAGCAGACCGGCGGCGGTTCCCAGACTGCCGAGCGGTACGAACACGTAATCCGGCTCGGCGATCTCTCCCAATCGCACCTGTCGCCGCAGCTCAAAGGCGGCATTGACGTGCCCGATGCACGCCAGCGGTGTCGTCCCGCCCGGCAGAATCACCGCGGGCGGCCGCGATCCACGCCAGTTCGACGGCGAGAAGCATGCCCAAGCCAGCCGCGGAACGAAGGTCAGCGGGTTGACCAGCCGAACGGCCGCGCCGGCGCCCAGCGCCAGCGCGATGTTCCGGCGGACGTACGCCGCCATCGGCTGCCGCACGACCAGCGCGATCGTGCGAACGCCGTGATGGGCGGCGTGCCATGCCGTCCGCGCGACGTGGTGACTCCCGGCCGCGCCGAAGGTCACGATGGCACGGCAGCGCTTCCGCAGTACGTCGGCCAGCAGGAACTCCAATCCGCGCAGCTTGTTCCCGCCGCAGACGGGATGCGAGCGATCCTCGCGCTTGATGTTCAACTCATACCAGCCCATTTCGGCGGCGAAACGCGTCGCCGGGCTGATCGGCGTCGGCCAGCGCCCCAGCGGCGTGCGCGGCAGCGCCCGAGCGAGCGGCGGATATGCGTCGAAGAGCGGGAGATCGGCGATGTCTTCGCCGTTCATGAGGAAACCACGTGTGTCGCCACGTGCTCGGCCAACGCGGCGATGGTCATCGACGGGGCCACACCCGTGGGCGTCGGCAGCAGGCTGCCGTCGGCGACGTACAGCCCAGAGTAACCGAACAACTCGCCGCTGGTGCCGGCGACGCCCGCTTGCGGTGAGTCGGCCAAAGCGACGCCGCCGAGCGGATGAACGGTCACGGGCAGCCGTCTAGCCAACCATTCGGGCGGGGCGAGCAATCTCGCTCCGATCGCGCGGGCCAGGTCCCGCATGCGCTCCCGCCGGGAGACGTTGAATCCGGCCCGATCCGGCGTCGGCGAGTAAGCCAGCTCGCCGTCGCGGTCCAGCCGCAGCGTCCCCGGCGCCGGGTCGAAGCCCATGACGGCGAACGTCCAAAGTCGTCGGCGGCGAGGGCCGGAGCGACAGTAGCGCAGCGGAACAAAGCCGGTCTCCATCAGGAAGAGCCGGTCCGACGACCAGAGGTCAAGCCACGCCGTCACGGGCGGGCCGTCGTCGTCCCTCAAGTCGTCCCGCATCATCAGCAGAGCGCCACCGGAGTCGCCGTTGGTGTAGAAACCATGCCCGAGGCGGTTGCTCAGGAGGGGCAGCGTGCCGAGACGCTCGCGACAGTGCAGCAGCAGACGCACCGTTCCCAGCGTGCCGGCGGCCACGACGACGCGCGGGGCCGTGAAGCGGCGGATCCCCGGCACGGCGCCGCCCGTCTCGATTGCCGTCACGACGTATCCGCCGGTCCGCGGTTCGACGGCGACGGCCTCATGGTTCGCCAGCACGAGCGCACCACGACGTTCGGCCCGCGCCAAGTAGGTCTGGTCCAACGTGCGTTTTTGGAATGACGGCCCGCCGCGTAGCCACTTCACCAGGCCGGCGCGGAATCCCTCTGTTCGGGAGCCCGAATCGACGATGGTGGACACGTCCCCTCGGCGCTCCACGGCCAACGGCAGCCGCGTGCACGCCGCGCTCATCTCGCGGCCGGCCTCGGCCAAAATGCGGGTCCGGGGCGGTTCCGCTTCGATCGACTGCGGGGCGATCATCGCAGCCACGCGCTCGATGCACGGCGCCAGGCGCTGTTCCGTCAGGCCGGCCGGCCAGTTCGACGCGAACATTTCCGATCGAGGCGGCACGGTCACTGCGGTATACACGTGCGACGTTCCACCGACCGCGCGACCCACGATGGCGAGCAATCCGCGCACCGGCACGCGCTCGACGAGGCCGGCGCCGCCGCGCCCGTGAAGGATGGGCTGACGGCCGACGGCCATCGCCGCGTAGCGAGCCGGCGTCATGCGCTCGCCGCGCTCCAGCACCACGACGCGCCGCCCGGCCTCGGCCGCGCGACAGGCGCACACCGCGCCGCCGAATCCCGATCCGATGACCACGACGTCGAACGATTTCGCCCGCACCCTCGGCATGATAGTGCCGGCGGGTCTCGACGGGCGCTGCCGCGTCCGCGACGATCGCGGCATGGTGATCGACGTTCATTGCCACGTCGGACTTTCGGCGCGCCCGGTAGATGCGAACGTGCCGCGGTTTCGATTCGAGCCGCGCGGCGCCGCCGGAACGCCGGGACTCGACAGCTACCTTTCCCCCCGCCTGCTGCGGCGTGTTGCGTGGTGGTTCGTCCGTCGCTGGATGGACATTGATTCGCGTCTGCCGCGCGGCGCCGAGCTCGACCGCGCCATCGAGACCATCAACCGACGGCATTGGGAGGAGACGTCCGCTGACCGGCTCGTACTGCTGGCGTTCGACGAGTACCACGATCGAACCGGGCAGCCGGTCGGCGTGGCCGAAGCGGGCGCAAGGTTGGGGTCCGATCTGTACGCTTCCAACAGCCTGGTTCGTGGGATGTGCGCGGCGTGGCCCGAGAAGCTACTGTTCGGTGCGTCGATCCATCCGTATCGCCCGGGCGCGTGCGACCTGCTGGGCGAAGTCGCGGACGCCGGCGCGGTGCTCTGCAAGTGGCTGCCGATCCATCAGAACATCGACGCCGCCGACTCGCGCACCGTGGACTTCCTGCGCGCCGCGGGACGACTTGGAATGCCGATGCTGATCCACTACGGCGGCGAGATGTCGCTCGCGCGTCAGCACATGGAGTTTGAGCACCCCGGCCCGCTGCTAAACGCGCTGCGGGCACTCCGACGCGAAGGCGCCATGCCCCCCGTCATCGTCGCGCACGCCGCGACACCCTCGTTTCCGTGGCAGAGTTCGGCCGGATGCGAATTGCTGATTTCAGCCATGCTCGGGGAATTCTCCGACGCCCCGTTGTACGCGGACATCTCGGCCTTGGCCGCGCTGGGCCGGACGGGATGGCTGAAACGGCTGGCGCGCCGCCGGGACGTTCATCGCAAGCTGGTGTGGGGTAGCGACTACCCGATCCCCGTCATCCCCGCGCTCCTGTGGCCGGCCATCGACGCGAACACGCGCCGCCGCCTGCGAGCGCTTCCGTCGTGGATCGAGCAGGATCTGCAACTGAAGCGAGCGCTGGGATTTGCGGATTGCGTCTTCGAGCAAGCGGCGGAGGTGCTGCGACTACCCGGCGCGGGCGCCGGTCATGGCGCTAGCGCGGCCGTATCGACCAACTCACCGGGGCCGACGAACCAGACCAGGTGACGGACCTCGCGGTCCAGCAGCGTCTCCGTTCTGGCCGGGTTGCCCAGTGGGTGGTAGGCATGCGGCGCGTCGTACCAGTAGTCGCGAGTGGACGGCAGGGCTTCGGCATGGCCGTCGACGAACACGGCCGAACGCTTCCTGAGGCGCTCATGAGCCAACTCGATGTGGTCGGGGTCCTCGGGTCGATCAATGGTGATCTCCCAGGCCATGCCCACGCTTTCGCCGGCTTCCCAGTGCTGGCAGATCGGCCGGAAGAAGTAGGTGTTATCCGTCAGCGAGACGATCTCCGACGGCGTTCGGATCATGCTCAGGCAGCGCCAGGCGGACGTGCCGTAGCGCGGAGCCCATCCGCCGATGGCGTCGGCGGTGACGATCCATTCTTCGCCGTCCGTGCTCGTCACGGTGTTGAAGATCCAACGATTGGGGGCGTGGTGAAGAATGCCCGAGTGCGTGGCCCGCAGGTTGTCGGACGCCACGTCCGGGCAGCGCCAGATTCCGCTCGGTGGAATCCATCCGAACTCGTCCGCAGGGGCGTCGAACGGCTGCCCCACGTGGGTTGCCAGGATCGAGTTGATGAGCTCGCCCCGGAAATGGGCGTAGTCCCACACCAGTCGCGGCGGCAGCATGCCGTCGTAGGCGGTGGCGTAATCGGCCAGCGCGACGCCCTGCTCGCGGACATTCGCGACGCAGCGGAGCAGCCGCGCCTGCTGGCGGGCGACACCCAGCGCGGGCGCGATCAAGCCGACCAAGGCGGCGACAATGGCGATCACGACCAGCAGTTCCAGCAACGTGAAGGCGGCGCGACGAGTTGTCGTCAGCGAATGTCCCACATGTTTTCGTCGGGGTTGTGGTAGGTCGCCCCGAAGTCCATGGGTTCGATGTGTCCGTCGAAGAATCCGTAGGGGTTCCCGCTCGGATAGCGCGTCTGGTGCTCGTATCGGGCGTTGAAGCCGCCGTCGATGTACTTGTCCCAATCGGTGGCGTCGGCGAGGTACGGGCAGAGCGACACGGGCGGAACGACGCGGGCGCGCGTCCAGTGGTACGGATTGGCCGAGTCCGTGGAGTCGGCCCACGGCCCAAGCGCCACGCGGAAGTAATCGCTGCGCCAGAACGGGTGCTCGGGCGCGCCGACCGGCAGATCGGGCGGCGGGTCCACGTCGACCACATCCGCCCAGTTCTTCTCGCGCAAGGTGGTGTAGACCGTGGCGGTCGGGTTGGCGACGTTACTGTCCTTGCGCGGCACGGCGGTCAGGAGCCCGTTCATCACGAACGAACCCCACATGGCGGGCAGGTTGCGATCGGGGTCGGCCGGATCAAACCAGACGTCGCCCGGCGTCGACCGTCGCGGGTCAACGGGGTTGGCCCGCTGCTCGGTCATATAAATGTAACGATCGACCGCGGCGCGAAAGTTCTCGGTGGCAAACGCACTGGGAGGCGACGGCTCATCCGAGAAGCGCGGACCGTCCGCGATGCGCGGCAACCAGCTTCCGTTGTCCTGCGTGTACATCAGCACGCCGCCGAGCACCTGACGCATGTTGGCCATGCACTTGACGCGAAGACTCTGAAGTCGAGCGGTCTTGAGAACCGGCACGAGGATGCCGACGAGCGACCCGATGATGGCGATGGAGACGAGCAACTCGATGAGCGTCACGGCTCGCCGCGTGGCTGGCATGGTCCGGTCCCGATCGCCTCACGACCCATGCACACAAACGCGTCGCTGGGCGCAGCGATGCGCAACCCGTCGGACGGGTTTTCCGAGCACCTTTGATTATACCAAGCCTCGAAACGCTACAACGAGAAATTGAAGGGTTTTCCCCTATTGACTCGGCGACCAGGCCTCGGCTTCGTGACTTTTTTCACGAAGTCTCCCAAACGCCGGCTGGAAGGGGTCGCGGTGCGTGTCGCCGACGGTCGCAGTGGACGCGGCGCCGATCGCCGCGGTCACGGCCCGCGCGGCGCCGTCCGAAATCTTGGAGCACACGAGCCGAATCTTCCGTGCCCACATGCGGGCGTCACCGGCCATGCAATCGGACTACGAGCCTATCCGCTGCGACTGATCGCTTGGCTTGCTCGCAGCCGGCTCCAGCACCAGGACGCGACCATTCGACCGGATAAACACGGCTTGGCACTGCCGGCAACGCACCGGCGCGCCGGCGAGTTGTCGGCGCACGACGGCGGGGTGTTGACATCGCGGACAATGGACGAGCTGCGGCATGTTGGGGTCGCCTCCGCCGGCGTTCGGCGGCGCACGGCTGGTCTATTCCAGCGAACGATCGCGCCCAATGGCTATTTCGGGATCAATTGCCGGATATTTTCAGGGCTGGGCACGGCAGGTTGATCGTAACTCTCGCGCCTATCGGGCGTTGTCGGTTGACATGCGTCGTCGGCACGTCCTATCATGAACTCCGCGCTCGCGACGCCGTCGCGTCGCGCCCCCGAAGGAGCGGACTCCCATGGCTGAAGACACGACGCGCCTGAAGGTCACCAAGCTGGGCACGCTGTCGCTCGTGCAGTTTGCGGACCGTCGCATCCTTGATGAACTCGTGCTCCAGGAGATCGAGGAATCCCTGATGAAGCTGGTGGCCGAGCGCGACCAGCCTCCGCGACTGCTGATCTCGTTCTCGAACGTGGACCACCTCGCCAGCGCGGCCCTGGGCATGCTGATCACGCTCAACAAGCGCGTGAAGGAGAAGTCGGGCCTGCTCAAGCTCAGCGACATCAAGCCTCAGATCTACGAGGTGTTCAAGATCACGCGACTCAACAAGATGTTCGATATCTACGATACGCTCGAGCAGGCCAGGGCCAGCCTTTAGGCCGCCGTCGGGCGACGCCTCACGAGTGACGGACCTGATCGTGTCGGGCCAGGATCGACCATGAGCGATGCGCCGCGGCGTACGGCCGACGATCCCATGAAGGAAATCGTTGTCCGCAACAATCTGGCGGCGGCGAAGCTTCCCGAAGAGAAGATCCTCGCCGACGTCACGGCGGCCGGGTACGGCGAGGAGGACATCTTCGCCATCAAGCTCTCGCTCGAAGAGGCCATGACGAACGCCGTCCGCCACGGCAATCGCAACGACCCGACCAAGCACATCGTCGTACGTTACTCGGTCACGCCGCAACGCACGGTCATCTGCGTTCGGGACGAGGGCCTCGGTTTCCACCCGGAACTCGTTCCGGACTGCACCCTGCCGGAATTCATCGAACGCCCGTGCGGGCGCGGTATCATGCTCATGCGGGCGTACATGACCGAGGTCGAGTACAACGAGAACGGCAACGAGGTCCGCATGGTCAAGGTCAACCAGCGATGAGCGGCGGCGCCTCCGGGCGACGAGCCGGCGTTCCCAGCGATCGACCGCTGACGCTCCAGGTCGAGCGCGGTGAGCGGCACGCCATCGTGCGCATGTCCGGCTCGTGCACCATGGAAGTGTCCAGCCAGATCCGGCACTGCCTGGTCGGGCTGGCCCAGGATCACGTGCCGCTGATCGTCGTGGAGATGCGCGACCTCGACTTCATCGATTCCAATGGGCTGGGCGGCATGGTGGCCGGGCACCTGCGGGCGCGCCACCATCACGGGACCATCTGCGTCGCGAGCCCGAGCGCGGCCGTGCGCGAATTGCTCGAACTAACCCGGCTTTCCCAGATTTTCCCCTCGTTTCCCGACGTAGACTCCGCGCTGGCGGCGTATGCCAGGCCGAACTGACGGCGGCACGCCGAAACCGCGGACGCCGCCCGCCCAAGCTTAAGGATGCCGTCCGCCCGCTCCGATGAGCTCGTGAGCGGGATGACCTGTGATCGTGGTCGGAGCAGACCGATATCCTATACTTAGAGACGACGCGTGCGAGGTCGGCCCCGGCCGGCCGTCCGGCGCGACCAGACAGGCGGCGGCCGAACCCGGTTTGCCGCGGGGCCAATTGGGAGGCGTCATGAACGCGGCGTGCCTCGGACGGACGTGCTGGATGATCGGGCTGTTCCTGTCGATGAGCGTCATCGCCGCGGCCCAGTCGCCCGACATGGCGATGCTGACGCCGGACCAGCGCGAGCGCTTCTCGCGCGGGTCGGATCTCGTGCTGACCGGCGATTTCGCCGCGGCCGCCCGGACCCTCGAGCGCCTGCGCCGCGACGCGCCAGAGGCGACCGACCTGGGCCGGCTGATGGCGTGGGTCGACGAGTGCAACCAGCTCAAGGCCAGCCGCGAGCGGCTGCGCGAAAAGATCTTCGAGTATCACCGGGACAAGGCGCTCGAGCACGAGCAGGCCGCGCTCACGGCGGCCGAGTCCCCGCCGCCCGCCAGCGACGATGCCAAGTCCGAGGAAGAACCCGACCGCAACGCGAAATGGAAGGAAGCGCTGGGCGAGGTCTTCTCGGCCTTGCAGAACACCGACAACGAGGACGCCTTTCGACAGTTGGACTGGGTCACCCGCATCGCGTCCGGCGCCGCCCGAAAGGCATCCGAGTTGCGTCGATCCGGGGAGAGCAAGGAAGCGTACATCCTGTACGAACTGCTTCGACTGACTTTCCCCGAAAACGAGGCGTACGAGCGGGAAGCCCGGGAGTGCCGCAGGCTGGCGCACTTCGCCGCGTTCTACACCAAGAAAAAGGAGTGGCAGACCGAGCTGCGAAACATCCAGCCCAGCGTCGTGCGAGAGATTCTCGCCCGAGTCTCACACGATTACGTGCGCGAGCCGGATTTCAAGAAGCTCACGATCAGCGCGCTGGAGAACGTCGCCTTGCTGGGTCGGACGCCGAAGCTGCACGAGATCTTCCCGACGCTGAAGGACCGCGACCGGCAGGGCAACTTCGTGGACCGGATCGACCAGCAGCTCGGCAAGGTGCGCGGCCGCAAGCGATTCGACTACAAGGACGCCGCCGGCGTCTTCGAGAGCGTGATGCGCATTAACCGCGACACGGTCGAGTTGCCGGACGCGGTCATGGTGCAGGAGTTCGTGACGGGCCTGCTCGAACCGCTCGATGATTTCACCTCGGTGATCTGGCCATCCAGCGTTTCGGAGTTCACGAAGCACACCCGTGGCGAGTTCGTCGGCGTCGGCATCTCCATCCAGAAGGACCTGGCGACCGGCTTCATCCGCGTCGAGTCGCCACTGCCCGACACGCCCGCCTACGAAGCGGGGATCGCGCCGGGGGAGCTCATCGTGGCGGTCGACGGCCGCAGCGCGAAGGACCTCGAGGTGGACGAGGCGGTCGATCTCATCACCGGCGAGCCCGGCACGAAGGTGACGCTGACCATCCGCAGTCTGTCCGGCGATGACCGGACCATGACCCTGACGCGCCGTCGCGTGAAGATCTTCACCGTCGCGGGCGTGAAGCGCAAGTCGATCGGGACCGATTGGGATTACCTGATCGACGAGCAGATGCGGATCGGCTACGTGCGCGTCAGCAGCTTCATGGAGCAGACCGTCGAGGAACTCAAGGTGGCGCTCGAGGAGCTTCAGCGCCAAGGCTGCCGCGGCCTCATCCTCGACCTGCGCTTCAACCCGGGTGGGCTACTGAAGGCTGCCATCGACGTGTCGGAACTCTTCCTGAACGAGGACGAGCCGATCGTGATGACCAAGGGCCGCAGCGGCAAGCCGGACCAGGACATCAAGGCCGATCCGAGCACGGCCTTCCGGGGCTGGCCGATCATCGTGCTGGTCAACGAGGCCAGCGCCAGCGCCAGCGAGATCGTCTCCGGGGCGCTCTCCGGCCGCGGGAAGGCCTGTATCGTGGGCACGCGCACCTACGGCAAGGGACTGGTGCAGAACCTCATCCCGATCGAGGACGGCGCCGCGTTTCTGAAGCTGACCACGCAGTACTACTACGTTCCTAATAACGATCCGGAGGTTCCCTGGCGCTGTCTGCACCGCGAAACCGGCGCCAAGGTCTGGGGTGTCGACCCGGACATCACCGTCAAGATCACGCCGTACGAGGCTCGCAAGGTGATCCGGCTTCGTCGCCGGTCCGACGTGCTGAAGGCCAAGGGCGCCAGCGAGATCCCAGCGCAGGTACTTAACCGCAAGCCCACCACGCAGCCGATCGAAGGCGACGAGTACGCCTCGAAATACGACGATCACCCCGACGTGGACGTGCAGTTGCTGACGGCGCTCAACGTCATGCGAACCAAGCTGCTGAGCCGCCAGCCGTGGGTGCAATCGCCCAAGGTGGCCATCCGCGACCCGCTGACGATCGGGGAACCGACCGAGCGTTGACGCCCGTGCGGCGTCGCGGCCCGCGACCGCCAGCGGCGGCTACTTGGTGAGCTGCAGCATCGCGAGCCCGCTGGCGACGTCGTCGGAGAACTCGAACAGCTTGTCGAGCCCGGTGACGAGGAACACGCCCCAGACCGAGTTGCTGATGCCGCACAGACGCAGCTTGCCCGGCGTCACGCTGTGGAGCTGCTTTCGGAGCTTGAGCAGCTTGGCGATGTTCGACGAGTTGAGGAAGTTCACGCCGGCGAAGTTCAGCAGAACGTCGGCGCCGTTCCGCTTCTCCACCAGGTCCAGCAGCGCATTCAGGTCGTCCGTGAACTGCGGGTCATCGTTTAGTTCGACGACGATGATGCGTTCCGACCAGTCCTGAAGTCCCATGCCTTGCGACTCTGCCCGCCGGACCGGGCGATTCTGGCGTTTCCAACGATACGGCCGCCGCCGTCGCGGCTCTTGATCGTGCCGAAACTAGGCCGGGTTTGAGACGGTGTCAACCGCGCCGCCGACCGGATTGAGCCGGCCCGCCGCTGCTTGCCCGGACAGGCGCTTCGACCGGACTCGGTACGTGGGAGTCCGGGAACCTCAGGTAACGCCGCAGCGAGTCCAGCCGCCGCGCCCCGAGCCCTCGGACACCAGCCAAGTCCGACAGCGCCCGGAACGCTGGCTCCCCACCTCTTCGCGCGCCGCGGCGGGCGATGATCCGATCCGCCAGGCCGGGCCCGATCCCGGGCAGCCGGCTCAACTGGACCGCACTGGCCGTGTTCGGGTCGAGCCGGGTCTCGATTCCGGCGGGCAAAGCCACACTCGACCTCGCGACCGGCCGGGCGAGCAGCCATGGGGAGCTCGTCAGAACCGCAGTCATGACAAGCACATAGGCGATCCCGATGTGCCGATCCGGGCTGTGATTCTCAGCCGGACGCGTTGACGGTGGTTCTGGGACCAGGGCGGCCTTTACTTGTTTCGGGAGCATAACTCCTTGCCAACACGCTGCGAGGCTAACGTCGGCCCCGGGCGGGTGTCTAACCCCGGGTCCGGCGAGGCGAGCGGACGTATCCGACGCCGCCGATTGACAGTGCCGGTCGAGCATGGCTAGTTTACGCGACTTTCGTTGCAGGATCTGCTTCGACGCGAGTGAATCCCACCCTGACGTCTGAATGCTCCGGCCCGATTGAAGGAGTCCACCCTTGTCCCGTGTGATGTGCGCGCCCAGGATCCCCAGCCAGGTGGTCCGTCAGCATCGCAGCGCTCCGCTCCCCGCTTGGGAGGCGCCAGCGAAGGCGGCGATCCTGCTCGGGTGCGCGGCGATCGTCGCGGGCGCTCTGGCGACCGGCGCGGTCTTCACGTCGTTCCACCATCTGGCCGAGCGGGCGCTGTTCAAGAGCTACTTCTGGGTGGGGCTGACCTGGACGCTGATCTGCTACGCCGCGCTGGTCTGGCGCGTCATGCTATGGCTCCGCTACCGGCCGATGGAATCGGTCGCCGACCACAAGCTTCCGCGGGTGTCCGTGATCATCCCGGCGTTCAACGAAGGCGCGCTGGTGCGACAGTCGATCCTGTCGGTCGCCGCCAGCCGCTATCCGGCCGACAAGCTCCAGATGATCGTGATCGACGACGGCAGCTCGGACGACACATGGGAGCACATCGAGGCAGCGGTGGCCGAGCTTCCGAACCACATCGACGCCGTCACGCTGCGGCATTCGCGCAACCAGGGTAAGCGGCGCGCGCTCTACAACGGTTTCCGCCACGCGACCGGCGAGGTGTTCGTCACCGTGGACTCCGACACGATCGTCGATCCGTCGGCCATCCGCCACGGCGTGACACCCCTGGTCCGCGAGTCCGACGTGGGCGCGGTGGCCGGATGCGTCGAGGTGCTCAACCCGCGCGACAGCATCGTCACGCGGTTTCTCAAGGCGACGTTCTCGCTGTCGTTCAAGTTCGTGCGGGCGTACCAGAGCGAGTTTCGCGGCGTGTTCTGCACGCCGGGCGCGATCTCAATCTACCGCGCGTCGGTGGTTCGCCGGGTCGCGGACGAATGGCTAAACCAGACCTTCCTGGGCCTGCCCTCGACCATCGGCGAGGATCGGGCCATGACGAACCTGATTCTCCGGGAGGGATACGTCACGGCCTACCAGCAGAACGCCCGGGTCTGGAGCAAGATGCCCACGACCTACGTCGGCATGTGCAAGATGCTGCTCCGCTGGGCGAGAAGCAACATCCGCGAGACCATCGTTCTGAACCGCTTCCTGTTCACCAACTTCCGCCCCAGCGGCCGGCACCTGGCGGCCTTTCGGCTCAACATGCTGCTGGTGCTGGCGACCCTGATCGTGCCGTACCTGCTGGTCGGCAACGGCTGGTCGCTCGCGTTCCAGAGCGGCACGTTCGCACTGCGCAGCATGGCGCTGGTGATCGCCTATGGCGCGACCATGGCGGCCGTCTATTACCGCAACGAGCGCGACCACGACTGGATCTGGCTCATGGCGTACGAATTTTTCTGGGTGATCGGCCTCGCGTGGATCATGCCGTACGCGGCCCTGACGCTCCGCAAGACCGGCTGGCTGACGCGCGGCAGTGGCGCCGGGCACGCCGCCCCGACTCCGGAAACGGTGCCGGCCGGCATGTCGCTCGTCGGTCCCGTGCCCGCCGCGCTACCTGTTCCGTCGGCGGCCTGATTCAGTTCGAGTCCCGCCATCTGAGAATCGATGCGGCCGACCGACAGGTCGGCCGCTGTCGTTCCACGGCTGTCGCGCCACCCGTCGCACTATTCGTCGGTGCAGGCACGTCGGAGCCGGTCCCGGATGGCGTGCCACTCTTCCGAATCCGGCGGGAGTTCCGCCACGATCCATTCGACCGAACGCGCATCCAGCTCGTGCAACGCGGCGTACAGCCGCGCGGCGCAGGCCGCGGCGTCGCGCGGCAATCGGATCGCGATGACGCCGGTTCCCGTGACAGCCTGCTCCGCGAACGACAGCCAGCCGACCCGCAGCCCGCGACGTGCCAACGTCGCGACGCGCTCGCCGGCGTCCTGTTCCACGCAGACCAGTCGCGCTTTCGGCGCATAATGCCGCGACATCATGCCCGGTGACGGCATCGGCGCGTCGCCGGCGGCGCGGGCCGCCTCGCGCTCGATCGGGCCGATGAGCGCTTCGAGCGCGCTTGGAGCGATCGGGCCCGGCCGCAGAATGCGCGGGCGGGCGCTCGACAGATCGAGCACGGTCGATTCGATGCCGCCGGCGGTCGGTCCGCCGTCGAGCACGAGGTCGATGCGACCGGCCAGTCCGCTCAGAACGTGTTCGACCGCCGTCGGTGAGAGTCGCGTCGACGGGTTGGCGCTGGGCGCGGCCAGCGGGCGCTCGGCGGCGGCGATCAGCTCGGCGGCGACGCGGTGCGCCGGTACGCGCAGCGCGACGGTCGGAAGTCCGGCGGTCACCACGTCGGGCACGCGCGAACTTCGCGGCAGCACCAGCGTCAGCGGTCCCGGCCAGAACCGGTCCGCCAGGCGCGACGCCTCGATCGGCCAGCGCGAGACCAGCTCTGTCGCCGCGGCTTCGTCCGACACGTGCACGATCACGGGATTCGTCGGCGGCCGGCCCTTGGCGGCGAAGATGCCCGCGACCGCGGTCGCATTCAGAGCGTCGGCCGCCAGTCCGTAGACGGTCTCGGTCGGGATCGCGACCAGCCCGCCCGAGATGATCACATCGGCCGCGGCGCGGATCGCTTCACGATCCGGCCGCCGCGGATCAACACGCACGACGCGCGTACCAGACGCGGAAGGTGTCACGTTGCCGGTGTTCCTTCTCGATCCCGGTGGGCCGGGCTCGGTTTTGGCGACTACTATACCGTCCGATCATGGGCTTCACCCAGCACGACCACCAGCGTGAACGTCGCGACGGGACGGCGTTACACCGGGCGCTCACCGTCTCGGCGTTGGGTGTGCTCCTCCTGCTGCTGGCGGGGCCGTTCGCGCTGGCCCTCGCCGGCGTGCGCATTCCACGCGGCATCGGATTCCGCCTGGTCATGCTCTGGCTGATCGCGTGCAGCGTGCTGTGGTGGGCCTGCGCCGATCGATGGGCTGTTCAAACCCTTCGTCAGCGCGGCCGCTGGGTTCGGCTGCTCGTAGGCGTTGCCGCGGTCGCGCTCGTCGGTCCGGCCGTTCACATGCTGATCATGGGGCGGATGTTCAGCCTGGTCTCATGGCCGATCTGGACGACCGCGGTCGTGCAGGTCTGGCACATGCTGCTGGGGCTGGGCGTGCCCGCGGCCGCCGTCTTGCTGCTGGCGCCGCGGCTCGCGAGATCCATCGCGCGGCGTCCGACCGCGCCTATTCCGACGCCGGTCGGGTCCGAGCAAGGCATGACGCGCCGCGACCTGCTGGCTGGCGCGGTGGTGCACCTGCCGCTGGCGGTTGTCGCCGGGACAGCCGTCACCACCAGCCGCCGCATGGGCCGGTTCGTCGTCAACCGCTACGACCTGCCGGCGCCCTGGCTGCCGCCCCGACTGCGCGGTCTGACGATCACCCACGTCAGCGACCTCCACGTCGGCCGCCTGTATCGACCGGCTTTTGTGCCCCGCCTGGTCGACGAGGTGAATCGGCTCAATAGCGACATCGTCGCCTGGACCGGCGATCTTGTGGACGTCTCGAACGATATGCTGCCGCCCGTGCTGGCGGCCCTGCGGCAGATTCGCCCGCGGCACGGCGCGTTCCTGTGCATCGGCAATCACGATCTGATCGACGACGGCGATGTGTTCGCCCGCGCCGTCCAATCCGACGGCCACGCCCTGCTCGTCGACGAACGCCGTCGGCTCGAGATCGACGGCGAGCGCATCAGCATCGCCGGATTGGGGTGGTCGCGGTCGGAGCATGGCGCGGCGTTTCGCCCGGGACACGCGGAACACGTTCGCACCGCGCTGGCGGACTTCGATCCGCGCCGCGACGGTCCGTGCATTGCGCTGGCGCATCATCCGCACGCCTTCGACGTCCTCGCGCCGGCGGGAGCGTCGCTCACGCTGTCGGGGCATACCCACGGCGGACAGATCATGTGGGCGCCGCCCGCCGCCGACGGCCATGCGCGGCCCGCTCGCGACCGCGGGCTGGGGGCGCTGCTCTTCCGCTACCTGCGCGGCTTCTACGAGCGCGAGGGCGCGACCCTGTTCGTCAACAGCGGCGTCGGCAACTGGTTCCCCCTGCGCCTGAACGCGCCGGCCGAGATCGTCCAACTTCGCCTGATCTAGTCTGGTCCGACGGGAACCGCCGCGTTCACCGGCACGACGCGGACGGCGCGGCCGCGCAGTTTGAGCAGCGCGTCTGGTCGCAGGGTTCGACGTGGGCCGTGGCGTCGGCCTCGCCCAGCGCCCGTTCCATTTCGTCTTCGATCACGCTGGCGACCTGGTGACCGTCCTCGATGGTCAGGCCGGCCGGCAGCACGACGTGAAAGTCGACCCAATGGAAGCGCCCGGTGTGGCGATGTCGCAGCTTGTGGTACGAACAGATGCGTGGCTGCTGCCCGCCCGGCCCGATGTGCCGGTCGAGGATGGCCGCGATGAGCCGATCGTCTTCCGCGTCCTGCTCGTCCATCAGGCCGGCCGCCGAACGTCGAAGCAGCCCGACGCCCGTCCACGCGATGTACAGCGCGATCAGCAGCGCGGCGAGCGGATCGGCGTTCACCCATCCCGTCCAGCCGACCACGGCCAGCGCGCTCAGCGCGACCAGCGAGGTCACCGCGTCCGAGAGCAGGTGGCGGCCGTCGGCCTCGAGCGTCAGCGAACGGCAGCGCCGCCCCAGCACCAACAGGAAGCAGCCGACGCCGCCGTTGACGACCATGGCCCCGGCCACGAGCGGCCACCCGAGTCCGACGGCTTGGACGGATGCGCGGCCGGTCGCGAGTTCGTAAACGGCCTTCACCACGATCAGCACGGCGGCGGCGCAGATCAAGCCGCCCTCGAATCCAGCCGCCATGAACTCGATCTTGCCGTGACCGTAGGGGTGCTCGCGATCGGCCGGCCGGTGGGCCAGCCACACCGAATAGAAGGCCATGCCGGAAGCCAGCACGTTCACGATGGACTCGAGCGCATCGGAGAGCACGGCGGCCGAACCGGTCACGTAGTACGCGACGAACTTCACCGCCATCAGCGCCACGCCGACCACGATCGCGGCGATCGCGGCCCGTAGCTCCAGTCGGCGCGTCGGTGAAGTGGAATCTTCCGCCATGACGAGCGGCCTCCGCTGCGGCGGGAGGGCGCTGTGCCGGTCACGCAGCGCGTCGAAAACCGCCGCCGCGTCAGTCTAGAGCGCGGACCGCGATTGGGTCCATCGAATGCGCAGAAGTGGTTGTCCGCGGCCGCCGCCGCGGGCGCGTGCGCGCGGGGCGCTACGGACGGTCGCCGGGTTCGTAGGCGTCGGCGCGGCGGCTGCCCGACGAATCCCGCTTCCCGCCTGCCAGCCAGGCGAAGACGGCGTAGTCGGCGTCGATCGGTCCGCGCACCGCGGCCGGGTCGAATTCCACCGCAGCCATCGAGAGCTGCCGTTCCTCCATGCGTCGCGCGGCCTCGGCCGGTTCGACCAGATCGAGGTATCCGGCACGGCGAAGCTGAGCCGCGACCTGCTCGGCCACCTGCTCACCGAAGGGCGTCGGCCGCGTGGGAGAGTCGACGCTGCAGATCGGCAGGATCGCGATGCGCTGAGTGCGATTCGGAAGTCGCGCGGTGACGGCCTCGGCGATGCGCGTGGCCGCCTCGCCGGCATTGCTGGCGGATGCGAACACCGTCGGGAAGTTCCGCACCTCACCGCTGGCGACGTCGATCAGCTTCAATCGCAGCTCGATGCCGCCGCGCTGCCTCGCCGACACGGTCGCGGTCGAGCCGCGCACGGCACGCTCGGCCTGGGCCACGACCTGATCGATCGACGCGCTCTCGGTCATGCGGGCGAGCACGGCGCCGTCCGGTCCGATCAGGAAGCGAGCCGGCAGCGAGTAATCCCAGTCGGCGCCCAGCCACGAGCGGAGCGGACCCTTGGCCGAGCGCGGCACGACCACGCAGGGGAAGTTGGCGCTGATGCTCTTGAGCAACGGCGTCGTCTGGCTCGACCATTGCGACGGGTCGTCGAGGTTGCAGGAGATCACCTGAAAGCCGCTGCTGCGAAGATCGCGCTGCAGATCGATCAGCCGCGGCATCTCGGCCCGGCTGCGCTGCGACCAGCTCGCCCAGAAGTCCAGCAGCACGACCCGATCCTGGAACTTGCCGACGAAGTCGTGCAAGGCCAGCGAGTCGGTCACGGGCGGTTCGGGCGGATAACCGTACGTGCCGGGCACCGGTCCGGGCGGCGGCGAGGGTGGCCGACCTTCGACGCGGAACGTATTCGGATCTTCCTCGGCCATCATCGAGCAGCCCGATGCCAGCCACGAGACCGCGAGGATGCCCGCGATCAGGGCCCGCGCGGTTGAATCGAAGCGAGCGGCGTTCGGAGATCGATTCGATGGATGGATCACGGCATACCTCCCTGTCGGCCGTCGGGGCCTGGCGCGGCGATTGTATCGGCGCGCACTCCGACATGGATATCGGCGGCATGGCGGATGCGAACTGAGGAATTCACAGGCGACCGGCGCCGCGATCCGCCCGCCCCGGGACGGCGACTCGCTTCTACGAGCCGTGAGGATTGGTCAGCTTGCAACCGCCGAGTCACTCTCGCGTGCGGCGCGCACCTTGAGGGCCTCGAGATGTTCCCGAACCTCGGCCGCCATGCGGCTGTTCGGGAATTCGTTGATGATGTCCTGACCGATCGACAACGCCGTGGGCCACTGCCGCTCGGTCACGGCCAGCGAGAACTGCACGCCCATGTTGTGAAGCTTCGCCCGGAAGACGCCGCGAGCCGACTCCTCCAGCGCGGCCGCTTCGTTCGGCGTCAGGTACAGGTCGAGTTCCTTGAGGATGGCGATGCCGCGATCGATCTCATTGCGCTGCACGGCCTGGTCCCACTCCTTCAGCAGGCGGCGCTTCTGCTCCGTGCGGCGCAGTCGAAGCTGCTCGGGCAAGGCCTGCACGCTCGGACTGTTGGGGTACATGCGCGCCAGGCGATCGATCTCGACGCGGGCCCGTTCCCAGTCGTGCTGCCGGAACATCTGCTGCACGCGCTCGACGCTCTCTTCGACGTAGCGTTCCTCGGCCGTCTGGCGCGCGGCCGTCAGCTCCCGGCGGAGGCGTTCGGCTTCCTGCTTGTAGCCGTGGCGCTCCTCGAGCATGTCGGCGAAGTAGTAGGCCGCTTCGAAGTCACCGCCGATCAGCGACTCGTTAAACGCGCGGCGGATCAGTTCGCGCTCCGGCTCGCGCGAGGCGATGCTGCGGGCCAGGTCCGACAGCCGGCTCTGCTGGGCGACGTCCTCGAGCAGCCGCGTGTGTCGCGTGGCCGCGTCGCGGATGTCCATCGTGAGATCGTGCAGCCGGAACGTGGTCGACTCGACCTTGAGCAGCACGCCCAGAATGCCCAGCATCACCTGCACCAGCACGAGCGTGGCAATGCCGACGGCGACCGCCATCAAACGGTAGCCGGCGGTCGCGTCAGGTTGGCTCAGCAGCAGCCCGGCCACGGCCGCCACGATGCACAGCGGCACCACCACCCGGGCGACGCCGATCCAGTTCATCAGGGTCGTGAAGCGTGAGGGTCGGTCGGACATGGCGGGTCCCGGCGTGCGGTCTCCTGAGGGGCCACGGCCCCCGTTCGCACGGGAGCGGTGGTACGGGAATCCATCCGCGGCCCAAGCTTATTCCAATCTACGCACCGAGCGACCGAAAGGCAACCGGGTGCTGAGCGCGCGGTTTCGATCGAGGCGGCGCGCCGGCGCTTGGCTTCAATCGTTGGTGACGTTGCCCGACGCCGATGTGGGATCGCGTGCCGCGACTCCGGAGTCGCCGCCACTCGGTCTTGCGGCCTCGTAGCGGGCGCGAGCGGCGGCGACGGCGCGCAGGAAGATGATTCCCAGGATCGTGACAAAACAGATGCCGATCACGGTGTCCGCCATGGCGTTCCCATGCTACATCGGACGCGATCGTGCGGCGGCTCGACCCGCCGCGCGGCCCGGAATTGGATCGCGCGGTTCTTGCCTGTTGCCGGAGATCCCGGCGTCAGAAATCGCTGTTGCCGTCGGTCGGAATGAGCAGGAAGCTCTGGCCGGTCAGGAACTCGCCCTCGCTTACGTCGGTCGGGCGGTAGCCGGACTTGGTCATGCGGATTCGGCCGCCGCCGTCGATGTGGTGCTTGAGAATCCAGTACTGGCCCTTGCCGTCGGTGACGCCAAGTTCCTTCCAGCCGGCCAGTCGCTGCTGCTGAACGCTGACACCCGGCAGCGGTCTCGCCGTATCGCGATCGCTGACGACGCCCTCGACCACGAGCTCGGTACAGCCGCCGGTCAGCGCCGCCGACAGAATCAGCCACCAGATCCGCCGGCCGCGCGGGCAGCGCGGCCGGCTCGTCTCAATTCCCGATGTATTTCGCATAAACGCTCCGCGCTTCGTCCGGGTCATCCGTGCCCTGAATGATGGCTCGCCCGTCTCGAAAGACGGTGACATCATATCGCGAGACTCGAAAGCGTAGCATGAATCGGTTTCGCGTGGGCGCCCCTTCGACAACGGCGGCCAGCCGCTCGGCCAGCGCCTCGAAGTCGATCGGGTCCGCGCGGTGCGGGCCGATCTGAACCGCGTTCCGGCCGCAGAGGGCGGCGGCGCCGCTCTGGGCGCTCACCAGGAAATCGAACCGTCGCTGGCCGCAGCAAACGCATCGCGGGTCGCGCGCGTCGCGGAGCTCAAAGACGTCGAACATCCCCTGCCATGCGTCGATCTGGATCAGTCCGCGGCACAGATCGCCATCCTGACCGGTCAGCAGCTTCATGGCCTCGACGCACTGCAACGCCGCGACGATGTGCACGACGGGCGCGATGATCCCGGCCGTGTCGCAGGTCGGGCTGCTGCCGGGCGGCGGCGGCTCGGGCCAGACACACCGCAGGCACGGCGTGCGGCCGGGAACGACCGGCATGACCATCCCCGTTGCGGCGACGCAGGCCCCATAGACCCACGGCAGGCCGCGCTTCACGGCTGCATCGTTGATCAGGAACCGCGTTTCGAAATTGTCGGTTCCGTCCAGGACGAGATGCGCGCCATCCAGCATGGCGTCGATGCTGGACGCGTTGCAGTCCGCCACGACCGGCTCGCAGGTGACGGACGAGTTGATTCGCGCGAGCTTGGCGGCCGCCGCGGCCGCCTTCGGCAGACCGGCTGCGAGGTCGTCCTCATCGAAGAGCACCTGTCGCTGGAGGTTGTTGAGTTCGAGGAAGTCACGATCGACCAGCCGCAGGAAGCCCACGCCGGCCCGCGCCAGCGTGTCGGCGATTGCGCTGCCGAGCGCGCCGCACCCGATGAGCGTGACGCGGGCCTCGGCCAGACGCCGCTGGCTCTCGCCGCTCAGCGGCGGAAACAGCCGCTGGCGCGCGTATCGATTTGGCCGGTCGCCGCTGTCAGGCTCCGCCATCATCGGCGTCCTTGCCGGTCTCGCCGGCCGGTTCACGGCTGCGTCGCCCCAGCGCGGCGAGATAGCCGTCGGCCGGCGGCGCGGCATCCGTCGGCTTCGGGTTCGGCACGGTCGGCTGAGCCTCCCGCCGGCGGGCGGGCTGCGGGAGCGGGCCGGGCTCGATGCTCGCGGCGCGTGTCTCGGGCTGCTCGTCAGCGTTCGAACCGGCGCGAATCGACGCAAGGCAGTCGGCCAGGTCGCGGCGCGCTCCGGTCAGCAGCATCACTGAGAAGACCAGCAGGATCACGTCGGTCAAGTCGCCGTCCGCGATCAACATGTAGCCGGCGCTGAGACCGAGCATCAGGCCGGCCGCGAGCGACGCGAGCGCATCCAGCCACAGGCCCTCGCGGCGTTCCAGCCACTGAAGCACGGCCGCCAGAATCAGCAGCGGACCGCCGAACTTCAGGGCGATGTTCACCGCGGCGACGCACAGGCCGTACAGGGCCGAATCCGACAGGCTGCTGAACGGAGCGTACCAGCCGTAGGCCGTCATCAGCACGCCCGGCAGCAGGGCGGACAAGGCCCGATCGGCGAGCGGTCGTTTGCCCTCGTTCATGATCGCACATTGTCCCGCGCCGCGCGGAGCTACGCCAGCCGACCGGCTTCTCCGGGCCGACGGATGGCTCGAGCGCCGCCTCGCCGGGGCGGCTTGGAGCACGTGCGTCGTCATGCCACCCCGCGTCAGGCCGTTTGACTGCGCGCAACCCGGGCGATGGGAATCGGGCGCTACCGCAAAGCATCCTGGCGTTCGAGCTAGCGCACGTTGAAGTAGCGCGCCTCGGGGTGATGCGAGATCAGCGCGCTGGTGCTCTGCTCGGGGTCGAGCTGGAACTCATCCGAAAGCGTGATGCCGATGCGACCCGGCTCCAGCAGCGGCCACAGCTTGGTCTGGTCTTCGAGGTTGGGGCAGGCCGGATAGCCAAAGCTATAGCGGCTGCCCTGGTAACCCTGCTGGAACAACTTTTTCACGTCGCGGGCGTCGCTTCCGGCGATTCCGAGTTCCATCCGCACCTGCTTGTGCAGGTACTCGGCCAGCGCCTCGGCCGCCTCCACGCTCAGACCGTGCAAATGCAGGTAGTCCTGGTAGCGGTTCTCCTTGAACCACTCGCTCGCTACCTCGGTCGCGCGGCGGCCGACCGTGACGATGCTGAATGCCACGACGTCCCGCACGCCGGACTCGATCGGCCGGAAGAAGTCGGACAAGCACCAGAACGGCTCCTTGTGCTGTCGCGGGAAGCTGAAACGCTGAATCTCGCGATCCGGGTTGGCCGGATCGAAGACGATCAGATCGTCACCCTCGGCGTTGCACGGCCAATATCCGTACACCGCCTGGCAGTTCAGAATCTTCTCGCGGACGCAGCGCTCGGCCAGCGCGTGGAGGATCGGACGCACGTCGCGATCGATGACGCGGTCGAACTCGTCCTGCGTGCGGCCGGCTTTCTTGTACTGCCACTGCACCTGGAAGAGCATCACCTCGTTCAGGAACGGTACGATCGCCTTCAGCGGAATATGCTCGATGACGCGCGAGCCCCAGAACGGAGGCGTCGGCACGGGCGCGTCGGCCCGCACGGCCGACCGCCTGGGCACGGCGGCGGAGCGCTCGGCCCGCGCGGCTTCGGCGACGATGCGGGCGGCGGGCACCGCCTGGCGGGTTTCCGCGCCGATGTTCTCGCCGGCCATGAGCCGGTCCATGAGCGCCAGGCCCTCGAACGAGTCCTTGGCGTACGCCACCGGACCTTTGTAGATGGCGCGCAGGTCGTGCTCGACGTAGCTGCGAGTCAGGGCCGCGCCGCCGAGGATGACCGGCGGCGTCAGGCCGCGCTCGTTGAGAATCTCGAGATTCTCGCGCATCACCAGGGTGCTCTTGACCAGCAGCCCCGACATGCCGATGGCGTGGGCCTTCTGCTTTTCGTACTCGTCGATGATGGCCGTGATCGGCTGCTTGATGCCGAGATTGAAGACATGGTACCCGTTGTTGGTCAGGATGATGTCGACCAGGTTCTTGCCGATGTCGTGCACGTCACCGCGAACCGTGGCGAGCACGATGCGGCCCTTGGACACGCCCGAGACGCGCTCCATGTAGGGCTCGAGCAGCGCGACCGCGGCCTTCATGGTCTCGGCGCTCTTGAGCACGAACGGCAGCTGCATCCGGCCCGCGCCGAACAACTCGCCGACGACGCGCATGCCGTCGAGCAGGAGGTTGTTGATGATCTCGAGCGCGGACAGGCCCCGGCCGACGCGGGCCTCGTCGAGGTCGGCCTCGAGCCCGACGCGGTTGCCGTCGATGATGCGCTTTTTGAGGCGTTCCTCGACCGGCAGGGCCACCGCGGCGGTCTCCTCGCGCGCGGCCTGGCCGCTGAACATCTCGCTCATTACCAGCAGCGGGTCGTAGTCGTCGCCCCGCTCGCGGGCGGCGCGGCTCACGCCGGACCGGCCGCGGCGGTCGAAGATCAGGTCCTCGGCGATGAGGCGGGCCTCCTCGTCGATCTGGTGCATCGGCTCGATGCCGCT
Organism: uncultured Planctomycetaceae bacterium; assembly: GCA_964576285.1. GTDB lineage: Bacteria > Planctomycetota > Phycisphaerae > UBA1845 > UTPLA1 > SpSt-539. The sequence goes on along the minus strand of CAZNUJ010000007.1, from coordinate 80,665 downwards.
GGCGTGCACGATCGCGGCCGTCAACCCGCGCTGCCGGGCGTGGTGCAGATAGACGCTGTTCAGCACCCGCCGCCCCTCCGGCTGCAATCCGAAGCTGATGTTCGACAGACCGAGAATGGTCTGGCACTCGGGCAGCTCGCGCGTGACGGCCTCGATGCCGTCGAGCGTTTCGAGGCCCAGGCGCCGATCGGCCTCGTTGCCGGTCGTGATCGGGAACGTGAGGCAGTCGAACAGAATGTCGCCGGAGCGCAAGCCGTACTTGTTGACCGCCAGATCATGAATGCGGCGCGCGATCTCGAGCTTGCGGGCCGCGGTCTTGCCCATCGCCTCGACCGGGTCCTCGTCGATGGTCAGCGCCACGACGGCCGCGCCGTACTTGCGGGCCAGCTCGCAGACGCGGGCCAGCTTCTCCTCGCCGTCCTCGAGGTTCATCGAATTGATGATGCACTTGCCGCCGCACAGCGCCAGCCCGGCCTCGAGCACGTCGACCTGCGTACTGTCGAGCATGAGCGGCAGGCGCACCTCGGTCGCAAAGCGCCGGATGACCGTCTGCATGTCGGGAACGCCGTCGCGTCCGACGTAGTCGATGCACACGTCGAGGACGTGGCTGCCCTCATCCTGTTGCTCCAGCGCCGTATGCACGATCTCGTCGAGGTTCTGCTCAAGCAGCAACCGCTTGAACTTGCGGCTGCCATTGGTGTTGCAGCGCTCGCCGACGATCAGAAAACTGTTGTCCTGCCGCAGCTCGACCGCCTGGTAAAGGCTCGAGCACGATGGCGCCAGCCGCGGGCCGGTGCCGTTCGCGCCGCCGCGCGGCTTGGGCGGGCGCGTGCCGACGGCTTCGATCACCGCGGCGATGTGCTCGGGCGTGGTGCCGCAGCAGCCGCCGACCAGGTTGACGCCGTCCACCTCGACGAACTCGTGCAGCCAGCGGGCCAGCTCGGCCGGCGTCAGGGTGTAGTGCGGCTTGCCGTCCACCACCTGCGGCAGGCCGGCGTTCGGCACGACGCTCACGAAGCGCGACGTGGCGCCGCACAGGTAGCGGACGTGCTCGCTCATCTCGGCCGGACCGGTTGCGCAGTTGAGACCCACCACCTGGACCTGCGGATAGGCGTCGATCGCGACCAGCGCAGCGGCGATGTCGGATCCGACCAGCATCGTGCCGGTGGTCTCGATCGTCACCTGCACGATGATCGGCACCTGCCGGCCCTTCTCCTTCATCGCCAGCGTCGCGCCGCAGATGGCGGCCTTGGCCTGCAACAGGTCCTGGCACGTTTCGATGATGAACGCGTCCACCCCGCCGTCGAGCAGACCCCGCGCCTGCTCGGCGTAGCTGTCCTCGAGCACGGCGAAGGTCGTGTGCCCGAGCGACGGCAGCTTGGTGCCGGGGCCCATCGAGCCCAGTACGAAGCGCGGCTGCTCGGGCGTCGAGAACTGGTTGCAGACGCGGCGCGCGATCTCGGCCGCCTTGTGGTTGAGCTCGTAGGTGCGCTCCACCATGTCGAACTCGGCGAAGACGATCTTGTTCGCGCCGAACGTGTTGGTCTCGACCGCGTCGCAGCCGATCCGCAGAAAGCTCGCGTGGATGTCGGCGATCACGTCGTCGCGGCGGATCAGCAGCGCCTCGGGACAGTTCTCGCAGCCGCAGAATTCGTCCACCGACAGGTTGCGCGCGTAGATGCTCGTGCCCATCGCGCCGTCGATGAACAGCACGCGCTGGGACAACGCCATCAGGAATGGATGGTCAAGCGCCAAGTCGCTCTCCGGGCCCGGTCAAAGACCGGTCATTCTATCATCGGTCGGTCCCCTCGTGCAGCGGCGTGACGTGCGGTCTTGTCGTCTTCAGCCGGCCGGCGTATCGGGGGCATCCGGCCACGAACACGGACCTGGTGTGTTTCGGACTACCGGCGAGGCGGCTCCACGGGGCGGGCGATTGCGTGGACTTCATCCGATTTCGCCAGCCACGCGCCGACGGTCGCGATCAGGCTCGGGATGACGCGCACACGCGCCGCCATCCGCCAGCCGGCGCGGCCGGTAACCAACGCCATGAGTCGGACGTTGCGGCGCACGAGGTTCGGTCGACGGGCGAACCACGCTCGCTCAATGCGCCACCCGGTGGATTCCAACAATCGCGCCAACGTGACGCGGGTGTAGTGGCACCGCTGCCGCGGAAGGTCGAACCCCAGCCAGTGCGGGCCGGTCCAGCGCGCCATCAGGCTGTCGGCCGCGAACAGGTTCGCCATCAGCCGACCGTCGTCGGTCACGTGACGCCGAAGCTCGCTCAGCGTCGCGCGCGGGTCGGGCAGCGCCGGCAGCACGCCCCGCATCGTAATGAGTTCAAACCGTCGACCGGCCAGATCGACGCTGGGAATCGTGCCCTGAATCGCGTCGAGCCCGGCGGCGCGGCAGGACTCGATGCCGCGGGCGATCGGCTCGACGCCAAGCACGCTCCAGCCGGCGGCCCGCATCCGCGCCATGAAGCGTCCGTTGCCGCAGCCGAGATCGAGCAGCCGCGCCTGGCCGAAAGGCCGCACGACATCGTCGGCAGCGCGTCGTCGAGCGGGTCGCCTCGTCACGCCCGGCGAATCGGTCGTCGCCGATGGGTCGTGCGCCTGGTAGTCCGCATCGAAGAAGGCGTGAAGGCAGTCGGGCGTCACGTATGGATTCGAGTAGAGAAGGCCGCACCGTCGACAACGCTCGACCGGAAACTCGCCCGCGAAGCCGAAGTTGTGATCGCGTCCGACGAAGACCCGCTCGGCGTCGTCGGCGTCGCACAGCGGGCAGGCGGTGCGCTCCATGCGAACGGCGGGAACCGGTCGCGGCGGCGCGAGGCCGTGCAGCACCGACGCCAGCGATTCCAGACGCGCTTGACTGCGTTCCATCCGTTCGAAATTAACGCCCGTCACTGATGTCGCATAGGAGATCATCGCATGCCATGTAACGACGGGCCGGCTATGCTCATCCAATGACCATGAACCGAAAAACCGTCGTACTGGCACTGATCACGACCGTGCTGGCGGGTTGCAACCGGCAGGCCGCCAGCCCATCACCCGCCACAGCCCGCCCGACGGCCGCGCCGGCCGCCGCGGACAACGGACCTGCCGAGGGAGCCACGATGAGCGCCGATGACTCGATCGACCGGAAGGCCGCCAAGGCCCGGCTGACGCCGGAGCAGGCGCACGTCTGCTTCAACAAGGGCACCGAGGCGCCGTTCACCGGCAAGTACTGGAACAGCAAGGAAGCCGGCATGTACCGCTGCGTCGTGTGCGGCGCCGAGCTGTTCTCGTCCGAGACGAAGTTCGACTCCGGCACCGGCTGGCCGAGCTTCTTCGCGCCGGCCGACCGCGAGGCCGTGGCCGAACACACCGACAAGAGCCACGGCATGATCCGCACCGAGGTCGTCTGCAAGAAGTGCGGCTCGCACCTCGGCCACGTCTTCGACGACGGCCCGCGACCGACCGGAATGCGGTACTGCATCAACTCAGCCTCGCTCGACTTCGAGGCAAGCCAGAAGCCACCCATGAAGCAATCGAACGTCGATTGACCACGGAATCGGGGCTGCGGAAGTGCGCCGGAGCCACGCTTGAACCGCGGAGCGCGCGGTCGGGCCCGATTCCGCGCCAAGTCAGGGTACCCACCGTCAACGGATTCGTCGCTGCCAACGTTTTATCCGCCCGATCGATCAGGTCCGTACGACCGCCTTCAGGTTACATCTCGCTGGATTCGGACCGATCCCTCGAGGAGCTTCCCTGACAATCCCGCGCCGGCTGGACTCCCACCGGAATTTCCTTGAGTCGCGCTCTTTGTTCCGGTAGCCTTCAATCGAGTGACTCAACGGCGCGCCACACTCGCCCGCGGAGGTCAGCGTGCACACGGCCGTGCTTCTGTTCGTATGCCTGATCGCGTCCGATCGGCCCGCCCCTCAGCCTCAACCGACCGAGCAGGATCGGCTCCGGGAGATAGCCGCGAGGGTTGATCGTCACTATGCCGACGCCCAGCGCTACGCGATGCGTGTCGACAGCACCTCGATCCATCACGGTTTGCTGACTCGCAAACGTTTCGCGAAGACGACCTGCGTGGAGGCCGAGCCCGGTCGTCTCCGCCTCCGATCCGATCTGAAAGACGGCCCCTTTCTGTGCGAAATCATTGAGGGGCGACGGGTCGACGCCTCGGTGTTTCGGGATGGCCGCTGGCATCGCAGACGATATAAGCTCGGCGCGGCCGACTCGAAGTCCGTTCTCGATTTTCTCTACCGCGACCGGGACGAGTATTTCTGCCTTGGTGGCGGCGCATCCGACAATCTGCTGAGCCCGACCAGCTTTATCCGCCGCAGCTGGGTCCGGGACATCCGTCGCGGCCGATGGCTGGGGCGCAAGAAGCTAGCGGGCGAGCTATGCGACATCGTCGAGTGTGACCGGCGGGAAGCCTCGCGGCGAGAAACCTACTTCATCGCCGCGGACGGAAGCATGCGACGAGCCGAGACCCGGATATTCAGGTTGTGGAATTCGGTGCCCTCGATCGACGTGATCGACCGCTACGCGCCGCTGGAGCGGCCGTTTGCACCCAGCTGGACCCTGGACACACTCGAAAGCGTCCCAGCCCAGCAGATCATCGCGAGCCGCGATCGCTGAAGATCCGATCAGACGGGTCGTGCGCGGCTCTTGAGCCCAACCCACGGCGAGCCAACACATTCATTGAATAGGAGCGACAATCATGTATCGGCGGCACACGCACACACTCCTGATCGTGTTGGTCCCGGCGTCGCTCACCGCGGCGGAGACGAGACTCGTTCCGACGCCTTCCCGCGACATCGCGGCGACGGTCGAGGCGCTCGCGCCGCTCTCCGGGGTCCGCCTGCCGGTCGTGCTCGGTGATCTCGGGCTCGCCTACGACCTGAGCTGGAACGCCGCTGACGCCTCGTTCCACGTGTCGCGTGACGGACAGGTCCTCCCCGCTGCCACGGGCGTTGATCACGCCGGCCGAATCGGCTTCGTCGTGATCGAAGCCGATCGAATCATCCACGGCGCGGCGGAAGCGTGGCGGATCGAAGGGTCCGGGTCGATTCGACTCGCCCTGACGATCGCGCCCAACGACGGTCACGTAATCCGGCTCATCGGCATCGCCACGCCGATTCAGGACGACGTCGGGCTGCCGCTCCTCACCAACCCGCCGTTCGAGCCCGGTTCGATCCGCTACCGCGTCGTCTGGGATGCGGCTGAGAGCTGCGTCTGCTTCGGATCCGAGAACCCGACCGTCTGCACCGAGCCCATGTGTAGCCGGAGTGCACCCTGCGGCAATCCGCCGTCCGGTTATTGCAAGATGACGAACCGCTCATGCCCGCTGCTCGGCGCGATGCAGGGCGCTATGCTGACCCTGCCGATTCTGGCCGGCTGGATGTTCGCGCGTCCGCGTCGATCTCGGCGTTGATGCGGGCTCGCCGATCGCGCCGCTCGGCCGGCGGATTGGGCTTCATGCCAAGCCGACCGCGTCGCACGCTTCGTGCCGGCCCCGGCGCGCACGGACTCCTCCATCCGGAACAACCAGCGGCGGCTCACGGCTGGGAATTCCCGGCTCCGCGCGGCAAGATATAACGGACGGAGCCGCCCATGCCGCAGCGGGTCATTTGTCAGGAATGTGGCAAGAGGCTGAAGGCGTCCGACAACGCCGCCGGCAAGCGCGTCCGCTGCAAGTGCGGCGCGGCGGTGCCGGTTCCGCCGCTGCCGGCCACGGCGCGCTCGGGCGAGCGATCGGCGGCGCCCGAGGCCGGGCCGGCCGCGCCCAACGATCTGCTGGCCGGGCTGGAGAGCCTGTCCGACGGCGCGACAGCCGGCGCCACCTGTCCACACTGCCGCGCCTTTCTCCCGAGCGGCGCAGTGCTGTGCACGTCGTGCGGGTTGAACTTGACGACCGGCCAACGAATGGCGGTCAGGGTTCAGGCCGAATCATCGAGCCTCGCACCGCCCGATGAGGCGCCGCGAGCCAAGGGATTAGAACGAGACGATCGCCGCGGCTCCGACCGCGCGGCCGTCCGGTGGAGTCTGTTCGCCAAGGGGCTTGCCGCCGCGGCCATCGTCGCCGGCATCGTTTACTGCTACTACGAGTTCAGTTCGTACGACCCGCGCGCCCAGGGCGAGGCCATGCTGGCGCAGTTGAAGCCCGGCATGACCATCCAACAGGTGGTCGATATCTGCGGCGAACCACGCGAGGTCTATCGACTCGCCACCGGCAAAGGACTCGACGCGCCGTACAGCTTCGGCGAACCGGTCAAGGCCGAGTACTCGCCCAACCTGCTTGCGGCCTACAAGGACCGCATCGGGCTGGGCTTTTACTTCGTCTATCGCTTCACGCCGGCCGGCGATCATCACGTCAGCTTCGACGGCTCCGGCGCGATGATCGGCTCCATCGAGATCCCCAACATCTTTCGACAGTAGCGGTCATTCACGCATCCTTCTTCGCCCGAGACGGTCACATGACACGATGAGGGGTGACGCCCGGCCCGTTGAGCTATACTGGCCGAGGCGTCACGATCCTCTTCTTGGAAAGGCAGCGCCGGCGTTGGACATCAACATACTTTGCATCGGAGACGTGGTCGGCAAGCCCGGCCGCTTCGTGCTTTCCCACGCCTTGCCGAAGCTGGTCCGCGAACACGCGATCGACTGCGTCATCGCCAACGTCGAGAACATCGCCGGCGGATCGGGGCTGACCGCGGCGCTCTACGACAAGCTCTGCCGCTACGGCGTGCATCTGTTGACGATGGGCGACCACATCTACCGCCGCGGCGAGATCATTCCCGTGCTGGCGCGCTCCGATCGCATCGTCCGCCCCGCCAACTATCCGGGCGAGGCGGTCGGCCGCGAATTCGCCGTCACCGTCTGCCGCCGCGGGCCGTCGGTGGCGGTGGTGTCGCTGCTGGGCCGGCTTTTCATGCGACCGATCGTCGACTGCCCCTTTCACGCCGTCGATCGCGTGCTCAAGGCCCTTCCGCCCGAGGTCAGGATTGTGGTGGTCGACGTTCACGCCGAGGCGACCAGCGAGAAAGTGGCCCTCGGCTGGTACCTCGACGGCCGCGTCAGCGTCGTCGTCGGCACGCACACCCACGTGCCCACCGCCGACGAACGCATCCTGCCCAACGGCACGGCCTATATCACCGACCTCGGCATGACCGGCCCGTACGACTCGGTTCTCGGCCGCCGCACCGAGCGCGTCACGCGCTTCCTGCTGACCGGCATGCCCGAACCCTTCGAGGTCGCGCAGAATGATGTCCGCCTATGCGGCATTCTGGCGACGGTGGATTCCGAGACCGGCCGCGCCAGCCGCATCGAGCGCGTGCGCATGGATGCCCCGGCGGGCGGCGACTTCGAGCCCTTCGACGAGTAGTTCGACGCCGGCCCACCTCCCCGCGTCCGTTTTCACGGCGGCCCATCGCGATGACAATGCCCGCATGTCGAGGGCGAGCCTCGCCGATCGCGTCCGAATCCTGCCGTTCGAGCCGTGGATGCAGACCGCGGTCGTGGAGATCGTCCGCGCGGTGCACGACGAGTACGGCTTCACTTGGGATCACGCCGGGTATCATCGCGATCTCTACGACGTGGCCGGCAGCTACCTCGCCCCGGGCGGCGCGTTCTGGCTGCTCGAGCTGGATGCCGCGCTGGTCGGCTGCGTCGGCGTCACGCCGCACGGCGAACACTGCGAACTGCACCGCCTCTACACGTTTGATCGCATTCGCGGCAAGGGGCTCGGCCAGGTACTGCTCGACACCGCCATCGACTGGGGCCGTCGACAGGGCTTTCGCGCCATGATCGCCTGGTCGGACGTCAAGCTCGGCCTGGCCCATCGGCTCTACCTGCGCAACGGCTTCGTGCTGTTCGGGCAGCGCGTGTGCGACGACCCGGACGAAAGCGTCGAGCACGGCTTTCGCAAGGAGCCGCTCTGATGAACCGCATGGGAGCGATGCGCCGTGAGTGAGCCGCTGCCGCGACAGGCGCCGTCGCCGCCGCTCACCGTGACCGAGTTGACGCGGATGGTCTCCCACGCGCTGTCGGCGTCGCTGCCGCCCGTGCTGCGCGTCTCGGGCGAGATCGCCGACCTGTCCCGACCGGTCAGCGGGCACGTCTACTTCACGCTGAAGGACGCCGCGTGCCAGGTGCGCTGCGTCATGTGGCGCTCGGCGGCCGAGAGCATGAAGTTCCGCCCGGCCGACGGCCTGGAGGTGCTGGCGACCGGTTCGATCGAAGTCTACGAGGCCCGCGGCCAGTACCAGCTCTACGTGCGACGGCTCGAACCGGTCGGCGTCGGCGCGCTTGAGCTGGCGTTTCGGCAACTGAAGGAAAAGCTGGCGCGCGAGGGACTGTTCGACGCGGCCCGCAAGCGATCGCTGCCCGCGTATCCGCGTTGCGTCGCGGTCGTCACCAGTCCGACCGGGGCAGCCATTCGCGACATTCTTCAGACGCTCCGGCGGCGCTTCCCCGCGTTGCGGGTGCTGGTCGTGCCGGTGCGCGTGCAGGGCGAAGGCTCCGCCCAGGAAATCGCGGTCGCCATCCGCCGGCTGAACGAGCAGGCCGAGCGGCTCGGCGGCATCGACGTCATGATCGTCGGCCGCGGCGGCGGCTCGCTCGAAGACCTGTGGGCCTTCAACGAGGAGATCGTGGCTCGCGCCATCGCCGCCAGCCGCATCCCGGTGGTGTCGGCCGTGGGCCATGAGGTCGATTTCACCATCGCCGATTTCGTCGCCGACGTCCGCGCCGCAACGCCCACCGCCGCGGCGGAGGTCGTGGCCCCGGTGCTGGCGGAGGTGCTCGAGCGGCTCGATGCGCTGCGCCTCCGCCTCACCCGCGACGCGCGACGAACGCTCGAGCTGGCGACCGCCCGGCTCGACCGGTCGGCTCGCTGCGAGTGGTTTCGCGATCCGATCGGACGACTCCGGCAACGGGGACAGCGCCTGGACGACGCCGCCACGCGACTGTCGCTCGGCTGGGCACGACGTCTCGCCGACCTGCAGAATCGCCTGCACGCCCTCGAGCGCCGCATGGCACAGGTGCGGCCCGATGTCCTCTGGGCGCGTCGTCGCGAGCAGCTCGAACGGCTTCAACGACGGCTCTCGGACGCGATGCGACGAAGGTTGCTCGTCGGCGAACGCCGGCTCGCTGTTGTGACCGCCACGTTGGCCCGCATCGGCCCCCAGCGGTCCATCGATCGCGGCCGCGCAAGCCTCGCGCCGGCCGAGGCGCGACTGGAGCGCGCCGTGAAGCACCGACTCGTGCTGCTCCGCCAGCGACTGGAGGCCCTCTCCGCGCGACTGGCGTCGTGCAGTCACGAGCAGGTGCTTCGTCGCGGATTCACGATCACACGTCTGGCCCGCACGGGGCGGATCGTGCGGTCGCGGACCGATGCGAAGCCGGATGACCGCATCGTCACCCAGACCGCGAGCGGTGAAATCTCCAGCCGCGTGCTCGATGACCGTCAGGGAGAACTCTTCGAGTAAGGCCGGTCGGGGCGGACCGGTTTACGGCCGCGGGCCGCTTACGTACGATGAGCGACCATGGCGAAGGAAAAGCCGACGTTCGAGCAGTCCATGGCGCGCATCGAGCAGATCGTCGCCGCGATCGAGCAGGGACAGATCGGACTCGAAGATTCCATCGCCCGGTACAGCGAAGGCATGGAGCTGATCGCTCGCTGCCGCCAGATCCTGGCCGACGCGGAGATGAAGGTCCAGACGCTTCAGGCCGACGCGGCCGGGCAGCTTCAGGTACAGCCCGGAACCGTCCCACCGGATCAGCCCGCCGGGGAGTGAGCCCCGCTCGATTCCGGTCCGGCTTCCGCTGGTTCATCCTCGACTGCCGCCGGAGCACGGTCACGGCCGAGCCGCGCACCTGCCGGGTCACGGGCAGCGACTCGTCGTTGATCGTCCGGAACACGGCGACGGCTCGGTCGCAGCGGCGCCCGATCGCGGGTGAGATCTCCGCCCCTGCCATCGGGCCTGGAGCCGGCCGGTGCGATGCGCGCGGCGCGCTCGATTTCCGTCGCGGCAGCGGTACAATTCGCCCGTCGCGGCCCGACGACCCGTCGGGCGATTTCGGGAGTCGTCGTTGTCCTCGTCGGTTTCGCCTTCGGTCCACGACGTTCTGCGAGACTGCGCCGCGCGCACCGACGCGATGCTGAAAGATCTTCTCAGCAGCGGCGCGCGGGCCCCGGCGCGCCTGGTCGAGGCCATGCGCTACAGCCTCGAGGCCGGCGGCAAGCGGCTGCGGCCGGCGCTCGTGCTGCTCTCGTGCCGTGCTTGCGGAGGGAGCGACGCCGCCGCCCTGCCGGCCGCCGTCGCCATGGAGTGCGTCCACACCTTCTCGCTGATTCATGACGACCTGCCCGCGATGGATGACGACGATCTGCGTCGCGGACGACCGACCAATCACCGCGTCTTCGGTGAGGCGACCGCCATCCTCGCCGGCGACGCCCTGCTGGCGCTGGCGTTTGAGGCGATCACGGCTGCCCCGATCGCTCCCACCGCCACGGTTGCGATGGTCCGCGAACTCGCCGACGCCACCGGTTGGCAGGGCATGATCGGCGGGCAGATCGAGGACATCACGGGCGAAGCCGCCGAGCCCGATGCCGCGCGGGTCGATCGCATCCACGCCCTCAAGACGGCCCGCCTGATCGAGGCCGCCTGCCGGCTGGGCGGCCTTGCCGCCGGAGCGGATGAGGCTCGACTGGCGGCCCTCGGCCGCTATGGTCGGGCGCTGGGGTTGGCGTTCCAAGTCGTGGACGACCTGCTCGACGTCACCGCCACGACGGCGGTGCTGGGCAAGCGCGCCGGAAAAGATGAAACTCGTGAAAAGCAGACCTATCCTCGTGTCTTTGGGCTAGAAGCCAGCAGGGACCGCGCCCGCGACCTGATTCGCGACGCGAAAGCCGCCCTGGAGACGTTCGGCGATCGGGCCGAACCGCTGCTCGACCTGGCCGACTTCGTGGTGCAGCGCGAGTCGTGACGCCGCGGCGGCGTCCCACCGCGCATGGGTGAGATGGAATGAGCGCGATCCTTGAGACGATCCGATCCCCGGCCGACCTGCGCGGCCTGACGACCACTCAGCTCGGCCGCCTGGCCGAGGAGATTCGCCAGCGGATCATCGACGTCGTCGGCCGGAACGGCGGCCACCTCGCCAGCAACCTCGGGATCGTCGAGCTGACCATCGCGCTGCACGTCGCGTTCGACTTCTCGCACGACCGGTTGTTGTGGGATGTCGGCCACCAGGCCTACGTCCACAAACTATTGACCGGCCGCAACGCCAACTTCGACCAGCTTCGCAAGGCCGGTGGCCCGAGCGGATTCCCGAACATCGACGAGAGCCCCTACGACCTGTTCAACGTCGGCCATGCCGGCACGGCGATCCCGACCGCGGTCGGCATGGCGCGCGCTCTCTCCGTGACGGGCAGCGACGCGGCCGTGGTCGCGCTGGTGGGCGACGCCAGCATCGTCAACGGCGTTGCGTTCGAAGGTCTGAATCAGGGCGGCCTGCTGAAGCGGCAGTTCCTGACGATTCTCAACGACAACTCGATGGGCATCGCGCCGACGCAGGGCGGCTTTGCCGACTATCTCGCGAAGTTCCGCGCCAGCCCGATGTACGAGGACATCAAGCGCACCGTGCGGCGCTACCTGCCGCAGTTCCCGCTGATCGGGCGGCCGGCCTACGACGCGCTCGACCACCTCAAGGAAGGCATCAAGGCCGCCTTTTCGCCGCATCAGATCTTCGAGCAACTTGGCTTCCAGTACGTCGGCCCGGTCGATGGGCACGACATCGAGCACCTGATCGAGCTGCTGCGCGTGCTGCGCGGCGTGCAGCACCCCGTGCTGCTGCACGTGCACACGACCAAGGGCCGCGGCGCCGAGTACGCCGTCGCCGAGCCGTGCCGCTTCCACAGCCCGAACCCGTTCCGCGTCGAGGGCTGCCGCGTCGAGATCCAGTCCGGCGGTCGAAGCTGGACGGCCGCGTTCGCCGATGCGTTGATCGAGCTGGCCCGTCAGGACGAGCGCGTCTTCGCGCTGACCGCCGCCATGCCCGACGGTACCGGCCTCAACAAGTTCGCCAAGGTCTTCCCGGATCGCTGCCTCGACGGCGGCATCGCCGAGAGCGGCACGGTCGACATCGCTGCCGGCATGTGCAAGGTGGGCTTGCGGCCGGTCTGTGCGATCTATTCGACGTTCCTGCAGCGTGCCTTCGACCAGGTTTTTCAGGAAGTTGTGCTTCAGAAACTCCCGGTCATCTTCTGTCTCGATCGCGCCGGGCTGGTCGGCGGTGACGGCCCCGTGCACCACGGCTATCTCGACATCACCTTTCTGCGCGGATTCCAGAACATGGTGCTGATGGCGCCGGCCGACGAGGCGGAGTTGAACACCTGCCTGCGGCTCGCGGCCCGGCTCGACAAGCCGTGCACGATCCGATACCCGCGCGACAACGTGCCCGCGACGCTGCTTGCGAGCGGCGAATCGTCCACGCCCGAGTTCGAGCTTGGCCGCTCGCGCATGTTGCGGAAGGGCGACGACGCGACGCTACTCGTCTACGGCGCGCTGTGCCACGAGGCGCTGGCCGCAGCCGCGACGCTCGCGCACGAGGGAATCGAGGTCGGCATCATCAACGCCCGCTTCGCCAAGCCGATCGACCGGGAGATGGTCGCGCTCGCGCTCGAGACCGGCCGCCCGGTCCTGACCATCGAAGACCACACCATCGCCGGCGGATTCGGCTCGGCCGTGCTCGAGACGGCGTGCGAACTGGGCCTGGACGCCCGCTCGATCGTGCGGCTTGGCCTGCCGGTCGATGGGTTCGTGGCCCACGGCTCCCGCAGCGCCCAACTGGCCGAATGCGGCATCGACGCGACCGGCATCGCCACCGCCGTGCGTTCCGCCTGTGCCAAAGCCCACGAAACCGCCGGGCTGACCGAGAAGCCGGTCACCCGGCCAGCCGTGCGCGGCCGCTCCCCAGCGCGACCCATAATCTGAGAGCGGTCGGAACCGATCCAATGCTGCGTCCAGGATGGGGGGGCACCTGCCTTACCCGATCTGGGGAGTCGCTGGGTAAAAGACCACATGGGTTATCAGGACCACCCTGCCAAACCCACTTTCTTGTGCTGAGAATCGGCCTGCGAACCGATGATGATCTTCGTCTGGGCTTTGGCACGCGCGTTGCTACCACCCCGGTGGTGTCCGTGGGGGCACGCAGTTGAACCTCGCCGTTCAAGGAGAGTTGCGAATGTCGGGAATCGTTGATCTGGTTCAGTCGGTCTGTACGGCTTTCGGGAGCGTCCTGGGGAACATCCCTTTCTTCGGTGAGAGCCTCGCCGGCCTCGTCTCGTCGATCTGCCAGCAGATCTTGAATCTGCTGAACGCATTCGGCGGCGGCGGCGGCGCCTGACGCCGATTGGCCGCGCCGGTGTGGCGCGGCCGCCATGCCGAAAGTCACGTCGAGCCCGGCCGGTCGCTCCACGACCGCCGGGCTCGGTCGTTTCGTGGACGCATCGTCTTCCCCTCTCGGCCGGCGGCGTCGAATGCACCGATAGAATCCGCGGGATGCCCGATCTCGCCGCGCCTCATGCCGCCCTCGCCGCCAACCTCACGGCGCTCTATCGCCGCGATCCCGCCCTTGCCATGGCGGTCGACCTCCACCCGGATGCCGATGCGCTGCCGTGCGAGCCGACTCGCAGCGGAGCCCTGACCGCCTGCCGCGCGCGGCCGGACGGGCAGACGATCTACCTGCACAGCCGCTATGACCCCGCGGCGGAAGCACGCAGGCTCTGCGAGTCCGTCGCCGTCGCGGAGTCGCCGATCGCCGTCCTGTGCGGTCTCGGTCTCGGATACGAAGCCCGTGCCCTGCTCGATGCGCTCGCGCCCCACGGCGTGGTCATGGTCAGCGAGCCGCACCTGCCGACGATTCGCACGGCCCTTGAGCACGCGGATTTTTCGGCCGAGATCGCGGCCGGGCGACTGATCCTCCTGACAACACTGGACAAGCAGACGCTTCACGAACGACTGACGCCGCTCTCGACCCTGCTGATGCTCGGAACGAAGTTCGTGGTCCCGCCCGCCGCCCAGGTCATCGACGCCGACTTCCACGCCGCCTGCCGCGCCAACATCACCGACTTCGCCGCCTTCTCCAAAATGTCACTGCTGACGCTGGTCGCCAACAGCCGCATCACCTGCGAGAACGTCGCCGCCAACCTGCCGGCCGCGCTGGCCTCGCCCGGCGTCGAGCGCCTGACGGGCCGTTTTGCTGGATACCCGGCGATCATCGTGTCCGCCGGTCCGTCCCTATCAAAGAACATTGCGCGCCTGGCGGACGCCGCCGGCCGCGCCGTACTGATCGCCGTGCAGACGACCCTCAAACCGCTGCTGGCGCGCGGTATCCGGCCGGACTTCGTGACCACGCTCGACTTCAGCGACCTGTCGCGAAGGTTCTTCGAAGGCGTGCCCGACTTCGGCCGCACGCTCATGGTCGCCGAGCCCAAGGCCGCCTGGGCCGTGATCGACGCGTTTCGCGGCAAGCCGGGTCCGGGGGCGCGTCCTGTCATGCTGCTCGACAACGAGTTCGCGCGGCGCTGCGTCGGCGACGCGCTGGCCGGTCGCGCCGCGTTACCGGCCGGCAGCACGGTGGCGCACCTGTCTTTCTACCTCGCCCAGCACCTGGGGTGCGATCCGATCATCCTGGTCGGGCAGGACCTGGCCTTCAGCGGTCACGTCTACTACACCCCCGGCGTCGCCATCCACGACGCGTGGGCGCCGGAACTCGGCCGCTTCTGCACGCTCGAACAGAAGGAGTGGGAGCGCATCGTGCGGCACCGCCCGATCCTGCGGCGGGTGCCCGATGCGTCCGGCCGGCCGCTCTACACGGACGAGCAGATGTTCACCTACCTCGAGCAGTTTGAGCGCGACTTTGCCGCCTGCCCGGTCCGCGTGATCGACGCCACCGAGGGCGGCGCCGCCAAGCGCGGCACGGTCGCGATGCCGCTTAAGGCAGCCATCGCGACCCACTGCCGCGAGCCGATTCCTCCTGAGCGCTGGGCCCTGCGCGACGCGCCCTGGCCGTACGATGCCGCCCGCGTCGCCGCCGGACGCGAGCAGATCGTCCAACGTCAGGTCGAACTGGCCGAGTTTCGGTGTCTATGCGAGCAGACGGCCGACGTGCTCGCCCGGCTCCAAACCGTCCTGGATGATCCGCCGCGATTCAATCAGCTCATCGTCCGCGTGGATGAGCTGCGCACGCGGGTCTGCGAGCACGATCGCATCTTCCGCATGGTCTGCGATCTATCCCAGCTGGCCGAGTTGCAGAAGTTCAAGGCCGACCAGCGGCTGGCGGCATCGAAGGCCGATGCCGGCCGGCGCGCCGCCGAGCAGTTGGCCCGCGATCGACGATTCGTGGCGTCGCTGCTCGAGGGCTGCGACGCGCTCGCGCGCATCTTCGACCTGACATTGAGCCGATTTGACGCCGAATTGACGGCGGCGGAAGCGCGCCCATGAAGACCGCGGCGTTGTTGCCGGTCGACCTGTCGCGCGGCCCGCTGGGAACGCGATGTCGGCTCGCCGACGCGCTGGACGGCGTGCCCGTGCTGCGCCGCACCATCGCTCGCCTGCGCGCGTGCCGGAGCCTGAGCGGCGTCGTCGCGATCAGTCCGCCCGATCAGCGGGACGCCGTTCGCGCCCTGGTCGGCGACGCGGCCGACGTCGAGACGTCACCCCACTGGATCGCGCCGCACCGCGAGATCTGCCGCGCGTCGCGCCTCTGGTCCCCCGACGCGTGGCGTGGCGGCATCGGCGGCTTGAGCTGGTTCGACGAAGACGCCGCTCCGGCCGCTTGGGCCGAACTGGCAGCGCGCCTGAAGCTCGAGGCCGTCGCCGTCGTACCGGCCGCAGCCGCGCTGGTCGCCCCGGCGCTGGTCGACGCCATCGTCACGCACCATCGCGAGAACGCCGAGACCTACCGTCTGACGTTCTCCCAAGCCCCGCCCGGACTCGGCACCGTCGTGTTCGCCCCCACCCTGCTGGCGGAACTGGCCGCCGCGGGCCAACCGCCGGGCGCGATCCTGGCCTACCAGCCGGACCAGCCGCAGCCGGACTGGACCGGAAAGCCGGCCTGCTACCGCCCCGCCGCGTGCATCGTCGAGACATCCGGCCGGCTGCTGGCCGACACAGCCCGCGGTTTCCGAAGCTTGGAACGCATGCTCAGAGACGGCGCGGCCGATTGGTCGGCCGAGCGCATCGCGGAAGCGCTGACGCACGAGCGATCGAACGATCCAATCGAACTGCCGGAGGAAATCGAGCTGGAGCTCACGACCGACGATCCCCTGGCCGGCCACACCACGCTGCGGCCGCGCGGCGGACGGGTCGGCCGACGCGGACCGCTGGCGCTGGACACCGTCGCGGCCGTAGCGGAGCAGTTGGGTGACGTCGACGACGTCCGCATCGTGCTGGGGGGCTTCGGAGAGCCCGCGCTGCATCCGGACTTTGCGCGGATCGTGAACACGCTCCGGCAATCGCCGGCGCTGGCGATCGCCGTCCGCACCAGCGGGGTGGCGGGTGACGAACGGTTTGAGGACGCGCTGTTCGGCGCACCGGTCGATGTCGTCATCGTCACGCTGGACGCCGCCACGCCGGAGGCCTACCTCCGCGTGCACGGTGTCGACGCCTTTGAGCGCGTTCGCGCCCGCATCGAGCGCTGGTCCTCCGTGCGACAGCAGCGGCAACAGGTGCGGCCTCTGATCGTGACCGAGTTCGTGAAGACCGCCCCGAATCTGGACGACATGGAGGCCTTCTACGACGTATCCATCCGCTCCTTGGCGGGTGGAGTCATTGCCGGTCCGAGTCATTACGCCGGCCAGTTCCCCGACCTGCGCGTGACGGCCGTGACGCCGCCGCGCCGCATCCCGTGCCGACAGTTGCAGCGGCGCCTCACGGTGCTCGCCGATGGCGCCGTCGCAAGCTGCGATCAGGACTTCGCCGGCCGCCAACCGCTCGGTCGCCTGCCGGACCAGTCGCTGGCGGGCCTCTGGCACGGTGAGCGCGCCCGGCGCCTGCGCGCCGACCATCGCCGTGGAAGTCTGTCAGCGTGGCCGCTCTGCCCGCGCTGCGAGGAGTGGCACCGGCCCTGAGCTCGGCGCCCCGCGCTTTGCGTCTGCACAACGATGAGGTTGCGGCCGCCTCTGGGGCGCTTGCAGTCGCGTCATGCCGCGCGGCACAATACGCGAGCTTGTCGGCCACGCGTTCTCATCCAGACCCGCGCAACAGGACATCGCTTCCGCGTTGAGGGAACTTCGGAATGATCGTCAACCGATACGGACTCGAACACCACGGCATCACGGAATCGCACGCCGTGCACTGGAATCTGGCGGTCACGGTGCTGATCGAGCAGGCCTTGCGCCGCGGCGAGGGCCAGCTTGCTTCGAACGGGGCGCTCGTGGTGCGCACCGGGTCGCGCACCGGCCGCTCCCCCAAGGACAAGTTCCTGGTCCGCGACGCCGAGACGCAGGACACGGTCGACTGGGGCGCCACCAACGTGCCCATGCTGCCCGACGCCTTTGACCGCCTGCACAACAAGATCACCCAGCACTTTCGCGATCGAGAACTGTTCGTCGTCGATGCCTGGGCCGGGGCCGACGCCGAGCTGCGCATGCCGATCCGCGTCGTCACCGAGTTCGCCTGGCACGCGCTCTTTGCCCGGCAGCTCTTTCGCAAGCCGAGCCGAGCCGAGCGGGAACAGATGGTGCCGGCGTTCACCGTCCTGTCGGCCCCGAACCTGCTGCTCGAGCCGGGCGAGGACACCGGCCACAAGTCCGACGTCTTCATTGTCGTCAGCTTCGCGCGGCGCATGGTGCTCATCGGCGGCACGCAGTACGCCGGCGAGATCAAGAAGTCGATCTTCTCGGTGCTCAATTACCTCCTGCCCGGTCGAAACGTCTTCCCCATGCACTGCTCGGCCAATGTCGGCCGCGACGGCGACGTGGCGCTGTTCTTCGGATTGTCCGGCACCGGTAAGACGACGCTCTCGGCCGACCCCGAGCGCCGCCTGATCGGTGATGACGAGCACGGCTGGAGCGACCGGGGCGTCTTCAATTTCGAGGGCGGATGCTACGCCAAGTGCATCCGGCTCTCGCCCGCCACCGAGCCGCAGATCTACTCGGCCCTGCGCTTCGGATCGGTGCTGGAAAACGTGGTCATGGACCCGCACTCGCGCACGCCGGACTACGACGATGGATCGATCACCGAAAACACGCGGGCGGCCTATCCGATTGATTTCATCCCGAACGCCGTGCCCGAGGGCATGGTGGCTTCGCATCCGCGAGCCGTCGTATTTCTGACCTGCGATGCCTTCGGCGTGCTTCCGCCGGTCGCCCGGCTGACCACCGCCCAGGCCATGTACCACTTCCTGTCAGGCTACACCGCCAAGGTGGCCGGCACCGAGGCCGGCATGGGCAGCGAGCCGCAAGCCACGTTCAGCACCTGTTTCGGCGCGCCGTTCCTGCCGCGGGCCCCCATGGTCTATGCCAAGCTGCTGGCCGAGCGCGTCGAGAAGCACCGCGCCCGCTGCTGGATCGTCAACACCGGCTGGACGGGCGGCCCATTCGGCGTCGGCCGACGCATGCCGCTGGATGCCACCCGGCACCTCGTTCGCGCGGTGCTCGACGGATCGCTCGACGACGCACCCGCCAAGCCCGACCCGGTGTTCGGCTTCCACGTGCCGCAACGATGCCCCGACGTGCCGGCCGAGATGCTCAATCCGCGCTCCACCTGGAAATCCGCGGCGGATTACGACGCCCGCGCGCACGATCTGGCCGGCCGCTTCGTTTCCAACTTTCGCAAGTTTAGCGGCGCGTCGCCGGAGGTCGTGGCCGCCGCTCCGCGCGTCGGCTGACGGTCGCGCTCATCGGCGGATGGGCGTGATCGGGTATTCCCGGTGCGCCCGTCCGCGGCGATATCCGTCCAATCGCTGCCCGATGGCGGTCGCGAGCGACGTGTTTCCGCCGGCCTGCGCGCGATCGCGGGCTCGCGCTGCGATCGCCACGGCTTCGTCGAATCGACCGGCCGCGGCGTGAGCCGCCGCCAGCGTGTCGAGCGACTGGGCCGTCTCGCGTCCCAGCAGCCGTGGAACCTCCGCCGCCAGTTGCAGCGCGCGAGGGGGATCACGAAGCGAATCCACCGCCGTTGTCGCCAATACCCAAGCGAGCTTGTTGGTGATGCGCGCGTCGCCCGGCCGCAGCCGATGTGCCTCGTCCAGGAGCGAAACCGCCTCGCCGACTTCGCCCTTGTCGAGCAGCAGGACGGCCAGTTCCGCGCGGGCCGAGGCATGTCCGGCATCCGACGCGACGCAGGCGCGAAACGCCTCAATGGCCGCGTCGCGTTGCCCGAGTTTGACCAGGGCGCCGCCCCGGTGGTACATCGCGCGGACGTGATTCGCATCGTCCGCCAGCGCCGCGTCGAACTGCGCCAACGCTTCCCGCGTTCGCCCGCCCGAGAGCAGGGCGACGCCGAGATTGACGCGCGCGTCCGCGTCCCGCGGGTCTTCGCGAACTAGCGCCTCCAGGAGCGCCTGCCCCTCGGCGATGCGCCCCTGCTCGATGCACAACGCCGCGTAGTTGAGCCGCACGTCGCGCTGGCCCGGATCGGCCCGCAGCGCCTCACGGTAGACCGCCTCAGCCTCGTCCGCCCGGCCGACTCGCTGTAGCGCCGCGCCCAGGTTGACCGCGGCGCGGTGGAAGGGCATGAGCTCGACCGCTCGGCGGTACGACTCGATGGCGCTCTCGGTGCGCCCCTGTCGATCGTCGATCAGGCCGCGGGCGATCAGCGCATCGGGATAGTCCGGAGCCAGCCGCAGGGCCTCGTCGATGTGCGTGCCGGCCTCCTCCAGCCGGCCCTTCTGGATGAGCACCGCCGCGAGGTTGTTGCGAGCCAGCCAGTTCTCGGCGTCGATCGCCAGCGCGTGCCGCCAGAGCGACTCCGAGTTATTCCAGACCAAGCACTGTCGCCAGGTCAGCGTCGCGAGCAGCAGCAACACGCCCGCCGCGACGCGCAACAGGATCGGCCCGGCACGCAGCAACGCCGCCGAGACCGCGAGCGAAAGGCCCACCGCCGCCAGGTACGCATAGCGGTCGGCCACCAGGTGGTCGCCGTGTCGCACGAGACCCAGCGTCGGCAGCAGCATGAGCACGAACCACGCCGACGCAATCGCCGCGAGCGGCGCGAGGCGCCACGCGAACAGCGCGGCCGCGACCACAAGAACAGCCGCGACGATCGCAAGCACGGCGCTGGTCGTCGCGCCGACGCGCTCCGGCAGCGGATGGAACGGTGAGAGGCCTACCGGCCAGACCGTCTTCAGCAGCAGCGTGCCGACGGCCTCGCCCGCGAAGCCGAGCCGCTGCATCGCCGGAACCTCTCTGCGCGGCAACAAGCTGGTCGTTGGCTCGGCCGCCACGTACAGCGCGACCAGCACGGACGGCAGCGCGAGCGCCAGCTTCTCCAGCCAGACGCCGGCGCGAAGCCAGCCGCGCTCGCCGCCCAGACGGCCGAGCGGATAGACGTCGAGCAGCAGCAGGACGGCGGGGAGCGCGACAGCCGCGGGCTTCGACAGCAGCGCCGCGATCAGCAGAGCGAACGCCGCCGCCCGCCACCGCGGGCGATCGTCGCCGGCCCACACGTAGCACAGAACAGCCGCGAACGAGAACATCCCCGCGAGGAGATACGGCTGGCCGGACGCCCACGCGACGCACTCGACCCGCAGCGGATGCACCGAGAACAGCAGCGCGCCGCCGGCGGCCACCACCGAGCATGACACATCGGAAATCGGCCGCGCGGTACACATCGGCAGCAGCCGCCGGATCAACGCGAACACCAGCAACGCGTTGACGGCGTGCAGAATCCACGAGACGGCATGAAAGGCGACGGCCGACAGCCCGGCGGCGGAGAAAACGCCGGCCTTGAGCATCCATCCGGCCGGCTCCCACACGCCCAAGTGGCGCGACGTCCACATCCACGCGAAGCGCTCCGTGCCGAACCCGCGAATGTGGCTGTTCTCGAAAATGTTCGCCGGGTCGTCCCAGTTCACGAACCCGGACCAGAGCACCGGCGCGGTCGCCGCCAAGGTGACCCCCACCACCACGCCGGCCGGAACCAGCAAGGAAAGCCTCAATGGGCCGGTCGCGACGGGCCGAAGATGGTCGGGAGCATCGGCTGACATGAGCCACTACTTATCGGACAATCGCTGCCAAGTGCCGGGACCCACGCAATCTCCGGCCGCGAGCGACGCCAATATCGGGCGGGCGGGCGAACATGACAAACGCGCTGCCGGCTCCGTAGAATGGACAAGCCTCGCCAGTGCAGCGAATCGAGGGCCGGCCCGCCTCTCCGCGCCCCGACCGACCAGACAACATCGCTCGGGGATCACCGCCATGAAACGCGTTTCGATCTGGCTACTGCCGTTCAGCCTGCTGTTCACCATGGGCCAGGCCGGGTGCCCGGTCCCGCCGATCACCAACGGCTTCAGACCCGCGCCGGCGATCGTCGTCAACAACCCGTCCGGCACGTCGCGATCGATCAGCTTCAGCGTCGACCTGACGCTGTTTCCCGATGCCGTCAGCATCAACTGGGATTTCGGCGACAACAGCTCGGCCAGCAATCTGCCGCCGGCCAGC
The DNA here is from genome assembly GCA_964576285.1 of uncultured Planctomycetaceae bacterium. Lineage (GTDB taxonomy): Bacteria > Planctomycetota > Phycisphaerae > UBA1845 > UTPLA1 > SpSt-539. The sequence goes on along the minus strand of CAZNUJ010000007.1, from coordinate 59,005 downwards.
GGTCGAGTGATCGCGCACGATTACGCCGCCGACGGGCGGTTCACCGTTCGCGTGTTCATCTTCGGTCGGGATCGACTGCTGGCCCAGAACCAGACCAACGTTCAAGTGCTTGGTCCGAACGTCCCGCCGATCGCGGCCTTCAACGCCGTTCCGAGCGCGGATTCGGCCGATCCGCCGCGCACGCTGCGCTTCGATGCCTCCGCCAGCCGCGACCCGAACGGCGCGATCACGAATTACGCCTGGGATTTCGGCGACAATTCGCCCGCCGGAAGCGGCCAGGTCACCACGCACACCTACGCGACGTCCGGCCGCTTCACGGTGCGCCTGACCGTGACCGATGATCGCGGCGCGACGGCGTCGATCACCCAGTCGGTGGCCGCCAACCTGGCGCCGACGGCCGACTTCAGTTTCGCGCCCACCGGTCCCGAGGCACCGCAACTGCTGACGGTCAACTTCGACGGCACGCTCAGCGTGGACTCGGACGGCACGGTCGTGTCGTACGCCTGGGACTTCGGCGACGGCGAGACCGGCGTCGGCCCCACGCCGCAGCACACTTACGCGATTCAAGGCACCTACAACGTGCGGCTGACGGTGACGGACAACCTCGGCGGTCTGGCCAACGTCACCAAGCCGGTGGCCATTCTGGGAACGCGCCCGTTCGTGCGATCGATCTCGCCCTCCGCCGGCGACGTGAATGCGACCGTCAACATCACCGATCTCTCGGGCGGCAACTTCGCTACCGGCGCGGCTGTGCGATTGACGCGCAACGGCCAGCCCGACATTCCGGGCATCAACGTGCAGGTCGTCGACGCGACACGGATCACGTGCAGCTTCGATCTGACCGGCGCCGCGCTGGGGGACTGGAACGTCGTCGTCCGCAATCCGGATACGTTCGAGGGCGTGCTGGAGGCCGGGTTCCGCGTCGTGCAGGCCGATCGCGTGCGCATCTCGACCACCGAAGGCGACATCGTGCTGCAACTCGATCGCGTGGCCGCCCCGGGTCACGTCGCCAACTTCCTCCGCTACGTCGACGAGGGCCGCTACGAGGGCATCGTCTTCCATCGCGTGCCGCCCAATTTCGTCATCCAGGCCGGTTCGTTCCGGAACATCGGCGGCACGGGCGTGTCGCCGCGCCTCGAGGAGGTCGAGTCGCTTCCGACCATCCCGAGCGAGGCCAACAACGGGCGCAGCAACGTGCGCGGCACGATTGCGCTGGCGCTCCGCGGGCAGGACGCCAACTCGGGATCGTCGCAGTTCTTCATCAACGTCAGAGACAACCCCAACCTTGACACCGGCCCGCCGCCGTTCACGGTCTTCGGCGAAGTCATCTCCGGGCTCGACGTGGTGGATCGGATCTCGCAGGTCCGCACGGGATCGGCCCGCGTGCTGCTGCTGGATGGAAGCATCACCACGTTCCAGGACGTGCCGGTCGAGGACGTGACGATTCTGTCGGCCCGCCGGGAGTAGTCGCGCCTTGTCCGGCCCGCGGCGTCGGACGATACTGCCGGTCATGAGAGCCGAACCGATCCTGGCGAAACTGAACGAGCTGCGTCACGAGGCCGAAGGCGACAAGAACGACATCGAGTACCTCGCTCTGCACCACGCCTTCTGCTTCATCTCATACAAGATGGCCGAGTTCCAGAAATATCTCGACGAGGTCGCCGGGATGGACGAGGCGTGAGCGGTCGAGATTTGCCCGCAGTCAAGGCGGAATGGAACGCCGCCGGCGAGGACATCAGCCGGCGCGGTAATTGCGCGGCGGTTCAAACAGGCGCAGTTGTGCGTCGGCGTGGCCTTTTCGTTTGGCGACGCCATGATCGCTGTTTTCTTCGACGTCTTCGTTTCCCCATTGCGCCCAGCCCTCGCGGCGGAACCGGGCAAACAATTCGAGGTACGGTCCCGGAGAGCACTGCTCGATGAGGTCGTAAATCTCATCGGGCTTGCGGGAATGCTCGCGCTTGCGGGTTGAAAGCAGATTGACTTGTGTCCGTCCGGCCTTGAGCGTGCGCATGCCGCCACGGACACCGAACAACACCAGCTCCGTCACGTTCCTGAAGTAAAAGCCAACGCCTCGCCCGTCGGGGCCGCCGTCTCGACGAATCTTGTACCAGACCAGATTCGTCTTATAGGTGAAGCCCCATCGCCGCATGACCTCCAAGCCCTCGGCAAGCAGCGCGTTGGGAACCCAGAGATAGAGGTGGCTCCGGGCGGCAGCGACCTCCCGGACTGGCAGTTCGAGAATCTCCTCGAACTCCATGGTCGGATAGCGCAACAAGCGGCGATGTTCGGGCGCCATCTTCCCCGTCCGGTTCTGGAATTGCCACGGAGGGTCCGCCAGAATCGTCGCGTAGTGTCCGACCACGGTCGCGCGGAGATCCTCCGCCGGGCTCCGCCTGGGATACTCAAGCGTCTTCGGCATAGAGCGTCCTCCGAATTCCGAATACCACGATCGGGCAGCCTGCGCCGCCCCCGCCTTCGATTCGTGGGAGCAGCTTGGACATGTGCGTGGTGGATGCCCCGTATGAGTCGCCGCGACCCAGATCGTCGAAGATCGACTGAAGTTCGTCACATCGGGTGATGATGACGCCGACCGAAACCGCGCGAAGCTCGAACAGAAGCCGGAAGTTATTCAGATCCCGGTCGAAGAACGGATCCTTGTTATTCCATTCGATTTCGAGCGCGACGCGGTTCTTGAAACAGTCGACTTCATGCGTCGGGGCGCTGTACACGTTCTCATCGACGGCTATCTTCGTGTCAAAGGTTTTAGCGCGCCAGCCGTGCTTGGCGAGCTCGGAATCGATCCACGCCGATACCATCGACTTCCTACCGCCCGCCACCGCTATCCATGTGCGACGCAGTCGAAACCGCGTCAGCACGTCGACGATCTCCGCCAATTCCGCGGCGAAGTCCGTCTGTAAAATGGCGAGCCCGTGGCGCCATTCGTGTATCTCGTAGTGATCACGGATGAAGGCGGGCAGCCGTTGTCGTGGCATGCCGTTTGGATACCGTTGTGATGATTGGACGTCAACTTGGTTGTACGCAAGGCCCGTGGGCAAGCCGAGATGCGGTCAAGGCATCGCTGACGGGTCAGCCCGAACCGCTCGATCCGGAGAGAAAGAAAAAGGGCCCGCCGGTGGGGCGGGCCCGGGTCAACGGTTCGAGATCGGTCGCCGCTGGTTTCAGCAGCAACCCTCGCACGAACACTGGCCGCACTGGCAGTCGTCGCACGCGCAGTCTCCGCACGAGCACCCGCCGCACGCGCAGTCGTCGCAAGCGCAGTCCTCGCACTGGCACGATCCGCATGAGCAGTCCTCGCACGAGCAGTCGTTGCAGCAACAGCCGTCCGAGCAGTCCTCGCAGGCGCAATCGCCGCCGTCGCAGGAGCACGCGTCGCACGTACAGTCGTCGCACGCGCAGCTCGCCGAGGCCGCCGACATGGCCTGCACCGGACCGGACACACCGTAGAAGGCCGCCGCGCCCAACAGAACGAGCACGACGACACCCAGAGTCGCCTTCGCGGAATTCATGGAAATCACTCCTTCAATCCATCGCTGTCAGAGATTCATCGTGCCCAGTCGCGACGGCACGATCGCGCGCCGACCGGACCGCGGCACACATGTTCGAGGACGTCGCGCAAACAAACGGTTGGCGCGCCGCCGAGCATGGGGGAATTCAGCGTGACGGAAGGGTGATCAATTCAGCCAGACGCAGAGACTGGCCTGGACATCGGGCGGGTGCCACGCCGGATGGTGCGCCGCTCGAGCGATCTCGATCCATCCGGCGAGATCCGTGAAGCTGAGAGAGCCGGAGAATTCAAACTGCCCGGCGTCGAGCGCAATCACGTTGGGATAGACGGGCGGCGGCGAAAGCGGTTGCGACGCGCTCAGACAGCAGCGCATCGGGGCGCCGCGGCCGGACTCTCGCGACAGCGGGTTCGCGCCCGCGCATCGACTGGCACAGCACGACTTCGTCTGGACAACCTTCTCTTCGCAGCAATCGCCACAGCCCGAAACATCGGCCGCCTCGGTCGGCTCGATCGCGGGCGTGCTTGGACAGACGAAGGCGCAACACACGCAGGCGTGGTGCAGGACCACCAGAATGGCGCAGAATACCCGTCCCACGCTGAAAGTGTATCGGCACCCGAGCCCATCGTCAACGCGTGGGCTTATCATCACCGCGCGGCCGCGTCCGAATTGACCACGCGGCCCCAGGGTGGTAAGATCGGTACATGTTCGGTCCGCGGGTTGTTCGCGGACCTTGCCGGGACAGGGCCCGTGACGAGGGCCGCCCCGAGCGGGCGGCGGCTCTCGTCATCGGCCTGCATGCGGTCCCGCGGGCAGGTCGGATCATGTCGCACGATTGGCTGAGCCGCTGCGAGGCGGCCATCGGTCGCCCCATTGGCGACCCCGACTTATTCAGACAGGCCATGACCCATTCGTCCGTGGCCGAGAACCGCGCTGCCAGCAACGAGCGGCTCGAGTTCCTCGGCGACGCCGTGCTGGGCGTGGTCGTCTGCGACTACCTGTATCAGAACTACCCCGATTTCCTCGAAGGCGACCTGACCAAGGTCAAATCGGCGGTGGTCTCGCGACGTACCTGCGCCGAGATTGCCAACGAGATGGGGCTGCCGCGTCTGCTCGTGCTCGGCAAGGGCATGCCCAACGGCGCCGGTCTGCCCGAGTCGCTGGCCGCCGCCGCGTTCGAGTCGATCATCGCCGCGGTCTACCTCGACAGCGGCATCGAAGCCGCGCGCGAGTTCATCCTGGCGCGGCTCGAACCGCATATCCGCCGCGCGGCCTCGTCCGAACACCAGCACAACTACAAGTCGAAGCTCCAGCAACACGCTCAGAAGGACCTGGCCGCCTCCCCGGCCTATGAGCTGCTCGACGAGAAAGGCCCGGATCACGCCAAGTGCTTCGAGGTGGCGGTCAATCTCGGCGGCCGGCGATTCGCCAGCGCCTGGGGCACGTCGAAGAAGGACGCCGAGCAGCGCGCCGCCTACAACGCGCTGCTGGCGCTCGCGCTGATCGATCCGAACGAAGCGCCGCCACCCGAACCGCGCGTCGATCCCTAGCGCGGTCGCGCGACAATCGGCTCGCGTGGCATACGGCAGCGTGCCGACACAACTCTCGTGCGGGACGACGGCGAGCGGATTCGTTGATTTCCGGACCCAGCGTCGATACCATCCCGCGGCAAGACGCCGGCGGGGACTCCGCCCTGCGGGGCCCGATCCCCGTGACGACCCTGTCGTACGCCCGACCGGCCTTGAGCACGCCAGCGGCGTCGGCGCATCGGGGAGGCAGCCCCGACCGATTTGGGCAACCTGACACGGGAGACGCCGGCCGATGATCACGCGCGAGCGAATTCTGAACCTGGTGGATCGTACGCTGGATGCCCAGGGCTTCCGCGACGAACACTGGGAAGGCACCTTCTCCGACTACCTCGACATCATCTCGAAGAACCCGCGGGCCGCTCGCAACGCGTTCCAGCGGCTGTACGAGATGATCCTGCACTTCGGCACCGAGCGCTACACCTACCTCAAGCAGGAGATGATCCGCTACAAGTTCTTCTCCGACCCGATCGACCACGGCGAAGACGCCATCTTCGGCCTTGAGAAGTCGCTCATGCAACTGGTCGACTTCTTCAAGTCGGCCGCCCACGGCTACGGCACCGATCGCCGCGTGCTGTTGCTGCACGGCCCGGTCGGCTCCAGCAAGAGCACCATCTGCCGACTGCTGAAGAAGGGCATGGAGTATTACTCCCGGCTGGAGGAGGGCGCGCTCTACACCTTCACGTGGAAGCTGCCCGGCCACTCGGGCGACCACGAGATCGTCCCGTGCCCGATGCACGAGGAGCCGCTCAAGCTCATTCCGATCGCCGCGCGGAAGGAACTGCTCAAGGAGATCAACGCACAGCTGCCGCCCGAGCAGCAGGTCACGGTCGAGGGCGATCTCGACCCGTTCTGCCGCCGGACGTTCGAGGATCTGCTGCTGCGCTACGACGGCAACTGGCGCAAGGTCATGGACCATGTCATCGTCCGCCGCCTGATCATCAGCGAAAAGGACCGCCGCGGCATCGGCACGTTCCAACCGAAGGACGAGAAGAACCAGGACTCCACCGAGCTGACCGGGGACATCAACTACCGCAAGATCGCCGAGTACGGCAGCGACAGCGACCCGCGCGCCTTCAACTTCGACGGCGAACTCAACATCGCCAATCGCGGCCTGATCGAGTTCATCGAAGTCCTGAAGCTCGACGTGGCGTTCCTCTACGACCTGCTGGGCGCGTCGCAGGAGCACGTCATCAAGCCCAAGAAGTTCGCCCAGACCGACATCGACGAGGTCATCATCGGGCACACGAACGAGCCCGAGTACAAGAAGCTTCAGAACAACGAACTGATGGAGGCCTTCCGCGACCGCACCATCAAGATCGACGTGCCCTACAACACCCGGCTCTCCGACGAAATCCGCATCTACGAGAAGGACTTCAACAAGGAGAAGATCAAGAACATCCACATCGCCCCGCACACCATCGAGATGGCCGCGATGTGGGGCATCCTGACGCGCCTCGAGGAGCCCAAGAAGGCCGGCCTGACCCTGATGCAGAAGCTCAAGCTCTACGACGGCAAGAACATCCCCGGCTTCACCGAGGACTCCGTCAAGGAGTTGATGGCCGAGTCGCCGCGCGAGGGCATGGAAGGCATCAGCCCGCGCTACATCCAGGACAAAATCTCAAACGCCCTGGTCAGCCAGCAGGCTCAGGCCGACAAGTGCATCAACCCGTTCATGGTGCTCAACGAGCTTGAGAGCGGCCTGAGCCATCACTCGCTCATCGCGGATGAGGAGACCAAGAAGCGCTACCGCGAGCTGCTCGCCCTGGTCCGCGAGGAGTACGACGATGTCCTCAAGGGCGAGGTCCAGCGGGCCATCTCCGCCGACGAGGAGGCCATCAAGCGCCTGGCCGCCAACTACATCGAGAACGTCCGGGCCTACACGCAGCGCGAGAAGGTCCGCAACAAGTACACCGGCAAGGACGAGGAGCCCGACGAGCGCCTCATGCGCAGCATCGAGGACAAAATCGATATCCCCGAGAGCCGCAAGGACGACTTCCGCCAGGAGATCATGAACTACATCGGCGCGCTGGCGCTCGACGGCAAGAAGTTCGAGTACCACACCAACGCCCGGCTACACAAGGCGCTCGAGCTCAAGCTCTTCGAGGACCAGCGCGACACGATCAAGCTCAAGAACGTGGTCAGCGGCGTGGTTGACGACGAGACGCAGGCCAAGATCGACGTGGTCAAGCAGCGGCTGATCAAGTACTTCGGTTACAACGAGACCAGCGCGGCCGACGTGCTCAACTACGTCGCCAGCATCTTCGCCCGGGGCGACAGCAAGAGCGAGGATTGACCGGAACCGCTTTCTGCGCCGGTCGAGGCCGGACCGCAGGCGCCAACCGACGTCGCTACGGCGACGCCGTCGCCGCGGAGTGGCTCGTCGCGGGCTCGATCAGACGCTCCGCCTCGCGCAGGAAGGCTTGGTTCTCAGCATCCGCGCCCGCCGGCGGTTGCGCCATCAGTTCACGACCCGTCGCCAAGCTCGCTGCCGCATCGACTGCGCGGCCGAGTTGATGCTCGGCCATCGCGATGACCAGGTAGTTCGCGGCCATCCGCGGTCGGCCGAGCCTGGCGTAGAGTTCCTCCGAGCGTCGCAGCGACGTGATCGCCTGCTCGAATCGCCCCACGCGATACTGTGCCGTGCCGAGCGTGTTCAGGTAATCCGGGTCGTCGGGGAACATCCGGTCGACCATTTCCGACCGTGCCAGGGCGTTCGCCAGTTGTTCCGGCGTCGCGCCCGGCGCTCGCACCACTCCCCATGCGTCGCTGTTCAGCCAGTTCAGGTGGTAGCCTCGCCGCCGCAGCAACTCGATGGCCGTGTCGCGAATGGCCGGCGGCACCGACGGCCCCTGCATGAGCCGCGCGATGATCGGCTCGGGAAACGGGTCCAGCGAGGCTGAGCGGTGAATGTCGATGCCGAGGGCCGCGTTGTATGCCCCAATGACCTTCCACGCCGCCTGAATCGTCGCCTTGCCTTCGACCTCGTCCGCCGCGGAGCTCGCCTCGAAAATGACCAACGGGTCTTGTGCGTGGCAGACGATCAGGCGCTCGCCGTCCTTGCTGAAACTCGCCACTCGCACCGGTCCCGCGCCGCTCGGAAGCGTCGCGACCTCCTCGCATGCCAGCAGCTCCCACACGTGCACGGAGCCGTCGCCGCAGGCGGCCACCAGTCTCGCACCATCCGGCGATGCGGCCAACGCCGTCACCGGCGCCTCCGAGCGTCCGATCAACTCGTTGATCCGTCGCATTGGCCGGGTCCAGACCCAAATCCGATGAGCGTCGCCGTCGTCAAACGCCAGCCGATCCGAGTCCAGCCAAGCCACCGAGTTCGCCGATCCCGGAGACCGCGGTGGCAACTCTCGGTCCTCGAGTGTGTCCGCATCCAGCAGGCGGATGGCCGGGCCATCGGCCTCCGGACCCGCGCCGGTCGCCGGCGGGTCTTTCTTTTCGCGCCGCAGTGCGACGGCCACGACGCCGCCGCCCCGCGCCGGCGACAGCGCGGAAACCGAGCTCCCCGGGATGGACCGCCGGGCTCTAATCGACCCGTCGAGCAGTCGCATACGCAGCAAATCGCCCGATGCCAGGGCGACCAGCAGTCCGTCGCCATCGGCAGTGAACGCGACCCGGTCGACCCGCGCATCCGACTCCTGATGCAGATCCATCGTGCGCGCGCGGTCGGAAACGCTCACCACGAACAGCTCGCCCCGGTCGCCGCCGACGGCCAACCGCGCACCGTTCGGGCTGAAGGCCACCGCGCTCAGGAATCGGCGCGAGAGCGACTTTCGCCATTCGACGGCCGTGGTCGCGGTGTCCCAGACCGCGACCGTGCCCCAACCCACCGTCGCGCACCAGCGTCCGTCCGCCGACAGCGCCGCCGCGTACGCTTCTTCGCCGTAGAGCAGCGGAACGCGGGATGGTTCGTCACGCACGCTCGGATCCCAGACGCGCACGGTCCCGTCGCGACCGGCGCTGATCAGTCGCGTTCCATCCGCCGAAAACTCGAGGTCCGCGATCGGCCCCGGGCACGGAATGGTCGCCACGCGCACATCCGCATCGGTCAGGATCAGGTGGATGAAACCGGCGGCGTCGGCGCACGCCATCAGGCTGTCATCCGGGTTCATGGTAACGGCGTGTGCGCCGCGCATGACCGAACTCACGCGGGTCGGTCGAACGGTTCGGGCATCCCAAGTTTGAATCTGATTGTCCCACGTGACCAGGACTCGCCCGCTACTCGAGTGATTCCAGGCCCACGTCTCCAGCACGCCCAGCGCGGCGCCAGTCTCCAGATCAACGATCCTGGCCTCGGCGCCACGAACAAGCGCCAGGCTCCGGCCGTCCGGAATGGTGATCGGGAACCCGGACTCCGGATCGATCCGGACGCGACGCGTTCGCTTTCCGGTCGCAATGTCGAGGAACGTCAACTCCGGCACGCCGGCCGCCGCCGCGACGATCTCGGCTCCGTTCACCAGGAAATCGGCGGCCGCACCCGCGTACGGAGCCGCGATTCGCCAACGTTCGATGCCCGAGTCGGCCTCCTGCAACACAAATTCGCCGCCGATCGGCAGCAGAATCAGACCACCGTCGCGACTGGCGGCCCAGCGCACCCCGGCGGACTCGAGCGACTGGGTCCGCAGCCGCGTGCCGGCGACCGCGTCCCAGATCTGAAGCTCGCCGTTCAGCGTGCCGACGATGACGCGGCTCGCATCGGCCGCGCAACTGAGCCGAACCGCGCCCCCGCTTCCGACCTCCATCGTTCGGAGGCTTCGATCCGCCTGCCGCCGGATGAGCTGCCACTCCCAGCCGCGAAGTTCGGGGGGCGCGTCCATCAGACTTCGAATCGCCCGAGCGGCGTTCTGTGTCTGGAGCGCCGCCTGCGCGGCGGCGATGCTGGCGCGGTACGCCAGTCGCTGCGCCGCCAACGCCTCCGCATCGGCCCGCTGCCGCTCGCGATTCTCGCGGATGGCCATCGACGTGGACGCGACGACGCCGAGGGCCAGCGCCAGCATGGTCGCCAGCACGCCGCCCACCACGGCCCGGTTGCGCCGCGCGAACTTTCTGGCCTGGTACCACGCGCTGGCGGGTCGCGCGACGATCGGCTGATCCCGCAGGTAACGGCGGATATCGGCCGCCAGTTCGGCCGCGCTGCCATAGCGCCGGTCACGTTCCTTGTCGAGCGCCTTGGCGACGATGGTCTCGATATCTCCCCGAAACAGGACGTTGAACGAGCTCAGCCGCTGCGGCTCGTCCTCCCGGATCATCCGCGCCGCCTCGGGAATTGATCGGTGCCGCACGTCCAGCGGCAGGTGCCCGGTCAGCAGCTCGTAGAGCACCACGCCCAGCGCGTACACGTCCGAGCGAGCATCCAGCCGGGTCGAATCGCCCGAAACCTGCTCCGGACTCATGTACGGAATCGTGCCGACGAACTGGCCGACATCGGTAAGCAGCGTCACCGTTTGCAGATCGGCGTCGGTCGCGCGGGCCACGCCGAAATCCAGAATCTTCGGTTGAGCGTCGATACCCGCGCCGCGCGGCGCATGCGCTCCAATCCCTTGCAACCCCCGGCCCACAACGAGGATGTTGCCGGGCTTCAGGTCGCGGTGAACGACGCCGCGCGCGTGCGCGTGCTCGACGGCGTCGCAGATCAGCGCCATCAACTCCAGCCGCGATCGCGTTCCCAGCCCGTGCCGCTCGGCAAACTGGAGCAACGGCAGCCCGTCGATGAACTCCATCGCGAAGAACGGCTGCGGACCCAGATCGGTCTGTTCGGTTCCAGCTTCGTAGATCTGCGCGATGCCGGGATGCTGGAGTTGTCCAAGCAGTTGCGCCTCGTTCGCGAACCGCATCAGCAATTGCGCTGACGCCATGCCGCGGCGGATGACCTTCAGCGCCACCCGCCGCCGCGGATTGCTCTGCTCGGCCTCGTACACCGCCCCCATGCCGCCCTCGCCCACCAGCCGCAGGACGCGATAGCGACCGAATCGCTCCGGCAACGGCGCGGTGGGCGGTCCCTCCGCGCGGACATACGCGGGCCGCTCCAGGAAATCGTCCGCGGCCTCCAGACAGGCGAGCAACGCCGCCACTTCTTCGCGGAGTGCGGTGCTGTCACAGTGTGATTCGAGAAACGCCTCGCGCTGCGATGCCGGCAGGTCGGCCGCCTGCTGGAAGAGCGCTTCGGCACGCCGGCGGAACTCAGCGTCCATGCCGCTCGTCGCCGCCCGCCTCGGCCGCGAGTTGCCGTCGCAGCCACGCCTTGATGTAGCGCCAATCGCGCTCGATCGTGCTGACCGAGACATCCAGCGCGGCCGCGGTCTCCTCCGTGCTGAGCCCGGCGAAGAACTTCAGCATGACGATCTCGGCCTTCCGCGGGTCATCCGCTTCAAGCCGCCGCAACGCTTCGTCCAGCGCAACCAGGTCGTCGCCCTCGCCCATCGCGTCGGCGATCGCCTGCTCGTCGAGTTCCAGCCGCGCCCGTCCCGCTCCGCGCTTTTGCGAGCCCTTGCGACGGGCCTGATCCACCAGGATGTCGCGCATCGCCCGCGCCGCCGCGCCGAAGAAGTGGTGTCGCCCCTTCCAACCCGGGTCTCCCGAGCGCACCAGCCGCACGTACGCCTCGTGCACCAGCGCGGTCGGCTGCAAGGTGTTCCCCGGCGGTGTCTTGCGCAGTCGCGCTTGGGCCAGCCGCCGCAGCTCGTCGTACAACACCGGCAGTAGTCGGTCGGCGGCTTCCCCGTCGCCGCCCGCGGCGGCATTCAGCATGCCGGTCACGTCGATGGCCTCGGGGCGGTCAGACATGGTTGGATTCCAGCGGCAGTCCGCTGCCCGACGTCGCCGCCGAACAGCGCGGATCGGGGCCATGGAAGGCGATCTGAACTACGTCCATTCTAGCACGTCCGTCGGCGGCTCTAGTTCGAACCCCACGTCGCTCCGCCCCAGCGGAATGGGAGTTGCGATCGAACCGCCGGCTCATCCTGCGCTTGGTTGTCCAGTCATCCGCAAGTAGCTAAATTGCCGATCTTAACGGGATGGCGCGGACTTCGCGGACGCTGCGTCGGCAGGCCGAACCTCAGGAGCAGTGATGATGACAAGGCGCGTCGCTCTCGGATTGGGTGCCCTCTCGGTACTCTTGGCGGTTTCGACCGGCTGCCCCAAGCCGGAACCCATTCCGATCGCGGCTCCGGACACTGGTAAAGACTACGATCGGGCCTTGCCGCCCGGCCAGCTGGCGCTCCGCAAGATCACCGATCCGGCCATGATCCCCGATTTCTCGGACGCGTACTACAACGCCCAGTCCGGCGCGCTCCGCGACGCCATCCTGCGCAGCCTGCACTATCTTGGAAAGCGCTCCAGCGAGCGATACTTCCCCTACGGCGACGTCACCCACGCCCGTGCGGTCGAGAGCCTGCGGCTGTTTCTCGACGTCCTCAGCCGCGCCAAGTCGCCCGGCGAACTCAACCAGCTGATCCGCGACGAGTTCGACGTTTACATGTCCGTCGGCTGCGACGACATGGGCACCGTGCTGTTCACCGGCTACTACACGCCCATCTTCGACGGCAGCCGGACGCGAACCGCGCGCTTCGCCTACCCGATCTACAAGACCCCGCCCGATCTGCGGAAGGATGCCGAGGGCAATCCGGCCGGCGGCCCTTGGAAGACCCGACAGGAGATCGAAAGCGGCAACGCCCTCGCCGGTCACGAACTCGTCTGGCTCGAAGATCGCTTCAAGACGTACGTCGTCACGATTCAAGGGTCCGGCCAGATTCGCATGCCGGACGGGCGCATCGAGGAGATCGGCTACGCCGCCAACAACGGCCACGACTACAAGTCGATCGGCAAGGAGCTTGTCGCCGACGGCAAGATCGCCAAGGAGAACCTCTCGCTCAGTGCGATGCTCGAGTACTTCCGGAACAACCCGCAGGACATCGACACCTACTGCTGGCGCAACCCGCGCTACATCTTCTTCCAGCCCGCGCCGGGCGGTCCCTTCGGCTGCCTGAACGAGAAGGTGACCACCAACTACACCATCGCGACCGACAAGGACGTCTACCCGCGCGCGTGCCTGTCGTTCCTCGACGTCTCCAACTTCCCGACCGAGTCCGGTTCCGGCGCTCGCCCCTATCGCGGCTTCGCGCTCGACCAGGATCGCGGCGCCGCCATCCGCGCCGCCGGGCGCTGCGATGTCTTCATGGGCGTCGGCGACGAGGCGGGTCGCCGCGCCGGCTTCACCTACAGCGAGGGCAAGCTCTACTACCTGTTCAAGAAGGACGCGCCCTCCTACGCCGGCGGCCGTGCGCCCACCGACACCCCGTCGCCGACGACACCGGAACCGCCGCCCGCCGCCAGTCCGGCTCCCGACTCCGACGGCGAGGAGTCCGGCAGCATCACGGTGTCGCCCGTTCGCTCGCGCCGGTAGGTCGACTCGGGCGTCCCGCCCCGCTCCGTCCGCGCCGGCCGTAGTACAATGACGGCATGGATTCGCTCCGGACCATCGTCGAGCGCGTGCGCGCCGCCGCCGCTTCCGCAGTCACGTTGCCGACCGCGCTCAAGAACCAGGTGCTGACCGACCTCGCCAACCGCATCGAGGCCCACGTCGACGCCCTGCGGAACGCCAACGCCGCCGATCTCGCCGCCGCGCGGCAGGCCGGCCTCTCCGACGCCAAGCTGCGACGACTCACCCTCTCGGACGACGCCGTCCGCCAACTGGCCGACGGCCTGCGTCAGGTCGCCGGCCTGCCCGACCCGGTCGGCGAGGTCACGGCCGACTACACCGTTCCTTCCGGGCTGCGCATCCGCCGCGTCCGCTGCCCGCTCGGCGTCATTCTGATGATCTACGAAGCGCGGCCCAACGTGACCATCGACGCCTTCGCCCTGTGCTTCAAGTCGGGCAACGCGTGCCTGCTCAAGGGCGGCCGCGAGGCCGGCGCTTCCAATGCCGTGCTGATCGATCTCGCCCGCGCCGCGCTGTCCGATCACCACGTCCCCAGCGACGTGGTCGCGCTGATTACGTCCAGCGACCGCGCCGAGATGCGGGCCCTGCTCGGCATGCACGACCTGATCGACCTGGTCATCCCGCGCGGCGGCGTCGAGCTCATCCGCTTCGTGCACGAGCACGCCCGCATGCCGATGGTGCAGCACTTCATGGGTGTCTGCCATCTGTTCGTCGACGCCGACGCCGACCTCGATCGCGCGCTGGACGTCTGCGTCACCGCCAAGACCTCGGCCCCGGCCGCCTGCAACGCCGTCGAGACCATCCTCGTGCACGAGTCGGTCGCCGAGCGATTCATCCCGCGTTTGTCCGAACGCTGCGCCGCCGCCGGCGTCGAGCTGCGCGGCGATCCGCGCGCCTGCGAGTTGACGCCCCGCGCACAACCCGCGTCGGACGACGACTGGGGCCGCGAGTTTCTCGACCTGGTCGTGGCCGTCCACGTCGTCCCCGGCATCGACGCCGCCATCGAACATATCCGCCGCTTCGGGTCGAATCACACCGACGCCATTCTGTCGGGCAACGAGGCCAATCAGGCCCGCTTCGTCCGCGAGGTCGGGTCGTCCTGCACGCTGGTGAACGCCTCGACGCGCTTCAACGACGGCTACCAGCTCGGCCTCGGCGCCGAAATCGGCATCAGCACGTCGAAGATCCACGCCTACGGCCCCATGGGCCTCCGCGAGTTGACAGCCCAGCGCTTCGTCGTCCTCGGTGACTACCACTGCCGCTGATCGCGATACCGCCGCATCGCCACGACCGGCCGCTCGAGCTGGTTCGCGGCCGGTACCCGAGCACCACCGGCGGAGCCGACCCCCCAAGAGACCGACTACTCACGGCCGACGGAAGCGCCGCGATGGGCGTTGGATAAGCTGGGGAACTGGAAGGCCTTCGAGCAGAATGAAAGCGGGACGAAGGTGGCGGAGCGGGCTCGCACGCACCGTATCTCCAACGCCCTGACGGGCTTTCATGCGACCAGTTCGCCGTCGAATGTGGCCGAGAACCCCAAGGATGACGGCACTTGGCTTGCAGAAGCCCGACTACGAGAACCGCCTGACGCATGTGCAGCAAGCGGGAGTCGCAGGGGAACTGGGCGGGTAGGGGAACGACGTCCTGAACTGATGGTTGAGCAAAGCCGCGTCGAATTCAGCCGGACTGGTAGGGAAGACGACTCGTCGGGCTCCCGATCGAATTCTGAGAGGATTACCCTGAGACCAAGGGGAATCCCTGGCCGGCGAGCGAGACGCCGGTGATCACGTCGTGGATGTCGACTTCCGAGGCCCGGTTTTTCCGAATCTTAATGGCCCGTTCCCTGAGACGGCGGCGCTTGAGGCAATAGAACCACGATGTCCGCGAGCCGTTCTCGAGGGCACGCACCGCAGGACGCGCCCCACGAACGTTGCGCGACATCGTGGCGAATCGGCAAGCCGCGGCGATCAGCATTGAACGCGAGCCGATCAGTCGGATATCTTGGAGGAACATGAAGGCGCAAGTCGGCGCCGGAATGCCCCTCTGTGTGACCGTCAACTACCGCCTTGCGAGGGAGAAGAATCATGACTTCGTGTCGTCGTTCGTGGTGGCCTTCATGCGCAATCGTCGCGTTCATGCTCGCCGGCTCGGCGGCCGGCGGGCCGCTCACTCCGCCGCCGGGGCCGGTGCAATCGACCGATCGTGAGCGCATCATCCCCCAAGCGATCGTGGCGCTGCCCTACACGATCATCCAGCCGGGCTCGTATGTGCTGACCGGCAATCTGGTCGCCACGCCCGGCCAGCGTGGCATCGTCATCGACGCCGAGAACGTGACGCTCGATCTGGGCGGCTTCGAGTTGAACGGCGGTTCCGTCGGGACCGACGCCATCTACGTGAACCCGCCGGCGTTCGGCGAGCGGCAGAACCTGAGCGTGTTTAACGGCGTCATCCGCGGTTGGAGCGGGGCGGCGACCGATTTCACCGCCGCGTCCAACAGCAGCCTTCGGGAGTTGAAGGTGCGCGAGTGCTCGTTCGGCATCACAGCGAACTACGCCACGCAGGTGACCGATTGCTCGGTCGAGTACGTGTTCGGAACCGGGATTCGCGTGGGTAACACGTGTTCCATCAGCAACTGCACGACGCTGTTCGCCTTCGGGGCCGGCATCGAGACGGGCTACAACTGCACGGTCCGCGGCTGCGCGGTGGAGCTCAGTTCCGGTCCCGGGTATCGCCTCGGCGAGGGCAGCGCCTTGGCGGACTGCGTCTCGCGCGGCAACAACATCGGCAAGGGCAGCGCGCCGGGCGTGCAGGCGGCGACCGGGTGCACCATCACAGGTTGCGTCTCGAGCAACAACATCGGCGACGGCTACTCGCTCGATGCGCGTTGCACGATCGCCAACAGCGCCGCGATCAACAACGTCGGGACGGGCATCTCGGTGTTCGGCTCGCTCACCGCCACGGGCTGCACCGCCAGCGGGAACACGTTCGCCGGCTTCTGGTTCAACGGCGGCACGATCACCGACTGCACCGCCGAAGGCAATGGCGGCTGGGGTTTCGCGACATTCTTCGAGCCGGCGAAGTTCGTCGATTGCGCGGCGTACTTCAACTCCGTGCAGGGAATCCTGATCGACTCCCCCAGCCTCGTGCAGGGATGTACGGCCAGCCAGAATCTGGGCCCCGGCATCGAAGTCACGAGCGACGGGACCGGCGCCCAGTTGGTTGATTGCACGGCCAGCCGCAACCAAGAGGATGGCATTCGCGTGGTCGCGGGCTGCGTCATTCGCGGATGTCAAGCCGCGCTCAATCAGGGCGACGGCATCGAGGTGCGCGAACGCTGCCAGGTGCGCGAGAACACCTGCGCGGACAACGGCTCGGCCGCGGGCGGCTTTCCGGCCGCCGGCATTCGCTGTACGGGCGGCGCCTCTCGCATCGACTCGAATCACCTGACCGGCAACGACGTCGGATTGGATGCCGCTGCTCCGTTCCGAAACGTCATTATCCGAAACTCGGCGTCCGGCAACTCCGGATCGAACTACACCATCCACCCGGTCAACGACGCCGGCCCGATCGGCACAGCCGCGGCCGCGGTCAGTCCTTGGGCCAACATCTCGTTCTAAAGCCGGCGGGCCACGGAGCATCTGGTCATGATCCGATTGCGAAGCGTCGTCATCCTGATCGTGATGGCGGCCGCCTCGGCGCTGGCGGCTTCCAATATCGACAACATCGTGCCCAACAAGCACGCGTGGAGCGAGAACACCGGCTGGACGAACTGGCGCGACGCCGACGGCGGCGCCGAGGGCGTGAACGTCGGCGGGTTCATCATGCGAGGCTACGTCTGGGGCGAGAACATCGGTTGGATTCATGTCGGGGACGGCACGCCCGGCGCGCCACCCTTTTACTCGAACGCCGGCGGCGCGGACTACGGCGTCAACATCGCCGCGGACGGCTCGCTGAGCGGCTTTGCGTGGAGCGAGAACGCCGGGTGGATCAACTTCTCCGGGGGCGGTCTGGCGACTCCGGCGCAACCGGCCCGCATCACGTGTGCCGGTCGGTTCACCGGCTTCGCCTGGGCGGAGAATCTCGGCTGGATCAACCTGAGCCTGCTGACGCCGGCGCATTTCGTGGCGGTCGAGTCGGCCTTCGTACCGATTCTCTGCGACATGAATCACGACGGATGGAAGAACGGGCTCGACATCCAACCGTTCGTCAGCGTGCTCCTCCTGGGCGGCGCCGGCTGGCGGGACTTGTGCTCCGGCGACCTTGTGCCACCGCCCGGGCTGGATGCCGCGGATGTCGCGGCGTTCGTCGCCTGCCTGCTGTCACCGTAAGCCCGCGCGGAGAAGTCGCGGAGGTTGCGATCGGGCGTCGAAATCTCTAACATCCGGTCCTCGCACGCGCCGAAAGCCCGGACCGACGCCTGATGCTCCGACGACTCCACGCGATCCCGCCGGCGGCCTTGCTCGCCTGCCTCACGCTGTTGATTCCCGGGTGCGGGCTGGATTACTACGTTCCGCTCGTCCACGGCACGCTGGACAGCGTCTTTCGCGCCCGGCCCATCGACGCGGTGCTGGCTGATCCCGCCGTCCCCGAGGCAATCAAGGCCAAGCTGCGACTGGTCCAGGAGGTCCGCTCGTTCGCCCGCATCGAGATCGGGCAGAGCGTCGGATCGGCCTACTCCCACTACGACGACGACTCGGCCGTGAGCGAGACCGGCACGATCGGTTATTCGCTCTCCGCGGCCGCGATGGACAGCTTCACGCCCTACACGTGGGACTACCCGTTCATCGGCCGGGCCGAATACCGCGGCTACTTCTCGCTCGATCAGGCCCGCGCCGAGCGCGACCGGCTGGCCGACGCGGGCTACGACACGTCGCTCTCGATCATCTCCGGCTTCAGCACGCTGGGCGTCCTGCCCGATCCGGTGCGTTCGTCCCAGGTCGGGCTGCCGGACGAGGCGCTGGTCGAACTGCTGCTGCACGAGCTCTCGCACCGCACGGTGTTCAAGCCCAACGACACGCTCTTCAACGAGACCATGGCCAGCGCCATCGGCCGTCAGGCCGCGCGGCGCTTCTACCGCACGCGGCGGCCGGCCGACGCGCCCGAAACCCTTGCCGCCCTCGCGTTCTACGACGACGAGGACGTCGTGGACGAGTTCATCTCGCTGGTGTTCGACGAGCTGAGCGCCCACTACGGGCAACCGATCAGCCGCGACGAGAAGATCGCCGGCCGTCAGGCCCGGTTCGACGCGCTGGCGGCGACCTTCGAGGCCGAGTTCCGCCCGCGCCTGTCGCGCCCCGACCAGTGGCGCGGCCCGGGCAACCTGACCCTCAACAACTCGATCATCCTGTCGGCCGTGAGATATCGCGGGAACCTGCCGGTCTATCGCCGCGTATTGGAGAAACTGAACGGTCGATTCGTCGACGTATGGGACGTGCTGCGCCGGGCGTCCCGACAGAGCGACAGCCTCGGCTGGCTCGAGCGCTGGGTGGATGGCGCGGCCGACCGGGCCCGGCCGTCGCCGGAATAGCAAAGTTGCCGGGCGACGGCGTCCGATGTAACCTGTGCGGCCAACGTTTCGCCGCAGAAGCCGCTGATGTTCAAATCGAGCCCCCGATTTCTGCCATCGCGGCTTTGCCCGCGCGTCGCCACACTCACCCTGATCGCGCTGGCGGTCGGCTGCGACCAGCAGCAGTCTCGCCACGTCGTGCGAGAACTCCCCGACCCGCTGGTCGGCATGCGTCCCATTCGTCCCGGTCAGGCCCCGAACTGGCCGGCCGAGCGGTCTCGGCCCAACGAGGTTCCGGTGCGACCGCCGGAGCGGCCCGCACCCGTCCGACCGCCGGAGTCGGGTCACGCCTGGATGCCGCCGGGCGGCATCTCCAACCGCTGGGAATGTGTCGTCATCCACCACTCGGCCAAGGACACGGACTCGCCGCAGGGCATGACCGAGTGGCACGTCAACGGTCGCGGCTGGGATGAGCTCGGCTATCACTTCGTGATCGGGAACGGCGTCCGCTTTCCGGATGGCGAGATCTATGTGGGTCCGCGCTGGACCAAGCAGAAACATGGGGCTCACTGCAAAGTTCCCGGAAACTACTACAACGAGCACGGCGTCGGCATCTGCCTGATCGGCGATCTGAACCGGCACGGCCCCACCGCCAAGCAGATGGAATCGCTGGTGCGGCTGGTCAGCTATCTCTCGCGGCGCTGCGGCATTCGCTCGGATCGCATCCTGACGCACGGCGGTGTGACGCATAAGACCGAGTGTCCGGGCCGCCACTTCTCGGTCACAGCCGTGCGACAGGCCGTCGCCCGAAACCAGGCGATCTCCGCCTCGTCGGACTGAACGGCCGGCGGACGACTCCTTCGTGATGTCCTCGCGAACTTCCCAAGTTCTGAACCGGGCTCGACGCGTTGGGTGCGGTCACCGCGCGCTCGCGCTGCTGGCGGCCGTCGTCGCATGCGTCGCCATCGGGTCGGCGGCGTGTCTGCCGCCGCAACGGACGGTGGTGGAAGCCCTGCCGGACCCGGAGCTGACGACCATGCCCGCGCCGCCGCCGATCGTCGTCCGCGATGACAGCGACCGACTGACGCGCGCTCCGTCACCGCCATCCGAATGAGCCGAACGAGCTTCAGGACGCGAACAGCAACCACGCCACGATCCCCAGCGCGAACAACGTGGGGATCACGAGGCTCAGCACCGGATAGCGATAGCGATAGAGTCGCGCGAGATGCACCAGATAGAGAAACTGCTGACGCAGCGTCAGCTTGCTGCGACCATGCAGCCGGTCGGAGAATTCGATCGGCACTTCGATCACCCGGTGACAACGGCCCTTCACGAGCAGCTCGAGACCGATCTTGTAGCCGATCGGATTGAGCGCGTCGGCCTTCTGCCAGGTGGAGCGATGCAGGCCGAAGAAGCCGGCCATCGGATCGCGGACGGCCGCCAGCGGCCGGGCCAGCAGCGTCGCGACGGCCGAGTTCAGCCGGCGGAACCAGTTCCAGTCGAGCGTCCGGCCGCCCTCGACGTAGCGACTGCCGATGACGAAATCGGCCTGTCCGGATCGAAGCAGCGCCAGCATGTCTGGGATGCGCTCGGGCGGATGGCTGAGGTCCGCGTCGAGCACGAACAGCCACTCGCCGCGCGCCTCGGACAGGCCGCGCAAGACGGCGCTCGAGAGGCCGCGCTCGCCGCGGCGGACAACCAGCCGGACGGGATAGTTGCGGGTGAGTTCATCGGCGACCGCGTCGGTGCCATCGCCGCTGTCGTCGTCGACGATGATCAGTTCGCCCGGGATGGCTGCCTTCTGGAGGGCCGCGAAGACTCGCCCAGCGAGCAGGCGCAGGTTCTCGGCCTCCTGAAACGTGGGCACGATGACCGAGAGCAGGGGTGCGTCGCTCATGAAGCAAGGCCCGATTCTACGCCATTCAGGCGGCCGGCACGAATCCGCTTGAATCGCGGGCATCCGGGCCGATACATTGTCAGACAGGCAAGACTCCTCGGGCTACTCGGCTGGCGGGACGAGCACTCATGGCAAATTCGGGCACGGTTCCGCGCAGGCGACGGGCGTTCACCCTGATTGAATTGCTGGTCGTGGTCTCGATCATCGCCCTGCTGGTCTCGATCCTGCTGCCCTCGCTGTCTGGCGCGCGGGAGAGCGCCCGCGGCAGCGTGTGCCTGGCAAACTTGCGGACTCTCGCCCAGGGCATGACCGGTTACACCATCAACTTCGAGGAAGTCATGATGCCCGGCCGACTTCCGGCGTTGGATGCGTGCAACTGGCAGGCGACCATCCCGCCCGGTCGCAAGAAATTCCGGCCGACGTTCATCACGCTGATGGGCGCCGACGTCGGCGTCGAGCCGTTCGAGGACCCGAAAGCTTGTCGCAACGAGTTCGATCGTTTCGGGCAACCCGGCGACCAGCAAAACTTCTCATCAAAGTCGTTCCTATGTCCGACCGCCTCGGACCGGACCGACGAACGCAACGGCTGCTATGGTTACAACTATTCGTGGCTGGGCAATTCGCGACTGAGAGACCCCGCCCGGCCGACTTCCTTCAAGCGTTGGCCGGTGCGGATCATCTCGGTCCGTAAGCCGTCGGAGTGCGTGGCCGTCGGCGACAGCATGGGCACGGCCGCGAGCTACGCGACCAACCAGCGCGGAGACTATCTCGACAACAGCCGAGATGCGAACCGCTTGGGCAACGAGGGCTTCAATCTCGATCCGCCTCGGATCGACCGAAACCGAGGCGAGGCGGCCAACTTTCCCAATCAGCGCTCCGCGGCCGAGCCGCGCCACCGCGGCAAGGCGACCATTCTCTGGGTCGACGGTCATGCCAGCAGCGAAACGATGGAAGCGCTCGGCTACGAAGTTGCCGGTAGCGGCATCATCGGCTGGGAGGGGAACAACGCCCGCTGGTCGACCACCGGCAAGGACGAGCCCTGGATCGAAGGCCGGCAGTATTGAACGGGTCGGCCGTCGGCATGCTCCCCCCACCGCCTCGGCGGCCGTTTGATTCAGACCTGACGCGCTCTCGTCACCCCACACCCCGTTGCCGAGTTTGCCTCACGTGCGAGGGAACGCGGCGAATGGACGCCCGGCATCGCGCGGCGTTCTTACTTGACGCGCAGCAGGTCCGGCATCGGGAAGTTGCCGCCCAGCACCCGGCGTGCATCGGCGCGGAGCCAGCGCGTCAGTACCGTGGCATAGATCGAGCGAAAATCGACCTGCCACGGCACGTCGCCGGCGTCCAATCGCCCCAGGTCGGGATGAGCGTTGGCCAGCCCGCCGCGAACCGGCTCGCCGACCAGCATCAGCGGCGCGGCCGCGCCGTGGTCAGTGCCCTGCGATGCGTTTTCCGCGACCCGCCGCCCGAACTCCGAGAAGGTCATCAGCAGCACGCGCTCGCGCTGGCCGGACGCCTTCAGTTCCGCCATGAACTGACGCAATCCGTCGCCAAGCTGCTTCATGAGCTGCCCATGCCGCCCGGCCTGCCCGGCGTGCGTGTCGAAGCCGCCGAGTGAAACGTAATACACGCGCGTCGGCAGGTCGGCGGCGATCATCCGCGCCACCATCTGAAGCTGTGAAGCAAGCTGTCCACCGCCGCGCGGCCGCAGCAGCGCGTCGATCCGCGCGCGCCCGCCGCCGCCGGCCGCGTCCTGAATGTCGCGGGCGGAGAGTCGCGCATCGAGTGCGGTTCGCTGGAGGTACTCCAGGCGCGAGAGCGGCTTGAGCGTACCGTCCGGATTGTGGCCCTCATCGGGGTGGTTGAGCCGCTGGAATGCTTCTCTGGCCGCCGCGGATACGTCGCCCGGACGCCAAGCAAGCTGGTCGGGCGTGCTGAACGCGACCGGCGAGAAGCGGTCGCCCTGGAGAGCCAACGGCGGTTCGCCGACCAGCGCGATGGCGGACTTGGGATCTGGCGGGTCGTTGCCCTTGCAGGCGCAATCGAAATAGCGACCCAGCCAGCCGCGATGGGTGCGCTGCGAGGGGTCGCCCGACTCCCAGATGTCAGTGCTCTTGAAGTGCGAGCGATCCGGGTTGGGGTAACCGGCGCCCTGCACCACGCACAGCAGGCCGTCGTCGTAGAGTTCCTTCAACCCCTCCGCCTGAGGATGCAGGCCGATGTCGTCAGTCAGCCGCAGCGCGTCCTTACGGGCGATCGCCAGTTGCGGGCGCGCCCGATGGTAGATGTCGTTGCGGTACGGAATGATCGTGTTGAGGCCGTCGTTGCCCCCCGCCAGTTGCAGGACGACCAGCACGCGCTCACCCGTGCCCTTCGCCCGGCCGCGGAGTCGCGCGCCGGACCGGGGCTCCATCGCCGCGGCGGTGCGATGCAGAAAGAGCGGCACCGTGCCCGCCGCGCTCAACAGGCTCAGACCGCCCCGCACGAACTCCCGCCGAGTCGAAATCGTCGCATCGCTCATGGTTCGCCGTGCCTCTACGACAGCTGGTACTCGGGCATCGCCACAATCAGCAGAATCAACTCGCGGATGGCGTCGGCGCTGCCGTCCGACTGAACGTCCGACCCGGCCGGCAATAGTCGCTGGAACGCCTCGATCAGCACCCCCTGGCGCTGCGGCGAGATCGGCCGGCCGATGAGCCGATCAACAAAATGCTCCACGACCGCCTCGGGCGTGGTCAGCTCATGCCGTCGGACGATCGCCATCGGGTCGAACTCCGGCTGCGGGCCGGTCGGCTCGGCCGCCTCGCGCAGTTCCGCATCATCCGCGGCCAGCCGGCGCATCATGCGAGCGCCCGGCCGCCGCCGGGGGTCGGTTCCACTCACCAGGTGACCCGTCACGTTGTAGCGATTGTAGAGCGTCGCCGTGGTGATCCAGTTGAGTCCGCCGTCCCAGCCCTTGACGTTCGGCGGCTGAAAGAGGTCCTGCCCCATCAACCGCAGGCCGCCGACGATACCGTCGAGATCGACCGGCCGGATTTCGAGCGAGCGCAGCGTTCCCACAACCAGCTCGACCGGGCTCTTGATGGCCGCGCCCATCACCTTGGGCGAGTAGAACGCCGGATGGTTGAACATGGCCTTCAGGACCGGCTTGATTTCGTAGCTGTTCTTTCGGAACGTGGCCGCCAGCGACTTGGCGACACCGGGCGGCGCCTCGTCGCCGGCGAAGAATCGCCACAACTTCCGCACCATGTAGTCGGCCGTCTCGGGCCGCGCGAGGATGATGTCGATCACGTCGCCGCCGTTGAGATTCCCGCGGACGCCCAGGACCGTCTTGACGCCGTAGTCATGCTGGCCGCGCCGAAACAGGAACTCGCCGGTGTCGCGATCGAGCGACCAGCCGGTGAACGCCCGGGCCGCCTCCTTGACGTCGCGCTCGCCGTAGTTGCCGACGCCCATCGTGAACAGCTCCATCAGCTCGCGGGCGTAGTTCTCGTTCGGCTGCGACTTGAGATTCTGGGCGTTGTTGAGGTAGATCAGCATGGCCGGATCGCGGCTGATCTCCATCAGGAGGGTGCGGAAGTTGCCGACGGCGTGCCGGCGCAGGAGCTCGTTCTGCTGCCACAGGTACCAGGCGACGCGCACCTCGCGCGCGCCGCTGGTGAAATGCCCGTGCCAGAAGAGGGTCATCTTTTCCTCGAGCGGGCGCGGCGAGGCCACCATGCGTTCGACCCACCAGCGACGCAGAAGGTGTGTCTGCACCTGCTCGCGAGCCATCCGCTGTTGTCGGATCCGCTGCCGCTCGTCCTCGCTTAGGGCGCGCATCTCCTCGCGGTCGGCCGGCTCGAACCGCTCGACGGCCGGTCGCCGCGGCGAGTCGGGGATCGACTCGTAATCGACGAGGTACTCGACCGCCGCCTTGCGGCCCTTCTCGAACAGGAACTCCACTTGGCGCGGGGTGCCGCCGAATCCCGCCCGGCGCAGCAGGTGGGCCGCCTGCGGACGCGTCCAGGCGTTGGGGAGCGGCCGTGATTGTCCGCTGGCAACGCGTGAAATGGGGGGAAATACCAAGACCGAGAAGATTGCCAGCGAGATGAATCGACCAGATCCGCTCATCTTGACACCCCTGCCGACGATGCCCGGCCGGCGCGCGAATCCGCCCTATTTGGTAGAACGTACGCCAGCATATCGTATTGTTAAGAAGACCACCCTGCCTTGGAAACGCCGCGCATGGGCGGAAAGCCGTTCGGCTCGACGCGTTCGCCGCATAGAGCGGTCGCGTTACGCCGCAGTCGACGGCTGGCTGATGCAATCTGCCCGCGCGGGCGATTTCCGGATCGGCTTTGCGAACACAAGACGCGCGCGTTGATCTATAATCCGCACGCGGTGCCAGCCGGTCGCGATCAGTCGATCATCGGCCCATCCGCGGATCGCCTCCGACGGCACCCAAGGTGAGCCGAACTCGCGCGCTGTAACGCGCGCCGTCGCCCCAAGCTGCCCGCGACGTTGACTTGGACGCGTACTGGATCCGGGTCCCGGGCCGAGGAAATCCGCGATGATGCGAACGAAAGCAGCCAGCTACGCCCTGCTCGCGATGTACGAGATTGGCCGGCGCCAAAAGAGTTCGGCCGGAACCGGCATCCAGGCCGGCGACATCGCTCACAAGTATCGACTCCCCACGGCTTACTGCGCGAAGGTGCTGAGCCAGCTTGCCCGGTCGGGCGTGCTGCGCTCGGACCGCGGCCCCCACGGCGGATTCCGCCTGAATCGACCGGCCGACAAGATCACCCTGTACGACATCTTCGATGGAGTCGGCGGCCTGATGCCCGAGTCGGGCGTGGCGGCCGTTCCCGGCCTGCCGAACCAGGTGCAGTCCACGCTGAACAAGGCGTACACCGAGAGCGCGTTGAAGCTGCGGGAAATCCTGCGCCGCACGAACCTGACCGACATCCTCGGCGGCAACGGACCTCGCTGAGCGGCTCTGCTCCGCCATTGCCAACGCGCATGACCGCGATACACTCCGGCCAAGTCCGGGCGGGTGGTTGCGTCGCGCACTCCCGCCGCGGTCGGCAGGACGCCGTCCGGACGGACCGCCGGGAGTGGACGGCATGACACGTCGCTCGCGATTCAGACCCACTGCGGCCACGACGGCCGCCTTTGCTCTGATGTCTGTGACCGGATGCGTCGAGCGGACCATGACGATCCGCACGGAGCCCGACGGCGCCACCGTCGTCCTCAATGACGAAGAGGTCGGCACGTCGCCGGTGACCGTACCGTTCACCTGGTACGGGACGTACGACGTCATCTGCCGCAAGGACGGATACGCCACCAAACGCGAGGCGGTGAAGTTCGCCGCGCCGTGGTACCAGATTCCGGGCGTGGACGTGATCACCGAGTGCCTGGTGCCCGTGACGTTTCGGGACCGTCGCGACTGGCTCATCCGCCTCGAACCCGAGACGCTGCCGACCCGCGCCGAGGTCCTGTCCCGCGCCGCCGAGCTGCGCGACAAGTCCTTGTACGAAACCGAGTAACGCTCCGCACGCCGACTTGACATCCGGCCGATAGAACCTCATCGGCGAACGGTCGCTACCGTTGGTTCGTAGTGACCGGGTTC
The DNA here is from genome assembly GCA_964576285.1 of uncultured Planctomycetaceae bacterium. Taxonomy (GTDB): domain Bacteria; phylum Planctomycetota; class Phycisphaerae; order UBA1845; family UTPLA1; genus SpSt-539. Next base: position 32,429 of record CAZNUJ010000007.1, on the reverse strand, counting down.
GACGCCTGCTCGCGTCGAGCCGATCGGGTTGTCTTGGAAGGGTCCCCGCGACATGTGCGGCATCACCGGCATCTGCGACTTCGATCGAGCGCCCGATCCCGCCCTCGTCGAGCGGATGAACGCCATGCTGATCCACCGCGGACCGGACGACGGCGGCCTGCACGCCGATGGTCCGGCGTGCATCGCCATGCGCCGGCTGAGCATCATCGACCTGTCGGGCAGCCGCCAGCCGATGTCGAACTCGAGCGGAACGGCGTGGATCGTCTTTAACGGCGAGATCTACAACTTCCAGGAAAGCCGGGCCGCGCTCGAAGCCCGCGGGCACGTCTTTCGTACGCACGGCGACACCGAAGTCATCCTTCACCTGTACGACGAATACGGTCTCGACTTCGTCCAGCACCTCAACGGCATGTTCGCGATCGCGATCTGGGACGCGACCCGGCAACGACTGGTGTTGGCGCGGGACCGGCTCGGCGTCAAGCCGCTCTACTACGCACTGACGTCCGGCCGCCTGCGCTTCGGTTCCGAAACCAAGGCGTTGCTGGCCGACCCGGACCTCCCGCGGACCATCGACGCCCACGCGGTCGCCGGCTTTCTGCACTTCAACTCGATGCCGACGCCGGCCACGATGTTCCGGGAGATTCGCACGCTGCCGCCGGCGCATCTGGCGGTGTTCGACCGCGCCGGGCTGCGGATCGAGTCCTATTGGGACCTCGACTACGGCCGCAAGATCGACTGGAAGCCGGACGAACTGCTGGCGCGGGTCGATGAACTGCTGACCGACTCGGTTCGCATCCGCATGATCTCCGATGTGCCGCTCGGCGCGTTTCTCTCCGGCGGAGTCGACTCGAGCCTGACCTTCGCGCTGATGGCGCGGCAGTCGAGCGGTCCGGTCGAGGCGTTCTCGATCGGCTTCGGCGCCGAAGCCGGCTACATGAACGAGATCGAGTTCTCCAAGGCGGTCGCCGCCCAGTATGGTGCCCGCCATCACGTCGTCACGCTGAAGCCCGACGATCTGCTGAAGGACATTGAGCGCGTCGCCTGGTTTCTGGACGAACCCTGCGGCGACGCGGCCGCGTTTCTCACGCTGGCGCTGTCGGAGTTCACCCGGCAGTACGTCACGGTGGCGCTATCCGGCGTCGGCGGCGACGAACTGTTCGGCGGGTACCGCCGCTACCTGGCCGCCAAGTGGCACGCCCACTTTCTGCGGGTGCCGCGGCTCGTGCGGCGCGGCCTGCTGCTTCCGGCGCTGGCGTGGCTGCCCGAAAGCCGGGACTCGCGCTGGACCAACCTGGCCCGGATCACCAAGAAGTTCGTGCGGGACGTCGACGGCGATCTTCGGACCGCCTGGTCACGGACCGTGTCGTACCTGCCCGACTATGACGGTCCGATCTTCTCCGGCGACCTGCGGGCCACCACGCGGGCGAACTTCCGCAGCGAGGACTTCGAGCGCCTCTGGCAGCTGGCCTCGCGCAGCGCCGACCCGATGGATGTCGCCACCTACATGGACATCAAGACCTACCTGCCCGATCAGCTTCTGTTCCTGCAAGACAAGATGACCATGGCCGCGTCGCTCGAGGGGCGCGAGCCGCTGCTCGATTACCGACTCGCCGAGCTATCCGCGACGATTCCGTCGGCGATGAAGGTGCCCGGCCGCGAACTGAAGGCCATCCTGAAGCGCCTGGCCGAGCGTTACATCCCCCGGCACTGCATCTACCGCGAGAAGAAGGGCTTCGTGGCCCCGCTCAGCCGCTGGTTCCGCGGTCCGCTGCGCGAGCCGCTGGAGGACGCGCTGTCGCCCGAGCGCGTCCGACAGCGCGGCATCTTCGAGCCGAACTACGTGCAATGGCTCAAGCGCGGCTTCTTCGAACACAACCGCGATCTGTCGGTCCAGCTCTTCCAGGCGCTGATGCTGGAGTTGTGGTTTCGCAATGTGGCGGACGGCGGCGGGTCGCGGTTCGCCGGCACGCTCTCCCCCGTCGTCCGGCCGCTCGGCGCCGCGCCCGCATCCCGCTGACCCGCCGACCCATCGAGCGACCCGTGGACGAGAGCGTTCCGCTCGCCCGCGCGCGGATCGATCCGTACAATGCCGCGCGATGGGCGATTCCCCGTTGATTCAGAACTGGCCGGTCTCGTCCGGGCTGATCGCCGCTGTCAGCGTGATCGCGCTCTTCGTGCGCCGCGTTCTGCCGAAGGGATTCGGCGGCGCGGTCTTTGTCTTCGGGGTCTCATCCGCCGTCGCCATTATTTTCATCGCCCTGCGCGCGGCCGGGGCGATGGACCTGCGACTGCTCGCACATCTCGCGGCGGCGCTGTGCGTCGTCTGGAGCGCGGTCGGCATCTTCACGCTGCGGCCCACGCACAAGGAGGAAGAAACGCGCGGGTTCGCCGCATCCGCGCTGGCGGGGGCGCTCGTGTTCGGCGTGCTCGCCGCCGTCATCGTGGTCTACGGACTGACGTTCGTCGTGCTCTACCGGCTATTCGCGCCGCAGGCGCCCATTGTGTTCGACGCCCGCGCCGGAACGCTCGACCTGGCGCTGCTGCTGCTGGCGGTCGGCCTGTGGGCGCAGCGGACACGAGAATCACATCAGCCGGCCATCCTGCTGCTGCTGGTCGCACTGCTGGCGACGTCGGCCGCCATGCTGGTTCGCCCGGCCGCGGGGTCGCTCGGCGCCGATGCCACCGGCCGATCCACGCCCGTGGGCTGGTGGCAGTGGCTCGCGCTGCTGAGCGGCTCGTACGGGCTGATCGTGCTGGCGGCGTACGTGTTATGCGAGCGTTACCACCGCCGACGCCAGATCGCAGCATGGCCGGATCGGCTGGCCAACCTCGTGATGTCGCCGCCGAGGTGGGAGGGCTTCTTCGAGGCCGTCGCGGTGATCGCCACCGGCGTGCTGCTGCTCGGGACCTACGCCATCGTGCGCGGCGGCCCGCCCGGCATCGGGCTCGGAATAGTCCTGATGGCGGCGGCGGCAGCGGCCGGCGCGGGCTGCCTCGCGCTGTGCCAGCGCGTTTGGAATGCAAACCTGTTCGGACTCGGCGCGGCCCTGATGACGCTGACGGCCGCGACGCTTTGCACCCTGTTGGTGCCCGACCGGCCGGGCGCCAGTGCCGCCGTGCGGTTGCCGATCGTCCACAACGCGGCCCTGTTCGGGCTGGTGTTCATGACGTTTCTCTGGTTCTGGTTGTCTCGATTCTGGCGACAGCAACTCCTGGACGGGCAGCCGTGGACCGCCGCCGGTCGCGCCATCCCGTACGCCCGCCGCAGCGGATTCCTGGTGGCCGCGCTCACCGCCCTCATCAGCTACCAGATCGCCCTGTGGCCGATGCTGCCCAGCGTGGTCGCGCCCGACGCGGCAACGCATCGTTGGGTGCTGGGCCTGTCGGCCATCGGCCTGTTGAGCCTCGTGCTGGCGTGGGACGCGCGGCATTCGCGCTCGACGGCGGTGGCCGCGCTGTGCATCGCATCGGTCGGTGCGGCGATTGCGTTCGCGTTCGCGCGCTGGCCGGACCCCGTGCTGCGCGGGCGGCTGATCCAGTATTTCCCGATCGTGGCGGCCGCCACCGCCCTGCCGCTACTGGCGATTGCCGAGATGCTCCCGAGCACGGAACGCTGGCGCTGTTTCGCACCGCCGCTTTGGATCGTGGCGCTGCTGCTGCTGCCGGCGTGGTCATTACTGACGCTTGTTGCCGCGCCGCGCCAGCCCGCCGCGTGGCTGACCCCGATGTCGCTCGCGGCTGTCGGAGGCGTGTACGCACTGGCGGGTTCACGCGAAGGCCGCCGCGCGTTCCTGGCATTGTCGGTCGTGCTGCTCCTCGCGGCGGCGTTCAATCTCTCGCGCCTCTATGCCGCCGCCGGCGCGCGGTTGTAGCGACCTCCGTCCGACTCCACCCGCGCCGCGTTCACTCTAGAGATAGATGTGTCCCCACAAGGCGCGGTAGACCGCCAGGAACCCGATCTGTCCGATCTGCCCGGTGGCCAGCAGCGTGATCCGCGTCTGACCGCCGCAGCGACGCGCCAACGCGACCGCCGACAGGTAACTGAGCGTCAGCACCCCCAGGGCCATGACCGCCCCGATCAGGAAGTTGCGCTCGCGGCTGAAATAAACGCACGACAGCAGCAGCGGCACGACGGCCTGTCGCAACAATCGCGCGGGCGTCATCCGCCCGCACGCCGCGGCGACCAGCGCGTCCGCGCCGTGCGCCGTTCGCCCGATGCTGGCCGCCAGCAGAATCGACCATCGTCCCCACAGCGGCGCGAGCAGCAGCGGACGGTAGATGGGCTGCGGGTACAGGAAATTGAAGGCGGAGCGCCAATCGCCGGGCGGCGGCCACCACGGGTTCACCACGGGAATGCTGACGATCAGGGTCCACTGCACCAGAACCAGCAGCATCAGAATGAGCGCGCCGCGCAGGCGCAGGGGCGCGGACAGATCGTCGAGCTGCGAGGCCTGCGGGTCAGGCGAGGCCCGATCCAGCGTGTCGGCGACGTGCGACAAGGCGAGGGTCAGATAGCGCCCCGTCAACAGCGCCTCGAGCAGCACGACCGCCAGTGCCGGCAGCAGTCGCAGCCCGGCCACCTCGCCGTACAGACGCCACGCGCCACGGAATGTCGCCGCCCACGCCAATCCGATCAGCAGCCCCAGCGGCACCACCCAGCGAACCAATGCTGCCGACGGTTCACCCGGCCGCCGCGCCGGATCGAGCAGCAGGAGCGCCGCGGCGTCGCGCAGGCCGTCGAGCATTCGGAGCGGGCGCGGCGCGCCAGGCGAGGTCGGCATGGGTGATTCAGGGGGCATTCCGCTCACACCAAGCAGGAACTCTCAAGCTCCTCGCCGATGATAAACGCCCGGCGGCCGGTGCGTCGCGGCGTCCCTTGACGGCCCCTGACGACGCCGCCACCTTACGCATTCCATGACCCCGGTCGCGGTCCGGGGCTGACCACGCGTACGCAAGGGCTTTCCAGCCATGATCCCTGTTCGAACCTTCACGGTGATTCCCTCGCTTCCGAAGCCGCTTCAGCGACTGCGCGAGCTGGCCTACAACCTGTGGTGGAGTTGGAACACCGACGCCGTTGAGGTGTTCCGTCTGCTCGACCCCGACCTGTGGGATGAGGTCGGCCACAACCCCGTCAAGCTGCTGGGGCAGCTCAGCACCAAGCGTCTCGAGCAGGCCGCCGCCGACACGACCCTGCTGGCGCAGCTCGACCGCGTGCTGGATCGTCTCTACGTTTACAACACGCGCAAGAGCTGGTTCGAGGAGCAATACGCCCAGCTCGTGCCGGCCGATCACAAGCCCCTGATTGCGTACTTTTCGATGGAGTTCGGCCTGCACGAGTGCCTGCCGATCTACTCGGGCGGCCTCGGCGTGCTGGCCGGCGACCACCTCAAGAGCGCCAGCGACCTGGGCGTACCGCTGGTTGGCATCGGGCTGCTGTACCGGCACGGCTACTTCCAGCAGCGGCTGGCGAACGACGGCATGCAGGTCGAGGAGTACCCGCCGCTCGACTTCTACCAGATGCCGATCACCCGGGTCCTGAAGGACGACGATGAGCAACTGACGTTCCAGATGGACGTGGGCGGCCACACCGTCACGGTGGCGGTCTGGCAGATCCAGGTCGGCCGCGTGCCGCTCTACCTGCTCGACACCGACGTGCCGGGCAACGATCCGGCCGATCGCGAGATCACCGCCCGGTTGTACGGCGGCGACACCGAGCACCGCATCCGCCAGGAGTTGGTGCTGGGCATCGGCGGCTGCCGCGCGCTCGACGCGCTGGGTCTGACGCCTTCGGTGTGCCACATGAACGAGGGCCACGCGGCCTTCCTCGCGGTCGAGCGCATCCGCGTCATCATGGAGCGCCGCAAGCTGCACTTCGGCGAAGCCCGCGAGGCGGTGGCCCCCAGCCACGTGTTCACCACGCACACGCCGGTCTCGGCCGGCATCGACCGCTTTGAGCCCGAACTGATCGAGAAGTACTTCGGCAAGTTCGTCAAATCGATCGGCCTGAACCTGACGGAGTTCATGAACCTCGGCAAGATCGACGCCTCGAATCCGGCCGAGCGCAAGTTCAACATGGCGGTGATGGCGCTGCGCCTGGCCGGCAACGCCAACGGCGTCAGCCAGTTGCACGGACACGTCTCCCGCAGCATGTGGTACGCCGTCTGGCCGGGCGCGCCGCGCGACGAAGTGCCCATCATGGCGATCACCAACGGCGTGCATACGCCCTCCTGGATGTCGGTCGAAATGCACACGTTGTTCGAGCGATATCTCGGGCATGGCTGGTCGGATAACCCGACCGAGCACGCCGTCTGGCAGCGAGTCGACGAAATCCCGGACGGCGAGCTGTACCGCGCCCACTCGCGCTGCCGCGAACGACTGGTCGAGTTCACGCGCCACCAGCTCAAGGAACAGCTCCGCCGCCGCGGGGCCCCGCCGGCCGAGATCAAGCACGCCGACGAGTGCCTCGATCCCGAGGCGCTGACCATCGGCTTCGCGCGGCGCTTCGCGCCCTACAAGCGCGGGTCGCTGATCTTCCGCGATCCCGAGCGCCTGCTGCGCATCCTGTCGGATCCCAACCGCCCGGTGCAGCTCATCATCGCCGGCAAGGCCCACCCGCGCGACGAGCGCGGCAAGGACATCATCAAGACCATTCTCGCGCACGTTCGGCGACCCGAGTTCCGGCGCCGCGTGGTGTTCCTCGAGAATTACGGCATCAACACGGCGCGGCACCTGGTTCAGGGCTGCGATATCTGGCTGAACAATCCGATCCGACCGCAGGAGGCCTCGGGCACGAGCGGCATGAAACTCGCCTCCAACGGCGGTCTGAACCTGTCCGTGCTCGACGGCTGGTGGCCCGAGGCCTACGACGGCGGCAACGGCTGGGCCATCGGAGACGGGCAGGTTTACGAGGACGTCGAGTACCAGAACTACGTCGAGGGCGAGGCCATCTACGAGCTGCTCGAGAAGGAGATCGTCCCGATGTTCTACGATCGCACCGCCGACGGACTGCCGCGACGGTGGATCGCGCGCATGAAGGCCGCGATGCAGACCATCACGCCGGTCTTCAATACCGCCCGCATGCTCGAGGAATACTCGAACAAGCTCTACGTCGGGGCGGCGGAGCGGTGGCTGGCGCTGTCGGCCAACGACTTCGCGGCCGCCAAGGAACTCTCGGCGTGGAAGGAGTCGATGGGCAAGCGCTGGGCCGACGTCCGCATCGAGTCGGTCGACCTGGCCCGAAACGGAGCGCCGGCGGTCGGCTCGGATCTGCAAGTACAGGCCCGCGTGCGACTCAAGGACGTCAAGCCCGACGAGGTCGCCGTCGAGCTCTACCACGGGCTGCTGGACACGTCGGGGCAGATCGTCGACGGCCGCAGCGAGGCCATGAAGCCCGACTCGCCGGCCGAGGACGGGACGTTCTTGTTCCGCGGCCACTTCGTCTGCCAGCGCAGCGGCCGGCACGGCTTCGCGGTACGCGTCGTGCCGAAGCACGACCATCTCGCCCACCGCTACGACACCGGACTGGTCCTGTGGGGCTGAACGCGGCCGGTGAGCCTCTGGGCTGATCCCCCGCGCGATGCGGCCTGCGATCAGATCGATCCGGCCACCTGCCGGAAGTGGAAGCCGACGATGGCGAGCTGCATGGCCTCGGCGAACGCGGCGCGATGGCGCAGCAGCGCGTGCGCCATGAATTTCCAGTATTCCCGCCGCCCCCGACGGGCGATGCCCATCACCCAGATGGAGCGGAGGAATGCCATCACCTCGGCCCGGCCAAGCGGAGACCTCGGGCCGACCGGACGGTATTCCCTCAGGAAGGTTCGAATGCGGCGGTAGTACTCGCGAGGCGAGTAGAGTTGCTTGACGAGCCGGCGGTAACCCTCCACGAGCAGGTCGCGGTCCAGACGCGGCACGAAGTTCAGCACGGCGTCCAGGTTGTTGCCCGTGCTGTGGGCCAGGATGCGGCCCTCGGCCTTCAATCGCGCCCACAGCCTCGTTTCGGGCAGCGCCGTCAGCAGGCCGACCATCGCCGTCACGACGCCGGCCTCCTGGATGAAGCGCCGCTGAGCCTCGAAGATCGACGATCGATCACTGTCGAAGCCGACGATGAAACCGCCCATCACCTCGATGCCGGCGCGATGCAGCATTCGAACGGCCGACACCAGGTCGCGGCGCGTGTTCTGAACCTTGGCGCACTCGGCCAGGCTGGACTCCTCCGGGCTCTCGATCCCGACGAAGACGCTCTTGAAGCCGGAACGCACCATCAGGTCGAGCAATTCCGGGTCGTCGACGATGTTGAGGGAAACCTGGGTCAGGAATCGGAACCGCAGCGATGGTTGCTGGGCCCGTCGGGCGATATAGGCCCGCAGGAACTCCTTGACCCGCGCCTTGTTGCCGATGAAGTTGTCATCGACGATGAAGACGGCGCCGGTCCAGCCCCGGGCCGCGAGCGCCTCCAGCTCCGCGATCGTCTGCGCCGGCGTCTTCACTCTCGGCACGCGACCGTTCATCACGATGATGTCGCAAAACTCGCAGTTGAACGGACAGCCGCGCGAGAATTGCACCGACATGGTGGCGTAGTGCCGGGGGTCGATCAGGTCCCAGCGCGGGATCGGCGTCCGAGTGACATCCGGCCGGCCGGTCGCGCGATAGAACCGCTTGAGCCGGCCGCTCCGCATGTCGGCCACCAGCTCGGGCATGATGTCTTCGGCCTCAGCCAGAACGAAATGCCGGACCTCCGGAAACCGCTCGTGTCCGGTGGTGAACAGCGGCCCTCCGGCAATGATCGTCTTCGAGCGCGCCATGCAACGATGAATGACCTTCCGGGCGGAATCGGCATGCACGATCATGCCGGAGATGAGCACGTAGTCGGCCCAGTCGAGGTCGGCGTCACGCAGTCGCTCGACGTTCAGGTCCACGAGCCGCAAGGACCACTCCCGCGGCAGCATGGCCGCGACCGTCAGCAGCCCGAGCGGCGGAAAAGCGGCCTTCTTCGAGATGAAGGGCATGACGTGCGCGAAGCTCCAGAACGTGGGCGGCGTGGCGGGGTAGACGAGAAGGATGTTCATGCGAAATACGAACTCCGATTCCTTCAGAGGCACGGATGTGAGGCATGTTAAGGAGACCGGCCGCCATTGTCGATTCAAAAATCTGCAAAGTGACGACCGCTTCCGCGCGGATTGCGGCCGGGCGCGCGGGTCAGTTCGACCGCCGCCAGCGCTGCCGCGATGGCGTCGGCCACATCGGGCGGGTCGGGCATGCGCCGCAGACCCAGCGTCACCAGGATGGCCTGTTGCACCTGCCGCTTGGCCGCGTGGCCGTTTCCGGTCAGGAATTTCTTGATCTGCGTTGCACCGATGCTGATGACCGGCAACCCGCGCCGCGCCGCCACCAGCAGGACGACCCCGCGGGCATGACCCATCAGGATGGCCGTACGCGGATGCTTGTAGTGCGCGTAGAGGTCCTCAACCGCCACGCAGCGGGCGCGGTGCCGGTCGAGCAGCTCCTCAAGCCCTTCCGCGATCTCACGCAACCGCCGCGCCAGTTCACCGCGCGGCGTCGTCGTGATGATGCCGGCGTCCAACACGCGCGGTCCGGATGGAGTCAGCACGGCGTAGCCGCATCGCCGCAGGCCCGGGTCGATGCCGAGAATCAATGACGCACTCCGTGGCCGCGCGATCCCGCCGCGCGCTACTTGCGACGCCAGCTCGTGCCGTCGGCCCGGTCCTCGAGCAGGATGCCCAGCTCGTCGAGTCGCTTCCGGATCGTGTCCCCGATCTCGTACTGCTTCACCCGCCGCGCCGCCGCGCGCGTGTCGATCAGCAGTTCGATCAGATCCGCCGTCAGGCGATCGCCACCCACGTCGCGCGTCGCGGGCGGCCGCTCGAACAGCCCCAGCAGCCGACCGAGAAAGATCAGCGAACCGGCGGCCCCGCCGACCAGGGTCGCGCCCGTTTCGTCGCGGGTCGTTTCCAGTCGCGCGGCCTCGATCGCGCGGTTGATCCGCCCGGCGATCTCGAACAGCACGCCGATGGCGGCGGCCGTGTTGAAGTCGTCGTCCATCGCCTCAAGAAAGCGGACCTGGTCGGCCAGCACCTCCGCGAGCAGTGGCGCGCCGCCGGCGTCGCGGATCTGCTCGATGCGCATATCGGCGGCGTACGGACTCTTTCCGGTGACCCGCTCGACCCGCTCGAACACGCGATGGAACGTATCGAGTCCCTTGCGGGCCGATTCGAGCGTGGCCGGAGAGAAGTCGATCGGAGCCCGGTAGTGGGACGACAAGATCAGCATCCGCAGCAGCTCGGGCGAATGCCCTGACAGCAGGTGGCCGAGCTGCAACTCGGACATCATCTGCTGCATCTCCTCGTCCGACTTGCTGATCTTCTTGGTGTTGAAGCGCGTCAGGCCGTTGTGCAGCCAGTAACGGGCGAAGGGCTTGTCGGCCAGCGACTCCGACTGCGCGATCTCGTTCTCGTGGTGCGGAAAGATCAGGTCCATGCCGCCGCCGTGGATGTCGAAGGTCTCGCCCAGGTGTCGGGCGGCCATGACCGAGCACTCGATATGCCAGCCGGGCCGGCCCGGGCCCCAGGGCGAGTCGTACTTGACGGCGTCGGGCTCGTCGGGCTTGGCGGCCTTCCACAGGGCGAAGTCGCCCGGGTTGCGCTTGGCCTTCGAGACCAGCCCGTCGCGCGTGCCCGACAACTGGTCCTCGGCTCGCCGGCCGCTGAGCTTGCCGTAGTCGGCGTCGCGGCTGACGTCGAAATACACGTCGCCCTCGACGGCGTACGCGTAACCGCGATCAATCAGCCCGCGGATGTGCGCGATCATGTCGTCGATGTGTTCGCTGGCGCGCGGCAAGACGTCGATCGAGCGCACCCCCAGCCGCGCCAGTGCGTCGACATATTGGCGTTCGAGATCGCGGGCGAGCTGCATCACGTCCACGCCCAGCCGAGCCGCTTCGGCGATGATCTTGTCCTCCACGTCGGTGATGTTGACCACCCAGCGGACGGTGAAGCCCTTGTAGGTGAGATAGCGCTTGATGACGTCGAAGATGACCGGGCCGACCGCGTGGCCGATATGCGACGGCTTGTAGACCGTCGGCCCGCACAGGTACATGCTCACGCGGCCGGGCACGACCGGCTCGAACAGCTCCTTCTCGCGACTGAGCGTGTTGTACACCCGCAGCGTCATGGTTGGCCGATTCCTCGCCGCGCCAGGCCGGCTATCGCCGTGCAGGCGATCGCCTCGCCGCGGCCCACGGCGTCGAGTCCTTCGTTGGTCTTAGCCTTCACCGAAACGTCCTGAGGTCGCACGCCGAGCAGCCGTGCGAGCCGCGCCTGCATGGCCGACTTGTGCGCGGAGAGCTTCGGCCGTTCGGCGTGGACGACCACGTCCACGTTCACGACCTCGAAGCCCCGCGCAGCGACGCGTTCCATCACCTGGGCCAGCAGCAGAGCGCTGTCGGCGCCGCGAAACTCGGGGTCGGAATCGGGGAACTGCTCACCGATGTCCAGCAGACCGGCGGCCCCGCAGACTGCGTCGATGACGGCATGCAGCACCACGTCGGCGTCGCTGTGACCGGCCAGACCGAGGTGAAAGGGAATCTCGACGCCCGCCAGCACCAGCCGCCGACCGGGCTCCAGCCGATGCAGATCGGTGCCGACGCCGACGCGATGGATCACGCGCGGCACGGCCTGCTCGAACGAACTGTCAGGCGTGGCGTCCAACGGCGCGGATTCTAACCGAGATGTCGCCGGTGGCGACGCGCGGACCCGCGCTAAGGCTGGGGCCACACACCGCGGAAGACTTCTTCGGCCGGGCCGGTCATGAAGACGCCGGCATCATCCGCGGGCCAGTCGATCCGCAGTTCGCCGCCCGGCAGATGCACGCGAACCGTGCGGCCGGTTCGGCCCTCCAGCACGGCGGCGACCACGACGGCGCACGCGCCGCTCCCGCAGGCCTGCGTGATGCCGGCGCCGCGCTCCCACGTCCTCATCACGATCTCATCCGTTCCCCGTACGGTCGCGAAGTGAACGTTGACGCGACGCGGGAACACGGGGTCATGCTCGATCAGCGGCCCGAGCCGAGGCAGGTCGATGGACGCGGCATCCTCGACGAAGACGACGGCGTGCGGATTGCCCATCGAGACGCAGGTCATGCGGTACTCGCGTTCCGCCACCCGCAGCGGACGGGCGACGCAGCGATCTCCGGGCATCTTCACCGGAATGTCGCCCGGCGTCAGAATCGGCCGCCCCATGTCCACACGCGCGCGGGCCACCGTCGCATCCGCGTCCCAGACTTCGATGTCCGACACGCCGCGATCGGACTGTATCCGCACTCGGATGGCACGATCCGGCGCTGACCGACCGCGTCCGCCCCGCGCCACGTAGGTCGCCACGCAGCGGATGCCGTTGCCGCACATCTCGCCGCGCGAGCCGTCGGCGTTGAACATGATCATGCGCGCATCGGCCGCGCCCGCTGGGTCGGGTGGCGCGATGAGGATCAAGCCGTCCGAGCCGACGCCGCGGTGGCGATCGCTGATGATCGGCGCCAGCACCCCCCAGTCGAGCGGTGGCAGCGGCCGGGACAGACCGTCAACAAAGACGTAGTCATTGCCCAGCCCGTGCATCTTCACGAACGGCAGCGACACAAGCGCCTCAGCCGAAAAGGGACCGTTTGCCGAGCATGCGGCGAACCACCGAGAGTTGGCCGAAATGCCAGAACGGATGGGTCGCAACGAGTCCCCACACCTCGCCGGCCGTCCTGAACATGGCCGGCACGCCCGGCGGCGCGGGCTGATCGAGGTCGGCCGGCGCGAACGCCGCCAGCGCCTTCAGAGTCCGCTCGCGCACCGAGCGGAAGTAGCCCAGCGCGGCGTCCTTCGAGATCGGATCCTTCGGGTCAGGCGTGCTTCCGCCTTTGTACCGCGCCCGGACCTCCTCCGGGATGATGGCCGGACCGCCGGTGACTCCCTGCACCATCGCGTCCTCGGACGAGGCCACGTGCATGAGCATCCAGATTGCGTGCGGCGCGCCGGCACACGCCTGAACGCGCGCATCCTCGTCGCTGAAATCGGCCAGGCCGTTCTCGAACAGCGACATCCCGGCCCCGAGTTGGCTGGTCAGCAAGTCCTTGATATTCACGACGCTCCGCCCTCCGGCGCGGCCGCCTGCGGCTCCCGAACCGCGCCGGCCGCGTCGACGGGTTCGATCGGGTCCACATCCCAGAACGCCTTGATGATAGGACCCAATACCCAGGCACGTTCGACCGGGCGACCCACGCCCGCCGGCCGTGCATCAGCGCGGACCACCCAGGTGCGCGACCACTTGTCGTGGATGGCCTGCCGGCGGAAGTCGCGCACGACCGTCCAGTAGCTCGCGAACATCCCGGAGAAGACGAGCGCCATCAGCGGCAGGCCGACCAGCATGCGCGTCGCCGAGGGCGCGGACTTCGGCTGGCTGGCGCTCGGCGGCTGCTGGCTCATCATCAGGCCGATGAGAACCAGATAGATCGCGGGAAAGATCAGCGACAGCAGAAACCTCTTAAGAATCGCCCCCAGCGCCGGCCGCTGTCCTCTGAAATCCACGAGCCGTTGACCGACCAGCCGGTATCCCAGCGTCCCCCCCGCGCTCAGCCGCATGCCGAGGTGGTACGGCAAGACGAAGAAGACCAGCATGAATCCGGCCGCGCCGAGCAACATGCCGAACGTGCGCTGCGCGGGCTCGGTCGGCTGCGTGGTCGGACCGACGGCTCGCTGGAGCAGAATCGCCGCGGCGTAGATCAGCCCGACGACGACCACCGCGTCGATCAGGCAGGCGGCCAGGCGGCGCCAGAATCCGGAGTGATCGGCACGCCGGTACCACACGCACGTCGCTTCGGACATGGACGCGGATGATAGCTGGGCGCTTGCGGCGCGCGAACAGCCGCGCGCCGGCCCGACTTGACTCGAATACCGGGATCGCGACAATGGATTGACAGGATTTCCGAAGCAACAGACAGCGACGAACAACGAGCGGCGGGAGCCGCGGGTGAGCCATGATCAAAGCCGTCGACATGCGCAAGGGCATGGTGGTCGAATACGAGGGCCAGCTCTGGACCGTGCACGATTTCCAGATCGTCTCGAAAGGCAACTGGCGCAGCTACGTCGCCGCCAAACTCAAGAACTTCAAGACCGGCAACGTGGTCGACAGCCGCTTCTCGACCGACGACAAGCTCGAAACACCCCGGGTCGAGACGCGCGAATACGAGTATCTCTACCGCGAAGGCGACAGCTATATCTTCATGAACACCGAGACGTTCGATCAGATCAACGTCCCGGCCGACCTGGTCCCCGACGGCGAGCACTACCTGAAGGGCAACGAGCGGTGCAAATTGCTGCTGATGGATGATGCCGTCGTCGGCGCCGAACTGCCCAACGTGGTCGAGCTGGCCATCGCGGAAACCGCTCCGCAGGTTCGTGGTGCGACCGCCACCAACCAGATGAAGGACGCGACGCTCGAGACCGGCCTCAAGATCCGCGTGCCGCCGTTCATCGAGACGGGCGAGGTCGTCCGCGTCGACACCCGCACCGGCGAATATCTCGAGCGAGCCTAGCTCCTCACCGGTCGGCCCGCCGATGCTTGACCGGCGTCGCCGAACAAGCGTACCATGCCCGCCCGCGATGACGCCCCCCCGGTCTTGGGCAGCGGACTTGTGACAGGCGATTCGTGACCGGGCGGCCGGTGCGGCGCGTCGCCATGAACGCCGATGGCATGTCACCGGCAGCGACGCTGCCTCAAGGGCCCGAAGCGAGAGCGTGAATGGACCTGGAACAGATCAAGGCCCTCACCGCCCTGATGGTGGATAACGACCTGACCGAAATCATGCTGCGCGACGGCGCGACCCGCATCGTCCTGCGGCGGCGACTCCCCGGCGGCGAGCCGGTCGCATTCGCCCACCACCTGCCGCCGATGCCCATGGCGGCCCACGCCCCGGTCGCGGTGGCGCCGCCCGCCCGCCCGGCTGAGTCGGCCGGCGCCGCCCCGGAGGCCAACGGCCAGACCATCAAGTCGCCCATGGTGGGCACGTTCTACGCCTCGCCCGATCCCGACTCATCGCCGTTCGTCACGGTCGGCTCGCGGGTCGAGCCCGACACGGTGGTCTGCATCGTCGAGGCCATGAAGGTGTTCAACGAGATCAAGGCCGAGACCAGCGGCGTCATCGAACGCGTGCTGGCCTCCAACGGGCAGGCGGTCGAGTTCGGTCAGCCGCTCTTCCAGCTCGCTTCCCGCTGAGACGACGCCCCGGCCGGCGTCGGGTCGCAACCAGCCTCCAGGACCACGGATGTTCTCACGAATCCTGATCGCCAATCGAGGTGAGATCGCCCTGCGGATCATCCGCGCCTGCCGGGAAATGGGCATCGAAACGGTCGTGGTTTGTTCCGAGGCCGACCGCGAAGCCGCCTATACGCGGCTGGCCGATCGCGTCGTGTGCATCGGCAAGGCGCCGCCGCGCGAAAGCTACCTGCTGGCCGACCGCATCATCGCCGCGGCCGAGATCGCCAACGTCGACGCCATCCACCCCGGCTACGGCTTCCTGGCCGAAAGCGCCTCGTTCGCCGAGCAGTGCCGCGCCAGCAAGATCGAGTTCATCGGGCCGTCGGCCGAGTCCATTCGCATGCTGGGCGACAAGGCGGCCGCCAAGAAGCTGGCCCGCAAGACCAAGGTGCCGACCGTGCCCGGCAGCGGCGACGTGCTCGAGGACGAGGAGCAGGCGTCGCGCGTGGCCGACGAGATCGGCTACCCGGTCATGATCAAGGCCGCGGCCGGCGGCGGCGGGCGCGGCATGCGCATCGCCCACAACCAGGCGTCGCTGCGCTCGAGCCTGCACGCCGCCCGGGCCGAGGCGGCCGGCGCATTCAAGGACGGCCGTGTCTATCTCGAGAAGGTCATCGAGCATCCGCGACACGTCGAGGTGCAGGTGCTCGGCGATCGGCACGGCAACATCATTCACCTCTGGGAGCGCGACTGCACCATGCAGCGCCGCCACCAGAAGCTGATCGAGGAATCCCCCTCGCCGGCCATCTCGGCGAGCACGCGCGAGGAACTGTGCAAGTCGGCCGTGCGGCTGACCCGGGCGGCGGGCTACTACTCGGCCGGCACGGTCGAGTTCCTGGTCGACCGCAAGGAGAACTTCTACTTCATCGAGGTCAACACCCGCATCCAGGTCGAACACCCGGTGACGGAGATGGTGACCGGCATCGACCTGATTGCCTGGATGATTCGCATCGCGGCCGGCCAGAAGCTGACCATCCGCCAGAAGGACGTGCCTCAGAACGGCCACGCCATCGAGGCCCGGATCAACGCCGAGGACCCGGCCGAGGGCTTCCGGCCGTGCGCCGGGCGCATCGAACACTTTCGCCCGCCGGGCGGACCGGGCGTCCGGCTCGATTCGCACTGCTACGCGGGCTACGCGATTCCGCCCTACTACGACTCGCTGATCGGCAAGCTGATCGTCCACCGGCCGACGCGCGACGAGGCGATCGCCTGCATGCGGCGCTGCCTCGACGAGTTCCACGTCGAGCCGATCAAGACCACCATCCCCCTGCACCGCGAAATCTTCCGGCACAACAACTTCATCACCGCCGACATCGACACGCTCTTCATCGAGCGCACCTGGTAACGCGCCGCCGTTTACGGCGGGTCGAGGGTCACGATCGCGACCCTCTCGGTGATGTCGCCGAACCGGCCATCCGGCACAAAGACCGTCAGGCGCACGGATGTGTGGCCCGGCTCGGTCGGCACGGTGACACGCCCGTCCTCCGGAAGCACGCCTTGCTCGAGGCGACCGAGCGGCGGAGGGCCATCGCCGTGGGCGGCGTGATAGGGCTCGACCAACAGTTCGTAATCGAGACCGCCGATCGGCTGCCAACGCGGCTGATCCGTCTCAACCAGCAGGGTGCGGAAACTCTTGACGCAGAAGATGATCGTGCAGCCCGCCGTCGAATGAAACCGCGCGACGCCGGTCGGCGGCGCCGTCGCATCCTCCGGGATCTCAACCTCGAGCATCCGCGGCGGGCACTGCTGCAAGGGGAAGAAGCCGATCGTCAGATTGCAGCCGGCCCAGACGAGACTTCCGGCGAGGACGATGGACAGACAGCGAGACGGCACCGGGGGTGACATGCGCATCTCCTTCGCCGCCTGCGTGAATGTTAGGTGTGATCGCGTGGGCGATCCAGTCGCGCCGCCCCGGCGGTCGTGTCGTCGCCGTCAAATCCGCAAGCCGCGCGCGATGATGTTCCGCTGGATGTCGCTGGTGCCGGAATAGAGCGTGCCGCCGACCGCGTCGCGCAGATCGCGCTCGACTTCCATCTCGGTCATGTAGCCGCTGCCGCCGTGGATCCGGATGGCGTCGAGACTCGACTGCACGAACGACTCGGACACGTGGAGCTTCGCCATGGCGGCGTCCATGTCGGTGCAACGATCCTGCATCATCAGCGCGCCGACCTTGTAGATCAGCAGCCGCGACGTCTCGTAACGCAGTTTCATGTCGACGATGCGGTTGGCCACCGACTGGAACTTCCCGATCGGCTGGTTGAACTGCCGCCGCGACCGCGCGTACTTGACGCATTGCTCAAGCTGCCGCCGCATGACGCCCACGCAGCTCGCCAGGATGCACGCCCGTTCCCACGCCATCGAGCAGTTGAACACCTCGGCCCCGCGCCCCTCGCGGCCCAGCCGCGCCGAGACCGGCACCGTGCAGTTCTCGAGGATCAGCTCGGACATGGGCGACGTGCGCAGGCCCATTTTCTCCATGCGATTGCCGACGCGCAGACCGGGCGCGCCCTTCTCGATGATGAAGCCGCAGATGCCCATCGGCCCCAACGCGGGGTCCAGGGTGGCATAGACCGCGAATAAGTCCGCCACCGGCGCGTTGGTCACGAAGATCTTGGCGCCGTTGAGCACGTAGGTGTCGCCCCGCCGCTCGACGCGCGTCCGCATCGAGAACACGTCCGATCCGGCATCCGGTTCGCTGACGCCGTTCGCGCCGATCAGCGTGCCGTCGCACAGCCGCGGCAGGTAGGCGCGCTTCTGCTCCTCGGTCCCGTACTTCAGGATGGGGATCGAGTTGGTCCACATGTGGGCGTTGATCGAGAAGATCAGCCCGCAGTCGCGGCCGCCGTAGCCGAGTCCCTCCATGACCGCGATGGTCGTGATCGGGTCGGCGCCGCTGCCGCCGTACTCCTCCGGAATCGGCAGCCCCTGCACGCCGAATTCGGCGCACTTTTTCCAGCCTTCGCGCGAGAACGTCTCATCGGCGTCCCGCCGGATCATGTCGGCGCTCAGCTCGTTGCGAGCTAGGCGCACCACCTCGTCCTGCAACGACTGCTGAGCCGGCGTCAGTTCAAAATCCATGCCCGTCCCCTGCCCTCCCTGGATCGGCCGGCCGCGCGGCCGCCGCCTTCAGACCCGCATCAACGCCTGGTAGTCAATCTTGTCGGTCGAAGTCTTCGGCAGCGCCTCGCGCTGCTCGAACACGTCCGGCACCATGTACAACGGCACGCGCTGCGAGCAGAATCCCTTCAACTCGATGATGGACAGCCGCTCGCCGCCGGCCGGACTGACGAATGCCTTGATGGTCACGCCGTCATCCGACGGCAGCGCGACGACGGCGGCCTCCTTGATCTTCGGATGGCGATAGAGCGCCGCCTCGATCTCGCCGAGTTCGATGCGGAAGCCGCGCTTCTTGACCATGCGGTCGCGCCGTCCGAGGAACTTGTAGTTGCCGTCCGGCTGCTCAACCACGATGTCGCCGGTGCGATACCAACGCTCGTCGCGGCCGGGCAGAAACGCGTTCGTCGTCTGCTCGGGCAGGTCCCAGTAGCCCTGCAACACATGCGGCCCGGCGATGCACAGCTCGCCTTCTTCGCCGCGGGCGACTTCGCGCCCGGACGGGTCGACCACCAGCGCCCGACAACTCGAACACGGCCGGCCGATCGACACCGGCTCGGTCTGGTCGTCGGGGATCACCGCCGGCACCTCGTACCAGGTGCACACGTTCGTCTCGGTCGGACCGTACAGGTTGAAGTATCGTGGTCGGGGCAGCAGCGACTTGAGCAGCCGCAGGTGCTTGATCGGGAAGACCTCGCCGGCGAAGAGGATGTACTTCAGGGCGGAAAAGTCATGCGATTCCAGTTTCCCGAACTGGGCCATCAGCGCCAGGATCGACGGCGCCGAGTACCAGACGGTGATCCGCTTCTGGGCGATCCACGGCGCCAGTCGGACCGGGTCTTTCCCGAGCGGTTCGTCGACCAGCACCAGCGCGGCCCCGTGCTTGATGCTGACGTAGATGTCGAGAATCGACAGGTCGAAGTGAAACGGCGCGTGCGACGAGAAGCGATCGCTCGGAACGGGCTCGAAGACCGACGAGCACCAGTCGATGAACGCCGTGGCGTTGGCATGCGAGAGCATCACGCCCTTGGGTTTGCCGGTCGAGCCCGAGGTATAGAGGATGTAGGCCAGCGCGGCCGGATTCGCGGGCGGGCCGGCCGCCGACGGGGCGCGATCGGTCGCATCCAACCCATCGAGGGCCTCTTGCAAAGGTCCGCCGCCACCGGCGCCATCGATGGCGATTGTCACCGGTGAAAATCGGCCCGCGAACTCCCGTGCCAGCCCGCCGGCCAGCTCGCGCTCGGCCACGATGGCGCGAACCGCGCAGTTCTCGAAGATGTACGCGCAACGCTCCATCGGCGCGGTCGGATCGACCGGAACGTAGGCCGCGCCCGCCTTCATCACGCCGAACAGTGTCGCGACCGCGTCCACCGATTTGCGGATCATCAACCCCACGCGATCGCCCGGACGCACGCCGGCGCGGACGAGGCGGTCGCGCACGCGATCGGAGAGCCGCGCCAGCTCGGCGTAGGTGATCGACCCCTCGGTCGATTCCTCGACCGCCGTGCGATCGGGAAACGCCCGGGCCGATCGTTCCAGCAGTTCAGGCAGCACGTAGGTCATGCGATCACCCCGCCGCGCCTCAGGCGGTCCCGAGTTTGGATTGCACCAGGCGGGCGATCTCGCCCACGGTATTGAGATGCTGGGCGTCGGCCTCATGGGCCTCCAGCGTGATGCTGAACTGCCCCTCGAGGAACGTGACCAGGCGGAGCACCGCGATCGAGTCGAGGATGCCGGTCGTCACCAGCGGCGTGGTGTCGGTCAGCGCGGACGGGTCCTCGCCCGGCAGGAATTCCTGAAGAATGTGCGAGCGAATGGTGGACGTGATTTCCGCTGGATTCATCAATCGGTCCTCCGGCCAGACAGGAGTTCCCCGGACGCCGAGTCCCGCGACTCGTCGCGTTCACCGCTTCTCGACAGCTGCGGCGCCAACCCGGCGAACAATCGTTCCGCCAGCAGCCGATGCCCCAGCGCACTGGTGTGATTGTCCCACGGCGCCAGCACGAGTTCGTTTCGATCCGCCACGTCGTTGAAGGCGTCGCCCAGATCGATCAGCTCGATGCCCGCATCGGCGACGCGCCGCAGCACGACCGCCCGACGCTTCGGCTCTTGATTCGCCGGATCGGTCGTCGGCGGGCGATACACCGCGAACACCCGGACGCCGTGCCTCGCGCACTCGTCCGTCAGGCGGCGGAACATCCAGCGATGGACTTCCTCCATGTGCGGACGCAGTCGGTGCCTTACGACCAGCGGCGACATCCCGCGACCGACCGCCGCGCGGCGACAGATCTCCTCGAGAATCGGGGCCGGGAACCGCTGTACCCCGACGGCCGTCGCGAGATCCTCGACGTCGAATTCCGGATCGGGCCCGCATACCGTGAACAGCACCGCATCCGGGTCGAAATCGAAGCCGTCGTTCTCGAGCCGGAAGAGCTTGCGGAGCGTCCCGTAACCGCCGACGGCCATGTTCAGAATCTCGTAGCGCTGGGCGATACCCGGGTTCTCCCGGTTGAGCCGGTCCTCGACGAGGTTCTCGAACGTCTCGTCGTCACGAACGCCGGACCCGACCTCATGCGAGGAACCCAGCAGCACCAAACGGTAGGTGCCGGGCGGCTTCTCCTTGTCGTACTCCCGGTCGCGCATGCCCCAGCGATTCGTCGTCGCCACCGTCCCGCACAGCATGGCCGACATCGAGGGCGCCATGGTGCGCTGCAGAAAGTCATCGCGAGGCACCATCAGGCTCGTATTGGTCCAGCCCGGCGGCGGCTGGCTGCGCTGCTGCATCCAGACGCGCTGATTGGCCCGCACCTGGTCGAGTTCCTCATAGTAGCCGCGGCGCTGCTGGTCGACGTCGCGCGCGTTCATCTGATCCTCTCGCAGGGCCGCCACGATGCGATCCGCGCCAGCCACGTTCACGCGACTGGCGCCCAGCAACCCGAACAGCAGCCCGGCCTGCGCCGTCACCAGCAGGGCCGACCGCCAGAAGCCGGTCGATGCCGCTTCGGTTGCCGCGCCGCCGTCCGCGCCGTCGCGCGTCGAGCCGCCGAACAGCACGCCGGTCAGCCCCAGCAGCGAGAGGCCGACCAGCAGGATCGCGATGTGTCGCCAGTCGATGCGCGCCAGGCTCTCGAAGAGCACGCGAAGCTCGTCGGCCGAACCGCAGTACCAGAGCGACCAGAGCGTGCAGATCGTGACGAACGTGGCCACGGTCTTGAGCGCGGTGAGCAGGTGCGTGCGCAGGTCGGCCCGCCGTCGGGTCAGCGTGCGCTGCCGGCCGGCGACGGCCTCGCGGATGGCGTTGACCATGACCAGCAACCCGAGCACCGTCCAGAAGGCGACGTCCTGCCACTTGAACTCGACCACGCCCAGCAGCCAGAACCATTGCACGACGTGCAGCGCCCAGGTTGCGAAAAAGGCAATCAGCGTGCCCAGCGCGATGGCGCGGACAGTGCCGAGCTTGCGCAATGCGAAGAACGCCGGATAGAAGAAGAGCTTCATGATGAAGTCCTTCCAATAGATGTTGATCCGGCGCCAGAAGTCCGTGAAGCTCGTCGCGAGGTAGTAGCGGTGGTTCGTCTCGGGCAGGTTGAATCCGAACATGTGCAGCAGGCCGACGATCAGGTGAAATCGGCCCGATACCTGGAGGTAGAGTAGATAGGTGGCGACCATGAAGCCGATCGCGCCGCCGGCGTTCTCGACCGACGCGATGTCCAGGGGCGCGTAGTGATACACCACGCGATACAGCAGGAGCTGCACCACGCCGCGCATCATCCAGTTGATCCCGGTCTGAAGAACCCGATCGGGCTCGCCGGTCGACGTGGAACGCGCGAACGTCTTGTAGTCGACCACGGGAAACAGCGGAAAGCACACGTTGGGCAGCATGAAGAAGTAGGCCACGGCCCGCGCCGGGCTGAACTCCGCCGCGCGGTGCCGCAGGTCGTAGAGATAGACCATCATCCGCAGGAAGAACATCGAACCCAGCACCGGCCACATGCCGGTCAGCACCGGGAACCACTCCGCGCGGGCGCGCAGCGCCATCAGCGCCGCGCCCAGCGCGCACACGACCGCGACCCGCACGCCGAACGGCAGCGGCAGGTGACACACGCCGATCAGCGTCAACCCGCTCGCGAGCAGCACCGCCCCGGGGATCATCCCGAACAGGTTTCGCTCCGGCGCCAGCGCGAGCACCGTGCCGGCCACCGACAGCAGCGCGAAGAACGGCAGTCGCCATCGCGCCGGCAGGAAGTGGTGCACCAGAAACCCGGCCAGCGCGCCGATCATCACCCGACCGAACGTCAGGCTCTCGAGCTGGAATGAGTTGACCAGCAGGACGATCAGGAGAAACTGGAGCGCGACCGCCAGAAAACGCACCGTTCCCCGCGCGCCAGCGCGTTCATGGGACGGCAGACCCGTCGGGGCCGCCGGAGCGGAGATGGCAAGCTTGCCCTTCATGCGCAACGTCCGACGAATCGGCTGTTATCGCCATCATCGACTGAAACGACCCGGCGGTCGCGGGACTTATTTGCGCAATCATTCTAACCCGAGCGCAGGGGGCGATCGCAAGCCCGACCCCGAGGCGAGTCTCGGAGGTGAGACATGATCGGCCGGCGGGCCGGAGTCACTCCAGCGGCGGGCCGGCCTCGATGGCCCGCCGCCGCTCGATCAGCCGGCCGATCCACAGGCCGGACTCAAACAACAGGAACATGGGTAGCGCGAGCATCATCATGCTCGGAATGTCCGGCGACGGCGTGATCACCGCCGCCAGGATTGCGATTCCCAGCAGGATGAACCGCCGCGCGGCGGCGAACTGCGCGCTGCTGACGATTCCCACGGCAATCAGGAAAATCACCACGATCGGCAACTGAAAGCCCAGCCCGAACGCCAGCGCCATTCCGGTGACGAAGCTCATGTAGTCAGAAATGGAGAACAACGGTTGCACCAACTGCCGGCGATCGCCGGGCCTGAGCGGCACCTCAAACCGCTGCTCGCCGACCACGACGCGCAGCGCCCGGTCGCCGCGGTGCACCCACACGTCGCCAGAGCGTGGCGTCGGCGGGTCGTTGTCCAGCACCGGCACATGGAGCGGACGGGCGACCGGCTGCGTCACCGACACCGGCGATTGCGGCGGCGCGGCGTACCACCGGGCCGCGTCGACACCGCCCGGCACGCTGAACCACGACGCCACAGAAATGAGAAACTTGAGCAACCCGGCCAGCACCACGGTGATGGTGAACGCGGCGCCGATCAGGAATAATCCGACCGACGCCGGCGCGAACAACCGGATCAGCCGACGCTCCGACGGGTACAAGCCGACGGCGACGAATCGCCAGACCTGGTAGAGCACCCACGGCAGCGACAACACCAATCCGAACTGCACGGCGATCTTGAAGTACTGGAGGAACGCCTCGGTCGGATCGAGCTGCACCAGTTGCGGATCGAATCCCTCCGCCCGCATCGCCGCCAGGTACGGTCGCGTCAGCAGGTCGATGATGTGATTGCCGAACTGAAAGCACAGCAGCGTGGCGACGACGACGCCGAGAAGGGCGCGGATCATGCACGACCGCAACTCCTCGAGATGGTCGCCGAACGACATGCGCACTTGGTCGGGGTCGGGCGGCAGGCTGCGCGGGGGCATGGGCTCAGGGCGGCTCGCCGGGGCGTCGGCTCGCCATTGGGGCGGTCCACAGCGCTGCGGGCCGGATCAGCGAGCGCTGCGATTCTGTCCGCATGCCCCGGCCGCGCCAAGGCGGCGTCTGCGCATACCGGACGCGAACTGCCCGGCCCCCAATGCGGTCGCGGCCCCGCACTTGAGGCGCTGCCCGCCGGGACGCTATACTCGGATGGACGGTGCGAGTTGCGCGTGCTCGACCGCGACGATGGGGGATTCTCGGAGGTATCCATGCGGTTTCCCTATCGCCGGTCCGGCGGCCACGGGCGTGTCCTCGCGGCTGCGGTATGCGTATCTCTGTTCACCCTCGCGGCAGCCGTCGCGGACGAGCCGAAGGCATGTTGCGACGAGCCGATCGACGGCTGCGGCAAGGCCAACGCCATGCTCGGCCGGATGTGGGATCTGGAGTCCGGGCGGGAGCTGCCGTTTCAGCGCGAGGCCCTGTCCGACACCGACGTCGTCTCCTATGTGCTCGACATCGAGTTGAGCAACTTCAACACGTCGTCGAACACCTGCACGATCGCCGGCAGCAACACGATCACCCTCAAGAGCCGTTCGCCGTCGCTGACGCAGTTCACGTTCCGCCTGCGGAACCAGTACGCCGTCGGCAGCGTCCTGCTCAACGGCTCGACCCCGGCCGGCGCGACCAACCTCAACATCAATACCTGGCGCATTGACCTCGACCGCGCGTATGGATTGGACGAGGAGGTTGTCATCCGCATCAACTACAGCGGCAACTCGGTCGCGGCCGGTTTCGGTCCGGCGATCACCGTCGCCACCAAGTCCGGCGACAGCGTGCCGATCGTGGCGACGCTGAGCGAGCCCTATTACGCCTACACGTGGTGGCCGAGCAAGGACGGCGATCTCGCCCAGCCCGGCGACAACTCTGACAAGGCCCTGATCGATCTCAGCTTCACCGTGCCGAACAACATGCAGGTACCGTCCAACGGCCTGCTCGACAGCGTGACCGACCTGCCCGGTAATCGCCGCAAGTACCGCTGGGTGTCGCAATATCCGATTTCGACCTACTTGGTCTCGTTTGCGGCCACGAACTACGTGAAGTGGACGCAGACCTACACCCACCCCGGCGGCACAATGCCGGTCGAGTTCTACATCTACCCCGCCAGCAACTCCTCTTCCAATCGCGCCGCCTGGGAGAAGTGCATCGATATGCTCGCCGCGTTCCGCCCGATCTTCGGCGAGTACCCGTTCATCACCGAGAAGTACGGCATCTACCAGTTCAACTTCGGCGGCGGCATGGAACACCAGACCATGACCGGCCAAGGCACTTTCAGCGAGTCCGTCACCGCCCATGAGCTCGGCCACCAGTGGTGGGGCGACATGATCACCTGCAAGACGTGGTCCGACATCTGGCTCAATGAGGGCTTCGCCACCTACAGCGAAGCGCTCTGGGAGGAACGGAAGACCGGCACGCCCAACGTCGCCGCCCTGCACGCCGCCATGGCCAGTCGCCGGCCGTTCAACGTCGCCGGGACCGTGTACGTCTACCCGGCCGACATCACCAGCGGTGGTCCAAACCGCATCTTCAATAGCGATCTGAGCTACCGAAAGGCCGGCTGGGTGCTGCACATGCTCCGCAACGTGGTCGGAGAGGCCACGTTCTTCCAGATTCTGGCCGACTACCGCGCGGCCTACGCGTTCGGCGCGGCCACCACCGATGACTTCACGGCCGTCGTCAGCGGCACAACCGGCCAGAACATGAGCACCTACTTCAATCAGTGGATCTACCAGGCCGGCGCGCCGGCCTACACCTTCGGCTGGCAGTCGACCAACGTGGCCGGGCAGGACTACCTCCTGGTCAACGTCAACCAGACGCAGACCGGCACCAACTACCCCAGCGTGTTCGTCATGCCGATCGACCTGCGGGCCACGATCGGCGGGTTGCCGCAGACGCTGCGCGTGTCCAACGCCGCGCGCAACCAGTGGTTCGTCGTCCCGATCAGCGGCCCGGCCACGGCGCTGGCGTTTGATCCGGACACCTGGATTCTGCGGACGGCGGCGACGAGCATCACCTACTCGCCCGGACCCCCCAAGATCGTCGCGACCACGCCAGCGCCGGGTTCTTCGACGACCGCTTCGCCGACCCTGACCCAGCTCGAGGTCCTGTTCCACACGCCGGTGAACGCCGCCACGGCGAACTTCTCGCTGGTCGGCGACGTGGTCGGTGCGCAGTCCGTTTCTCTTG
Source organism: uncultured Planctomycetaceae bacterium (assembly GCA_964576285.1). Lineage (GTDB taxonomy): Bacteria > Planctomycetota > Phycisphaerae > UBA1845 > UTPLA1 > SpSt-539. The sequence goes on along the minus strand of CAZNUJ010000007.1, from coordinate 6,130 downwards.
CGTCGGGCAGCGCCGTCAACCCGGCCGTGCTCGATCTGTCGTCGCCGCTGGTGGCCGACACGTACACGCTGACCGTCACGTCCGGCGTGACCGCCGCCAACAGCGGGCAGGCGCTCGACGGAGAAATTGCGGACCCGGAAAGCCCGGCCTCGCTGCCCTCCGGCAACGGCGTTGCCAGCGGGACGGCCGTCCTGCGGTTTCACATCTCGCTGCGGCCGGGCGACCTGAACAACGACGCGTTCGTCGATGCGCTCGACCTCCAACTGCTGGTCGACGTGCTGCTCGGCATCGAAACCGACCCCGTCTTCGTGGCGCGGTCCGACATCGACAGCAACGGCCGCGCCGACGGCGACGACATCCAGGCGTTCGTCAACCTCTTTCCGGGACTCTGACGGCCACCCCCGCATCGCCGCGACAACGTCGCGAGGCGGTTCGCGCTGGACGACCGCGGGTACTTGCGTCCCGCTCGCTCGCGGCGAGAATGCCGCCCATGCGACTGACCGCACGACCCGCGCTTGTCGACCGCCCCTATTCCAAAGCCCGCGCTCGGACGGCCCGTCAGGCCGGCGGAGCCGCGTGACGTGGACCTCGCCGCGCTGCAGCAACGTCTCTCCGAATTGGAGTCGGCCGCCCAGTCACAGGCGGCCTCCGCCACCTCCAGCGATGCGCTGCGGTCCCTCCGCAAGCGCTGCCTCGATGAGCCCATCGCCGAGCTGCTCAAGTCGATCAAGAGCGTACAGGGCGAGGATCGACGCGCCGCCGGCCAGTCCATCAACCAGGCCAAGGCGCGGCTCGAGCAGTTGTTCGACGAGGCCGGCCGAGCGTTGCGCGAACGCGCCGTCGCCGCCGACCAGGCGCAGGCGGCCGCCTTCGACCCCACGCTGCCGGGCCCGGTCGCGCCGCTGGGCGGTCTGCATCCCATCACGGTCGTGCAGTGGGAAGTCGAGCGCATCCTGACCGGACTGGGCTTCACCGTGGTGGGCGGCCCCGAGATGGAGACCGACTTCCACAACTTCGAGGCCCTCAACATCCCGTCCACGCACCCGGCCCGCGACATGATGGACACCTTCTGGCTCGACAACGGCTGGCTGCTGCGGACCCACACCTCCCCCTGCCAGGTGCGGGCCATGCTCGAGCACGGTCCGCCGCTGCGCGTGCTCGCCCCCGGCCGCTGCTTCCGCTACGAGACCATCGACGCCTCGCACGAGAACACCTTCTTCCAGGTCGAGGGGCTGCTGATCGACCGCGACATCTCGATCGCCAACCTGATCGCCGTCATGCGGCTCGTGCTGCGCGAGGTCTTTCAGCGCGACGTGAAGGTTCGCCTGCGACCCGGCTTCTTCCCCTTCGTCGAGCCGGGCTTCGAGCTCGACATGATGTGCGAGATCTGCGGCGGAAAGGGCTGTCCGACCTGCAAGCACGGCGGCTGGGTCGAGGTCATGCCGTGCGGCATGGTGCACCCCAACGTGCTGCGATTCGGGCGCATCGACCCGCGCCGGTACACCGGCTTCGCCTTCGGGCTCGGCCTCACCCGGCTGGCGATGATGAAGTACGGCATCGCCGACATTCGCGTTCTGAACAGCGGCGACCTGCGCGGCATCATCCCGCCGACCCGCCTCGCCGGACCGACCATCCTCGCCCGCGCGGATTGAAACGCTGGAGCGCGCTATTCGACCGAGCCGCCCACCCCGCGCCAGGCCGACACCAGCTCCTGCCAGCCGTCCTCACCCAGCGGCCGCACCACCTGCCGCAGCCGCCCCGACGCGTCGAGCACCAGCGCGACCGGCAGGCTCCGGACACCCCAGTAGTTGGCCAGCGGCGACCGCCAGACCGGTCGCGGGCCGGCGTGTACTTCGCCCGGCTCCACGTCCCAGACCAGCACCGCCGCCACGCCGGCCCGACGCAGCGCGTCGACGGCCCGCTCGCGCTGCGTGTCAAGGCTGATCGCCACCAGCGACACGTGCGACGCGTCCCGCAGCGCCGGCCAGCCGGACAGCCGCTCGAGGAGCAGCGACGACGCCGGATCCCAAGAGGCCCAGAACAACACCAGCACCGGCCGGCCGCGCAGGCCGCGCCAATCGAGCGCCTGGCCTTCCGAGTCGGCCAGCACCGGCGCCCAGACCTCGTTCCGGCTGCGATTCAACCGCTGCACGCCGCTGAGCGAGGCGGTGAGTGGGTGATCGGGAAAGTCGGACTCGAGCCGCGCGACCAGGCGCTCGATCGTCACGTGGTCGCGCGCTTCGACCGCCATGTCAATGGCCTCGGCGATCAGCGTCGGGCAATGCGCGCAGCCCGGATGGCGATCGAGGAACTGCTCGATGCGCTGGAGCTGTGCGATGATCGGCTGCGTCGCGGACTTCGGCTCGCGCCGCAGCAGTTCCACGCGCAGCCGCCAATACTCGGCCGCCGTCCGCAGCTCACCGCTCGGGCGGGTCCGCAGCACGTCGTCGGCCGCCCGGTCGAGTGCGTCCAGCGAATCTCCGCGGATCGATCCGAGTTCGTGCAGGCAGGCCAGCCGTTCGATCAGCAGCCGATCGCGGACTTCGGGCGAGCGTTCCACCGCGACGCGTGCGTCGATGTCCGCCAGCCGGGCTTCAAACGCCGCCGCCCGCGCGGCCACTTCCGCCGCGAACGCCTCGGGCGAATGCTCAACCGATCGCGTGCTGGGGCCGGTCGACATCGTGGGCGCCGTCGCCGAGGGCCCCGTCGTCGGCTGAGCCGCTCGCGCCGTCGCGATCATCGCAAAGACGACCAGCGCGCACACGGCAACACGTCCGTGCAGTTCGACGTGCTTGTTCGTTGCGCGCACGTGCCGCCGCGCGACGCCGATCGGTCGAGTCGGCGCGCAATGCGTGCGTCCCGAACGCCCATCGCTTCGTCCGCGAGCCACTCGTCCTGAGCCGTGCGGCCACAAGGTGCGTTAGAATCTACTCGCGCGGCCGACCGGCCGCCAACGTGACCGGAGTGCGCCATGAGCGAAACCGTCGCCCGCGTCCTGGATGTCGGCAACTGCGATCCCGATCACGCTGCCATTCGCGGGATGCTCGAACGCACGTTCGCGGTCGCCGTCGACCGGGTGATGCACGTCGACCAGGCGCTGGCCGCCATGCGCCGCGCCCGCTACGACCTCGTGCTCGTCAATCGCCTGATCTTCGCCGACGGCAGCCCCGGCATCGACCTCATCCGCAGCGCTCGCGCCGACGCCGCGCTGGCCGACGTGCCGATCATGCTGGTCAGCAACCACGCCGACGCCCAGGCCGCCGCCGTCGCGGCCGGCGGCGTCGAGGGCTTCGGCAAGGCGTCGATCGGCGCGTCCGAAACCATCGAGCGATTGGCGCGCCATCTGCCGCGCAACGCGGGCACGCCGCGGCCCTGACGCGCCCACCCGGCAGCCCTCGCCCGCCACCCTGCTCACCGCCGAGTGCTGGCCTCGCGACGCGACGCTATACTTGCGTCCAATTGTGCGGCCGACACGCGCCACGCCGGCTGCCGGGAGTCCGACCTCATGCCTTTGCCCCACCGCCCCCTGTTCACCGGCAAGAAAGCCCTGGTCGTCGGCATCGCCAACGAGCACTCGATCGCCTTCGGCTGCGCGGCCGCGTTCCGCGAGCTGGGCGCGGACCTGGCCGTCACCTACCTGAACGACAAGGCCCGCCCGTTCGTCGAACCGCTGGCCCGCAAGCTCGAGGCCCCCATCTTCCTGCCGCTCGACGTGTCCGCGCCCGGCCAGCTCGAGGCCCTGTTTGGCGAGATTCAACGGACCTGGGGCCGGCTCGACATCCTGGTGCACTCGATCGCCTGGGCGCCGAAGGACGACCTGCAAGGCGGCCTGCTGTCGTGCTCGGCCGAGGGCTTCGCCAGGGCGATGGACATCTCGTGCCACTCGTTCATCCGCATGGCCCGTCTGGCCGCGCCGCTGATGATCGACGGCGGCTCGATGTTCGCCATGAGCTACCTCGGCGCGCAGCGCGTGGTCGCCAACTACAACGTGATGGGTCCGATCAAGGCCGCCCTGGAGTGCGCCTGCCGCTATCTCGCCTACGAGCTCGGCCCGCGCCGCATCCGCGTGCACCCCATGTCGCCCGGCCCGCTCAAGACCCGCGCCGCCTCCGGCCTCAAGGACTTCGACCTGCTGCTCAACGAAGCCGTGCAGAAGGCCCCGGTCGGCGAGCTGGTCGACATCATGGATGTCGGCTTCGCCTGCGCCTACCTCGCCAGCGACTTCGCCCGCCGCATCACCGGCGACACCATCTTTGTAGACGGCGGCGTCAACATCATGGCGTGAGCGGCGCGGTCATCTGCAGCCCCCGAGCCGTGCCGCCTCCGCCTGCTCGAGAATCTCCCGCCCGCTCGGGGCAGCTGAGACTCTCATGACCCCTAGACCCATTTTCTGGAAGAAGACCAAAGTTCTGCCATATCGCAAGTAACTCCAACAAAATACTTTATGAGAAATCCATGAATGACGAGAATCGTCCGAGCACGGCCGCCGTTCGATATTATTGAGATATCATTTCGATATCCGTGCATAAAGGAGTGTCGTATGACCGCGGAATCGGATCGCTTACCGCGCAGCGGGTGGAGCTGGCTGGCCGGGCTGTCGCTGCTGACTGTCGCCAACACTTGGGGTCTGGTTTGGGCGATTCGGGCGGCGAAGCTGGCCGGCGAGCAGGTCGGGGCGGGCGAGGCCGCCTGGATCGTGGCCATGTGCCTCGGGCTGGCCGTGTTGTTCGTGCTGTGGTTCGGCTTTTTCACGCTTCAGCCCAACGAGGCGGCCGTGCTGATCCTGTTCGGCGAGTACAAGGGCACGACGCGGAGGTCGGGCTTCTACTGGGCCAACCCGTTCTACAAGAAGATCAAGGTCTCGCTGCGGGCCCGCAACCTCAACGGCGAGAAGCTGAAGGTCAATGACCAGCGCGGCAACCCGATCGAGATCGCGGCGGTGGTCGTGTGGCGCGTGCACGACACGGCCCGGGCGGTGTTCGACGTCGACGACTACTGCCACTACGTGGCCATCCAGAGCGAGTCAGCCGTGCGCCACCTGGCCAGCTCGTATCCGTACGACGGCGCGGAGGAGCACCAGAACACGCTGCGCGGCAGCGTCGACGAGGTGTCGGCGGCCTTGCAGACCGAGTTGCAGGAGCGTCTGGCGAAGGCCGGCGTGACGGTCGAGGAGGCGCGGCTGACGCACCTGGCCTACGCGCCGGAGATCGCCGGCGCGATGCTGCGTCGCCAGCAGGCCGAGGCGATCGTGGCGGCGCGGGCCCGCATCGTCGAGGGTGCGGTCGGCATGGTGCACATGGCCCTCGAGCACCTCGAGAAGGACGCGATCGTCGAGCTCGACCCGGAACGCAAGGCGGCGATGGTCGGTAACCTGCTGGTGGTTCTGTGCGGCGAGCAGGCGGCCTCGCCGGTGATCAACACCGGCACGCTGCACGCGTAAGGACGGCCCCCGCCAGACGCGGCGCGCCCGACCGGTGGCGCGTCGCGGCTCGCCGCGCCATGCGCGTCGCCGGGGGTCGTGCTCGAAAGATCCAGTGATGGCCGAGCGAAAGCCGGTGCTGCTGCGGATTCCCATGGACCTGTGGGAGAGCCTGTCCCGCTGGGCCCGGGATGACCTGCGCAGCCTGAACGCGCAGATCGAGTTCGTGCTGCGCGAGGCTGTTCGCCGCCGCGCTGGGCGGCGCGGCGCGGCGCCCGCCGAGACGACCCGCGGGGACGCGGTACCAGGCGACGCGGACTCGGACCCCGATACGTCTCCCACCGACGGCCGTTGAGACGCTACCGGGCACGGTCGGGCGTTTCGGATCGTCGTTGGCTCGCTGGGCCGTCGCGGGCGCTCCGGGCTCGGATTGGGGCTGGGGCGACGCAAGCGATTCGTGGCGCAGCGGCCGCGCGGCACTTCCTGGCGTTGTGGCCGCGCTCACGAAGGATACGAACAAAAATAGAACACCGGCTTGACTTCCGCCAGTGTTCGGTATATGTTTGGATAGCTTGATGAGCGGCGCGCGGGGTGGGCGCGGCCGCGCGGTCGGGGAGGAATCATGTCGTCCGTGCCATGGGCGCGCGCGGCGGCGGGCGGGGTCGCGCCCGGTTCGCCGGCGGTCATCGACGCGAGGCCGGCCGTTCGCCT
>CAZNUJ010000006.1:0-141302 GCA_964576285.1 uncultured Planctomycetaceae bacterium | reverse complement strand
AACCCTTGCAGAGAACGGGGCGACAACAGGTAGAATACGCGAGTTGACCCGCCCGGTCGGCCCCGTTGGCTGGTCGAGGCGGTAAATTGATACTCCGTAATCAACAGTCAGGGGGTGCTCTTCGCCGAGGCGCCGCACCACATCGGCCCACGGTTGAGACTTGGCGTATTGCACCTGGCCGCGGCGCGTCTCGTTCCAGTAATACGCAACCGGGGTGCTCTTGCATTGCAGGCAGGTGGTGGTCTGACGCCGATGGGTATCCACGTGGTCGCGGAGTATCCACTTGTGCGCGCGATCTTCGCCGTACTCGATGGTGAAGCCGTGGCCGCCCATGAGATACCGATAGCGCGGGAACTCGTCATACTTGGACGTGATGACCGAGCCGCCGTACCGACCGGCGCGGGTCATGTCGTCGTTGATGTAGCTGTCAAACTGCGGGCCGTGACAGGCGCCGCAGGCCTCCAGGGAGAAATCGACCGCGGCGCGGACGGCTTCCGGGCCGTCCTGATGCTCGCGTGCGTTCGGGTGGCATTGCAGGCACTGCGTCCGCAGGCCGGCATGGGCGCCGCTCTGCATCTTCGACGCAAACGTCGCGTGACAGTCGGCGCACCGAAGGCCGAGGCCGGCGAGGCTCGGTGGTGATGGTTGTGGAGAGATCTGCCAGTTGCAGCCGCCAAATAGCAGGCCGAGCGCGGCGACAGCGCTCATGGAGAGAGCGGTATGCCGATGCATGGGGACCACTCCTTTCGTTCACCGATGGATCCTCAGTCCGGACCATGACCGACAGGTCCGAGCTGCGCCGATTGCCGGTCGTCGACCGGCTCCCTCGATTGCGAGGTTCAACTTTACGCACTCAAGGGGCCCATTTCAAGGGTTTCCGGATGAGCGTATCCTTAAAATCATCGGTTCGAGGGTCGCCCTCCCGCACAGGCTCCCCCGGCTTGTGTTCTGATCGGGGTGGCGGCGATCCAGGAATCGGGCAAGAGTCTCCGGTGGATCGCGCCGCCCCAGCCGCACGGTCGAACGGACGAGCTCGGTCCGGTTGGGGAGTCGAGTGGATCGCACGACGGCTTTGCGTTTCTTGGCGGCAAGCGAAATGGGCTTTGCGGTCGATTCCGCCCGCAATCGCTCACCCATTTGGCTCGATTGAGACGAATTGGTGACCGGTACGCCGCCCGCCTCGACGCGACACTGGGGGTCACCGCGACGTTGACCTCTCCCCGTGGCCATCGCGACGCGCGCGCTCCGCGTGGCGGGGCTGGTTGGACGGAGGCGTCCGTTGGCTGCGATGGATCGGTGAGTGATCGCGGCCTGCCGCGCGCTTGAAAGAGCGCGACGTGCGGACGGACGCGCTGCGGCGTATGCGGCTCGGATGTGCGAGCTTTCGCGCGGGGTCGACTCCGAGCGGCCATGCTCGCTCGACGCCGTCGAACCGGCCGTTCCGGGTTCGGTCCAATCGCCAGCGGATTGCCGGGAACGCGTTCGCCATCGCGCCGGACGTGCGCGATTCGAGCTACGGAAGAAGAAGCAGTGCGACGAATCCGGCCAAGTCCTCGGGGCCGACGGTGCCGTTGCCGCTGATGTCGGCGCAAGCGCAGTTCGTGCCGTTGACGTTCAGCAGGCAGCGGATGAAGCCTTGGATGTCCGATCCATTCCGAAGCCCGTTCAGGTCCATGTCGCCCGCGAGCGCACAGGACGGAACCGCGGAATCGAAGGACCAGAAGCCGCCGACCAGCGTGTAGGGGCCGCCGCTGATCGGCGTGGAGAACGAGCTGGCATCGGGCTGGCCGATGGTGCCGGCGAGTGAGTAGGTCCCGCCCGTGCTCGACATCGCTCCGCCGCCGTCGACGGTGGACCAGGAGATGGCGTATTGACCCACCGCGATGGACGCAATCAAGAATGACACGAAACCGGCTGCGATGATGGCTGCATGACGCCTCATGGAACTTTTCCTCGATTGAAGTCAGTTGCCAATGGTCACGGTGCCGACCGGCGCCTGGAGGGTCATGGCCTTGAAGCCGGTTCCGAGGGTGATTGCGCCTGGGTACGATCCCGCCACGATACTGATGATGCCGCCGTTCGCGACGCCCGCGGATGCCTGTGACATGGTGACGTAAGGTTCGAAGATGCCGCCGTTTTGGGGAAGCCCGGAAATGCCGCTGTCGAGGAAGACGGCGTTCGCGCCCGGAAACGCCTGCAACGCGTTTCGGAGGGCGGCGACGGCAAAGGCGGTCCCGGCGTTGCTGCCTCCCGAACTCGTGCATCCGCCGTGGGTGTGGATGCCGATCGTGATGCCGAAGGCCTCCCAGATGATCGGGCTTCCGGAGTTGGCGGGCATGGTGTCGACGGAGTATCGGTGCGTGGTCCCGCCCGTCAGGCCGGCATAGCCGCCGGTGTGGGTTTGCAGGGTTTGTGATGCGGCGTTGCAGTTGAATTCGCAGACGCTGTCGCCGTTTGTATCGCAGCACGCGGCGCCCATGCCGCCGGTCCCAACGGGCGAGTTGTCGAGGCCGTAGCCGGTGACGCGCATGGTCGTTCCATTGGCGGGCGTCGTCTGGACCATTCGATAGAAGCCGCGCGAGACATGGGCGCGATCCTGATTCATGGAGTTGGGACCGAGCCTCAGCAGCTGGTAATCGTTTCCGACGCCGCCGTTGACGACCGTCGCGATGGCGGTGACCGGATACTGGTTGGCGACAGCAGCGGCGTTGATAACTCCGTTTGCGCTCGAGGCCGGGACGTTGAATTCCAGCACATCGCCGACGGCGACGCCGCAGTGCCCCGCCGTCAGCACGGCGCCATTGGAGACGAGCCACCCGGTGCATCCGGTGGCGGGCAGTCGGCCGACGCGAGGCTCGGTCGATGCCACGCGATCGTCGGTCGCGCCGCAGATGGATCGGGGATCGGGCAGATCGCGGCCGGCTTCGGCCACCGGCACGGTCAGGCCCGTGACTCGGGCGTAAATGTTCGACTCGCCTGGGGCGACATGCAGTTCGACCTCGACCGCATCGCCGTGAAACGCGGCGCTGACGTGGCTCCAGGCGGCCAGCGTCTCGGCATCCAGCGCCTGCTCCTCGCCGTCAAGCACGGATCGGAGCACGACGAAGCTGCGCTCGCCGAGGTGGACGTCCTTGAGGTGCACGCGGAGCCAGTGAACGCCGGGGCGGGACACCTGCACAGCGGGTATCACCAGGAATTCCGTCGTGCTGTTCTCGTGAGCGCCGAGGTCGGCAGAAAAGGGTTCTTCGGCCATCGGCACGGGCGCCTGACCGAAGGCGGCGATCGGGGCGAGGACGATCATGGTCGCGACGAGCATGGTGAACCTGAACATGATGGAGCGCTCCTTCACGCGCGTTACGGCTATTGCAGGTTGACCAGGACAAGGACCAGTCCACGCTCGCCGCGCCCGAGGGACGTCATCGCCTTGCCGATGACCGCGCCATGCGAGCGCTCTCGATCGACGGCCTTCATGGCGTGGCCGGGGTGATCGGAGGTCGTCAGCAGGTCGCCGGGCTCGATCGCGGCGCCGGTGGCATCGCACTTGACCCACACGCGCCCCGACAGCGCGATGGCCGGCGCGTCCTCGTTGCCGGGGAGGTGTCCGAGAATCGCGCCCGCGGGGAAGGCGTTCGCCCCGCTGACGACGCCGGCGACGCGGCGATCGTAGGCCTTGCGGGCGACGCAGAGCTGCCCCGCTCGCGTGGCGTCGATCGTCATCACGGTGCCGGGATCGCACGGTTCACTGACGGCAAACTTCTCGGCGAGGTCGGCGCCCGTGATCTCGACCACGTTCGTCCTGGTCGTGCCGTTGACGTGCAGTGCGGTCTGGGGGTTCGCGTGCCCGACGGCGACGCGGCCGTTATTGACATTCATCACAAGACCCCAGCCGATGCCTCCCGCGCCGTAGAACCCGACGATGTTATTGTCCAGCATTCCGACAAAGGCGCGGTCGGTGGCCTCGTAAAACCAAATCCCCGCACTCACATCAGAGCCCCTGCGAACGCGTGTGCGGCCGTTCACGTCCAGCCGCATCGCCGGCGTCGTGCCGATTCCGAATCGACCGTCGGTCGTAAGCGTCATCAATGCGACCGAGTTGTTGGTAAAGAACTTGAGCGGGTGATTCGATCGAGTTCCGAGCCAGCCGCCGCTCACGTCCACGTACGATCCGACCTCGCGAACGCCGTCGGTATGCACCCAGCCGTAGCCCGCGAAGAACTGGCCGCTGCCAGTTTGGATCGTCAGCGGGTCACTTGGCGACACGGTTCCGATACCAACCTGTCCCGTGGCTCCGATCGTCATGCGCGCCGGCGAGTCGCCGGTAAAGAAGCTCAGCGAGTGGTTGGACCTGGTTCCGAGCCAGCCGCCGCCGGTGGAGCCGCCGACGAACGATGACAAGGTGACGGTGCCGTCCGTGTGACTGAAGCCGTAGTCGGACGGCGCCGTGCGGACGCTCAGCGGTTCGACCGGAGCCGACGTGCCGATGCCAACCTTGCCGCCGGCATCGACATGGATGCCGCGCGTGTTGAGGGCGAACGGCGTCGGCGTCAGCGGCTGTCGCGGTGACAACGGCTGCCCGTTAACCGTGATCTCCAGCCAGCGCGCGGCGTTCGCCGTGTACGGACTGACGCCGAAATCGAGCGAAACGGTGAACAGTCCGTTGGTCACACCGACGCCATTCTGTGTCAGCGTAGAGCCCTGTTGGGTCCCAGCGGCGAGCGCGTCGAATAGCTTGAATACCAAGTCAACACTGCCGTTGACCGGGGTGCCGCTGTTTTTTAGCTGGCCCTGGTAGGTGAAGGCGGTGCCCTGGGCTAGTGCGGGCGCCGCCGATGAGACCAGAGCAATGCTCAGGATCGCATGGCAAAGCTGCTTGCGCATCTCGTACTCCTTCGTTCTTTGAAAGGACAATCGAGCTGGGCGTCCGCCGTGATCGTCGCGCACGCCCCCCTTCGTCGCGCACGTTCCCCTCACGATGCTCGCCGGCACGCGCGGCCACGCTCCGGCTGAAGGGCGTTCTTCTTGCGACCGGTTGGCGGGGCGCTGCATGAGAGCGTTATGCGGTCATCACGGGGCAACCTTCACGCGCTTTCTTGCAATTGCCCTAAACGCATCGGTACAGTGAAGTTATGTCTTCCGAGCATGTCCCGGGTCAGAACAGCGTGCCCCCCGAGCGCGCGACGGTGGCTCGCGCCATCGCCGGTGACCGCGACGCGCTGGTCGAGCTGCTCGATCGACATGGACCCGCCGTGGAACGCTCGCTTCGCATCGGCGCCCGGTGGCAGGGGCGCGTTGACGCCGCCGACGTGATGCAAGTCACGTATCTCGAAGCGTTTCTGCGGATCGCAACCTTCGACCCGCAGCGGGCCGATTCGTTCCCCGCGTGGCTCCGTCGAATCGCCGACCACAACCTGCTCGACGCCATCCGGGAACTGGAGGCGGAGCAGGATCGCTCAGCCCCGCGACGCGTGGCGGCGTTCGGGACCAACGAGTCCTACGTCGCCCTGCTGGACGTCCTGTCCGCTTCCGGGGGCACGCCGAGCCAGTCGATCCGCCGCGACGAGGCCGGCTCGCTGCTGGCCGAAGCGATCGAACGCCTGCCAGCCGACTATGCGACGGCCGTCAGGCTCTACGATCTGGAGGGCCGTCCGATCGACGAGGTCGCGGTCGCCATGCGGCGCTCGCCCGGCGCGGTGCATATGCTGCGACTGCGCGCCCACGAACGGCTGCGCGAGCTTCTCGGGCCCGAATCCGGAATTCTGGACAGTTCGGTGTGAAGGTCGGCGGCATGACCCGCACGAACCCTGTGTCGATCGACTCGCGTCACCACTCGTGGATTCTCGCCGCCCGGGGACAGGTGGAGGATTCGGAGCTTCGAAGCGCCTCCTCTCCGCGCCGCCGCGCCCCGAGCGGCCCGGCGCTGCCGGCGGACTTCTTCCCGGGCTACGAGTTGCTCGGCGAAGTTCATCGCGGGGGCCAAGGCATCGTCTACCGGGCGACCCAGAAATCCACCGGACGCACCGTCGCCATCAAGATGTTGCGAGAGGCCGCTTTCGCCGGTCCGACCGAGCGCGCTCGCTTCGAGCGCGAGGTTCAGATCCTCGCCGCCCTCAAGCATCCCAACATCGTCACCATTCATGACAGCGGCGACGCGGCGGGGCATCTCTACTTCGTGATGGACTATATCGCCGGCCAGCCGCTCGACGTGCACGTGGCGAGAGAAAAGCGGCCGATCCGCGATGTGCTTCAGCTCTTTGTGACGATCTGTGACGCCGTCAACGCTGCGCACGTGCTCGGCATCGTCCATCGCGACCTCAAGCCCGGCAACATCCGCGTCGGACCGGACGGCACACCCTACGTGCTTGATTTCGGACTCGCGCGTCTCGCCGACGCCGTGTCGGAGCCTGACGATTCGGAATCGCCGACCCCCATGACCGCCACCGGTCAGTTCGTCGGATCGCTGCCGTGGGCCACGCCGGAGCAGGCCGACGGCAATCCCGCGGCCGTCGATCGCCGTTCCGACGTCTACTCGCTCGGCGTCATCCTTTACCAGGTGCTGACCGGCCGCTTTCCCTACTCCGTCACCGGCCGCATGCGGCGCATTCTGGAGAGCATTGCTCAGACCCCGCCCGCTGACCCGCGGTCGGTCGCGGCGGGAATTGACGACGAGGTGTCCACCCTGGTCCTGACCTGCCTCGCGAAGGATCCGGCTCGGCGATACCAGAGTGCCGGGGACCTCGCCGCCGACCTCCGCCGATACCTCGCGGGCGAACCGATCGCCGCCAAGCGCGACAGCACATGGTATGTGCTCAGAAAGTCGGCCGCGCGGCATCGCGCGCCCATCGCCGCCGCCACGGCGGTGATGCTCCTGCTGATCTTGTCGACGGCAGTCTGCTGGTCGCTGATGCTCCGCGCCCGCCAATCGGAACATGATGCCCGGGAGAACCTGCGAGAGTCATTGCTCTCCCAGGCTCGCGCGAGGCGGCAGAGCATCACCGAAGGTCGTCGGTTCGAATCGTTGGCGGCGATCGCGCGGGCCGCAGCCATTCGGCCCGGCGTCGACCTGCGAAACGAAGCGATCGCCGCGCTGGCTGTTCCGGACGTTCGAACCACGCCGACGCCGCTACCGCCGGAGTGGAGCGCGGCGGCATTCAGCGGCGACCTCTCCCGCTGCGCGGCGCTCGACGCGATGGACCGCATCCGGGTCTTCGAGATGCCCGGCGCCGTCGATCTCGCGACCCTGCCGTCACCGACCGGCGACCAGACGCGGCTGATCGCGTTATATTGTGATCATCAGCGCCTCATTCGGCTCTTTGACCGTCACGGCGCTGCGCGACGACTCGAAGTCTGGCGCATCCCCGAGGCCGAGTTGCTCCTCGCCGTGGACGACGTTCCCGACCGGGCCTCGTTTGACGTGACCGCCGACGGCCGCACGCTCGCCATTGGCCGCGCTGATCGGGCCATCCATCTATACGACATGCTTACCGGCGCCCACACTCATCGCATCGAACTCGATCGCGAGCCGTCGTACCTCAGCTTCGACCCGGCCGGTACACGACTGGCGCGCTTTCACGCCCGAGATGAGAAGGCGAGTGTGCTCGACCTCGAGACTGGCGATTCAACCTCCATTCTCGAGGAGGTGAGCGTCTCCTATGCGCTGGAATGGACGCCGGATGGCAGCCACATTATCGCCGCCGCGACGGATTCGATTCATGTGTGGGACGTCGGCCGGCGGCGTGAGGTGGCCGTTCTGTCCGGGCACGATTCCGTCGTGGACCGGCTGATGGTCTCCGCCGACGGTCGATGGCTCGTATCGAGCGGTTGGGATATGCAGAACGTCTGGGATCTCGCGACCGCCCGGCCGATCCTGCGGCCGGCGATGAACGTCGTCGCCATTCATTCAAGCGATCGCCGAATGGCCGGCGTCGCCGCGAGCGAAGGCCGGTGGTCGGCCGCGGTCGGCGATCTAGAGCATGGGACCGCATTCGACATGGTCTCGGCGGGAGTCGGCGCGGGCGGGCGACGCGGACAATCGGGCACGCTTCACCCGTCGGGCCGCTTGGCCGCGATCGGCGCCGGGGATGCGTCGGAAGGTCGGTGGTCTGTGCATTTCATTGACGTCGCGGCCCGCCGCCCCATCGGACGAATGGATTGCCATGGCGTCCCACTCATCCGGTTCACGGACTCCGGGTCGCATTTGTTCAGTGCCGACGCGCGCGGCTTGTTTCGAAGATCGGTTTCGCTCGGCGTGTCGTCGGTCCGCATCGGTCCCGCCGAACGATTGGCGGCCGAACCGACACATGCGTTCGGCGCCTCCGCCGACGGGCGCCGCGTGACTTACGTGTCGGCGTCCGATTCCGAACTCGTCATTCTCGACGTCGAATCTCAGCTCCGAAAGCGATCGTATCGCACCGGTCCGTCGGCGCAGATTGTGGTCGTCAGTCCGGACGGCCGCTGGGCGGCCGTCAACGCATGGCTGCATCCCGGCGCCGAAATCTGGGATCTCGATGCGGGGAGGGTCGTCGTCCGGCTGGACGTCGGTGCGCGAGCGACTCTGACCTTCAGCAGCTGCGGCCGGTGGCTCGTCGTCCATGAACCGAGTCAACTCGCCCGGATCCGCGTCGGACACTGGGAGGATGTTCGGCTGACAAGCCCGACCTTTACCGACGGCCACGTGAGCTATTCGTCTGATGGCCGTCGCCTGATCGGCTATGACGAACGCGGCGTTCTGCACATGGTTGACCTCGAGAGCCTCGTCGAATTGGCCGCCTTCACCCCGCCAGACCCGGGCGGCGTCGTGGGCGTGACGTTGAGCGCCGACGGTGCGACCCTCGCCGCTTTCTCATTCCGCGGGGCGTTCCTTCAGGTTTGGGACATTCGTCGCATTCGGAGCGAATTGGCCGCCATGGGCCTGGATTGGGACGATCCGCCGTGTCCCGCCGTCCAGACGGACCGTCCGGCGACCCCCCTGCGCCTGGTGTTGGAGTCCGGCGACGGCGAAACACTCTCCGATGCTGTATCCAATCGGTCGCCGTGACCGCGATAGAGTCCAATCGAGATTCGCGTATGAGGCGAGTCCGAGCAGCCGGGCTCAGGGGACATCGTCGAGCCAGGGACTCCGGGCGCGCGGGGGCGGCCTGGTCGCCGGCTGCGGGGTGGCGGCTCGGCTCGGCGACGAACGGCGGGCGGCCGAGCCGACGTACGGCTCGGCGGTCACGCGATCAGTACCGGGGGATACGGGCCCGCATCCCTTGCCGCCCACTCACTTGGGCTTGCCGCGCGGTCGCTGCGCGGCCGGCGCGGGCGCTCCGGCGGGCGTATCGACCGACAGCGCCATCGGCGCGACGCTCTCGCTGCAGCCCGCCAGTGCGGTCAGCAGGCCGATCGCCAGCCACGAGCTTTGCTTGAAACGCATGGGCCTCCTTGCCACATATCGGTGCGTCGAGTTGCTTTACTTGCGTTGCGACAGAATGCGGGCGAAGGCCCAGACCTCGTGATACGTGTTGTAGAGCGGGACCGGCGCCACGCGGATCACGTCCGGCTCCCGGAAATCACATACGACGCCGGCCGCCTCCAGTTCATCGAATAATGCCCGCGGGCTTTTCCGGACGCGGATCGACAGTTGGCAGCCGCGGGCCTCCTCGTCGCGCGGCGTGATCACCTCGTACCGCTCGCTGGGCATGGCGTCGAGTAGAGCCAGCAGATAGCCGGTCAGTCGGCGGGACTTGGCCCGCAGCGCCGGAATGCCGGCTTCGTCGAATAACGCCAGCGACGGCACCAGCGGCGCCATGGCCAGAATGGGTGGATTCGACAGTTGCCACGCATCGGCCGAGGCCACCGGTCGGAACTCGGGCTCAAGATGCATACGGAAGCGAGTCTTGGGATCGTTGCCCCACCAGCCGCCGAAGCGCGGCAGGCTGACGTCGCGGGCGTGCCTTTCATGAATAAAGCAGCCCGCCACCGCGCCCGGACCGGCATTCAGGTACTTATACGAGCACCATGCGGCGAAGTCGGCGTCCCAGTCGTGCAGCGACAGCTCGATGTTGCCCGCCGCGTGCGCCAGGTCCCAGCCGATCAGGCAGCCGTGGCGATGCGCGGCCGCCGTGATGCGGGCGATGTCAAACACCTGACCGGTGAAGTAGTTCACGCCCGGGAGCAGCAGCAGGGCGATGCGCCGGCCCTCGCGCTCCAGCAGGGCCTCGATGTCCTCGGTCCGCAGGGTCTGCTCGCCCGCTCGCGGCCGCAGCACGATCAGGTGCTTGGCAGCGTCGAGTCCGTGCCAGGCGAGCTGCGTGCGAACGGCGTAGATGTCGGACGGGAACGCACAGTCTTCGATCACGATGGCGGTCCGTTCGCCCCGCGGCCGGAAAAAGCTGACCATGCACAGGTGCAGGTTGACCGTCAGGCTGTTCATCCAGACCACTTCGTGCGGCCGCGCTCCGACCAGCCGGGCGCCGGGCTCGCGCAGATTTTCATGATAGGAGTACCACGGCCGCGGGCCTCGGAAGTGCCCGTCGACGGCGTGTTCGGCCCAGGCCTGAAGTTCCTGGCCGATGATGAGGCGAACCTCGTCCGGCTGGAGTCCGAGCGAGTTCCCGGTGAAGTAGATGAGCGGCCGGCCGTCGGCGCCGCGCGGCAGCAGGAAACGTTCGCGAAAACGCCGCAGCGGGTCGGCGGCGTCGAGCGCGCGGGCGTGCGACTCGTCGTCGATATCCACTCCTGGACGCGATTCGGAGTCCGCGGCGTTCACGCGGGCATGATAACACGCGATGGTCAGATGGCGGGAAGCCTTCGGCCGAGGAACTCGAGGGCCGTGCCCGAGAGGAGGCGCTCGCGGTCGGCGGGCGACAGTTCGGAGAGGCTCTCGATCAGTTCGCCCGGGCGAGCTTCGCCCAGAGGGAATGGGTAGTCCGACCCCAGCGCGACGCGGTTGACGCCAACCAGCCGGATCAGGCCGCGCAGCACGTCGGCATCGTGCACGCACGAGTCCATGTAGAGGCGATGCAGGTAGTCGCGCGGGTTGCGCGGGTTGTCGACGGCGCACAGGTCGGGGCGGGCGAGGAAGCCGTGCTCGACGCGCCCGACGATGGCCGGAAACGCCCCGCCGCCATGCGCGAAACACACGCGCAGCGACGGCAACCGCTCGAACACGCCGCCGAAGATCAGCGAGCATATCGCCAGCGCGGACTCGGTCGGCATGCCCACCAGCCACGGCAGCCAGTACTTGGCCATGCGCTCCGGCGCCAACATGTCCCACGGGTGCACGAATACCGCCGCTCCCAGTTGCTCGGCCAGCTCGAAGAACGGCCGCAGGGCGGGTTCGTCCAGGTTCCAGGCGTTGATGTGCGTGCCGATTTCGACGCCGGCGAGCCCCAGATCGCCGACGGCGCGTTCGAGTTCGGCGCAGGCACGCTGCGGATCGTTCAGCGGTACGGTCGCGAGGCCCACGAATCGCCGCGGATGTGCCCGGCACACTTCGGCGATGTGATCGTTCAGCAGCCGCGCGAGATCGTGCGTGTGGCGCGCTTCGGCCCAGTAGGCGAACATGACCGGCACGGTCGAGAGCACCTGCACGTCGACGCCGCACCGATCGCAGTCGTCGATGCGCCGCGCCGGCTCCCAGCAGTTGTCCTCGATCACCCGAAAGCAGCGCTGGCCGATCATCATCCGCGCCCGGCGCGGCTCGTGGTGTTCGAGCCGTACCCAGTCGCCCGGTCCGTAGCGATCGACCAGGTCGGGCCACGACCTGGGCAGGATGTGCGTGTGAAGGTCGATCTTCATGTCGCCGGCCAGTCTATCCGATCCGCGGCGACGGGCCGATCAGTGCGCCGAGGCGGCGCCGCGTCGCGTGCCGGCACGGATGTTCAGCATTTCGACCGCCAGCGAGAACGCCATGGCGAAGTAGATGTATCCGCGCGGGATGTGGCGGCCGAGGCCGTCGGCCACCAGCATGACGCCGATCAGCACGAGGAACGCCAGCGCGAGAATCTTGATGGCCGGGTGGCGTTCGACGAATCCACCGACCGAACCCGCGAACGCGACCATGACTCCGGCCGACACGACGATCGCGGTCACCATGACGGGGATGGATCGCACCATGCCCACGGCCGTGATGACCGAGTCCAGCGAGAACACGATGTCCAGCGCCAGAATCTGCAGGAGGATGGTGCTCGCCTGGGCGTGCCGCGCGCCTTGTTCGGTCGACTTCGCTCCCTCGACCCGATGATGGATCTCGTAGGTCGCCTTGGCGATCAGGAACAGGCCGCCGATCAACAGAATCAGCGATTGGCCCGAGAGGGTGAGCCCGGACACCGTCACGAGCGGACGCGTCAGCCGCATGACCCACGAGATGCTCAGTAGCAGCCCGATGCGCATGATCACCGCCAGGCTGATGCCCAGATTGCGAACGCGGGCGCGCCGCTCGGGCGGCAGCTTTCCCGTCAGGATCGTGATGAACACGATGTTGTCGATGCCCAGCACGATTTCCATGCCGGTCAGCGTCAGCAGCGCAATCAGGTTCTCGATCGTCAGGATTCCGATCATCGGGCGGCAGACTCCGGGCGCTTGGTCCGCGTGCGGATCGCGCCGGCCCCGCCGAGGGAGTCCAGCCGACCGCGCGACGCGGCTCTGGTCGGACTATTGCGATTGGGCCAGCCGGCGGGGGCCCGCGGCCGCGATTTCGGGCGGGCAGCCGTCGGCGAAGAGCTTGAAGTTCTCCTGGTAGCGGGCGGCCAGGGCGTCGAACGTCTTCCAGTAGTCGTCCTTGTTGCCCCACGACTGCGACGCGTCCAGAATCTCGCCCGGAACGTCCGGACACGACAACGGCACGTCGAACCCGAACAGCTTGTCCTTGCGGTACTTCACGTCGCGCAGGTCGCCGCGCAGCGCCGCGTTCAGCAGTTGCCGCGTGTGGCGGATGCTGATGCGCTTACCGATGCCGAAGCGCCCGCCGGTCCAGCCGGTGTTGACCAGCCAGCAGGTTGCGCCGTGGCGGGCCATCTTGTCGGCCAGCAGCCGGGCATACTGGAACGGATGGTGCACCATGAACGGCGCGCCGAAACAGGCCGAGAAGGTCATCTCCGGTTCGGTGCCCAAGCCGATCTCGGTTCCCGCGATTTTGCTGGTGTAGCCGCTGATGAAGTGATACATGGCCTGCTGCTGGCTGAGACGGGCGATCGGCGGCAGCACGCCCTGCGCGTCGCAGGTCAGGAAGATGACGTTGCGCGGGTGCGAGCGGACCATGCCTTCAAGGATGACATTGGGGATCATCTCGATCGGGTAGCTGGCCCGCGTGTTCTCGGTGAGCTCGTCGTCATCGAGGTCGATCCGTCGCGAGGCTGGGTCGAAAACGACGTTTTCGAGGATCGTACCCCAGGCGTGCGTGGCCGCGTGGATCTGCGGCTCGTTTTCCGGCGACAGGCGGATGACCTTCGCGTAGCAGCCGCCCTCGAAGTTGAACACGCCCTCGTCGCTCCAGCCGTGCTCGTCATCGCCGATCAGTCGCCGCCGCGGGTCGGCCGAGAGCGTCGTCTTGCCGGTGCCCGACAGCCCGAAGAACAGGGCCACGTCGCCGTCGTCGCCGACGTTCGCCGAGCAGTGCATCGGCATGACGCCCTCGTTGGGCAGCAGGAAGTTGAGCACGGTGAAGATGGTCTTCTTGATCTCGCCGCCGTAAGCCGTGTTGGCGATGATCGCCAGCCGCTGCTGGAAGTTGAGGATGATGGCGGTCTCGCTGCGCGTGCCGTCGACGCGTGGGTCGGCCTTGAAGCTCGGCAGTGCCAGCACCGTGAACTGCGGCACGTGCTGGTGCAGCTCGTCCGGGTTGTCGGTGGTGAGGAACATGTTGCGGGCGAACAAGCTCTGCCAGGCGGTGTCGGTGATGATGCGGATCGGCAGGCGGTGCTCGGGCGCGGCCGCGGCGAAGCAGTCTTGCACGAAGAGCTCCTGCCCCTGGAGGAAAGCCTGCATCCGCCCCAGCAGGCCGCTGAACTGCGCCGGACTGACCGGCCGGTTGTAGTTGCCCCACCAGACCTGCTGCTCGGTGCCCGCTTCCCGCACGATGAACTTGTCGGCCGCGGCGCGGGCGGTGTGCGGCTGGGTGTGAACCACCAGCGGACCGCCGCGAACCATGTGTCCTTCGCCGCGAAAGATGGCCTCCTCGTACAGCGCCGGTTCGGGCAGGTTCCAGTAGACCCGCTTGAGGTTGATCAGGCCGTGGTTGGCGAGCTTGAACTGGCTGGCGAACTCGCCGGCCTGCTTGCTCGCCGGCGTCGGGAAGTCGAGGTACTTCATGACCAATCCCTTACGAGCTTGTGATTCCCGATGAAGATCTCGTTGGGTGAGTGCGGGTCGAGGGCCCACTTGATGCGGTCAATGCCCTCGGTGATTTCCTTCATGGCCCCGCAGAAGCTGATTCGCAGGTGGCCGTCGAGGCCGAACTCCTTGCCGGGCACGGTCACGACCCGGACCTTGTCGAGCAGGAACTGGGCCAGCTTGTTGCTGTCCTTGCCGTAGTGCCGGAAATCGACGAACGCATAGAAAGTGCCGTCGGGCTTGTAGACGCGCACGCCCTCGAACGATCGCAGCCGGTCGACCAGCACGTTGCGGTTGTTCTCGAGCGTCACCCGCAGCGCTTCGACGGTCGATTGCAGGCCGTTCAGCGCGCCGACGGCCGCCTCCTGGAGCACCACCGACGGCCCGGACGTCTGGTGGCTCTGGATGTTCGACATCGCCTTGATCAGGTGGTGGTTGGCGACGGCCCAGCCGATGCGGAAGCCGGTCATGGCATACTGCTTGGAGACGCCGTTGACGATGATGAGCTTCGACGACTCGGAGCGGTTCTTGGCGTGCTTCCAGCCGTTGATCGGGTGCCGGCCGTCGAAGATCAGGCGGTGATAGATGTCGTCGAGAATCAAGTACAGGTCGCGCTTCTCGCAGAACTCCACCACGTCGGCGATGAACTGCTCCGAGTAGCACGCGCCGGTCGGGTTGTTCGGGCTGTTGATGATGACCGCCCGGGTGTAGTTGCTGACGCGCTGCTCGATGTCCGAGATGCGCGGGTAGAAGCTGCCGTCCTCGGGCGGCGCTGGCACGCCCACCGCCCCGCAAAGCTTGCACATGTCCGGGTAGCTCACCCAGTACGGCGCGGGGAAGATCACCTCGTCCTGCGGATTAAGGATCGCCTGGAGCGCCACCATGATGGCCTGCTTGGCGCCGCCCGACGCCATGACGTTGGCGGGCGCGGGCGTGTGGTCGTAGAACTCCTCGGTGTAGCGGATGATCGCCTGCTTGAGGGCCGGAATCCCGTCGGCCGGAGTGTAGCGCACCTCGCCCGAGTTCAGCACGCCGGCGGCCGCGACCAGCGCGTCCAGCGGGGCCTTGCTCTTGGGTTCGCCGCCGCCGAGGTGGATGACCGGCTCGCCCTTGGCGCGAAGCAAGGCGGCGGTCTCGTTGAGCTTCAGGGTGGGCGACTCGCTGATCGTCCGCGCGATCTGGGAGAGGCTCATGGTCGTGCATCCTTGGGCCGCATCGGCGCACTCGCGAAGATTCAGCCCGCCGCTGCGCGACCCCAAGTCGGCATCGTCCGCCGCGCAGCCGGGCGTGTCAACCGACGGCGGATGTCGCAAACCGGGAGCTAACGCACGATGATGCTGCTGCCGGGACCGGCCCGCAGTCGCGTGGCGGCGCTGTCCTGGTTGATGGCCACTTCCAGCGCGCCGGCGCTGCTCATCAGCGCGATGATCTCGCCGGGCGGGACGTCGGCGTAGGCTCGCCGCACCGGTCCGATTCGCAGAGCGCCCACGTACACCTCGGCCTGAGGTCGCCGCGCCAGGCAGCCGCGCAGGTCCTCGCGCGAGATGTTGGAGATCAGGTTGCCGAAGGTGTCCTTGTAGAGCACCTGTCCTTCCAGGCCGCCGTCCGGCAGCACCAGCGCCCGCGGCAAGTTCAGAATTTCGAGTTGCTGGACCTGCGGGCCGACGTTGGCGATGGCCCCGCCCGCGGCCAGGAATCCCGCCACCGGCGCGAGGATGTCGCGCCCGTGGAACGTGCTGCTGACGTGTCGGCGGAACAGCTCGAGGTTCTCGATGCTGCGGATGTCGTTGAGCTGCGCGTCGCGATGCACCAGGCTGGCAACGCCGTTGTCGGGCGCGAGCAGCGTCTGGCCCGAGTATTGCAGTGCCAGCAGCCGGCGCGTCGTGCCGACGCCCGGGTCCACCACGACGACGTGGATCGTGCCGCGCGGGTAGTACTCAAACACCTGCCGGACGACGAACGCCGCGTGCACCACGTCGTGCCGACCGATCTGGTGGGTGACGTCAATCAGGTACGCGGTCGGCGCGATCTGGAGAATGACGCCCTTCATGCAGGCGACGTAGTGGTCGGAGGTGCCGAAATCGGTCGTGAGCGTGACAATCGCCATCGTCGCGCCGCCACATGCCGTCGCCGCCGGAGCGACCGCCGCCCGGACCGCGGGTCGGGATCATACACGCAGGAACGTCCGCCGCGCTGACACGGCGTTCGAATGTTGCACCACCGCAGCGTCGCTCGTAGATTGCGATGATGTGGACTGCCGGCGCGGGACGCGCCCGCGCGGCGGTCGACGGACCACACGAGCGAGTGATCGATGTCCCTCGACGCCCGGCTCCTGCCGAGCCTGCCCGTCCGGCTGCCGATTGCCCAGACCCCGAAGCGCGCGCTGGACCCCGACGACCCCGATCCGTGCCGCGGGTGCAGCGATTGTTGCGAGTACATCGCCGTGCCAATCAGCCGGCCGCGCTCCAATCGCGACTACGACGAACTGTTCTGGTACCTCGTGCATCGCAACGTCTGGGTGTTCGTGGACGACGAGGGCGACTGGTTCGTGCAGTTCAACACGCCCTGCCGCCAGCTTCAGAACCGACGGTGTGGCATCTACAGCCGCCGGCCGCACGTGTGCCGTGATTACAAGGTCGACGAATGCACGACCTACGGCGAAGGCACGGGTGAGAAGTACCTGTTTCGTTCGACCGACGAGTTGCTCGCGTTCCTCCGCTCCCGCCGTCCGAAGACATATGTGCGCTTGGCCGCACGCTATCCGGACGGCTTCCCCTCGGCTGTCGATGCGGCCGGGGACCGGGGTCGGTGCGATCGAGCGAACGATCCCGCCGCCGCCACGGCGTAGCAGGGAGCCGCCGACCGACGGCGAAAGCCAAGCAGGGCGTCATCTGTAAGGTTCTATAAACTCTATATTTGTCAGATGATTCGAAGCACGTCGCTGAGTTATAGGACGTAAGACTCGCCGGTTCGGGAGTCGGTGCCGCAGTCTCGGGATAGGCGGCCCGATAGCGGTATTGTCGGGTCGCCGTACGACGTATAATGCCGCGATCGGCTGCGTCGGGTCGTACCTCGGCTGCCGGCTGGACCTCGGATCACTCGCTGCATGTCGATATTTGGTCGATTCGGGCGGTCTCGCACGTCTCGGCGGTTGGATGCGCGCCTGTCCGAACTGGCGCTCCACCGCACGTGGCTCGAGCAGCTGCGGGTGTCGGGGGCCTTCGTCCCAATCCTCATCGTCGGGGCGTTCGCCTTGGCGGCGGTCGGTTTGGTGCTTTCCGCCGAGGAGCGGCTCGAGTTCGTCGCCGGCCAGACGGTTGATGTGCCAATCCTGGCCCGGGTCGACTTCCAGCGGCCAAATCAGACCAAGACGGCGCAACTGATCGAGGCGGCCCAGCGGGCGACGCCCAACCACTTCCGGCTGAACACGGCCCTGCTCGAGCGCGTCGCGGGTGACCTGCGGACGCTTCAAACCGACGCCCGCGCGGCCGAAAGCTATGAAAAGTTCATGGAAACGACGAAGGACCGCTGGAAGCTCGGTCAGGCCGGCTACGACTTGCTGCGCCGGGCTCCAGTCGAGGAGGGTCCGACGCGGTTTGACGAGTGGATCGAGAAGCTGACGACCCGGCTGGCCGGCGAGAACTTGGTCCTGCTGCCAACGGCGACCGAGCGCGATCCGACACGCGAAAGCTCGACCGATGCGGTTCTCAATCGCGGCCCGGGGCGCATCGATCGCGTCTCCAAACAGCGGCTCGGCTACGCCACCAACGAACAGCACGTCACGCGCCTGGCTAAGGACCTTGCCGAGGTGTTCCCGTCACCGCTTCAACCTGCGGTGGCGCAGGTGCTTATCTCCGCGATTCGCGTGGATCCGGCCAAGGATCGCTACGAGCCGGTCTACGTTTTCGATGCCGATGCCACCCAGTCGGCCCTCGATCGAGCTCGTGAGATCCCCCCCGTCCAAGACCAGTATCAACGCGGACAGGTGCTCGTGCCGAGCGGGACGGCGTTGACGCCCGAGCTGCTCGACCTGGTTCAGAGCGAGCACGAGCGCTACCTCGAAGCACGGCAGTCCTCCCCCGAGCTCTACCGGGCATGGGTCCAGAGGCGAATCGGGCAGGCCGGCATTGTTCTGCTTCTGGTCCTCGGCGTCGCGGTGTACACCAGCCGCTACCAGGCCAAGCTGTCGACCAACGCGACGCATTGTTTGTCCGTGGCGGGGCTGTTGCTCGCCGTGCTCCTGCTGGCGCGACTGCTGGCCGCCAGCGACGTCTCCCGCTGCTGGGTGCTGACGCCTACGGTTTACGCCGCCGCCATCCTGACCATCGTTTATTCCCCACGGTACGCCTTCGGCGTGGCCACCGCCCTGGCCGGACTCGTGACGCTGACGATCTCAGGGGCGTTCGATCACTTCCTGGTGTTGGCGGCCGTGTCCGCCGTCGTGATCTTTCGGATGGACGATGTCCGCTCGCGGATGAAGCTGATCTGGGTCGGCCTGCTCGCCGCAGGAACCGCGATGATCACCGCCGCGTTCGTCGGGCTGGCGCACCAGCAGGCGCTGCGCTTCCTGGCCGGCGAGGTGCTCACGGCCGGCGCGGCGTCGCTGTTGGCATGCGGCCTGGTGCTCGTCTCGCTGCCGGTCATCGAGCGCGTGTTCGGACTGGCAACCTCGATGACGCTGCTCGAGTGGGCCGACATGAGCACGCCGCTGCTCAAGCAGCTCATCCAGAAGGCGCCCGGCACATGGCAGCACAGTCACCTGATCGGGAGCATGGCCGAGTCGGCAGCCGAGGAAATCGGCGCCAACGGGCTGCTCGTGCGGGTCGGCGCGTACTATCACGACGTCGGCAAGATGATGAAGCCGGAGTACTTCGTTGAGAACCAGCCGGGGCACACCAGCGCCCACGCGCGGCTGGCGCCGCGCATGAGCCTGCTGGTCATCCTCGGCCACGTGAAGGACGGCCTGGCGCTCGCCGAGGATTACGGCCTGCCCAAGGTCCTGCACAAGTTCATCGCCGAACATCACGGCACCACGCTGGTGCGCTATTTCCACGCGATGGCCGCTCGCAACGAGATGAGCAAAGGCGCGCTGGGGGACGAACGCGCCGTCGAGGAGACCGAGTTTCGCTATCCCGGACCCAAGCCGCGCTCCAAGGAATCGGCCATCCTGATGCTGTGCGACGGGGTCGAAGGCGCGGTTCGCAGTCTGACCGAGCCAAACCCGAGCCGCATTGAGTCCGTCGTCCACGAGATCCTGATGAACCGCCTGATGGATGGCCAGCTCGACGACTGCGACCTGACGCTGAAGGAGCTCTTCCGCATCGAGCAGAGCCTCGTTCGCAGCCTGTGCTCGATTTATCACGGCCGCATCGCCTATCCGAAGACGCCCGCGCCGGCCCAGCCGGTCTCGACCACGCCGCGGACGGCGTGATGGCGCCTCGGACCTCGTCAGCCCGACGCCGCCGCGCGAGCGCGACGTCGCGGTCCGATCGTGGGCCGCGGATCGCGCTTCAGGGAGAAGCCGGGGCCGTTGCCACGTCGCTGCGGCGCGCGGCGCGCCATGTGCTGCGTCGGCACGGCGTCCGCGCCGGCCGGCTGGAGGTGGCGGTCGTCGGCGATGCCGCGATGAAGCGTACTCACCGTGAGTGGATGTCGGACGGACGAAGCACCGACGTGCTGACGTTCGACCTGCGCGACGAGCCTGACGGTCGCCTCGTCGACGGCCTCATCCTGGTGTGCCGTGACGAGGCCCGACGGCAGGCGCGGGCCCTCGGCCGACGGGTCGCCGATGAACTGGCGCTGTACGTCGTGCACGGCTGCCTTCATCTGGTGGGATTCGACGACCGACGACCTGCGGATTTCCGGCGCATGCACGAGCGCGAGGACCGGATGCTGGCCGAGCTGGGCGTGCCCCCGGCTCGCATTCTTCCACACGGGGCTTCGGAAGGACCGCGCCGGTGAGCACCTCGTTCTGGATCGCCATGTCGCTGTGGACCGTCGGGCTGACCTATTTCGCCGCGCTGGCGGCGGCCGTGCCCGAGGCGTCGCGCACTCGCTTGCAGGCGGCGCTGCGGCGGCGTGGGCGCGACGGCTGGCTGGAGCGCTTCGAGCAGCGCTCGGGCGACTACGCCACGACGGCGTCCTGCTGGGCGTGGGGCTCGGCGCTGCTGCTGATTCTGTTCGTCGATCGCGGGCTGAGCGGCGTCTATCCGGACGATCCGGCGCACTCCGTCGCTGTCGGGGCGTTGTCGCTGGCGCTGCTGCTGGTGGCCGGCGTGGCCGTCCCACGGGGGATCGCGAGGCACCGGGCCGAGGCGCTGGTCGCCGCGAGCCTGCTTATTCTCGAGTTCTTCCGCATCCTTTCGTTCCCGATCGTGTGCGTCACGCAGGCCGCCGACGAGATCGTGCGCCGCCTGGCCGGCGTGCCGCCGCCCGATGAGGACGACGCGGGCGAGGAACTGGAGCGCGAAATCCTGGACATCGTGTCGGCGGCGCAGACCAGCGGGGCCGTCGGGGCGACCGAGACGCGCTTCATCCGCTCGGTGATGGACCTCAACGAACGCACCGTGGGGCAGATCATGACGCCGCGCACCGAGGTGCTGGCGCTCGACGTGAATGCGACCCTGCAGGAGGCGCGAGAATCCATCGCCGCCGGAGGACACTCGCGCATCCCGGTCTACGAGGGCAACATCGATTCCATCCTGGGCGTCCTGTATGCCAAGGACCTGCTGCGCGTGTCGCCGGACGGCACGGATTCCGTTCGTTCGCTGATGCGGAGCGTGCCGTTCGTGCCGGAAACCAAGGTCCTGCCGGAGTTGCTGCGCGAGTTTCAGACGACGCGCGTTCACGTGGCGATCGTGCTTGACGAGTACGGCGGCACGGCCGGCCTGGTGACGCTCGAGGACATTCTCGAGGAACTGATCGGGGAGATCGCCGACGAGCACGAAGCCCCCGAGCCGCAGGCCATCCACCGCGTGGATGATCAGACGGTCGACGTGGACGCCAAGGTCCGAATCGACGAGCTCAACGCCGCGCTGAACCTTCACCTCCCGGAAGATGACGCCTACGACACCGTGGCGGGCCTCGTGCTCAGCCAGTTCGGACGCATACCGGCGGCCGGCGAGTCGCTCGCGATCCACGATCTGCGGATCGTGGTGTTGGCGGCCGACGACCGTCGCATCACCCGGCTGCGCGTTCAGTTGCCGCGTGAGACGATGGCGACCGTGACGTGAGCCGCGGTCGCTCACCTCGGATGCGAGCATGGCGCTGATCAAGGACGTGGGCCTGGTCCTCCGCCGACTCGACTACAGCGAAACGTCGCTGGTGCTGGCCGTGTTCTGCCGCGACACGGGGTTGCAGCGGCTGATCGCCAAGGGCGTCAAGCGCGGCTCCCGGCATCGGCCGTCGGTGGGCATCGATCTGCTGGAACTGGGCTCGGTCGTCTATTCGCGCCGCGCGGAATCGGAAGCGCAACTCGTCACGCTCACCGAGTGGAAGCAGGAAGACGTTTTCCCCGGTCTGCGCCGCGATCTGCCGCGCTGGTATGCCGGACAATACGCCGCCGACCGCACGGCCCAGGCGACGCAGGAGGGCGACCCGCATCCGGAACTCTTCGACGCGTTGTGCGGGCTGTGTCGGGACGTATGGAACGCGGCGCCGCTACCGTCGATCTGCCGTTACTTGTGCACGCTGCTCCGCGAGGTTGGGTTGATGCCACAATTGTCCGCGTGTGCCGGCTGTGGCACGCCCCGAGAACTGGTCTCGTGTCCCTACTTCAGCGCCCGGCAGGGTGGCCTGCTGTGCCGCGACTGCGAGCCGGCGTTCGTCGAGAAATGGCGACTGGACGCGCGAACCGTCACGGCCGCCGCGGCCGTGGCGTCGGGCTCGGACGTCGTCGATGCCGATCTGCCCGGGGTGTTCGACCTGCTCGACTACCACCTGAGCGAAGTCCTGGCCAAGCCCTCCCGCGTGACGGACCTGCTGCGCGGCGCGGTCGGCATGAGGCGACGCCGCTGATCGTCGCGGTGGGACGACGCGGGGAAGCCCGCATACAATGATCCCAATCGAGCGTGCAGCCCGTACGCCGGTTGGACTGGAGAGCCGATGAGCGCCGCCGATATCGAGGTCAAGGACGTTCGCAAGGTCTACCATAAGGACCGCATCGAGATACCCGTTCTGGACGGATTGAACCTGTCGATCACCGCCGGCGAGTTCGTGGTGCTCATGGGGCCCAGCGGCTCCGGAAAATCGACCCTGCTGCACCTGATCGGGGGGCTCGACTCTCCCACGTCGGGCAGCATTCGCGTCGGCGAGTCGCAGCTCGAGCGCATGAGCGAACGCGAACTGACCGCCTGGCGCAGTCGCCACGTCGGTTTCATCTTCCAGATGTATCACCTCGTCCCCGTGCTGACGGCCGCCCAGAACGTGGAATTGCCGCTGTTGCTGTTCAAGATCCCGGCCCGTGAGCGGCGCGAGCGCGTCAAGACCGCGCTGAGCGTCGTCGGCTTGGGCGATCGCATGGACCATCGTCCCAACCAGCTGTCGGGCGGCCAGGAGCAGCGCGTGGCCATCGCGCGGGCGATCGTCACCGACCCGGACGTCATTCTGGCCGACGAGCCGACCGGCGACCTCGACGCCAAGACGTCCGAGGAAATCCTGAACCTGCTGAACCTGCTCAACTCCGAGTTCCACAAGACGATCCTGATGGTGACGCACGATCCGAAGGCGGCGTCTCACGGGCAGCGCGTCGTGCACCTGGAGAAGGGCGTGCTCGAGCGCGAGGAGTTCAACCAGCGGCCGGCGCTGGCGGCATCGTCCTGACGAGTCGCCATCCGCCGACGCCGCATCCGGAACTCACGACCCCGCCGACCGGCTCCACGGAGCGACGCGATGACGATGACCTACGTCCTGATGCAGAATCTCCGTCGCAACCGGCTCCGCAGCGCGCTCACCATGATCGCGTTCGCCTTGCCGATGGCGGTGTTCGTCGCGGCCATCTCGCTCGTGGTCGCGCTGATCGAAGTCAACAAAGCCAGCGAGAAGGAGCTTCGCCTCGGCGTCCATCACAAGACGACGCTGATCAACACCATTCCGGACCGGCTGCGGCGATCCATTGAAGCCCTCGATCCGGACCGGGAGCGGCTGCGGGCCGTCTGCGGGATGCGCTGGTTCGGCGGCAAGGTCCCCGGTGAGCAGCAGCCGATCCAGAGCCTGGCGGCCGACCCGGACACGTTCCCGATCGTCTATTCCGACGCCGAACTGACGCCCGCCGAACAGGAGGCCTGGATGCGCGACCGCAAGGCGGCCGTCGTCGGCGCGGCGGTCGCCGAACAGTACGGCGAGCGGTTCGACGGCTGGCGTCCGGGCGGGCGCGTCCGGCTCAGGAGCAGCGTGCCGCCCTACTTGGAGCTTGAGTTCAACATCATCAAGGTGATGACCAGCAAGACGCAGACGAACGTGTTTTACTTCCGCCGAGATTATCTGACCGAATCGCTCAAGGAAGCGGGGGTCGACAGCCCGGCCTGCAACATCTTCTGGGTCAAGTGCAAGGACCAGGCCAGTCTGCTCTCGTTACAGCGGGAGATCGACGCGATGACGGCCAACAGTCCGGACGAGACCAAGAGCGAGGACGAGAACACGTTTCGCGCCGGGTTCACCCAGGCCCTCGGCAACCTCCCGGGCCTGATGCAGGCGATGGCCATTGTGGTCGTGTTCATCGTCGCCCTGGTGGCCGGCAACACGATGATGATGAGTTTTCGGGAGAGGACGCGCGAGCTGGCCGTCTTCAAGGCCATCGGCATGCCCAGCGGGCGCGTCTTCCGCATCGTGCTGGCCGAGAGCGTGCTGATGGCCTTCATGGGCGCGCTGGCCGGCGTCCTCCCGATGGCGCTGCTCCTGGCGCTGGCGCCGATCCGCCGGCTCGGGTTCCTGCCGATCAACGCGTTGACGGTGTCGCCCGTGGCGGTGGCCGTGTCGCTGGGCATCGCACTGGCGGTCGGCCTGGCGGCCGGGGTGTGGCCTGCGTATCAGGCCCTGCGCCTGCGGACGGTGGAGGCGCTTCGCCGCGTGGCATAGCCGCGGCGGCGGGCGGATCGCGCATGGCATTACCGATCTCGTACAACTGGAAGAACCTGTTTGTGCGAAAGACCACGACGCTGCTGACCTGTCTGGTCATCGGGGTCGTGGTGGGGGTGTTCGCGTGGATGCTCGGCTTCCGCGGCGCCCTGACGCGCTCGCTGTCGTTCGCGAGCGACCGATCCAAGCTGATCGTCCTCAAACAGGGGGCGACGAGCGAGACCAACAGCGCGATTCAACCCGAGGAATACAACCGCCTGACCCAGGTGCAGGAGATCGAGGTCGACCCCGTGGTCGGCCGGCTGCTGAGCCCCGAGATGCTGGTGCAGGTCTCGCTTCCCCGCCGCAGCGACGGCGGCCGAACGTTCGCCAACGTGGCCGTGCGCGGCGTTACCGAGCAGGCATTCAAGGTCCACCGCAACGTTCGCCCGCTCGATGGCGCCACCATCACCTCCGGCCAGATGGAGGTGCTGGTCGGCGTGCAGGCCTCCCGGCAGTTCGGCGGGCTTGAGATCGGCCGGACGCTGCGCCTCGGTTACGCCGGGAATCGCGAGTACAAGATCGTCGGCTTCTTCTCGGCTGACGGCGGCCCGATGGAGAGCGAAATCTGGGGACCGCTGACGACCCTGATGAACTCGTACAACCGGACGCTCTACTCCTCGGTGAATCTGCGCCTCGCGCCGGCGGCCGATCCCGACAAGGTCGTGGCCTTCATCAAGGGGCCGTCGGTCGATCTGAACGCGCAGACCGAACCCGACTACTGGTTCGAGCAGTCCCGCAACATTCGCATCTATCTGACCATCGTCGGCGTGCTGGTGGGCATCATGAGCGCCGCGGCGGTCTTCTCGATCGCGAATACGATGTTCGCCGCGGTGGCCGGACGCTCGCGCGAGTTCGCCATGCTGCGGACGATCGGCTTCTCGCGCGGGCAGATTCTGACCAGCGTGGTCATCGAGGCCGTGTTCCTGTCGATGCTGGGGGGCGCTCTCGGCTGTCTGGGTTGCGAGGCCTGGCTTCGAACGGTCGGTAACACCAAGGACATGTTCGGGCAGTCGACCTTCACGACGATGGGATTCCAGATCACGCTGGGCTGGCAGGTGGTCGCCACCGCGCTGGGGCTGGTCGGCGGCGTCGCCGTGCTCGGCTCGCTGTTTCCGGCGTATCGGGCCTCGCGCATCGGCGTGGTGGAGGCGTTGCGAGAGCCCTAGAATCGAATCGGCGGGTGTCGCCGGGCGCAGCTCTTGAGACTCCGACTTCATTACCTGTGGAAGAACCTGTCCCGCAATCCGCTGCGCACGGCGCTGACGATCGCGGCGGTCGGACTGCCGATGGTCATCTTCGTGCTGTCCTCCGCCGTCGTTCAGGGCGTCGAGCGGTTTCTCGACAACTCGGCCAAGCAGCTTCGGCTTGCGGTCACCAACCGCGCTTCGATCGTCTATCCGCTGCCGCTGGCCTACGCCGCCAAGATTCGCTCGCTCGATCCGACCGGGACCCGTCTGCTGGCGGTGTGCGGCATGAGCTGGATCGGCGGCAAGGTCCAGGACGATCCGCGACCGCTTTCGACGCTCGCGGCCGACCCCGGGGAATTCGTTCGCGCATTTCCGGACTATCGCCTGCCGCAGGACGAGATCGACGCGTGGCTGCGGGATCGGCAGGCCATCATTCTGGGACGGGCCACCGCGGCACAGTTCGGCTGGAAGAAGGGGCAGCGAATCACGATCCGGCCGTCGCTGCCGCCGTACACGCCGATGGAGTTCCACGTCGTGTCGACCGCCGAGAGCGCTTCCGATCCTCAGACCAACTGGTGTCATTACCCGTACTACCAGGAGGAGCTGAAGCGGGTCTATGGCGGCGGCGCGGAGGACGAAGGCCGCGTCGGCTTCTACTTCGTTCGCTGCGCGACGCGCGCCGATCTGGACCACTTCCGGCAGGAGATCGACACGCTGTTCGAGCGATCGCTGGACGAGACCAAGACGCAGGACGAGAAGGCGTTCATGAACGAGTTCATCACGCAGCAGTTCGACCTGCCTCGCAACCTGACCATCCTGGCGCTGGTGACCGTCTTCGTCGC
Organism: uncultured Planctomycetaceae bacterium; assembly: GCA_964576285.1. Taxonomy (GTDB): domain Bacteria; phylum Planctomycetota; class Phycisphaerae; order UBA1845; family UTPLA1; genus SpSt-539. The sequence continues at coordinate 114,847 of CAZNUJ010000006.1, read as the reverse complement.
CGTCATGGCGGCGACCAACACCATGAGCATGAACTTCCGCGACCGGATCAACGAGTTCGCCACGCTCAAGGCGCTGGGCTTCCGGGGCGCCTGGGTTTTCCTGCTGATCCAGTCCGAAAGCCTGCTGCTGTGCGCGATCGGCGGTCTCCTCGGGGCGGCCGCGCCCTATGTGGCGTTCACGCACACGCCGTTGCGGAACTACACCGTCCCGGTCATCCAGACGCTCGAGGTGAGCCTGCGAGTGTGCGCCCATGCCGTTCTCATCTCGATAGCGATCGGACTGATCGCCGCCGTCTGGCCAAGCTGGCAGGTGCTCAGGTTGCGCGTGGTGGCGGCGTTGAGGAACCTCGATTGACGGCGTTCCTGACGCGAGTTGCCCGTCGCTGAAGCAAGACTGATGGCCCTGCCCCTGACCTACAACGTGCGAAACCTGCTGGTGCGCAAGCTCAGCTCGTCGCTGACGTTCGCCGTGGTGGCGACGCTGGTGCTGGTGCTCTGTGTCCTGCTCTCCTTCGCGGCCGGGATTCGGGCCTCGCTGGCCGCCAGCGGTTGGCCCGAGAACATCATCGTGCTCAAGCCCGGCGCGACTGCCGAAAGCACCAGCATCATCACGCCCGACGAGTTCGGGCGCGTCGTGCAGACGCCGGCCATCGCCCAAGATGCCTCCGGTCGCCTGCTGGTCAGCCAGGAACTGTGCGCGCAGACGTCGGTGTTGCGGCGCGGCCCGCGCGGAGCCCCCGCCAACGTCGCCATTCGCGGCGTCGACGACGTCGCCTTCGACGTCCATCCCGAAGTGCGTCTCATCGCTGGTCGCCGGATGGATCAAGGACAGCTCGAGGTCATAGTCGGCAAGGCCGCCCGCGATCGTTTCCAGAACCTGGAACTCGGCGGCGAAATCCGCCTCGGCCGGCAATCCAATCGGATCTACAAAGTCGTCGGCGTCTTTGACGCCGGCGGCGGCGCGTTCGACAGCGAGATTTGGGCGCCGCGCAGCATGCTGTCGGACTCGTTCGCGCGACGGTTCATTTCCAGTTCGGTCGTCCGCCTCGCGGACCCGAACCGCGCCGACGAAGCCATCGCCTACATCAACGGTCCGGCCGTCGCGCTCGAAGCGAAGCGTGAGACCGCCTACTACGAGGAACTGGCCAAGAAGACGCGCGAGATCGTCTGGCTCACCACCGTGCTGATCGCGATCATGGCGATCGGGGCCGTTTTCGCCGTCGCCAACACGATGTACGCCGCCGTCGACGGCCGGCGGCGGGAAATCGCCATGCTGCGCACGATCGGGTTTAACCGCCCGGCCATTCTGGTGTCCTTTGTGGTGGAGTCCCTGGTGGTGTGCCTGACGGCCTGCTGCGTCGGCCTGTTTCTGGGTTCGCTGTTCAGCGGCACGCGGCAGGACTTCTTATCAGACACCACCTGGACCGTGCTGGCCTACGAGCTCCGGCTGACCCCGGGCATCATCGCCGCCGCGTTGGCGCTGGCGACCGGCGTGGGCGTGCTGGGCGCCTTGGCGCCGGCCGTGCGGGCCTCGCGCGTCCGCATCATCGAGGCCCTGCGAAAGTCGTGATTCGGAGCTAGAATGACACCGATGAGCGCTTCGACCGAGCTGCGAGCGCAGCTCCAATCGCTGAAAATCAGCAAGACCCAGCGGCCGACGGAGAGCCGTTCCGCGTCCGGACGCCGCGCCTTCTGGCCGCTGCTTCTGCTCTTCCTCGCGCTCGCGGCCGGCGGAGGCTATCTGGCCGTCAAGCGCAACCCGCAACTCACCCAGATGCTCCCGACGGCGGCGGCCGCCCCGGAGGTCCCGCTCGTTCCGGTCGTGGTCAGTTCGACCACGCCGGCCGCCGGCCCGGTGCTGACGGCGACCGGGAAGATCGTCTCCGATCACCGCGTGCTGGTGTTTACCAAGGTATCGGGGCAGATCCAGCGGCTGTATTTCGAGCAGGGCGACCGCGTCAAGGCCGGACAGGTGCTGGCCGAGATTGAGGACGTGCTGTTCGTCGCGCGGCGGAATGAATCGGCCGCGAGTCTCGAGAGCTCGCGCGCCAACCTGGCGTTCCAGCAGGTCAACTTCGAGCGCATCCGCCGTCTATACGAATCGAGGACCGCGCCCGAGATCGAGTTCAAGTTGGCCGAGCGCGATTACAAAGCCGCGTTGGCCCAGGTGGCCCGGGACGAAGCCACGCTGGCCTTCACCGACAAGCTGCTGGTCGATACGAAGGTGGTCGCGCCGATCGACGGCGTGGTGCTGGAACGAAACGTCAACGTCGGCGACTTTGTCGCCGCCGAGGGCGGTCGCGGCGCGATGAGCAACGCGCAGCTCGGCTCCATCGCTGACATGACCAAGCTGCGGGTGGAGGTCGACATCAGCGAGCTGGACATCGCCCGATTGCGCGACGGGATGCCGTGCGAGATCGCCCCCGATGCCTACAAGGACCGGCGGTATCGCGGTCACATCATGTGGATCGACCCGGGCGCGAATTACTCGAAGGCCACCGTGCAGGTGAAGGTCCGCATCGAGAATCCCGACGAGTACCTGCGCGTCGAGGGTGTCGCACAGGTCTCATTCCGCACCGAGCAGCCCGCCGAGACGCAGCAGACCGAACCCGAGGCCGCCATCTGGATCCCCGTTTCGGCCTGCCGGCTCGATGCGTCCGGAGAAACCGGACGGGTCTTCGTCGCGTCGGCCGGGCGTCTGAAGGAAGCGGTCGTTCAGATCGGTCGCCGCGCGGGCGACAAGCTGCAAGTGGTCTCCGGCCTCGTCTCCGGCCAGCAGATCGCCGCCGCCGGCCTTGATCAACTCAAGGACGGCCAGCGGTTCAGCCCGCGGCCGTAGCGGCCCGGTCTCGCCGACTTATCCCAGCCCCCGACGCCTTGATGCATTCGCATTATCGCGGCTCAACGCCAGCCTTGGGAAATCTCTGGTTCGCGCTGTGTCCCGGCCACGGCGCATGATGCGTGGGGCCGGCCATCGTAGCCCGGCCGCGCCTCACCCTGCGGAATGGTCCGACTTTGACACGCTCCCCGGTCCTCAATTGGTAAGATGGAGTGGTGCCGCCAATTCCCAGGCCCGGTGGCCTGTTGGCAGCGGCGTCCGTCTACATACCAACGAGCGGTCGCGCGACTGCTCCGCCTCGCATGCAGTCGCCGGGAGTGGGTCATGAGGCTCAGTCGAGTTGTTCGGCTTGCGGGAATCGTCGGTCTGCTTGCGGCGTTTCCGGTATCGGCGCAGACCACCTACATCGTCAACACGTTGCTTGATTCAACTGACGTCGCACCCGGCAACGGCATCTGCATGGATGCCAACGGCCTCTGCTCGCTCCGCGCGGCGATCATGGAGGCGAACGCCACACCGGGCGTGGTTCACATCCGATTCACGGTCAATGGCACGCATACGCTGACTCTCGGCGGCATTGATAACACCGCCGCCGCGGGCGATCTCGACGTCAACCCGGTCACGCCGCTAACCGACCTGTTCATTTTCGGGAACGGCATCGGCACGACCATCGTGTCCGCGGCCGGATTGCCGCCCGCTCAGCCGGACCGCGTCTTTCATGTGCCGGCCGGCGTGCCGGCTGGCCTGACGTTGCAGTTGAGCGGCCTGACCGTGCGGGACGGTCGCGCCCTGGGCGCGACCGGCACCAACGGCGGCGGCGTGCTGATGCAGGGTGGCCGGTTGCTGCTCAGCTCGGCCGAGGTTCGCGATTGCAGCGCCTCGAACGACGGCGGCGGCCTATGGTCCGACCGCTCCGTGACGGTGCAGCCGTTGACGCCGTTCGTGCTGACGGCAAACTCCGCCGGCAACGATGCCGGCGGCATGTTCCTGGCGCCCGGCAGCGGCTTCAATGGGGCCGTGCAGGCCGAATCCAACTCAGCCTCGAACCGCGGCGGCGCCGTCCGCGTCGGCGTCGGCGTGACGGCCACGTTCGTGGACCTCGTCGCGCAGTTCAACGTCGCGGCGCAGGGCGGCGTGCTCGCCAATTCCGGCACGACCGTTATCTCGTTCCTCATCGCGGCCCAGAACCAGGCCATCGGCGGCGGCAACGGCGGCGCCATGGCGAATCAGAACAGCGGCTCGCTGACGATCGCGCCGATCGGCATTCTGCTCGGCAACCAGGCCGCCAACGGAGGCGGGGCGATCAACAACCAGTTCGGATGCACGCTGGTACTCGACGGGATCGCGCTGCGATCGAACACGGCCGCCAACCTCGGCGGCGCCATTTCCAATGCCGGCGACGTGACGGTCACACACAGCGAGTTCAGCGAAAACGCGTCCAACGGCCTGATCGCGAACGCTGCGGGCGGCGGCGCGGTCTACAACCAGAACCCCGCCGGCGTGTTTCGCGCGGTCAACACCACCTTCAGCGGGAACAGCGCCCGCTTCGGCTTCGGCGGCGCGATCGCCAACGACTTCGATGGTCGCTGCGAGTTGAGCGCGTGCTCGCTGGTCTCGAATCGGGCGGCGTCCGGCGACAGCCTTTTCAATGGCGATACCTTGGGCACGTCCAGCGTGATGCAGGTGCTGGGGACCATCATTGACAGCGCGCCTTCGCCGCCAGGCAACAACGTGGTCGCGCCGTCGCCGGTCCTGTCGGCCGGCTTCAACATCAACGTCGACGGAACCGGCATGCTGCCCGCCCCGGGCGACCAGTTCGGCACGATTCTCATGCCGATCGCCACGCTGCTCTCGCCGCTGGCGCCATGCGGGACCGTGCAGGCGCACTTCCCGCTGCCCGGCAGCCCGGCCATCGACAAGGGCTTCTGCGCTGACCTGGCCGGCTTCGTGCTGATCGACGACCAGTGTCTCAATCCGCGCCCGATGGATGGTGACGGCAACGGCATCGCGAATTGCGACGTCGGAGCGATCGAAGCGCCGATGATGCCGCCCGCCTGCCCGACGTGCCGAGGCGATATGGACGGCGACAACTTCGTCGACGGGCGGGACATGCAGCGCTACGTCGACTGCCTGTTCGCGGCCCCGCCGCCGATCATCGCCCCGGGCTGCGATTGCGCTGACATGGATGCCGACGGCCAGCTCGATCCGTCGATCGACCCGCCGCTGTTCGTCCAGAAGACCGTTGGCATCGGTGACCCGAACCCGATGTGCCCATAAACGCACGGGCGCGCGATCGTTCCGACCGCTCGCCAATGCGGCCCCAGCCATCGTGATGTGCCCGCGGCGGCGTGCCCGAATCGACAGCGGACGCCGGAATCGAGACCGGAGAGGGGGGGATTCGAACCCCCGGTACCCTTGCGGGCACACTGGTTTTCGAAACCAGCTCGATCAGCCGCTCCGACACCTCTCCGAAGGTCGAGGGATGCTAACGCCGCGCGCGGCCGGCGGCAATCCGCGACGCGACGGGCCCCCGGCGGCGCGCGGGCGTCGCGGCGAGCCGGTCAACGCGCGATTGACGCTGCCGGGCCGCGCGAGGTACGCTCTTCGTGTTGTCGCGCAATTCGGATCAACCCCGACCGGAGGTCCGCCATGTCGCTGCCTCTCGTTCCGATCAAGCTCAAGGCCTGGATTGACGAACACCGCCACCTGCTCAAGCCGCCGGTCGGCAACCAGACGGTCTGGAAAGACCAGGACTTCATCATCATGATCGTCGGCGGCCCCAACGCCCGGAAGGACTACCACGTCAATCAGACGGAGGAGTTCTACTACCAGGTCGAGGGGGACATCACCCTGCGGCTCATCGTCAACGGCCAGCCCCGCGAGGTGCCCATCCGCCAGGGCGAGATCTTCCTGCTGCCGGCCGGCATTCCCCACTCGCCGCAACGGCCCGCCAACACGGTCGGCATGGTGGTCGAGCGGCGGCGACCGGCCGGCATGAAGGATCATCTGCGATTCTATTGCGAGCAGTGCGGCGCGGTCGTGCACGAGCCGGAGTTTGAGCTGAAGGACATCGTTTCCCAGCTCAAGACGATCATGGAGCAATTCTGGGCGCCGCAGAACGCGGCCCTGCGCACCTGCAAGCAGTGCGGCACCGTCATGTCGCCGCCACAGCCGGCCGCCTGATCGGCCGGGCCGCGGGCTCGCACGTCGCGCGCCCGCGCGCTGGCGCTGGGGGCTCCGATCTGGTGCGCGCGCCGGCCAGCCCCCCTGGATCACCAACCCGGAACAGTGGAAAGGGCGAGGCAGAACCGTCGCCGCGGCGGACGGTCGCGACTCGCTCACCTGCGGACGGCGCTGCGAGTATCAGCGTCCCGTAATGGCTGCTCGTCGCGTGCAACCGGTGACAGCGCAGCAACCGGAGCCTCTCGGCCCAAGTCCGCCGACTTTACGCCCACGTCCCGGCCACTAGAATGCGTGTGGCCAGGAGGCTGTCGTCATGCCATTGGACGAGATCGAGCTGGAAGCCGACGACAAGATGTCGAAGGCGGTCGACCACCTGAAGAAGGAATTCCGCGGCATCCGCACCGGCCGGGCGTCGCCCGGACTGGTGGAGAGCATCCGCGTCAAGGTGCCGTCGTACGGCGACCAGCCGATGGATCTCAAGAGCCTGGCGACCATCAGCATCCCCGACCCGACCATGCTGCTGCTCAAGCCGTTCGATCCGTCCACGCTCAAGGATATCGAGCGGGCATTGCAGGAATCGGACCTGGGCATCAATCCGCAGACCGACGGCAAGGTCATCCGCCTGCCGGTTCCGCCGCTCTCCGGCGAGCGCCGCAACCAGATCGTCGCACAGATCAAGAAGCTGGCCGAGGCCCAGCGGGTCGCACTTCGGAACATCCGCCGCGAGGCTATCCAGCAGATTGACGCCGAGAAGAAGGCCGGCGATCTGCCCGAGGACGACGCCAAGCGCGGGGCCGAATCAATCGACAAGCTCATCAAGCAATACGAGGCCCAGGTCGACGAAGCCGTCGCGGCCAAGACCAGGGAAATTCAGCAGGTCTAGCCGGACTCAAGCATCACGGCTTCGGACTCGGTCTCCCGGGCGGGGCCCTGCGCCGATCCGAATCGACGTGCGAATCTGCACGCGCCGAACGAACGGCCGCCTCGCGGCTTCGCTGGCCTTGCAGGTCGGTCCCCGTTTGCGGCGAGGGCGTGGAGGCTGTTCTCGACGGCGGACGGCGCACTCCCGAATTGAGTTCATTCCGAGCGGTTCACATGAAAAGTCGAAGGGCCGCGAGTCAGACTCGCGGCCCTTCGCATGGAATCGAACTGGATCGACCGACGCCTTAGCGGCGGCGGCGGATCAGGCCGAGGACGCCGAGGCCGATCAGGCCCATCGTCGCCGGCTCAGGAACATAGGCCCAGCCGAAGTTGGCCGGCGGGCCGAGCGGGAAACCGAAGTCGCTCACCGAGCCCGGAAGCGGCGGAACGTTGATGCCGAAGGCGTTACCGCCACCCGTGCCGTCGAAGAAGGCGTTCGGGTCGCTGAAGCCGACACTCTGGTCGTCGAAAATGCCCTGCCCGAAGTTGGCGACCTGTGCCAGCGTGGCGCCCGTCGCGCCGCCGTTGTTATCAAACTGCAGGCCGGCCCAGAACTTGCCGGAATTGGGAACGAAGAGGAACCCAGTGCCGGTCAGGTCGGTAAAGAAGCAGTTGATCGAGAACGCCGGAAACGCGGTGGCACCGAACGTCAGGCCGGTGTTCGCGCCGCCGTTGTTGTTGTAGTAGGTGCCCGGCGAGCCAAAGCCGTCGTCGTACCACCAGCGCGTCCGCATGCGGACAGTGACGGTGGCCTGGTTGAAGTTCACCACGCACCACTCCATGCGGGTAATCTCGGTGTTCCCCACGGCCGACGGATCGAACTCGATGTCGTCCATGAAGATCGGGGTGATGGCGTTGCCAGCCTGGTTGACCGCGCCCTGGCTGACGGCCGACCCGGTGAAGTTGTCGATGTTCGAGTAGATCGCGCCGGGCGTCACCCGCTGACCCGCAGGGAAGGCCTGATCCAGCGGGATCGAGAACTTCAACTGCGGAACCAGCTCGCGCTCGGTGATCTGACCGAACGCCGGGGCGGCGACGAGCGCCAGCGCACCCATGGTCATGAGAATTCGCTTCATTCGAGAGTCCTCCTTTAAACCTGTTTCCTTCTCGTCCGTTGACTGATGGGTCTATGGTCAGAGGGGCGCTTCTTCCCTCTTTCCCGACACCTGATTAGACCAAGATGAGGGCCGCGTGTCAATACGATCTTTCGCTTTTCTGCGACATCGCGACTCCGGCATACAGCCGATGGCGTCTCAGACGTAACTAATTCTCCAATAATGGTTTAAGTTGTTTACGCAGCCGGCTGGCGGCGGTGGCTCGTCGATTCGGACGGACCGGCTCGCCGAACCGCCGCGCGCCGCGGGCGAAAAAACGCTCAGGGGATCAGCGAGTTGGCGTTCTCAGCGGACGCGCCTCCACAACGCGGCCATACCCAGAACGACCAGGGCCACTCCGCCGGGCTCCGGCACGTTCACGAAGCTGAGCGTGAACGGCTGGGATGGCTGATGCACTCCGGCCACGTCGATCAGCTGGAAGGTCGCGGAGAACACGTCGCCTTCGACGCCGCCAGCGGCGAACACAAGGTGAACGTGGAACTCGCCCGATCCCGGCGGAGCCTGAGGGAACTCGTAAAGGTCGCCGTCGGCCGCGAGGACCTCAATCGCCGTGAACGGATCGTACACCGCGAAACCGGGGGAGAACGAAACACGCTGGATCGCGACGCGGTGGCCCGGAAGCAGGCGAAACAGACCCGGCGGCTCGTCGGCCGACACGTTCTCCCAGCCCGGCTCGTCGTGAATAAAAAGCCCGTCGAAGATGCCGTCCCCTGGGAACAGCTCGATCCGCTCGCTGCCGTCGAACAGAGCCGGGTCGCCCTCGATCACGAGGGCGTTCGTGTCGTCCCGGCCGATCTCGAAATCAGCGTGATCCGCGAGTGCCGGCGCGCTCGCAATGAACAGGAGCCAGGCGGCCGCCAGCTTGCCGCCGTTCGTGAACAGACGCATTGAAAACGTCCTCGATTCTCGTTCGAATGAACATTTCCGCGCGACACGTCGTCGCGCGGGGGCCGAGATCGCCGCGCTGGGCGGTCGCTCGGCCCGACGTCAACGGATAGGGCGCGCTTCCTCCTCTCAGTAGGTGGGGCCGAGGGCGCCTAGGCTCGAGCGGCCAGCCTGGCCGGCTCGACGCCCTCGGCCCGCTTGTTCCTGACGATCCGTCTCACGCGAATCGCTCACCATGCGACGCGGTTCAAGGCAGCAGCAGCTCGACGAACGGCTGCATGTCGCGTCCGTCGGCGATCAGATCGCCGTTGATGTCGCAGCGTTGCACGTAGACCGGGTTGGTCTCCAGTTGCAGCAACACGCGCACGAACAGGTCGACGTCGTCGGCGTCGATCGTGCCGTTGCCGTCGATGTCTCCGGGCAGCGGGCCGCCCGGCGTCACGACCAGCGCGAGCGTCGCGCTTGCGAACTCGGGCGGATAACTCGGATCGAAGTCGTCGATGCTGTCGGTGACGGAGAGATTGACCGCGTACGGCGAGCCGGCCGCGCTGCCGGTCGTCGGCGTGCCGCTGATCACGCCGCCGGCGGGGTCGAGCGTCAAGCCCGCGGGCAGATGGACCGCCGCCCAGTCTTGGAACGGCGGCGTGCCCTCGGCAGTCAGCGTGAACGAATAGGGCTGTCCCTCGGTGGCCGGCGGCAGCGTCGCGTTCGTGATCACGAGCGGCGCTTTCCGAATCGCCAGAATCGCGAAGACCCCGACCCGTCCGACCCCGGTGTAGTCGGCGAAGGCGATGGACGTCAGCGTCCGCGTCGAGTCGGCCGGAGTGCAGGCGCGAAACAGGAAGAAGTTCTCGCCGGCCGCCAGGTCGATCGTGCTGCCGGTGCTGCGCGCGAAGCCGGCCGAACGGTCGCCGTTGCGTCCGACCGCCGTCCACGGACGCGGCGTCGCCGACTGCTGCCAGGTGTCGATCGGTCGGTACGGCAGCCAGTCGGCCGTGCCCTGACGAATGGCGACCACGCGGGTCGTGCTGTCGCTGTACGTCAGCGTGACGTTGACGATGTCGGCGGCGGTGATGGCGCCCGACGCGCCGACAAGGAACTCCAGACCGAGGTACTGGTCCGACTGTCCGAGCGCCGCAAGGTCGATGGTGGCCGCGAGGCTGAGCGCGCCGTCATCGAGCAGGCAGTTCGTGGCACTACCCGCCAAGCGTGACCCGCCGGGTCCGCCGAGCTGGAATCCGGCCAGGCGGCCGTCGAGCGGCAGGCCGGAGGCGGTTCCGTACTGGCCGTTGAGAACCCAGACGTTGCCCGCGCCGTCGAAGGCGGTCGGCGCGTCGCCGGCGTCGCTGTCGACCACGTCGGCGTTGAAGACCGTGCTCATGTCGATCGGCACGAACGTGGCACGGCCCGGCACGCTGGTGAAGTAGTAGGTGTAGTCGGCCGACGCGGCCCACTGGTCGGACGTGAACCGCATGTCCCACCGCACCAGTCCGGGACGCCGGAGCAGAAAGAGCGGGTGCACGTGTCCGCCGTTGGTGGCCGTGCCGAAAGCGTACTCGTCGTTGTCCTCGACCATGCGCGGCGAACCGGTCGGGGTGTAAACCGCGAACTCGGCCGGGCGGTCGTAGGCCAGTCGCCGGGTGCGGACGCTGAATCCGGGCGGCGGGCCGGGCAGGAGACTGATGTCAAGGTTGTACGGGGCGGCGGCGTAGTCGAAGCCGATGCCGGAGAATCCGGTGGTGCTGAACGAGTAGCCGCCGAAACGCGGCTGCGCGTAGGAGCTGAGCAGGTTGATGCGGACGATCGGGATGATCGCGCCCGGCGGAATGGTCACGCCGTGGCCGGATGCGCCGGCGAGTCCGGCGGAAGAAAACAGTCGGCGAACAGGGCCGCCGTCGTCGAACTGTCCGACGACGAGGTGATCGGGCAGCTGCGCGTGCGCGGCGGCCGCGGACAACAGCACGCACATCGCGACCGCGCGTCGCGCGGGATGCCGGTTTCGATCCTGGGCGGTCGCTCCGCATGGTGTGACGGGGCGGCGATGGTTCTTGAGCACGATGCACTCCGTCCGCACGGCGTTACTCCGACGGCCGATACCAGCCCTCGGGCGAGTGCGGGAATCCGGGGTCGAATCGATTGATCGTCATCCATCCGTTGACGTCGATGAGAAAGAGTTCGTCCAACCGGTGCCGGTCGGCGTGGCCGTCGGTGAACAGGTAGTTGCTCCGCCCGCGATGGCGTTCGAGCTCGAGATCGAATCGCGGCTCGGCGCCGCCGAACCCGGTGAACGGATTCGTGCCCCACTTCTCGGCGTGGAAATGGTCGGCGTAGAGCGGCTGCCCGTTGGCGGCTACCTCGGCGATCTCGGCCGAGTAGACCCAGCGGCTGGTGTCGCGGAGTTGCGTCTGCACGACGTATCCGAACGGCGGAATCCCGGACGGATTGTCCGGAAACCAGTCCTCGTCGTTCGGCCCCATGAAGACGTTGACGCCGTAGCTCGTGACGCGCCGCTGGGCCGGATCGCCCGAGTCGAAATTGATCGAGCGGTCCGACGGGCAGCGGTATTGCAGCTTCAGCTCGGTGTGCGGCGCGAGCGTGTCGAGCCACGCCGTGCCCGGCTGGTATCCGCCGTGCGCCTGCGAGAGCGGGAAGCGGTCGTCCTCGCAGTTGAAGTAGCATTGCAAGGCGGTGCCGACGTCATGCAGCGCCGACAGGCACCGCGTAGACCGCGCGGCCTCGCGGCCGGCGGCCAGCGACGGCAGCAGGATGCCGATCAGCGTGGCGATGACGGCCACGACTACCAACAACTCGATCAATGTGAACGCGCGGGGGCGCATGTGAAGCTCCGCGAAGCGGTCTCGGTTCATGGAACGCACGGCGGCCGCCCGGCGCGCGGGCGGCGTGGATCGCGTGGCGGCCGCGTTCGAACCGGCTGGATGAGGCGCGGCCGTCAGGCGACGGCAGCGCGGTCAGAAGGCCCGAGCGCGGGCAAGCGGAAAGTCAGAACCCGGGTGGAGCGCGAGGCGCGGCTGGTGCGCGGGGACGCGCGGGTTGCGGCGCGTCGATCGAATCGATGGGCGCGATGCGTACTGCTTCGAGCGTGAGCTCGAGCGCGGTGGGGGACTCAGTGAGCAGGGTGCGCCCGACCTTGATGAGATAGCAGGCTCGGCAGTCGGCCGCCTGTGATGCCGGCTGGGGGCAGCACTCGTCGTGGTGCAGTTCGAGCGCGGCGCCGCTGGCGGTCCAGGCCAGCAGAACGAGCGTGAACGCCGCGATGACTCGATGCACGCACATGGTCGGAAGGAAGCTTAGCCGATCCGCCGGCGACGTTCAATCATCCGCTTCGCGCGAACCGGCCGCGAGGGGTCGAAAGCGAGCGTGGGAATACCGGGGCGGAGGTCCTCCCCCCGCGGCCGGTCCGTCGCGGTGTCGGTTGGCGACCAGCGGAGGCACTCGTACACTCGTGGCGGCCGTGCTGCCTGGAGTCCGCTCAGATGCCGATGGACTTCCCGACGCTTCGCAAGCTGCTGTCGCTCGATCCGGATGACCCGCTCAGCCGCTTTGCGCTCGGCCGCCGGCTGGCCGAGGAACCGGACGCGGCGGCTCAGGCGGAGGCCATCGAGCACCTTCGCTTCGCCAACGCCCGCGATCCGGGGCACCTGGCGACCTACCACGTGCTGGGTCAGTTGCTCATCCGTGTGGGCCGCGTCGCCGAAGCCCGCGACGTGCTGACGCGGGGGCTGGAGCGCACGCAGGGACTGGGCGAAGGCATGGGTCGCGACCTCGGTCCGGCCATGCAGGCTCTGCTGGCAGCCCTGTAGGCGCCCGCGACTCGGGCGTCACGCGTCGGTTCTGGCCGCGGCGGCTCAGTGCGGTTCCTCGACCTGGAATCGCGGCGGCGTCTTCATCCACGGGTAGCCCTTGCGACCGAGCTCGTATCCGACGTCGTACAGCTTCTGCATGTACTTCGGATCAAATGCCTCGCTCGGCTGCTCGGTGAAGTCGGCCGGAATGAATGCCAGATTGAAGTCGATGCCGTCCCGCTGGGCATTCAGGTAGGTCCGGTACATGTCGCCGATGCCCTGCGTGGCGATCAGGGTCGACACGGCTCGACCGGCGATGGGCAGCGTCCGCCGCTTGGTCTCCTGCCAGGTCGGTTCGAAGCGTGAATTGCGGATGATGAACGCTCGGCGTTCGCGCGTCGCGCCGGCCGCCTCGGCCTGCTCGCGAAGCTTCATCGAGGGCGGGTAGAGAAACACCTGCGTGACCGTACCGCCGTCAGCATGCAATTCCTGGTAACGCTTTCCATCGGCCTCGACGTCGAACATGACCGGCGGAAACGCGGCCGGTATGGCGGCCGAGGCGATCAGGATGTCGCGAATCAGCTCGGCCTTGCGCGGGTGGTTGCTCGCGGCGATCGCGCCGATGTTCCAGATGACGCCGCGCTGGGCGTCGAGATTGGCGGTGCCGATCATCAGCAGCCGGCCGCGCTGGTACTCGCGCGCGATGGCCTCGACCAGCTTGGGATCGATCAGGTCCTTGATCAGTCCGCGCAGCGGCGTGGTGTCGGCCAGCGCGTCGTCGCCGAGGGCGGCCAGCGCGCCGCGCTCGCGCAGAATGTCGTGCGTGCGGACCTGCGTGTAGAACTTCTTCAACGTCGCGTCGTAGTCGGAACCGAGATACGCGAACGGCGCAATCAGCGCGCCCGTGCTGATACCGGTCACGGCCTTGAAGACCGGGCGGTTACCGGCGGCCGTCCAGCCGTTCATCAGCCCGGCGGTGAAAGCGCCGTCGGCGCCGCCGCCGGAGATGGCCAGAAAATCAGCCCGCGGCAACGGCCCGGAATGGCCGGTGGACCGCAGGTGTTCCTGCTCGCGGCGGATGGACTCCATTAGTTCGCGTTGAAACTCCGGGTTCAACCCCGAGCCCCAGGTGCGGATGGCCGTCGTCATACCGGGGATCACCGCGCGATCCTGAATGTCCGCCGGCACCGCCGGGCCGCGGGTCGGGCCCGCGCAGCCCGACATCACCAGCAGGGCAAGCCCCGCAGCGAATGATTGAACGACTTGCCTGACGTGATGGGACGATGACGGCATGGGCAGCGGCTCCGATCTGGACGTGGGTGCGTCGCCTTGCGAACCCGCACGGATTTCGACGATCAACGCACCGGGGCCGGAGGCTAATCGAAGCTCGGTCGGCCCGATAGCCACGCCGGCAAGAAGCATCACCGAAGGCGTGCGGCCACCTCGACCACCGCCCGCGCGGCCGCGACGTCGTGCACGCGGACGACGTGCGCGCCGGCCGCGCAGCACGCGGCGATGGTGGCGGCCGTGCCAAACGCCACGGCCCGCGGGTCGTCGCCGACCGCCGCGCGGATGAAGCGCTTGCGCGACGTGCCGACCAGCAGCGGGCGGCCGAGGGTGTGAAATTCCGATAGTCGCCTCAGCAACTCCCAGATGTGTTCCGCGGTCTTGCCGAAGCCGATGCCGGGATCGAGCAGAATCCGCTCCGGGACGACGCCGGCCGCAACCGCATCGGAAAGACGCAGCGCCAACTCGGCCCGCACCTCGGCGACGACGTCGCCGTAGCGGGGATCGTTCTGCATTGTCGCCGGATCGCCGCGCATGTGCATGAGGATGATTGGCACGGCTCGGCGCGCGGCCAGATCGAGCATGGCGGGGTCGCGCGTGCCGGCCGACACGTCGTTGATGATGTCGGCGCCGGCGTCCAGTGCCGCGGCCGCGACCGTCGCCGAGCGCGTATCCACCGAGATCGGAATCGCCAGGTTCGACGCGCGGAGCGCGCGGATCACCGGCTCGATGCGGCGGAGTTGCTCCGGGGGCGGCGCATCGGTCGCGCCGGGTCGGGTCGACTCGCCGCCGACGTCGATCAGATCGGCGCCCTCGGCGGCCATGTCGAGGCCATGCCGGACGGCCGCCGCGATGTCGAGGTATCGCCCGCCGTCGCTGAAGCTGTCGGGCGTCACGTTGAGAATACCCATCACGAGCGTCATCCGCCCAAGCGCGAGTGCTCCGTGGTCGGTCACGATTTCTCCAAGGAACCGCGTGGTGGGCGGTGTGTCGGGCATCGTGGCCAGTCTATCGTGAATCCGATGGCCTCATGCGGCAGTCGATCGTAAGGGTCGGCGGGTTGCTTCGGCCCTTGCGGAACCCGCGAGCGCGGCGGACGATGCCGACCGGTCGCATCGCCATGCCCGAACTGCCCGAAGTCGAGACCACCGTTCGTCGCATCCGGCCGAAACTGGTCCGGCGTCGCATCGTCGGAATCGAGTGCTCGTGGCGACGGACGCTGAGCGGGTCACCGACGGCCGCCGCGCGGGCGTTGCGGGGCGCAACGATCGACGCGGTGGGTCGGCGCGGCAAGTTCGTGCGGATCGACGCGGTCCGTCCCGACGACGCGAGGGTCGCCATCCTGATCCATCTTCGGATGTCGGGTCGACTACAGGTCGAGCCCGTCGCCGCTGATCGACCGGCGCACACGCGACTGTGGGTTGCCCTGGACGGCGGCCACGAATTGCGATTCATGGACGCGCGCAAGTTCGGCCGCGTCTGGGTGACGCGCGAGCCGGAGTCGGTTCTTGGTCGAGTCGGTGTCGAGCCGCTGTCGGTCGAATTTACGGCGGACCGGCTGCATCGCCTCCTCGCCGGCCGTGCGCGCATGCTCAAGCCTCTCCTGCTGGACCAGGCCGTGGTGGCCGGCCTGGGGAACATCTACGTGGACGAGTCGCTGTTTCGCGCTCGATTGCATCCGCGGACCCGATCGGACCGGCTCTCCCGGCGCCAGTGCGAGCGCCTGCACGCCGCGATTCAGGCGGCTCTGCGGGACGGCATCGCGGGCAACGGTGCTTCGATTGACTGGGTGTATCCCGGCGGTTCGATGCAGGATCGGTTCGCCGTTTACGGCCGCGGCGGTCAGCCCTGTCCGGCCTGCCGCACGCCCGTGCGCCGATCGGTGGTGGCTCAGCGAGGCACGCACTTTTGTCCCCGGTGCCAGCGCATCTGAAATGAGGATTTTCCCGGTGGTTCGGCTCCACAAGGTATCGCTGGGTAGCGGGTCGTAGCCGTAACTATCGTTTTGGCAAAAATTTGTGATGCGCCTCGGGGCCGGGACACGGTTGTCTGTTATTTCCGTGTGAGGCTCACCCAGGGGGTTGACTCGCCGGGGCGGTTCTGATATCTTGACCCTCAAGCCCAATAGGGCGGGAGAAGAAGCAATCTGTCTGTGCGGCCGACGAGGCCGCCAATCGGGTACGGAGGAGAACCATGCGGAAGGCAATCGCTTCGATTCTGGTGCTGACCTTGGCCGGTTCGGCGTTCGGTGCGTTCTTCGAGAGCGAGCCGAATGATACGATCGCGACCGCGGACGACCTGACCTACATCCCGTGCAATCTGAACGCGGATGTTGGCTTGGGCAGGTTGGTCCCGGGCGATCGCGACCACTACGCGGTCTTCCTCCCCAGCGGCTGCATCCTGACGGCGATCACCACGCCGCTTTCGACGCTGCCGGCCGACTTCGCCACACCGGATACCCTGCTGGCAGTTCTGAATCCGGTTGGCGGTCTGATCGTCGAGAACGACGATGCAGGTAGCGACGCCGTGGGCGGTGGTCTGGTCGGTCCAGTTCGCGGCTCGGCGATCCGTTACATGAACACGGGGCCGGATGCGGTGTATTACCTCCGCGTGCGCGGTTTCTTGGATAATCAGACGGGCGACTACGCCCTGACGCTGAGCTTGATTCCCGAGCCGGCCACGATGGGCCTGCTGCTCGGCGGTCTCGCTCTGCTGGCCCGCAAGCGGCGCTAGAAACCCGCGCTTCTCCTCACTGGAAAGGCATACGGAAGGTCGTCGTCATGGCGACCTTCCGTTTCTTTTTACCTTTGGCTTGAGCTGGTCATGCGGAGATCGGTGTTCGATTCGCATGGCCTTGACTATTCAGTTTGAGTCGCTGGGCTCGGCGTTTGGCTTGCGGAGCCAGCCAGCGGAGGAGCCGGTCGGATGGGCGCGCCCGGTGCACCCAGCCGGCGGCCTTCGATCACCTCGCCCTCTTCGGCGTGGCCGATGCGCAGTTCCGCACGACCGATGCCTGTAGGCACATCGGAAATGTGGCGTTCCTTCGGGTCGCCCTTACGGCTCCCTGCTTCTCTCTGATCTAGGGCGAGCTCCAGAGGGCTTCGCCGTGGGCGTCGTACAGGCTCAGCGCGGGTACGCCGTCGGGCCAGACGCCAAGCTGCACGCGGCTCTTGCCCCCTTTGTCGTAGAGCAGGAGGTTGGTCGCGTCGCTGAAGAAGTTCAGGCTGGCCCTCGGCCGGCCGTCCCGGTCCGCGAGCGACAGCCCGGGTGAACCGTCGCCGCTGATGGCGAAGCGGGCCCGCCCGGCTCGCGCGCCGTCGCCCAGAGCGATGCCCCACGACTTGTCCGGGAACATGCCGACTGCGGCCCGGGAGCGGCCGTCGGCGTCGAGCATGGTCAGCGATGGGGCCCCGGACTCGCCGTCGGTCGTCAGGCGTGCTCGCACGCGGCCGTTGCTGTCGCTGAACGCCAGCACGGGGTCGCCGTTCGGCAGCAGCCCCACATCACCGCGCGGACGGCCGTCCGCATCGAGCAGAAACACATGCGACGAGCCATCCGCCTTGACTTCCATGGTGGAGCGGAACCGCCCTTTTCCGTCGCCCAGGCCGATGGCCGTCGTGCCATCCGGTTTGACGCTGAGCTCGAGCCGGGTGGTTCGGCCATCCGGATCGCCGAACACGAGGACGGGTGAGCCGTCGCTGGCGACTCCGAGCGCGGCCCGGGTGCGCTCGTCCTTGTCGAACAGCGTCAGGCTGATGCGGCCCTGCTGATCGGCCATCAGCCGGGCGCGGACGGCCCCGGCCGCGTCTCGAACGACAAATCGCTGGGCCTCGACCAGCACGCCCCCGTCGGGGTTCCGCTGTCCCTGCCCGGAAAGCACGACCAGCAGCGGCGCGGAGGCGAGCAGGGCGGCGAAGGCGATCCGCATTTGACGCTGAGACCGCTCAAGCCGTGCCAGCCTCAATTCGATGCCGGTTGCTTCGGGGCGCATGAAAGCTTCCGTCCGGCCCTCCCGTAGCGCGCGGCGAGGGTTATTCGGTATTATCGGCACCTACGGTCCGATTCCTGTTCCCAGAGCCGGGAGACGCGGTGCCGGCCGGGGTTGTCATGGGGCGGATGTTCGGCTATAGGTCTGGTGTCACGCAGCGGCGTAGCTCAGTTGGTAGAGCAAGGGATTCATAAGCCCTGGGTCGCCGGTTCGAGCCCGGCCGCCGCTAGTCATTCGTCGGCCGCATTCCAGTTACAGTTCCCGCCTTGAATCCAGCAGCACGCAGATCGGCCCTTCGTTGACGCTCTCGACGGCCATCGTCGCGGCGAATCGTCCCTTGGCGACCGGTAGCTCCGCCGCCAACGCGGCGCAGGCCTCCTCGTAGCGTTGCTCGGCCAGCGCCGGCGGAGCAGCCCCGTCGAACGCGGGCCGACGTCCCTGCCGGGCGTCCGCCAGAAGCGAGAACGCGCTGATGACCAGCACGCCGCCGCCGATCTGTGCGACGTCGAGATTCATCTTGCCGGCGGCGTCAGGAAAGATGCGGAGGTGGCGAATCTTGTCGCAGATGTAGCGAACGTCAGCCGGCCCGTCGTCCGGCGCGACGCCGAGATAGACCAGCAGTCCGCGATCAATGCGGCCGACGATCTCGCCCTCAACGACGACCTCGGCCCGGCTGACGCGCTGCACGGCTGCCCGCATGAATGGACTCCTGCGCGGCGGCGCGGACCGGATGCCGTCGGCCGCCACCGATTCTGACTCCTACATCGAAAGGGCTCGCTCGATTGCATCCGTCGCGTCAGCGAGCGCGACGCCGCGGATGAGAGCGGTCTTTCGCGGCTGCGACAGGCCGCGGATGATTGCGATGTCGGCGCCTGGGACGGCCAGCACGCGTGATAGCAACTCCACGGCGGCGGCGTTGGCGCGACCCTTCTCGGGCGGGGCCGCGACCTGGAGCTTGAGCGCGTCGCCGAGGACCCCGGCCACGCGGCTCCGCGACGCGCCGGGCACGATCTTCAGCGTCAGCTCGACGCCGCCCGCCACGGCGCGGGCATATGCGCTGCGTTGGTCGGCCTCCACCTTGCGTTCGGGCGCGGCATCGAGTCGGGCGCGGCGGCTCATTCGAGATTGAATTCCTTGAGCTTGCGGTAGAGCGTACGCACGCCGATGTCGAGCTGGCGGGCGGCGAGTTCGCGGTTGCCCTTGTGCTGGCGCAGCGCGGCTTGGATGGCCAGCTTCTCGATTTCGCGCAGCGTCGGCGTCGACAGCCCCGGTTGAACGACCGGCACGATCTCGGTCGCGCCGCGGATGGCCGGATCGGTGATGTCGTCGGCGTCCAGCATCTCGCCATCCGCCAGCACCACCATCTGCCCGATGACGTTGGCCAGTTGGCGCACGTTGCCCGGCCAGTTGTAACGCACCAGCAGCCGCACCGCGTCGGGCGTGATGCCGGCGACGCTCTTTCCGTGTCGGGCGTTGGCCTCGGCGATGAAGTGCTGAATCAGCGGCGGGATGTCCTCGCGGCGGTCGCGCAGCGGCTCGAGATGAATCGTGGCCTGGTTCAGCCGCCAGTAGAGATCGTCGCGGAACTTGCGCTCCGCCACCAGTTCGCGCAGCACCTTGTTGGTCGCGGCCACCACGCGGACGTCGACGTGAATCGGCCGCGTGCTGCCGACGCGGACGATCTCGCCGTTTTCGAGCGTCCGCAGCAGCTTGGCCTGCATCGGCAGGGGCATGTCGCCGATCTCATCGAGAAACAGCGTGCCGCCGTCGGCCTCCTCGAAGACGCCGCGTCGGTCGGCGACCGCGCCGGTGAACGCGCCTTTCACGTGACCGAACAACTCGCTCTCCAGCAGGCTCTCGGTGAATCCGGCGCAGTTGACGGCCAGCAGCGGGCGAGAGCGGCGGTCGGACAGCGCGTGCACGGCGCGAGCGACCAGCTCCTTGCCGGTGCCGGACTCGCCGTGGATGAGCACGGTCAGCTTGCTGGCGGCGAGGCGGCGGATGCGGGCCAGCACGTGCGCCATGCTGCCGCTGGCGGCGATGATGCCTTCCAACGGCTGAACGTCGGCCGCCTGCCGCTGAAACGCCTCGAGATCTTGCTTGCGGCGCGCATGTCGCGCGGCCTCGGCCACGACCTTCTCGAGCGCTTCGGGCGAGACCGGCTTGACGAGGTAGTCGAAGGCGCCGTGCTCCTTCAGCGCGTCGCGGGCGCGGCGGGCGTCGCCGTCGGCGGCGACCAGCACGACGGCGCTGCCGGGGCTGAGCTCGCGCGAGCGGCGCAGCAGTTCCTCGCCGGAGACATCGCCGCGCAGGTGCGCGTCGGCGACGATCACGTCGGGTCGGCGTCGTCGCAGCGAATCGATCGCCTCGGCGCCGTTCTCGACCACATGGCAGGCGTGGCCGGCTCGCCGCAGGGCGTCGGCGGATGCGTCGGCTTCCTCGCGGTCGCCGGCCACGATCAGGATAAACGCGGTCTCAGCCATGCCGGTTACCATGATAGAGCGCGGTCGGCGTGCGCCGAAACGGGCGACGCCCGGAGTCAGAATGTCGCCCGGACTCGCAGCGCGGCGGCGAGTTTCTGGAGGTAGAGCCGCCTGGGAATCTCGATGACGCCGAACTGCTTCAGGTGGGCCGTGGTGTACTGCACGTCGAGCAGCGTAAAGCCGCCGCGGCGGAGTCGCTCCACCAGCGCGACCAGGGCGATCTTGCTGGCATCGCGCCGGCGGTGGAACATGGACTCGCCGAAGAACGCGCCGCCCAGCACCACGCCGTAAAGTCCGCCCGCCAGATCGTCGCCAAGCCATGCCTCGACCGAGTGGGCATGTCCGAGTTCGTGCAGCCGGCAATAGGCGTCGACGATTTCCTCGCTGATCCAGGTGCCCTCGACCCGCTCCGCGCACGCCAGCATGACGTCTCGGAAACGGACATCGCAACGAATCTCAAACCGGCGCTGCCGCCAGAGCTGACTTAACGTCTTGGAAACGTGGAACTTGTCGAGCGGCAGGATGCCCCTCGGATCGGGCGAAAACCAGCGTATGACGCCGCCCACGTCCATCGGGAAGACGCCCTGTGAATAGGCCGCGAGAAGACGTTGTGGCGTGAGTCGGGTCGACACGGGCGTGGAAACCTCGGTCCCGGCGGACTATGGTCATCCTATCCGATCCGGAGGGGTGCGCGACCCGGCCGTGTCGGTCAGAGCGAGCCTCGAACGAACGAATCCCTGGAATGAATGAACGCGAGAGATAATGACGCCGCCGCGCGGCGGGTGTTCCGGCGCGCGTTTGCGACGCATGGGCGTACAAGGAGTTCTGAGATGATGCATCGATTCCCCAAGGGTGTCCTGGCGATGGTCGCGCTGCTCGGCTTGGCCGCGTCCGCGGCGCTGGCCGGGGACAAGCACAAGCACGAGGCCAAGCATGAAGGGCATGAGGCGACCGCCGAGATCGGCAAGCCAGCGCCGGACTTCGAGCTGAAGGGCCAGGACGGCAAGACGTACAAGCTGTCGGACTTCAAGAATCAGATCGTCGTGCTGGAGTGGTTCAACAAGGACTGCCCGGTCGTGGTCGAGTGGCGCGAGCGGATGGCCAAGTTGCAGGCCGCCTACGCCGAGAAGGGCGTGGTCTGGCTGGCGATCGACAGCTCACACATGCATACCGACAAGGACAACGTCGAGGCCGCCAAGGACATGAAGGTGCACTATCCGATCCTGTCGGACTTCGACGGCAAGACCGGGCACGCGTACGGGGCCCGCACGACGCCGCATATGTACGTCATCCACAAGGGCACGCTGGTGTACATGGGCGCGATCGCCGAACGGAAGGGCGACAAGAACTACGTGGCCGAGGCGCTGGACGCGATCCTCGCCGGCAAGCCCGTTCAGACCAGCAGCACCAAGCCGTTCGGCTGCAGCGTGAAGTACAAGAAGGTCTGATCGCGGTTCGAGCGACGCCTGCATTAGGATCCCTGAATCTCACGGGGTCCTCCGGCCGGCTGCCGGGGGGCCCCGATTTTGTATTCATCGATCCCGTACCGAGCGTGTATCATGTCGTTCATGAGCGGAGGACGCTGCATGAGCCGACGACTTCTAACGATGGCACTGTTCATGATCCTGCCCGCGTGGGCAGTGGCGGGCGACGACGAGCCGGAGCCGCAGCCGGGCGGCCGGGCGAAGCTGGGCAAGCCCGCGCCCGACTTCACACTCAAGGATTTTGACGGCAAGACTCACAAGCTCTCGGATCTCTCCGACAAGATCGTCGTGCTGGAGTGGTTCAACAAGGACTGCCCGTTCTGCAAGCTGTTCTGCAAGGAGTTGAAGCAGACCGCCTCCAAGTATGCCGAGAAGGGCGTGGTCTGGTTCGCGGTCGACAGCACGCACTATCGCACCGACGAAGAGAACAAGGACTACCACACCGACAACAAGCTGCCGTACCCGATCCTGTCGGACTTCGACGGTAGGGTGGGCAAGCTGTACGGCGCGAGCGTCACACCGCACTGCTTCATCATTGAGAAGGGCGTGCTGGTGTATGAAGGCGCGTTCGTGTCGAAGGACAAGAAGAAGAACCACGTCGCCGCGGCGCTGAACGCTCTGCTGGCGGGCAAGCCGGTGAAGTCGGCCAGCGTCAAGCCGTTCGGCTGACGGGTGAAATACAAGCGTCAGAAGTAGCAGGCTGCTGCTTCGAAACCTTCGTCCGGACGACCGACGATCCGCCGTCGGGCCATGTGCCTAGCGCGCGATCGCCAGCGTAAGCACCGCGCTGGCGACCACGAACGCCGCCGCCAGCTTGACCATCAGCCCCAGCACCCGGCCGATCGCCGCGAAGACGCCGACCCGCGCGCCGTGCGCCAGTCGATCGTCGCCGGCGCGGAGGCCGAAGTCTGGGTTCGTCCACTCCGCCAACGCCGCGCCGGCGAAGCAGCCCAGCACGCCTCCAGCGATCGTGCCGATCAGCGGCAGCGGCAGGGACAGCACGAACATGCCGGCAAACCCGCCGAGCAGGGCCCCGACCGCGGCCCGCCGGCCGGCGCCGGCGCGGCGGGCCATTGCCACGGAGGCGAGCGTTTCGATGACCTCACCGGCCAGCGCGACGACCACGAGCGCCGCCAGCCAATTCCAGCCGATGGCCGCGAAGCCGTGCCGCCAGTCGTAGCAGACCCCGGCGAGGAGGATGAGCCAGACGCCGGGGAGTTGAAACGCGGCCAGCAGCAGGCCGGCCAGACACGCCAGCGCCAGGGCGGTGATCGCGAGGTACTCGACCATGTGCGGATTGATACCGGCCGATCCGCCGGCCGCAAGTCGCGCGTTATACTGAGTCGGACGGGGGAGCGGGCGGGCAGATGCCGTCCGCACGATGGCCATGGGAGCGAACGGGTGAAGCGATGACGACGACCACGACCACCGCGGCGGGTCGGCAGACCGAGGCGGACTTCCTGCCGATCGAGGGCTGGGACCACATTGAGTTCTACGTCGGCAACGCGCGTCAGGCGGCGCACTTTTACCGCACCTGCTTCGGGTTCGACATCATCGCCTACAGCGGGCTGGAGACCGGGAATCGGCAAACGGCCAGCTACGTGCTGTCGCAGGGCAACATCCGCTTCGTGCTCACGTCGGCGCTCGGCCCGGACCACGAGATCAACCGCTTCTGCCAGCTTCATGGCGACGGCGTGCGGACGATCGCGCTGCGGGTACCGGACGTCGAATCGGCCATTCGCGAAACCAAGCGGCGCGGGGCGACCGTGGTGCGCCCGCCGACGTCGGCTCAGGACGAGTTCGGCACGGTCAAGACGGCGGCCATCCGCACCTATGGCGACGTGCAGCATGTGTTCGTCGAGCGCGGCGGCTACAACGGGCCGTTCATGCCCGGCTATCGGCCGTTCACAGCGCCGAAGGCGCGGTCGGCGGGTCTGGCGCACATCGACCACGTCGTCGGCAACGTCGAACTCGGCGCGATGAACCACTGGGTGCGCTTCTACGCCGATGTGATGGGCTTCTCGCAACTGGCCCACTTCGACGACAAGGACATCAGCACCGAGTACAGCGCGCTCATGTCGAAGGTGATGCAGAACGGCACGGGCAAGGTGAAGTTTCCGATCAACGAGCCGGCCGAGGGTCGCCGCAAGAGCCAGATCGAGGAGTACCTCGACTTCAACTTCGGGCCCGGCGTCCAGCACGTGGCGATGGGCACGGCGGACATCCTTCAGACGGTGCGGATGCTGCGCGAGAACGGCATGCAGTTCCTGCGCGTGCCGGACACGTACTACGAGGCGTTGCCGGAGCGCGTCGGCAAGATCGCGGAGGACTACGACACGATTCGCGACCTGGGCATCCTGGTCGACCGCGACGACGAGGGCTACCTGCTTCAGATATTCTCGCAGCCGGTGCAGGATCGCCCGACGTTGTTCTTCGAGGTCATCGAGCGCCACGGCTCGCGCGGCTTCGGCAAGGGCAACTTCAAGGCCCTGTTCGTGTCGATCGAGGAGGAGCAGCGCCGACGCGGCAATCTCTGAGCCAACGCGGCCATCATCGCGGAGAACTGAAACAACACCCTGAGACTCCGGTGGCATGCACCGGGATCTCAGGGTGTTGCCGATTGTTCACGCGGGGCGGATGGGTCGTTCGTCAGGCGCCGGCGGCTTTGCGGGCGGCCGACAGGGCGGCGTCGTAGTTCGGCTCCTGGGCGATCTCGGGCACATACTCGACGTACACCAGCTTGTCGTTCTGATCGACGACGAAGATGGCCCGTGCCAGGCAGCGATCCAGAGGTCCGCCCTTGATGAGCAGGCCGTAGTTGCGGCCGAACTCGGCCGTGCGATGGTCGGACATGCACCGGACGCGCTCGATGCCCGCCGCGCCGCACCAGCGCTTGATGGCGAACGGCAGGTCCATCGAGATGGTGTAGATATCGACGTTCGGGAGCTTGGCCGCCTCCTCGTTGAAGCGGCGGGTTTCCTTGTCGCACACGGGCGTATCGAGCGACGGCACGGCCGACAGCACGCGCACACGGCCCTTGCCGGTCGCGAGCGTTACATCGGACATGTCGGTCGCCAATTGCAGCGAGAACGGCGGGGCGGTCGAACCGGCGACCAGCGTCGGACCTTCGACCGTGATGGGGTTGCCCTTGAGAGTGATGTGCTTGCTCATCGTCCTGTCGCCTCCTTGTGCATCATAAAGATTCGGGTCGCGGCGGCGCGACGGCCGCTTCAGCTCGGCGACGATCCACGCGGAATCAACGCCACCAATCGGGCCGGAGTATAGCCGCGCGGGCTGCGATCGGCCACGCGGCGGCGGGCGGATCGCGACGGTCATGACTGGCGGGCCGGTCGGGCTCGAAAGCGGCGCTCGGCCCGCTTACGATCTGGCTCTTGAGGCTCGTGACCGGCGTTCGGCCGGCGGAGGAGATCTCGTTCGTGGTTGCGCGACGCAAGACTCGTCAGGTCCGGGTGGGTCCGGTTCGGATCGGCGGCGACGCTCCCGTTTCGATCCAGTCGATGACGTCGACCTACACCCATGAGATCGACAAGACCGTGGCCCAGATCAACCAGTTGGCTCGCGCCGGGGCCGACATCGTGCGCGTGGCGGTGCCGGAGCGCGCCGATACCGAGGCGCTGCGGAGCATTCTCTCGCAGGTGGCCGTGCCGATCGTGGCGGACGTGCACTTTCACTTTCAACGGGCGTTGGAAGCGATTGAGGCGGGCGTTCACAAGATTCGCCTGAACCCGGGGAACATCCAGGACCGCGATCAGGTGGACCGCGTCATCCGCGCGTGTCGCGAGCGCGGCATCCCGATTCGCATCGGCGTGAACGAAGGCGGAATCGTCGAGCGGAAGGACAAGGAACAACGGGCCGAGGAGAAGGCCCGTTTGTCGCAGGATTATCGCGGGCACCTCATCCGCCTCATGATCGAGAAGCTCGAGGAATACCTGCGCATCTTTGACGCCAATGATTTCCATGACATCGTGATCTCGGCCAAGAGCATCGATCCCACCATCGTGATCGACGCCTACACCGAGATCAGTCGGCGGTTCGACTTTCCGCTGCATCTGGGTGTGACCCATGCCGGGCCGCGCGAAACGGGCAACATTCGCTCGGTGGTGGCGCTCGGCACGCTGCTCGCCAACGGCATCGGCGACACGGTCCGGATCAGCTACGCCTCGGATCCGGTGTTCGAGGTCGAGGACGCCAAGGAGATGCTGTGCTGCCTCGGACTGCGGGCTCGCAACGAACCGGAATTGATCGCCTGCCCGACCTGCGGGCGGATCGAGGTCGATCTGATCACGCTGGTGCAGGACGTGCGGCGCAGACTGGCGAGCATCGACGTGCCGGTCAAGGTGGCGGTGATGGGCTGCGTGGTCAACGGTCCGGGCGAGGCCGAGGGTGCGGACGTGGCGGTCTTCGCCGGCAGAGGCCGGGGTATCATCTACGTTCAGGGCGAGCAGACGCGGACCGTGACCGAGGCGGAGATGCTGGACGCGCTGTTCGAGGAGAGCGTCAAGCTGGCGGAGCGCGTCCGCCGCGGAGAGGCCAGGCTCGGGCATGGCGGCGTCACCATTCGGCCGCCGGACCCGCTTCCGCGGGCGGACGGCAGCCTGCCGCTGCCCGTGATTGCACGTTGAACCGCCGGCGGCGACGCGTTCCCATCGAAACCGTCGGCCGTACCGTTTGATCCCGGGGCACATCCACTCATAACATCGACGGTTGGAGTCGCGCCCCCACGCCTCCGCGCCTGCTACGGAAGGTGTGGCCATGTCCGTCCCGATTCCGATACGCCGCGGCTTCCTCGCGGCCGTCGTGGCGCTCTGCCTGCACGGGTGCGCCACCGAACTGAGTTCCGCGCCGCCGCAGGCGACGCCCGCTCCAACGTCCGCATCGTCATCGTTCGTAGAGGTTCCGGACCCGTTGGCGGCGACGAATCCGGTCTTTCGCCTGGTGGCTGGTCCAGCGCCGTCCGTCGGGGGAGCGGTGAGCTTCGCCGCGTTCAGGACGTCGGCGACGCGCGTGACGGGCACCGAGCGATTGCGGCACGCCTACTCGCGACACGATCCGTTTTCCCGCGACCGGCGCCTGGTGCTGCTCCAGTTCTTCCCGGAAGGCGAGTGGCGGGTCTATCGAACCGCGGCGATTCCGTACGACGCACCAAGCCAACTGCTGCGGACCGTCGAACTGTCCGAGCCGACTTGGGACCGCGAGGATGCCGAAGCGCTCTGGGGACTTCGTGGCTTCCGCGCCATGCGGCTCGACGTTCAAACCGGGCGAGAGACGGTCATCAAGGACTTCGCGACGGATGCCGTGATCGGGCCGATCGTGAGGGCTCACCCGGACCTCGACCGCGTCACCATGAACGATGAAGGTGAGCCATCGCTCGATATGAACCGCTGGGCATTCCTGTTGGCGGGAACCGCGGAGGACGGTCGCGCGCGATGGCTGTTCACTTGGGACCGGGCGAGCGACCGGATCGAGGGCATGCGGGCCCTATCGGCGGCCGAATCGAAGATCGATTGGGTCGGCATGTCGCCGCGCGGCACGCATGTTCTGATCGGCGCCGACTGGGACAACGCTCCGCCGCTGGCCGGGCTGACCCTCGCGGACCGCGGACTGACGCGGTTTCACCGGCTCGACTACGCCACCGCGCACGCAGACGTCGGCCTCGCGGCCGATGGGCGCGAGGTCATCGTCATGCAGAACACCCGGACGGATTACATCGACGTGATTCCGCTCTCGTGGGACACGCGACCCATCCTCGAGTCCGGCGGCGGCTACGAAGGCACCGGGCGCGTGCGGCTCATCCGCTTGAACTATGACGAGGGGTCGCCGGCGCCGCTGGCGAGCGGCGTGCACATCTCGTGCAACGCCGACGGCTGGTGCGTCGTGTCGACCTACATCGAGCCGGGCCGGGCGGCGCGAAACTGGCTCGACCGGTCGATCGTACTGGCCCGGCTGGATCTCCGGCGACCTCGCGTGATCCATCTGGCTCAGGTCCACGGCGTGGCGGCCGCCTACTGGGAGGAGACCCACGCCGCGCTGACGCGCGACGGCCGGCGCGTCGTGTGGGCGACCAACTGGGGGTTGCGTCCAGGCGAAGAACGAGTCTGGCTGATGCAGTTGGATCTTCCGGCGGCGTGGCTCGACGAACTGGCACGCTGAAAGCGCCGCGCGGCTGTTCACATGAGCGCGACGACGATGATGTCGTAGAGGGCGTGCGCGCCGACCGCGATGCCGAACCCGCGCGTGACGTAGACGCCCGCGAGGTAGCCGCCGGCGAGCGTCCGGAAGGCGAAGTCTCGCGCGGCGAAGGTCTCGTTGCCGATCGGCTGGTAGTGGTGGGCGGCGAACGCGAGCGACGAGATGACCAGCGTGAACGCGACCGCCGGCGTCTGCCGCATGCCGCCGACGTCCTTGAGCAGCAGCATGAGCAGCGTGATCAGCATCAGCCGGAAGACCAGTTCCTCGTAGATGCCGGCCCCGATGCTCAGCAGCAGCTCGTCCCAGACGCCCTGTGAGCGCGGCAGGCCGGCCGCCAGCGAGGACGAATCCACGAGCCGATTGAGCGTCAGCAGGGGCAGCGCGAGCAGCACGCTCTCGGCCGCCATGCCGGCGAGCATTACCGGTTCGACCTTCCAGGGTTGGCGGCTGGCCAGATGCCAGCCGAGCAGGACGGCGACCAGCGCGAAGCCGGGCAGGAAGTAGCCGGTCGCCCCAAACAGGCTGAAGAACCAGTGCAGGAGCAATTGGGCGGCGAGGTCCGGGCTATGAGGAATGTTGCCTCCGTGACGGAGCATGAGCCCGAGTTCGTAGGCAAGCACGATCGGCAGGAGAAACGCGAGGCACGGCAGGGGGCGCTGCGTGCCTTCGTAGTATCCGACCGGCCCGACCGGCGGGCGCGAGCGGCGAGGCTCCGGCTGGCGAATCGCGTCGGGTCGAATCCGCGGGCGACGCGGAACACGCGGCATGCCAGTAGAATTACCCGCGTCGCGGTCCCCCGGCAATCGAGAACATGCTCCACCGTGTCCGGTTCGACGTCACGACAACTGCGGGACTTCTTTGAAGCGCTGCTCGCGGCCTACGGGCCGCAGCATTGGTGGCCGGGCCAGACGCCGACCGAGATCGTCGTCGGCGCGCTGCTGACGCAGAACACGAACTGGAAAAACGTCGAGCGCGCCATCGCGCGGCTGCGGCAGGCCGACCTGCTGGACTGGGAACGACTGCGCGACATCGAGCCCGACCGACTGGCGGAGGTCATCCGGCCGGCCGGGTCGTACAACGTCAAGGCTCGGCGGCTCAAGAATTTCGTTCACTGGCTGTTCGAGCGGTTTGACGGCCGGCTCGAAGCGTTGGCCGAGATGTCGATCGATGACGCGCGGGCCGTGCTGCTGAACGTCAACGGCATCGGTCGTGAGACGGCCGACGCGATCCTCTTGTATGCGCTGGGACGGCCCGTGTTCGTGGTCGACGCGTACACGGCTCGCGTGTTGTGGCGGCATCGGCTGATCGACGACGATGCCGGATACGATCAGATCAAGGAATTGCTGGAATCGGCGCTGCCGGCCGACGCGAAACTGTTCAACGAGTACCACGCCCTGCTGGTTGAGGTCGGAAAACGCCACTGCCGCCCGCGGCCCCGGTGCGAAGGGTGTCCGCTTGAGCGTTTCGAGCACCACGCCACGGCAACGGGTCGTGCGGCGGCCGCGACGGACGAGTCATGACACCACCCGGAACCGGGTGGATCAGACCTGCTTGTTCTTGTACATCTTGTAGCCGACGAGGATCACGATCAGCACCGCGAGGAGAATGCCGTTCCTCAGGTTGAAGATCGAGCCGTCCTGGGCCAGCAGCAGGACCTGACTGAGCATGATTCTTCGCTCCTTGGCGACTCGCCGCGACTTTGGGCTCCGCTGGCGCTGGACCAGCGGCCGCCCTTCGCGGGTGGGTCGTATCGGGCGACGCAATCGCTGTCAAGCACTTTCGCCGTTCGGCTCGAACCCACCCGTCGAGGGCTTATAATCGCGGGCGATGAGCCCCCACGGAACCGCCGCGTCACCCGCTGCCTTCATCATCTCTGATCTGCCACTGACGATTGAAGGCCTCGCGCCCGGGTGGGGACGGCCCATCCAAGTGACGCTGGACGCGTCCGCGCTTGGACGGCTGCGTGCCAGCCGGGTGATGCTGGAGCGGATGGCCGCCGGTCCGGCGGCCGTCTACGGGGTCAACACGGGCGTCGGGACGCTCTGTCGCCAGCGCATCGCCGCCGAGGATCTCGCTCGTCTTCAGGAAAACCTCATCGTCTCCCACGCGGTCGGCGTCGGGCCGCCGATGCCGCCGGAACTCGTTCGCTGGATGATGCTGCTCAAGCTGCAGGCGCTGGCGGCCGGTCACAGCGGCGTCCAGCCGGCGGTGGTCGAACTGTTGGCGGCGATGCTCAGCGCCGACCTCCTGCCGATCGTGCCGGCGCGCGGCTCGCTCGGCGCCAGCGGCGACCTCGCGCCCCTCGCGCACATGGTCATGCCGATGATCGGACGCGGGCAGGTTCTAGACGGCGGCCGGCCGCGACCGGCGGCGGATGCGCTGCGGGATCGCGGCCTGTCGCCCACGCGCCTCGGCGCCAAGGACGGGTTGGCGCTCATCAACGGCACGCAGTTTATGCTGGCTTATGACGCCGCGATCGCCGTCCGGGCCGCCGAACTCGCGCGCCTGGCGGATATCGTGGCGACCATGTCGCTGGAGGCTTTTCGGGGCAGCCTGCGGCCGTTCGATGAACGGCTGATCGCGCTGCGGCCGCATCGCGGGGCGGTGGAGAGCGCCGCGAACGTGTGCCGGCTGATGCGGGACAGCGAAATACTGCCGAGCCATGCGGACTGCGGCAAGGTGCAGGATCCCTATTCGTTGCGGTGCGTGCCGCAGGTCCATGGCGCGTGCCGCGACGCGCTGCGGCATTTCAGCGCGACGGTGCAGATCGAACTGAACGCGGTCACGGACAATCCGATTCTGATCGATGGCGAGTCGATCTCGGGCGGCAACTTTCATGGCGAGCCGCTGGCATTAGCGACGGACTACGTGTCGATGGCACTGACCGAGTGGGCGAGCATTTCGGAGCGGCGCGTGTACCTGCTGCTCACCGGCCCGGACGGCCTGCCGCCCCTGCTGATGAAAGACACCGGCCTCAACAGCGGCTTCATGCTGCCGCAGTACACGGCGGCCGCGCTGGTCAACGAGTGCAAGGTGCTCAGCCATCCGGCCTGTACCGACTCGATTCCGACCTCGCTGGGGCAGGAGGACCACGTCAGCATGGGGGCTCAGTCGGCCATCAAGTGCTGGCAGGTGCTCGACAATGCGGAAACCGTGCTGGCGATCGAACTGCTCACGGCGTCGCAGGCGCTCGACTTCCGACAGCCGCTGCGCGCGGGCATCGGTCCGCGCGTGGCGCACGAGGCGGTCAGGGCGGCGATTCCGCACGCCGATCAGGATCGGGCGTTCGGCGACGACATTCAGGCGGCGCTGTCGCTGGTTCGGTCCGGTGAGATCACGCGGCGCGTGCAGGCAGCGATCGGGCCGCTCGCCTGAGCGATCGGTCCACACGCACAGCCAAGCGTAGGTGGCGCGCGGACCGACGCCGTTGTCGTCCTCGCAACGACACGCCCCGGGCGAATCCTGCCTCGACCGCCGAGCGCGCTACGACGCGACTAACGCGGCCAGCGACGCGATGAAAGCCGTCAGACCGGCCACCGGACCGAAGACGACCGGGGTTGCCAGCGCGATCGGTCCGATCACGATCGGAGCGACGATGGCTGCCCCGATCAACAGCGGGGGCAACAGCAGCGCCGCCACGATACCGGCCAATATCAGCCCGCCCGCGGCGAGCGACGCGACGATGACGACGGGAACGGCGATCGCGAGCAGCAGGATTCCTCCGATGACTCCGGCCGCCAGCGCAAGGGGTAGGCCGATGGGCAGGAAGAAGATGCTCCCGATGCCGACGTAGAGCGCCACGATGAACGGAATGATGATGGCCAGCGCCGCGGCCTGCGCCTGTGATAGGATCTTCGTGCCGACCAGGTCGATGGCGGCGCCGGCGCCGTTGTTGTTGCCGTTCGCCGTTGCTCCAGTGACGGCGCCCGTGATCTCGGCCAGCTCACGATTGGCCGTCAGAAAGCCCTCCAGGTCGTCGGCGCTATTCGGATCTACGTTCGACGTCCAGTCCGCTGGTCGCACCCAATAGTGGCCATCCGATGTCGTCATGGCCGTGATGTGCCGGGCGGCATCGAACATCATCCGGGCCTGGCGGTTTGAGTTGCCGATGACCAGTTCGGAGACGTATAGCTTCTCGCCGTCAAGCGACATCTGCCCGTTCAGAATCAGGGACGAATCGGGATGGGCGAATCGGAAGGTGTGGGTCTGCGGATTGACCGCCAGCGCCGTGGCTCCCGCGAAGTTTGTGTTCTGCAGGGTGATGCTGATCGCGTTGTCCGGCGTCAGTTGCAGCAGGTGTTCGCCCGGCGCCGCGGAGAACTCGGCCGGTTGCAGACCCAGCCCGCATCCGGTCTGAACAATCGGCGTGACGACAAGAAGAAGGATTGAGACGACGGCCTTGGCGCGGAACCCGAGTGCGAACGACCGGTGTGACATGACTGGTCTTCCTTTCCCGCTGAGCGTACGCGTGCGATCCGATGCGGCCCGCTTCGACCTTAGAAGCTGACAGGCCGTTGCGATAGGGGTTTGTATAACGATTCTGGCTCGTTCATTCAAGAGCGGGAAAGTCTCATGGCATGGCGAGCGCGCGAGCCATGTGCATCATCGGTGACGAGAATGTGGATCATCGCGAATGGCGCTGGTGTGCTGGTGATCGGTATCCGGCCTCGGGCGAGTGATCCACGCGACAGGCCAGCCGTCAGAAGGTCGTCCCGAAGGAGAAGCTGAACACTTGCGTGTCGTCGCCGTCCTCCTTCGCCAACGGCACGGCGAAGTCGAAGGCCAGCGGAATCGAGCCGAACGGCTTCAGGTAGAGCCGTAGACCGAGACCGACGGCGGCGCGCCAGCCGGTGATCTGCGTGTCTTCCTCGATGGTGCCCATGTCGAGGAAGGCCACGCCGCGGACGGTCTTTTCGATCAACGGGAAGGAGTATTCGGCGTTGGTGAGCAGTTGGAAGTCGCCGCCGATTCGCTTGTTGCGGACGATCGTCCCCGCGCGGGGCGAGACGCCGCGGAAGTCGAATCCACGGATCGAGCCGATGCCACCGCCGTAGAACCGCTCGAACACGGGCGCGTCGCCGAAGATCTGTCCGGCGGTCGCGCCGATCGAGACCACGTGCTTGCGGTCCGATGAGTCGGTCAGCAGGGTGAAGTGCTGGGCCGTGTCGGCCACCAGCTTGCCGAAGTTGCTGTCTCCGCCGAAGACGCCGGCCTGCTCGTAGGACACGCTGGTGCGGTTGCCAATGCTGGGCATGAAGCGGCTGTCGGTCGTGTCGCGCACGATGGTGCCGCGGACCGAGGTCAGCCAGTTGTCGCCGCGAACCTCGCGAATCCGCTCCGGATCGAGCCAGTCGACGTCGCTGATGTTGATGCTCTCGAATCGGAAGGCGACCTCGGCGGCGAAGTTCTTCAGCAGTCCCTCGCGAAAGCGGCGGTCGAAGCTGAAGTTGAAGCCCAGGCGGCGCTCGTCCCACTCGATGCGGTTTCGTTGAAACAGGTAGAGGCTGGTGCCGAAGCCGATGTCCTGATCGAGCAGGTACGGCTCGCGGAAATCGATGCGGCCGCGGGTGAGCTCGGTACCGGGCTCGATCTGAAATCGGAAGATCTGCCCGGCGCCGCGGAACGCGCGGCCCTTGAAAAACTCGGTGGAGTTGCGCGGCACATCGAACAGGTCGAAGTTGCGGTTCTCCAGCGTGACCGAGCCGACCAGTCCGCTGTTGCTGTTGACGCCCACGCCGAACAGGATCAACGTCGAGTCCGCCTCCTCTACGCGAACCAGGGCGTCGCGCAAGGCCGGCTGCTCGCCGACCGGCTGAATCGTGGCGGTGTTGAACAGGCGCGTTTCGACCAGCCGGTTTTCGGCGCGGCGGACGGCGACCGTGTCGTACAATTCCTCCGGGAAAAAGCGCAACTCGCGGCGAATCACCTTGTCCTTTGTGTTCGAGTTGCCGCGAATCACGATGCGACCGAAGCGGTACTGCTCGCGCTCGACGATGGATACGGTCAGGTCGATCTGGGCCTCCGCCGCCGCGTACACCCAGTCCGAGCGGATGTCGGCGTAGATGTAGCCGTTGGAGCCGTAGCGGTCGGTGATGGCGCGCAGGTCCTGCTGGAGCGTCTCGGCCATGTAGAAGTCGCCCGGCTGCAGCTTCATCAGCGCCCGCAGATCGTCGGCGGAATAGACGGCGTTGCCCTTGAAGATGATCTCGCGAATGGCGTAGCGCACGCCCTCGTCGATGGTGAAGATCACCGTCAGGTCGGTCTGGGTGACGAAATCAAGCTTGTAGCCGACACGGGCGTCGAGATAGCCGTTGTCCTTGTAGAAATTGGCCAAGGTGGCCGCGTCGCGCTCGGCGCGATCCGGGTCGAAGTCGCCGGTTCGGAAAATCCAGATGTACGTCTTGGTCTCGAGCAGGTCGGAGAGCTTGCTCGCGGGAAAGGCGGCGTTGCCATCGAAGCGGACCTTCCGCACGCGGACGCGCGGACCCTCGCGGATGTCGAACTCGACGACACGCTCCTGTTCGAGCCTCGGCCGGTTGATGTCGACCTTGGCGTAGTAGAAGCCCGCCTCCTTGTACTTGCGTTCGATATTGGCAATGGCCTGCTTGATGGCGAACTCGCTGATGGGCCCACCCGGCGCCAGATCGATTTCCGCTTCCAGATCCTTGGTCTTGAACTTGCGATTGCCGACGATGTCGACCGCCGCCACGACCGGGCGCTCCACCAGCCGGAAGGTCAGGACCAGTTCGCCGTCGGTCATGACCGGATCGGCGCGGACCTGGTCGAACTTGCCGGTGCGGAGCAGCCGGGTGACATCCTCCTCGACCTGGTCCGCGTCGAACGGCTTGCCGGGTTCGGACTTCAGCAGGGACCGGACGTAGCCCTCGGCCACGTTCTGGAGCCCCTCGAAGGCCAGGCGTGAGATCGTGGCACCTGCCGAAGGCGGTTCCGGCGGTGACGCAGCAGGCTCGCCCTGCATCATGCCGAGCGCAGCCCAGAGCGCGAGCCCGGCGAGGCCGAGCGCGCCGGTAAGTCGGACCGCGGTCCGCATTCGAACGCGTCGGATGGATGCTCGCATCGAACCCAGTCGGTTGCGGGAACGGATGGGCGTCTCCCTCGTCCAGAAAAGGCGGGGCGGAGTATAGAAGGCGTGCGGCGAAATTGTAAACACCGCTTCCGTTCCCGTCGGGGAAATCGACCGGTGGCGTGTTGTCGCCCGTTCGCCGGCTGATTACGATCTTCGTGGCGGGTCGTGCACGCGCCCCCCGCACCCTCGGAGTCCCCTCCGATGCATGCGATTGCTCGGCAGGTTCGGTTGGCCCGCCGGCGCCTGTGGATCAACCGCTGGCTCGCTCGACTCGGCTGGACGATGACGGCCGCCGCCGTCGCGTGGTCACTGGCGCTCATTGTGGCCCGCGTATTTGGTTTCGAGTTGCCACTGGGCCTCATCGCCGGCGCCTCTGCCGCGGCGGGGCTGGCGGCGGCCCTTGTTTGGTCGCTGATTCGCCGTGAGACGGATCTGGATGCCGCCATCGCGCTGGATCGAGCCGCGGGGCTGAAGGAGCGCGTCTCGTCCGGGCTCGCCTGTGCCGGGCGCAGCGAGCCGTTCGCGGCCGCGGTGGTGTCCGACGCCGAACGCGTGGCCAGCCGCCTGAGCGTCCGCCAGTTCATCCCGATTCGACCACCGCGATCGCTGTGGTGGGGCGGGGCGTCGGTGATCGTGGCGATCGGTTTTCTGTGGCTATTCCCCCAGTTCGATCTGCTGCGGAAAGCCGAGGCGAAGGAGCGCCGGCAGCGCGAGCGGCAGTTGGCATCCGAGGTTCGCAGCCGATTGGCGCAGCCGGTCGACGCGGTCAAGAGTCTGGTCGAGTCCAACCCTGAACTGAAGAACCTCGAGAGCCTTCGCGAACTGGAGCAGCTCACGCAGCCCAGCGACAAGCCCGTGGACCCGAGCGATCTGCGTCGCGACGCGATCAAGAAGCTCGATCGCGTCGGTGACGACCTGCGAAAGCAGGCGGCTTCGGACCGATTCAAGCAAATGCAGGACCTGAAGAACAGCCTGCGTGAGATGAGCCGCGCAACCGATCGGCGGACGCCGACCAGCAAGCTGCTTCAGGCGCTCGGCGACGGCGACTTCAAGGGCGCGGAGGAGGAGGTGCGGCGTCTGAAGGACGAGTTGGCGAAGGCCCAGCGCGACCCGAAGAACGCCGAGCAGGCCCGCAAGATCGAGCAGCAACTCGACGACCTGGCCAAGCGTCTCAACGAGGCGTCCCGCGACAAGAACCTTGAGCAGGAGATGAAGAACGCCGGGTTGTCCGAGGAGCAGATGAAGCGCGTGCTCGACGCGCTCGCCAAGAAGGACCCGCGGCAGCTTCAGCAGATGATGCAGGAACTGGAGAAGAAACTGAAAGAGCAGGGCATGTCACAGCAGCAGATCGACAAGCTCAAGGAGCAGGTCCGCCAGAGCAGCAAGAAACAATCGGCCAAGGAGACCTGCGAGAAACTGAGCAAGTGCATGAAAGCGGCGTCGGGCAAGTCGCAGCAGGGCGATCAGGAGTCCGCCGCCCAGCAACTGGACGAAGCCGCCGAGACGCTTTCGGAAATGGAGATGCTCGACCAGCAGCTCGGGGAGATCGAGTCGAAGCTGTCGGAACTCGATGACATGAAACGCGACCTGGGCGACCAGTCTCAGGACTCGTCACCGGGCCCCTGCAAACAATGCAATGGAAGCGGGATGCGCTCGGACGGATCGCCGTGCGGCGCCTGCGAGGGTGACGGCATTGGTCCGGGCGGACGCGGCCGAGGCGCCGGGCAGCGGGCACGAGACGCCGAGGGTGACGTCGACTTCGAGCGCAAGCGCGCCAAGGTCAAGCAGCGCGAGGGTGTGGTCATCGGGCAGTACTTCGAGAAGGGAGAGCAGCTCAAGGGCGAGGCGAAGGCGCCCTATCTGGAAGCCGTGCGCGCCGCCGTTCGCGACGCCAGCGACGCGATCGAGCGCGAGCAGGTGCCGCGGGCCTATCAGCGGGCCGTGAAGAACTACTTCAATCGCCTGGGCGAACGCGCCGAGAAGATGGCCGGGCCCACCACGACGGCGCCGGGCAAGCCATGACCTTCCGCTTGGCCGTTCTCATCGGCCTGTTGGGGCCTCCCGCCGTTCGTGCGGAGAGTCGGGCGCTGACGGTGTACTGCTCGGCCGACGAGGCCTTTGCACGACCGATTCTGGCCGAGTTCACGCGACGAACCGGGATTGGCGTTCGGCCGGTCTTTGATACCGAGGCCGGCAAGACCACTGGACTGGTGTCGCGGCTGCTGGCCGAGCGAGCACGGCCGCGCGCCGATGTGTGGTGGTCCGGCGAGATTTTCGGCACGCTCCAACTGGCCGAGGCCGGTGTGTTCGCGCCGTCGAACGTTTCCCCGGCCGGCCTTCGCGACGCGTTTCGCGACCCCGAGCGCCGCTGGCTGGCATTCGCGCTCCGCGCGAGGGTGATCGCTTTTGATCCGCGACGCACATCGGCCGACGAACTGCCGCGGCGCTGGGCCGACCTCGCCGAATCGCGGTTCAAGGGGCGGATCGCGCTGGCCGACCCTCGGTTCGGAACCACGCGCGGGCAGATGGCCGTGATGGCCGACCTGTGGGGCGAGCAGAAGTTTCGCGCGTGGCTGGAGGGGCTGCAACGGAACGGCGCTCGGCTCGCGGACGGGAATGCCCACGCGGTGCGGCTGCTGTCCGGCGGATTGACCGAGCTGGCCCTGACGGACAGCGACGACGTCATCGTCGCCCAGGCGCGCGGCGAATCGGTCGAGATGTGCCTGCCGGACCTGGATGTCCCGGGCGGCTCGGCGTGGCCCGGTACGCTGTGGATTCCCAATTCGGTGGCAGTGGTCTCGGGGTCCGGGAACATCGCGTCGGCCGCGCGGCTCGCTGAGTTCCTGGCCTCGGCCGAGGTCGAGCTGCAACTGGCGCGGAGCGACTCGGCGAATCTCCCGGCGCGGAGCGAATCGTGGGATGTTCTGATGCACGGTCCGACCCGCGCACGATGCGAGGTGTTGTCGGAGGCGTACAGGCGCTCGAGACCGGTGGACTACCTCAAGGCGGCCGCGCGCTTGCGCGAGTCGGATCGACTCGCGAAAGAGATTCTCATTCGCTGACGGTACGCTCGTCAGGGTTCGACGACGATTCGACCGATCGCGTTCACGACGATGGGTGCGCCGTCGTCGTCGTGCAGGTCATCCACCAGCGTCGCGCGCAGGGTGTATGTGCCAGGGGGCACGGGAACGCCATCCGCGTCGGTCCGGTCGAAATTGAACGTCCCGTTGTTGCCGTTATCCGCGGCCGAGAGATTGCGGGCGATGGTCCGCTCATCGCCGTTGGCCGGGTCGTCGGGCGTGGGGTCCAGCGTCAGCGTGATGCGCGTCTGGCCGTTGGCCACGCCGTTGTCGGTCCAGGTGATGTTGACGTTGCCGGGATTGGGCACGTTCACATCCGCCGCGGCCGGATTGGTGAAAGTGAGCGTGGGCGCGGGAATGGTGCTGGTGACGTTGAAGTCGCCCGGAGCGCTGGTGGTCTGCATCCGGCCGTCCGGCGCCGCGATCGTCAGCACGGCCTTGTAAGTACCGACGATGACGCCGGTGACGTCCCATTCGAAGCGATCGGCGACGCCGTCCGCCAGCGCGTCGCGCGCCGGAACCAGCACGATCTCCGAAATCTTCTCGCGCGTCGCGGAGTTGAGTCGATCGACGCGAACTGTCACGAACGTGCCGGGGACGGACGCAATGTCGGCCCACTGGATGAGCGCGGATGCGCCGGGCGAGACGTTGCGGTTCGTATCGGGTTGCACCACGCTGATCGCCAGATCGGGGAACAGCGGCGGCTGCCCCTGCCCGAGCAGATAGGCGATCAGGTCGACATTGGCGCAGCCGCTAGCGACGACCAGCACCAGCCCCAGCATCGCCAGCCAGGGCGAACGACCGCGATGGTGGATTCGGCAGTGGTGGCTCATGCGGTTGGTCCCGATTGCGGCGGGCCTTCTGTGACGGGACGGCGTCCCATTCCGGCGAGGCGTCGTGTTCACTAGATTCTTCGTCCGCTCGTGGCCTCGGGTCAAATCGGATCGTGCCCACACCGGCAGATTTGTGGACCGTCCGGCAGCTTTTGCTTGATCGAAGCCGAGCCGGCGCCTAGCGTTGGATAACCTTGCGGGGCTGTCGGCGTTCGAGCCGATCAAGAACACGTGAGCATCCGGGGACTGGCTGCGCTCATCCGATCCGCTCGCGGGCCGTGCGCCTGGGCGGTCTTGCTCTGCCTGATTTCGAGTTGCACGCCGACCGCCTTCCTGAATCTGACGGCGACCCGCCGCGGCAACATCACGATCGGGCTGATCAACAACACCCCGTTCCGGGCGAACCTGACGTTCGGCGGATACGACCCGCTGGACCAGACCACGATTCCGGTCTTCACGCAGATTCGAATCGAGGGCAACACGACCGCGCCGACCCAGACGCAGCAGTGCCGGCGGGTCTTCTCGCTCGGTGGCGCCGAGCTGATCCGCCTGGTGACCCTGCAGCGCTCGGGCACAAGTCCGATCAACGACGCAGCCGTGCTGCATCAGGACATCTTCTTCTCGTCCGCTCCGGCGAACGATCCGCTGGCCGCCGCGCCGACCGAGGGGACGGCGCAGCAGCGCGTGCTTCTCGACGGGGTCGATTACCTGTGCGGCGGCGTGCTGACGTTTGCCTTCGTACAGGATGCCGGCTCCCCCGGCGGGTTCCGCATGGACTACACCTTCGTTCGCCCGGCCGACCCGCAACTCCCACCGCCCTGACGCGTTCGCGTTTTCCTGGTTGAACCCGCACGCACCGCCGCAATCGGCGAGCGGGAGTTCACGCGCCCGTTCCCGGCCGTGGCGGTCGCCTCGGGCGGTCCCTATAATCGCTCGGCAAGCCGTGGGGCCGCGCTGACTGAGACATGCAGAAATCCGTCCCGGTGCTCGCATCGCCGGCCGTGACGGCGTGGTAGAATCCTGAAGGATGGGGGGACCCGCAGGGGTGGGCGTTGCACCGCGACAGGCGGCTGGATGTCCATCGACCACCGTGATGCGCGCCACGCGGCGGCGGACCGCGTCAGGCGAGCGTCGTTCCCGCAGGAGGCCTGAGAGATGGCGGCCAAGCTACCGGTATGGGGCATCGACCTCGGTCAGTTCGCGCTCAAGGCCGTCCGTCTCCAGTCGGTCGGCGAGCAGGTCGAGATCGCCGAGGTCTTCGTCCACGAGCACCCGCAGATGCTCACATCGCCCGAGGCGGACAAGCCCGCGCTCGTCCGCGCCGCGGTGGAGGCGCTTCAGGCCAAGCACGATGTCCGCAAACACGTCGTGGCGGTGACGGTCCCGGGCCAGATGACGCTGACGCGCTTCGCCAAGCTGCCGCCGGTTGAGGCGAAAAAGATTCCGGACATGGTCAACTATGAGGCCCAGCAGCAGATCCCGTTCGACATGGACGAGGTCGTCTGGGACTACGAGATCTTCACGAACGAGGGTTCGCTCGATGTGGAGGTCGGCATCTTTGCGATGCGAAAGGAGCTGGTTCGCGGCCAGCTCGCGCAGTATTCGTCCGTCGGCATCAACCCGACGGTCGTGCAGTCCGCCCCGTTCGCGACGTACAACGCGCTGCGATACGACGGGCAGTTCGGCGACGAGACGACGCTGGTGCTCGACATCGGGACGGTCGCCACGGATCTGCTGATCATCGAAGGCAACAACCTCTGGTCGCGCGTCATTCCGCTCGGCGGGAACAGCTTCACCGACGCGCTGGTGAAGGCGTTCAAGCTGAACTTCAAGAAGGCTGAGGAGCTCAAGCGGCAGGCCGCGACCAGCAAGTACGCGCGCCAGATTCTGCAGGCGATGCGGCCGGTCTTTGCCGACCTGGTGGCGCAGATCCAGCAGTCGATCGGTTTCTACACGTCGACCCGCCGGCAGTCGGAGATCAAACGCTGCATCGCGATGGGGCGAACGTTCCTGCTGCCCGGCGTGCAGAAGTTCCTGACGACGAATCTGCAATTGCCGGTCGAGCGATTCAGTGCGTTCACGAAGATCGGCGCCGGCACGCTGGCGGGCACGCCGTCGTACACCGACAACTCGGCATCGCTGACGGTCGCCGTCGGGGCGGCCCTGCAAGGTTTGGGCGTCAAGACCGGCATCACCGCCAATCTGCTTCCGACCGAGATCTTGCGCCAGCAGCTCTGGAAGAAGAAGCAGGTCTTCTTCGGCGCCAGCGCCGCGTGCCTCGCGGGCGCGGCCGGCGCCATCTGGCTCGGCACCATGCTGGCACAGAACGCGTTGGCATCGAAGTTCGGCTCGGTGACCAGCGCCAGCGTGCCTCCGACCGACCTGGCGACCGCCGAACGCACCTTCGCGCAGCCGCCCGGGCGAGACTCGCCGCCGCTGGAATATGGCGTCCGCATCGCGTCGTCGCTCGAGAAGCTCAAGAACGAGTTCGGAGCCTTGCCGAATCTCAGCGACCAACAGGCCCGCCTCAAGGCGGTCACCGACCTGCCGACCGCCAACCCGATGATTCCGCAGATTGTGGATCTGGTTCAACGCGTGTTTGCCGAGGTGAACTCCCCCACCGTGCTCGAGGCCGCATCGTCGGACGAGTACGCCGCCAAGGCGAAGCAGACGCCTCGGGGCGATCGGCGCGACGTCTGGATCGAGCGGTTCCGCTGCCGATTCGATCCGCGCGACGCGTCAAAGGCGTTCTCCGCCGCCGCAGCGCCGACCCGCGGTGCGATGGGTGGCGAGGACGGCATGCCGGCGGCGGACGCTTCGGCGGCCGGCTGGACGGTCATCATCGAGGGGCGAACGACATCGTCCGAGGCGCCCGCCCTGATCGACGAGATCGTCACCCAGCTCAAGGTAGAGGGCCGCAAGAAGGACATGAAGTTCTGGGTGAAGCAGGTGCAGTCGGACAATCTGGCGCGGGTCGGCGCCAGGCCGGTCGGCGCGGCCCGCGGGCTGCCGACTCCGGTGACGCCGCCCAGTATCGCGCCCGGCGTGGATCGAGACGGGCGCGGTTCGGTCGGTCGGCCGACGGCGCCGACGCCGCCTCGAGGGGGTACCCAAGCGTCCGGCCGTGGCGCCCCGATGGGTTGGCAGCCGGACCCGATGCGCGACCCGGTCACTGATGAGCCGATCGCGACCGATTCCACCTTCCGCATCGCGATGGTGATCATCCGCGGGCCGGTGCCGCCCGACATGGTTGGGAAGACGGATGACAAGAAGGGGCCGGA
The DNA here is from genome assembly GCA_964576285.1 of uncultured Planctomycetaceae bacterium. Lineage (GTDB taxonomy): Bacteria > Planctomycetota > Phycisphaerae > UBA1845 > UTPLA1 > SpSt-539. The sequence goes on along the minus strand of CAZNUJ010000006.1, from coordinate 72,368 downwards.
GACGCCCGCGCCGGAGGAACCGGCGCCGGCCGATCGCGACGAGCGCTGAGAGGGACCGGCGCTGAGATGCCGGTCGTGGAGGATGCCGGATGGACTTCCTGAAGAAGCAATGGCAGTTCATCGCGCTGGGCGCGGTGGCGCTGGGCTCCATCGGGGTCGGCGTGTGGGGCTTCCTGTACGGTGATACGGTCCGCAAGCAGATGACCGTGCCCGACGAGATGATCCGCAAGCTGCGCGGCTATCAATCCAGCGGCGTCAATCCGGAAATGATCGCGAGCCGCAAGACTCAGATCGCCAAGAGCCGGGAGGAATTCGAACGCGCGATCAAGGCCGGGCGCGACCTTCAACTCTACAACGCGTTTGAGGAGGAGATCACCTCCGACGGCCGGGTCGAGCGCAAGGAGCGTCGGCCGATCGTGCCCGAAGCGCTGCCAGCGCCGCCGAGTGCCGGCGTCGCCTATCGCTTTCGCGACGAGTACAAGAGCGAGCACGCCCGCATGGTCAAGCGCCTGAACGGCGGCGGGCCGCCGACGGCCGAGGACGTGGCGGTCTTCCGATTTCAGCAGGGTCAGCGAACAAAGCCGAAGAGCAGCGACGATCCGTGGTCGTTGGCCGAGGCGCTGGCCGCCGAGACGAGCACGACCGGGCGACCGGGCACCGAGCGCCCGCAAAACCGCCCGGACACCATCCGGCAGGACCCGGAGGCCCTGGCCTCGCTGGATCGTGCCAAGCGCATCTGGATGTACATCGACCCGCTGGCGCTGGCGATGCACCCCATGAAGGACAAGGAGGATCCGCCGACGGCTGACGAGATCTGGCAGGCCCAGATGTCGCTCTGGATTCAGCAGGACATCGTGACGGCGCTCTCGCGTCTGAATGGGCGGGCGGCCGACGCGCTGACCACCGCCGGTCGCGCGGCCGATGTCTGGGTGGCCCATCTGCCGGTGAAGCAGTTGAAGCGCATCTCCATCGCGTCGCGTTTGGGTCGCGGCGGCGGGCTCAACGTGCAGGCGGCGAACTTCGCGCCCTCGTTCACGGGCCGCAACAACACCAGCAGCATGTTCGTGGTGCCGATTCAGATCGAACTAGTATGCGACGTGCGGGCGATCCCGGAGCTGTTGAACGAGCTGGCCCGCGTGAACTTCTACACGCCGATCAACGTCACGTTCCAGGCGGTCGCGCCCGATCCGCTCCAGAAACCGTACGTGTTTGGTCCGAACCCGGTGGTCGAACTGACGGTCGATCTGGAGGGCTACTTTCTCCGAGACGTGTTCGACAAGTTCATTCCGGAGCCGCTGAAAACCGTGCTGGCCGCGCCGGACGCGCGCGATGCCGGCGTCAGCGGCGGCGGGCGGATGTAGCGATCGAGGAGACCGACCGATGCCCAAGGCTCGCACCAACGTCTTTGAGCAGCACTTCGACAAGGGTCTTCTCGGACTGACCGCGCTGGCGCTGGTCGGCTCGATCGCCTACTTCGTCGTCGGCAGCCCCTTCAAGACGCCCGAGGGTCTGTCCGCCGGCGACGTGTGCGACAAGGTCGCCCAGGCGGCCGACGAGACGCTCCAGCGACTCCGCTCGAAGAAGGCCGACCCGGTCAAGGTCCCGCCCATCGCCGAGAGTCTGGACCTGGCCTTCGGCGAGAAGGGCGGGCTGATCCGGATGTCGGAGATCTCACCGCGGTTGGCGCCTCTGGTGCAATGGCAACCGCCGCTGATTGACACGTCCACCACGACCGAGGGTGAAAAGCATGCGCTGGCACGCCTGCTTCCGCCGGAGCAGCCCGTGGCGCGCGCTGGGCGCACGACGTTCAGCGTGCCCGACCCGCGCCCGCTGGAACAGCTCGCGACCGGCGCGCCGCCGGAGACGCGCAACGTGACGCGCGCCTGGGCCGCCGTGGCTGCCCAACTGGATTTGCTCGAGCAGGGGCGCGTGTTTCGCTCCGCCGGCTACCCGCTCGGGAAGTTCGACATACCGCTGGTGATCCTGGCGATTCACCTCCAGCGCCGGCCCGCCAGTGATGCCAACGCGCCCTGGGAAGACGTCGAACCGTATCGACCCTACTCGCCCATCGTCATGCCGGCGCTGCGCCCTCGTCCCGACGGCCGGCTGTCGGCCGATCAGATCGAGGACTTGGAACGCTTCCGCAAGCTGCTCCTGCGAGAGTCCGACCGCATCGTCCGCGGCGAGCTGCCTCCGGTGGCCGCCGGTGGGACGGCGATCAACTACCCGCCGATCCCGTGGCTGCTCGAGGGCACGCCGGCCGACGAAGACGCGATGTCCGCCGCTCCGAGCGGCGGTGGAATGGAATTGCAGTTGCCCACGCGCGGCGCCCCGCAGGCTCGGCGGGCGGTGCCGACCGCCGAGCGGCGATTCAACAAGTGGATGAGCTTGTTCGAGCAAGCGATGCGCGCCGGTGAATGGGATCTCGCCGCGATCCTGCTCGAGGCCGCGTTGGGCGAAGAGGGTGTGCCCAGCGCGCTGCGCGAGCGCGCCGTGCCGAAGGTCAAGGAACTCGAGCAGAAGCGCCGCGAGGCCAAGCGGCCGACCATGCGGGTCGACTTCCGCCGTCCCGAGAAGATGATGCCGATCATGGCCTGCGATCTCGACCCGGTCCCGGGGCAGACGTACGTCTACCGCCTGCGGTATGAGATTGTGAATCCCTTCCTGGGTGAACCCAACACGCTGAAGGACGTCGAGGACGCGCGACGGCTGACGCTGCTATCCGACTGGTCGCCGCCGACCGCGCCGATCGAGATCCGGTCCGATACGTACTTTTTCGTCACCAACGTGAACGACAAGACGCGCTCGGCCAAGGTCGAGGTGTTCCGCGTGCTGCGCGGCGCCATCCGGAAGTTCGAGTTCTCGGTCACGCTGGGCGACAGCATTGGCAAGGTCCAGAACGTCGCTCGCGACAAGGTCGATTTCAGCACCGGCGCGCGGGTGGTCGACATCATCGCGGACAGCCGTGATCCGCTCGGGGGCAAGCTGGTATACGTCGATACGGCGGATGGCCGACTGCTGGTGGCGCGCGACAGCACTGATCCGAAGTACAAGGAACTGACGGCCCGCTAGCAGCCGTGCGGCGGCGGATTGGGTGGCCGCAGGCCGGATATCAGGCCTGTGGCGAGGGGTGACAGCGGCAGTGCTGGGGGCGGCGGGGCTTGAACCGACCGCCCGGATTCGGTAACCTACCTATCAGGTTTTGGGAGCCGCCAGACCAAGGGGAGCGGTCACTGGAACCGCACAGACCTACCGGACCAGCGGCCTCGCAGGCGTCGCCAAGAGCCTTCCCGGCGACCATCAAGAAGATTGGGCCATAGCCTGCGTACGTGCCGATCCGTGTCCAGACGGGTTAGCCCCACGAAGGAGGAGCCTCGTGTTCATGCGCCGCGCTGGGTTCGCAATTGCTTGGGTTCTCGTTGCATGCGCGGGCGCCGCGAACGCCGCGGAGCAGCCGGCCGCGGCCGACCGAATGCAGACGGCGGTGCGAGACTTCGAGGCCGGTCGCTACGCGGAGTGTATCCGGACGCTGGAAGGCATCTCGGAGGGCGACCTCCCGTCGGACGCCGACGCGCTGGCGTATCGCAAGACGTTGCGCAGCGCGAAGGACGCGCTGGAACAGCAGGAGCAGGCCAAGCTCGACTTCGAACTGGCGCGCGAGGCGCACAAGAAGGGTGACCGCCGCGCGGCCGCGCGGTATTACCGGCTGGCCGCCGGGAACCCGCATGCGGCTCGCCAGGTGCGCGAGCGATCGAAGGCGATCCTTGCCGAGATTCAGACCGGCGAGCAGATCGTGTTCGCCAGCGCATCGCGAAACGAGGACCCGCCGCCCTCCGACGACGACTCGGACGATCAGCCCGCGGATGACGAGGGCGAGGCCGAGCGGTCGTCCGACGACGAGATGGCCACGGATGAAGCGCCGGCCGACGACGAGCCGGCGGAGGAAGCCGCGGAGAAGCCGTCGCCAGCACCCGCAACGACCGAGCCGTCTCGCCCGGCGGTCGAGTCGAGTCGCCGCTCGGTTCCGGACCAGGACATTCCACCAACCGCACCGGGTGGCGCGATTCAGGTCCTGCCGCCTCGATCGGGCACGAGCGACGATCCGCTCAGCCCGATCCCGCGGCAACCCAGCGCGCCGGCGTACACGCCTCCGCCGAGCTACACGCCGCCGCCGACCTACGCGCCACCCGCGTACACGCCGCCGACATACCGTTCGGGCATTTCCGCGCCGTCGCAAAGCGGCGGCACGCTTATGCTTGAGCCGGAACCGCTCGGCGCCAGCGCGCCGCTCCCGACCCAGTCCACCTGGACGCCGCCGCCCAGCGCGCCGCAGCCGGTCACAGCCGCGCCATCCGCGGGCGGCTGGAGCAGCAGCGGCTCGGGTAGTGGCGGCGTTGCCATTGAGACGATTGACGTCGGCCGCGGCTCATCCTGGACCAGCACGCCATCGGCCGGGATGAGCGTGACGCCGGCGCAGGCGTCGGGCATGACGGCCTCCAGCCTGGTGGACTCGCTCGTGCAGGAGCAGGAGCTGCTCTGGCAGCAGGCGGTGGCGGTCTATCGCGACAGCGATGAAAAGATCCGCGCGGCGGTCGTTGAAGGCAACTTCGAGGAAGCCGGGCGGCTGCTGGACTATGCCCGGCAGGCGATCGAGTCGAACCGGCGCTACGCCTACCCGCCGCAGCGCTACGACGAGTACCGCGCGGCGGCCGAGGACTTGGCCGCCTTTGTCAACGGCGAGCAGCGCAAGTACGACGAGCGTCAGGTCGGCGAGAAGCTCGACGAGGTGCAGCGGGTTGAGGCGGAGCGCCAGCGGCGCATCGCCGAGACGCGCCGGCTGCAGATCGAGCAGTTGATGAACCAGGCGTTGGAGCTGCGCAAGGAGCGCCGCTACGACGAAGCCATCGGCGTCCTGAAGCAGGTCCAGGCGATCGACCCGACCAACGAGCAGGCCGTCTTCATGCGCGAAGTGCTCGAGGACACGCGGACCGAGCGGCGTCAGGTCGACGCGTATTCGACGCGACTGCGCGAGACGCGCGACGTGCTGACCGAGAACGAGGAAACCTCGATCCCGTGGCACCAGGATCTGCTGTATCCGCGGAACTGGCCGGAAATCTCGGCGAGGCGAAAAGAAAAATCCGACGCGGGCGACACCGGAGAGGCCGGGCGGGAGGCGACTCGCCGCGTGCGCAGCAAGCTGCGGAAGATCGCGCCGGAGATCAAGTTCGAGAGCCAGAGCTTTGAGCAGATCGTCAAGTACTTCCGCGAGGCGATCGGCATCAACATCATCGTGCAGTGGTCGCAGCTGGAGCTGGCCGGCATCGAACGCGAGAAGGAAGTCACGCTCGAGCTGACCGACGTCACCTACGAGAAGGCGCTGACCACCGTGCTGAACGACCTTGGGGCCGAATCCGGCACGCAACTGGATTTCGAGGTGTCGGAAGGCGTTCTGACTATCTCGACCCGCGAAGCGTTTAGTCTCAGCCCGCCTCCGCCGCCGCAGGTTTACGACGTGACCGACCTGTTGTTCCGGCTGATTGATTACCAGCCGATCTTCGGCATTCAGTTGGCGTTCCTGGGCGGAGGCGGAGTCGGCGGACAGGGCGGTGGCGGCGGCCTGGGTGGCGGCGGCGGCTTGGGCGGCGGCGGTGGCGGCCTTGGCGGCGGCGGTGGCGGTGGTTTCGGCGGCGGTGGCGGTGGTTTCGGCGGCGGTGGTGGCGGATTTGGCGGTGGCGGCGGTGGTGGCGGTGGCGGCTTCGGTGGCGGTGGCGGCGGCGGTTTCGGTGGAAACGAAACCCAGCTTCGCCAAGAGTATATGGACGAGCTGAAGCAGCTCATTCAGGACACCATCGACCCTGAGAGCTGGCGAGACGCAGGCGGCAACGTCGGCACGATCGCCAATCTGGAAAACCAGATCGTCGTCACGCAGACCGCCAACGCCCACAAGCAGATTCAGGATCTGCTGCGAGAGTTGCGCCGCGAGCGCGCCCTGCAGATCGCGGTCGAGGCCCGCTTCATCACGATCACCCGCAATTTCCTCGAGCAGATCGGCGTGGATCTCGACGTCGTCCTCAATAGCGGCAACGCCGGATTCGATCAGGCCACCGTGGGTTCCTCGGTCCTCCGCGACCCGGCCACGGGCTCCATTCTGCTGCTGCCTCGCCGTTTCAGCCGACTCGGCTTCACGCCGGCCGCGCCGGGCAACGTCGGACTGCCGCTGGGTCCCCCGAACCAGGCGAATGACCTCAATCAGCCCTATCGCCAGCCGGGTCTGGTTCCGCTGCCCGGCGATGTCGCGCCGCACTCAGGGCAGATGAGCCCGATCCCGATCATCAACAATACGCTCGACCTGGCATCGCCCGCGCCGACCAATATCAACGGCTCGCTGGGCGGCAACAACATCGTGCCGGCCCTGTCGCTGTTCGGCAGCTTCCTCGACAACATTCAGGTCGACTTCCTGTTACGCGCCAGCCAGCTCGACAATCGCTCGAGCGACCTCGACGCGCCGCGGCTGGTGCTCTCGAACGGGCAGCGCGCGGCCTTCGAATCGTTCCTGTCGCAGCAGTTCGTGTCGTCGCTGACGCCCGTGATCGGCGACAACGTCGGCTTGTTCGGCCAGAACATCGGGAACGCACTGTCGGGCCGCAGCCTCGACGTGCAGGGCTTCGTGTCGGCCGATCGCCGATACGTCAGTCTGAACCTGCGGCTGGCGACCACGGTGTCGGCGATTCGCGAGACGTTCCAGTTCCAGGGTCCGGGGCTGCTCAACGGCGGCGGCGCGATCCAGCTCATCGACCAGCGGCCCAACATCGTCCAGACCACCGTCACCGTTCCCGACGGCGGCACGCTGCTGATCGGCGGTCTGAAGCTGGCGGCCGAGCGTGAGCGGAACGCCGGCGTCCCGGTGTTGTCGCGCATTCCGGTGCTCAAGCGGGCGTTCTCCAACTCGTCCACCGTTCGCGACGACCAGGTGCTGCTGATCCTCATCAAGCCCAAGATCATCATTCAGGAAGAGGCGGAGCAGGAAGCCTTCCCAACGCTCTCGCAGAGCGACTAGGTCCCCGCAGCGCGCAAGCTTGTAGCCGGCAGGTCGTTAGAATGGCCGCGGCGCCGCGTGCGTCGCGGCCGTCTTGACCGGTCTGTTCGAGCCGCCAGATGTCCGCCCACGCGTCCGCCGTCTGCATGTCGCCCCCGCGCGATCGCCTGTCCAGCGTGTGGTCGGTCGTATCGGTCGCGGCCGCGATCGCGGTCATCGCGGCGCTGTCCTGGTTCGAGCTGGCCAGCGTCGACCTCGGCTATCACCTCGCCTATGGCCGCCAGTTCCTCGAGACCGGGCGCATCGTCGAGGCCGACCCGTTTGTCTACGCAGCCGACGGACACCGCTTCGTCAACGCCAACTGGGGCGGACAGGTCGTCTTCGCGCTCGTCGAACGGTTGGACGGGGCGGCCGCGCTGTCGGTCCTGAAAGTGCTGTTGATCGGCGGCGCGTTCGCGGGCGTCGCGATGTTGGCTCGCGCGGCGGGCGGTGCGGCGGCGGCCGTGTCGGGGTCGATCTTGTTGGCCGGACTGGCGGCGTATGAACGCTTCGATCTTCGTCCTGAGCTGTTCAGCTACGTGTGCTTTACCTGGCAACTCGTGCTGCTCGCCCGGCCGCCGCGCCGCCGCTGGGTCGCCGGGTTGGCGGCGTTCGCGGTGCAGGCGATCTGGGTCAACCTTCACAGTTACTTCTTGGTCGCCCCTCTCATGGCCCTCGCGTGGACGCTGGGCGACGCGGCGACTCGCATCGGCCGCGGCTCGGACCCCGGGGCGGCGCAGGCCCTGCGAACTCGCATCGTCATGCTGGCGGCGCAGATCGCGGGATGCCTGATCAACCCGTGGGGCATCCGCGGCGCGCTGTTTCCTGTCGCGACGCTGGCCCTGCTGCGGCGGCAGGGCGTTCTGCCCGGGGCGGATGACAACGCCGGAAGCTGGGCGGGCATCAGCGAGTTTCGATCTCCGTTCGCGTTCATGGACCTGGTCGTCAGCGGCCGGACCATCCACGCCTACTTGGTCGTGCTGGCGGTCGTGTTCTTGGGAATCGTGATCGGGCTGGCACGGCGTCGCTGGGGAGAGGTCCTGGTCATGGCCCTGCTGGCGACCATGTCGTTCAGCATGCGGCGGAACATCCCGCTGGTCGCGCTGGGGGCCGTCCCGATCGCGGTCGGCTTGATCGCGGGTACGGCGGTCGCCCGCGCGCCCCTGGCTGCCGCACGCCGACAGGTTGCGATGCTATTCGCCGTTGTTGCGGCAGGACTGGCGGCTTGGTGGGTGCCCCGGATCGTATCGGGACGGTTCTACTTCGACGAGCTGCGGCCGAACCGGACCTTCGGCATGGGTTACAGCTGGTTGAACTTCCCGCATGACGCCTGCGCGTGGATGCGCTCGCAACCGGACCTGACGCCGCGGCTCTTCGCCGACTTCTACACGTCGAGCAACTGCCTGACCGGACTGCCCGCCGGATGGCAGGTCTTCGTGACGACCAACACGTTCGCCTATCCGCCTGAGGCGCTGGCGGAGATCGGCGACATCACCATCGGTCGCCAACCGTACGATGAGTTCTTCGATCGATGGGGCGTCAACGTGCTTCTGCTGCACGCCGGATCGGCGACAAAGACGCTGCTCGGCCTGCTGTCAGCCGATGAAGCGTGGGCCGTGGTCTGGTTCGATCGGTCCTTTGTCGTGTTCGCCCGACGCATTCCGCAGCACGCGGCGCTCATCGCCGCCAACGAGAAGACCGCCGCGAGCATGGATGTTGACGGGCTGATTGCCCAGACGACGCGGCGCTCGACGGCCGTGCCGGGATTCGAGTTGAGCCTGGTCGCGGCGTTGCCGCTCGCACTCGACTGGAACGAGCCTTCGGTGCGTCTGCTGACTCGCGCGGTCGAGCTCGAGCCGAACTTCGCCCAGGCCTGGCAGAACCTCGGGACGGCCCACGGCCAGCTTGCGATTCACGCTGGCCGGGCCGGTGCGCCGATGACGGCCGTCCGCGAGCATCTGCTGTCCGCCAAAGCGTGTTTCGAGCGCGCCCTGCGGCTCGATCCGTCCAACGCGGTGGCGCGGCGCAATCTCGAGTTGGCCATTCAGGGGTTGAACTCGACCTCGTGAGCCTGGCGCGGGGGAACCGCGCTTGCCAGTCGGTGCATCGGCGCATGAAGATACGCTCGCATGTGCCGACTCGTGCTGCTCGCGGTGATGGTGCTCTCGGCCTGCGCCGCGGCCTGGTCGCAGACGACGGCGACGTCGCAGCCGGCCGGCCGGGTCGTGCGATTCGCGGAAGGCGTCACCATCGACTGGGGCCGGCGCGAGGTGGCTATCGACGCCCAGGTCGTGCTCCGCGAGGGGATGCTCGAGTTGCTGGCGTGCGCGCCACGCACCAAGGAGCATGAAAGCATTCTCAGCATCCGGGCCCGGCCGCTTCACGTTTACCAGGCGCTCGGGCTCCTCGGACTGCCGGACGGGGCCCCGGCACATCTGGACCCGACCACCGGGCGGGCGGTCCCCAGCCGCGGGGCGGGCGTCGAGGTCGAGCTTCGGTACCGGCGAGATGGCAAGACGTGCACGGACGACGCCCGGCAGTGGCTGATGTCCGCGCCCGGCTCGGCGCCGATGCCGCCCTCGCGCTGGCTGTTCGTCGGTCGCGCGCCCGAAGGCGAGCAGAGGTTCGGTGCGGATGTCTACGGTACGGTCCTGACCCTCATGCCCTTTCCCACGTCCTTGGTATTGCTCGTCCCGGCGGCAGCTTCCAGCGGACCGGCCAGCCGTCCCGCCGGGCTGGCGCCGACCGGATCGGCCGCCACGCGCCCGGCGGGTGACGAAGGCGTCTATGTCAACGCGCCGGACGACTGGCAACTGGTCCCCGACCCGAAGCGAGTTCCGCCGATCGGCACGGACGTCGTCATCGTGATTCGGCCGGTGCGGGAGGGCGCTTGGCTGCGACTGGATCGCTTCGGGCGCATCCGGTTTCAGGGAGAGGAAGTCGAAGTGGACGATCTTCCCGATCGGCTCTCAGCCGCCGGGGTTGCGGTGGACGCCGTGCGGCTGGAGATCGAACGTGGCGCGATTCGGAGCGACGTCGACGCTGTGCTCGCGCAGCTGCGGATGGCGGAAGCCGATGATCCTCGCGCTCAGTGGGTCGAGGCGTCGGCCACGCTTGGTGAACGCGTCGGCATGATGGAGTTGCTCTCAGGGGGTTACGCCTGGCGCGGCACGGCGCTCGGCGAACTCTCAACGGAAGCGGACCTGCTCGCGCGGCAACTGGCCGAGCAGCGGGCCTCGATCGAGCGCACCGCTGCCGCGATTCGATCCGCCATCATGCACTGGGATGAAAAGGTCGGCCCGCCCGCGCCGAGATGAACGCGAACGAGCGGCGGCGCTCATTCGCCGCGAGACAATCGCAGCCAGCGCGGCCGCCAGGCGTCGCGCGTGCGTTCGTTCATGCGGAAGCCGACTCGGCGTGCGTTTACGGGCCAGTCGTGTCGGGCGACCTGTTTTTCGTCGAATCGCGGCCGCCACCACGCGCTCAGAACGGATGCGACGCGAAGCAACCACGCCAGAAGCCCGATTCGCTTCATGATGCCTCGATGGCGGGCTTGGGCGCAACCTGCCGGAGCGTGCCGTCGAGCGTCCCCCACAGCTGATGGCGGAAGACGATCTTGCGCTCGGCCGCCAGGTAGCTGGTGACGGCGCTGACGCCGCCCTCCACGGTGGAACCGCCCTCGTAACCGATGCGCAGGAGCCAGTCGCTCACATCCGGCCCGTACTCGGCCGGATACAACATGGCCACCACGAACGGCCGCCAGGCGCCGGGCAGCTCGGCCAGTTGAACACTCGCGCGGCACGGCGGCGGCGTGCTCTCGGCCAGTCGGCACAGCGTCAGGAAGTCGGCCCGAGCGCTTTCGAGCGAGTCCCGCAGAAAGAAAAAGCCGTCCTCCAGTTGAAAGCGTTCGGCCGAAACGCCCACCAGCTCCATCTGCCCGTTCGGTTGCACGCGATGGACTCGGTAGATCTTCAGATCCGCGCCGGGGTGGGTCTCCAGCATCTCAGCGACCTGAACGGCCGAGAGACCGCCGCTCGTCTGTCCGTCGTGATGCACGATGAACGATCCGGCGGCGGGCGGGGTCAGGTTCTGGTCGGACAGTGACATGCGGTTCCTCTCGGTCGGGTGCGGCGTCGGCCGCCTGCGGCTCATGCGCCTATTGTAATCGCACGGCCTTGCGTTTGCCGACGCGTACCAGCATGCCGGAAACGGGCGCGATCCGCGCCTGTGCATCCGTGACTCGCTGTTCGTCGATGCTGACGCCGCCACCCTCGATGAGCCGCCGGCCCTCGCTGCTCGAACCGCACAAACCCGCCAAGTGCAGCAGCTTGGCGACCGCGATGCCGTCCGCGCCGACCTGATCGGGCGGCACGCGGTACGCGGGGATGTCGTCGCGAAGCCCGCCGTCCCGAAAGACCCGGTCGAACAACTCGGACTCCCGCGCCGCCGTGGCGTCGTCGTAGTACTGGGCGACGATGGTGCGGGCCAGCGCGGCCTTGGCTTCGCGCGGGTGGCTTCGCGCCGGGTCGCAGAGTTCGGCGATGCGGGCCTCGGGCAGGTTGGTCAGCAAGCGGTAGTAGTTGGCCATGAGCGCATCCGGGATGCTCATGAGCCGGCCGAACATCTCGCTGGGCGGGTGCCGCACGCCGATGTAGTTGCCGTACGACTTGCTCATCTTGTTCGTGCCATCCAGCCCGGTCAGGATCGGCATGACCAGGACGATCTGCGGCGGTTGGCCCTCGGAGATCTGCAGGTCGCGGCCGACGAGGTTGTTGAAGGTCTGGTCGGTGCCGCCCAGCTCGACGTCGGCGCGGATGTTGACCGAATCCCAGCCCTGCATCAGCGGATACATCAGTTCGTGCATGCCGATCGGTGTCTCGTCGCGCAGTCGCTTGGCGAAGTCCTCGCGCTTGGTGATCTGCTGGAGCGTCATGCGGCCGGCCAGCCGCAGCACGTCGGCGAAAGTCATGCTCGCCAGCCACTCGGAGTTGTGCCGCACTTCGAGCCGCGCGGGCGACGTGTCGAGCACGTGCCCGGCCTGCTCGAGATAGGTTCGGGCGTTGGCTTCGACCTGCTCGGGCGAGAGCACGGGGCGTGTCTTGCTGCGGCCGGATGGATCGCCGATGCGAGCCGTGAAGTCGCCGATGATCAGGATGGCGACGTGGCCGAAGTCCTGGAACTGCCGCATTTTTCGAAGCACGACGGTGTGCCCGAGATGAATGTCGGGCGCGGTCGGGTCCATGCCGAGCTTGACGCGCAGCGGCCGGCCGACGCGGCGGCATTCCTCGAGCCGCGCCAGCAGTTCGCGTTCCGAGTAGATGCCCTCGGCGCCTCGCCGCAGCTCGGCCAGTTGTTCGGCGGGAGTCGGCACGCTCATGGGCTTCAGCGTAGCGCAAGCCGCCCGACCGGGCAACTCGCCGCCGCGCTCACGGCCGCTAACCCGAGGCGTCGGCGACGTGATGGGATCCGAGCGCATCCGGGTGGGCGATGGGCCGGCCGTCGCTAGGCGACGGCCGATTGCGCTCGGTCGTCGTTCCGCTCGGACTCGCGCTCGAACTTGACGCTGATGCGCTTGCTGACGCCGGCCTCCTGCATGGTGATGCCGTAGAGCACGTCGACCATGCTCATGGTGCGCTTGCTGTGGGTGATGACGAGGAACTGCGTGCCGGACACGAACTCCTGCACGACGTGGTTGAATCGCTGGTTGTTGGCCTCGTCCAGGGCGGCGTCGACCTCGTCGAGAATGGCGAACGGCGACGGCCGCGTGCGGAACACGGCGAGCAGCAGGGCGATGGCGGTCATGGTCTTTTCGCCGCCCGACAGCAGCGTCATGCTCTGGAGCTCCTTGCCGGGCGGGCGCACCATGATTTCGATGCCGCTTTCGAGCGGATCGGACGGGTTCTCGAGGAACACGTCGGCCTTGCCGCCGCCGAACAGCTTCTTGAACAGGGCCGAGAAGTGCCCGCGCACCTCCTCGAAGGTTCGGCCGAACCGGGCAGTCGACTCGACGTTGAGCTTCTCGATCAGCTCGGTGAGCTGCTTCTCGCTGGCGCGGAGATCGTCGCGCTGCTTGGTGAGGAACGCGTAGCGCTGCTCGAGTTCCTCCTGCTCCGAAATCGCGTCTAGATTGACGTTGCCCAGCCGGTCGATCTTGCCGCGCAACTCGTCGATCTCCGCTGCGACCGCGGCCAGGTCGTGTTCAGTCGGCGGCGCGCCGGCGTAGCGCTCGACGAGGTCGATGTGCAGTTCATCGCGGACGCGGGCGACCAGGTCGTCGATGCGAACCTTGACTTGGCCGAGCTCGAGCTCCTCGGCGTGCAGACGCCGCTCCGTCTCTTCCAGTTCCTGCCGCAGGCCGCGCACGCGGTCGTTGCGCTCCTCGCTCTCGTGGCGCAGGTCGTCACGTCGCTGGCGGCGAGCCTGCGCTTCGGTCGAAATGCGGCGCCGTTCGTTCTCCAGCGTCTCGAGCGCCGCCCGGGACTCGACGATGGCACGCTGGGATTGCTCGATCCGCGTATTGGCGTTGGCGACATCCCGTTCGGCGGCGTCGCGCTCCTCGGCGAGGCCGCGCTGCGATGCCTCGAGGGCTAGCTGCGCGTCGGCCAGCGACTGGCGACGCTGCGACAGCTCGCCGGCGCGGACGCGGGCCTCGGTGATCTGCTCGGCCATCGCGCGGCGGCGGTCGGACAACTGCTCGAGCGCGGCCGACAGCTCGGCCACGCGCCGCTCGCGGTCGCCGGCCTGCTGCCGGGCCTCGACCAGCGACAACTGGCTCTGCTCCTCGCGCCGCGCCGCATCGAGCATCAGCCGCGCCAGCTCGCCGGCCTCGGCCGCGATCTGCGGTTGCTCCGCCGACAGCTTCAGCGTCTCGTCGTCATGCGCCGCGAGCAGCGCGGCGGCCTCTGCCCGCTGCGCGCTGGCAGCGACCAGCGCGTCCTGCGTCTCCTGCTGGCGGCGCTGCCACTCGACGACGGCCTGCTCGGCGGTGGCCAGGTGCTCGGTCAGCGCGGCGATCTCGCGCCCGGCGGTCTCCAGCGTGGCCGACAGTTCGCGCAGCTCGCTCCGCCGGCTGATCAGCCCGGCCGTCCGATCGAGCGGGCCGAGCGCGACGCGTCCGTCCGCCTCGACGATGGCTCCGTCTGGTGTGACGTAACGGCCCGCGTCCGGGAACGCCGCGGCGAGTTGGCGGGCGTCATCAATCGACTCGACCAGGTACGTTCGCCCCAAGAGCTGGCGGAGAAGGTGCCGGCAATCCTCGGGGCAGCGTACTCGGTCTGCCAGGAGCGTTACGACGCCCGGCTGCTCGCGCAGGTCGGCCATTGCCAGCGTCGGCGGGAGCGCGTCAAGCGCGAACGCCAGCACACGGCCCGCGATACCCGCGACGGCGGCCGAGTCGTTCAGCAGCGCGTCGCGACTGCGGACAACGAGGTATTGCGAGAACTCGCCCAGCGCGGCCTCGACCACGTGGGCATCCGCGGCATCGGCTTCAAACAGCTCGCCGACCGGCCCCAGGACGTAGGCGAACGTCGCGCCGGACGTGTCCGCGTCGCGGCGCTCAAGCACTTCGCGCGATCCGGCCAGCAGGCCCTCGCGCCGCGCATCCAGCTCGGCCAATACGTCGTGCCGGGACTGGATCGCGCTGCGGCGCTCCTTGGCTGCCGCCAGTTGCTCGGCGACCTGCGCCCGGTCTCGCGTGGCGTCCGACACGGCTGTTCGGGCGGCCTCCAGTTGCGCGGTCTGCTCCGCAATCAGGCGCTCCAGCTCATCGCGGCGGGACTCGGCCTGCCGGCGACGGTGCATGAGCTCCGCCAGTTGCGTGGCGATCTGGGCGTCGCGAGCTTCCAATCGCGATCGCTGGCCGAGCAGGTTCTCCCGCATCAGCCCGATCTGGGAGAGCTCGTTGTTGAGCTGGCTGGTGCGTCGCACCAACTCCAGCACGCCGCTCTTCTCCGACTCGAGTTCGGCCGATCGCCGGCCGAACTCGGCCGACAATTCGCCCTCGGTCGCCTGAAGGTCCGTCAGCGCTCGCGCCGCCTCGGCCGCCCGCTGTTCGACGTCCGCCGCGGCCGCGGCCTGCTGGCGGTGCTGTTCGGCCAGTCCGGCGGTCTGCTGATCGATGGCGGCGAGGCGGGCCCGGCAGCGCTCCAGCAGTTCGACTTGCTCGCCGATGCGCTGCTCCGACGCGTTCATCCGCTCCTGCTGGGCGGCGATATCGGCCTGCACGCTCAGCAGCCGGCCGTCGAGCGCCGTGATCTGCTCCTCCAGCTCCAGCAGCTCGGCCCCGACCTGGCTGGCGGAGGCCTCGAGGGAGTCGATCTCGGTTCGATGCGCCGTGGCGCGGTCGCTGAAGCTCGCCGCGCTGCGCTCGAGGACCGAGCGCGCGTCGTGCAGCCGGTGATAGTCGACCAGCGCGTGCGTGCTGCGCAGCTCGCGGAGCCGCGACGAGTATTCCTGATAATTGCGGGCCTTGGTGGCCTGAATCTTGATGCTGCGAAGCCGGCGTTCGAGTTCCTCGATGATGTCGCCGGCGCGAGCCAGGTTCTGGTTGACCCGCTCGAGGCGGCGCTGGGCCTCGATGCGCCGCACCTTGTACTTGCTGATGCCGGCCGCCTCTTCAAAGATCGCGCGGCGGTCGACCGGGTTGGCGCGCAACAGCCCGTCGACGCGGCCCTGCTCGATGACGCTGTAGGCCTCGACGCCAATACCGGTGTCGAGAAACAGTTCCTTGATGTCCTTCAGTCGACAGACCTGCTTGTTCAGCAGGTACTCGCTCTCGCCCGATCGAAACAGGCGCCGCGACACCGTGACCTCGGTCTGGTCGATGGGCAGCCGCCGGTCGGAGTTGTCGAAGATCAGGTCGACCTGGGCCATGCCAGAGGGCTTCCGCGTGCCCGAGCCGTTGAAGATGACGTCGAGCATCTGCGTGCCGCGCAGGCTCTTGGCGCTCTGCGAGCCGAGCACCCACTTAATGGCGTCGACCACGTTGGACTTGCCGCAGCCGTTCGGTCCGACGATGCCGGTGATGCCCGGCTCGAAGTCGAAGTCGGTCTTGTCGGCGAAGCTCTTGAAGCCGTGCAGGACGAGTCGCTTGAGGATCATGCTGTGCCGCGCCTCCATGCGCCGAGCGCCACGCGTCGTGCGGGCGGTTCCGGAGTTGATCCTTGTCGGCGGCAACCGCCGGGGGCCGGGTCCTTCATGCCCAGCCGGCCTCGAAGCCGATGGGCCTAGTCTATCGGGGCCACCGGAAGTCTGACAAGCAACTTTTGCCGGATTGCGTCGCACCGGCCGGGTCGAGCGCCGGCCGCGGCGGGCGCTTAGCGTACCCGTGGCGTTTCGGCGACGTAGCGCCGCGCGATGACGCGGTGGGTGGGATGGACGTAGACCGGATCGAGCCTGTCTTTCAGGCCCGCCCACGGGTCGGGCATGAGGGCCGTCTCTTTCTCGAGTTTCATGTTCTCGTTCAGCCACGCCTCGAAGTGTGGCCAGCCGGCATCGTCGGAGCGAATCGACGCCGTGCGGATCGTCGCGACCGTGAGCGGTCGGCCGGATGGATCCACCAAGTCAACGGAATCGAGCCGCTCCAGCGCTTGGGCCGGCGTTAGCACCATGTCGGCCCGTTCAGACCAGCGTTGCGGCGGCAATCGGCCGGTCCAGCGGGCCGGATCCTTGCAGCCGTAGTAATAGCGCACCGATGGATGGGTCGCGACGATGACCGGGTCCCAGATGTGCTCGCGGACGGCCTGTGGAATCGGGTCGAGCCAGCGCAGGCTGGTCCAGTCCTGTTCCAGAATCCAGTTGATGCCGCAGCCCGCCCATGCCAGCGACAGGGCCGCGACGGTGACCTGCCGAGCACGCTCTAGCCGGCCGGCGTGCCGCAGCGACAGCACGCCCGCCGCCGTCAGCCAGAACGCGCCACTGAACGCCATCACGTACTTGTCGATCAGGACGAGCGACGCGATGCCCGCGACGGCCACGCCGAGGGCGACGCACGCAGGGCCGCCCAGTCGGCGCGGAGCGGCGATCGCCAGCATCAGCGTGCCCAGGCCGAACACGCCCATCGGAATCCAGACGTACAGCGAATCCGGCCCGGCCAGGTTCCCGGCCGCGAGGGCGATGAGCGTGCGGGCCGCGCACACCGCGTACGACGTCGGAGCGCTCGAGACCTGCGGGAATCGCCCGATCTCCGCCACGAACGCGGGCATCCACGGCAAGAAGAGCGCGACTGTCGCGATCAGCAGCCAAGCCAGCATCCGTCGGTCGCCGCGTTGCGTCCATGCGGCATACATCCACGTCACGCCGACGACGACCGGGCCGAGGTAGTTGGTGTAACAGGCCGCGGCGGCCGCCATGACCCAAATCACCGGCCAGAGGAATCGGCGCCGAGCGGCCGACGCCTCCGGTTGATGCGCCGCGGTGCTCAGCTTTCCCGTGGCGAGGAGCAAGACTGACGTCCAGAGGAAGAACAGCGCGTACCACCGGGCCGCGAATCCGAAGAACAGGTGCAGCGGGTTCAGCCCGCAGAGCACGACCGCCCAGCGGCCCGCGGCGCGGTCGTACCACGCCTCGCCCGCGGCCCGCAGCACCGGCAGGGACAGGACGAAGAACAGGATCGACAAGCCGCGCATGGGCAGCGGTCGCACGCCCACGAGTTGAATCCACGTGTGCTCGAGCAGGTAGTACAGCGGCGGATCGGGTTCGGCGCCGTTCCACAACGCCCGGATCAACTCACCCGCCGGAAGGACGTAGCGTTGCAGGGAGAAGGCCTCATCGTCGAAGACGGTGTAATAGTCCGCCGCCCAGACCTGGAAGGCCGCGCAGGCCAGCATCACGACGACGGTGAGACGATCAAACTTCATCGAGCGGGTGACGAGGTCCGCACCGGACGCAAGGCGAGCTTGGTGGGCGTTGCCTTCCGAGCGGCGTTCGGTCGGGCCGTTCTCCGGCGCGGAGCGGCACGTGTCGCGGCAGGCGGCGAGGTCGCGGCCGGAGTCGTCGCGCTGCCGCCCGTCCTGGCCATCAGGAGCCCAGCGCCGGAGGGCGGCGCGGCCGACGCGACGGCCACCGGCGTGGTGTCACGCTGTACGAATTCGACCGGCACGCCGGGCCGCACCATCGAGCCGAGGCGAATCGCGTCCCAGTTGGCCAGCCGAAAGCAACCGTGAGAACCGGTCTTCCCGATCAACTCGGGCTCGGGCGTGCCGTGAATGCCGTAGCCCGGCAGCGTCAATCCCACCCAGAACAGCCCCACCGGGTTGCGCGGCCCGGGCGGAATGATCAGCTTGCGGTTGACGCCCTTGACTTCCGGCCACATGGCCGGATCGAACACGTACACCGGATTCGGGCTGACGACTTTCACCGCCGCGCGCCCGCTGGGGCGCTTGCTCTTGTCCTTGGCGATCGAGCAGTGAAAAAGCGCCATCGTGCGGCCGGTCGCATCCAGCGCCTCGATCGTCTTGCTCGCCAAGTTGACCTCCAGCGCCGAAGCCCGTGGCCGTCCGGCCGGATCGGTGCCGACGTTTGGAATGGTGACGATGTCACCGGCTTCGAGCTGATCGAGCCGCCGGCCCGGATTCAATCGCGAGAGCAATGCGATGGAGCAGTGACCGCGCTCGGCGACGAGTGCGGCGACGGACTTGTAGCCGAGTCGATCGACGCGGGATTTCTCCGGCCAAGTCTTCGGCCACGGGCCGACCTGGGCGACGTCGCCGCTGCTGATCTGGTAGGGACGCGTGGCACCGCCCGGATCGACACCCAGAGCAGTTCGCGTGGCAGCATCGGGAAGGCCGGTGACCGGCAGCCCGTGTCGGCCCTGAAACGCTCGCACGGCGCGATGGGACTTGGGCCCCCAGCGGCCGTCGATGACGCCGGGTGACATCAGGGCGCGGTCGAGCGCCACTTGCCATGCCAGGATCTCGCTCTCGGGCGGCGACGCGATCGCCGGCGTGGCCGGAACAATCGCACCGGCGACGGCCAGCAGCATCAGGCGGGGTTGCCAGCGGCCTCGACCGCATCCGTGCATGTCGCGCTCCCGTTCGAACCGTGGACCGGGAATATATCGGCTAATCGACGGTCACGGGTATCGCGGGGAGCCGAGCGGCAGGAGGTGAAAAAAGAACCCGATCCGCACGAAGCGCATCGGGCCCTTCAAAAAGTGCTTTCCGCAGGTCTGCCGGTCGGAGGCGGATTCATGAACCCCTCTTACAAGGTGGGAGATGCCTTGGGGCGCGGGACCGCCCACGCGAGGTGGGTACGTCTCAGGCCGCCCATTTGCCAGCCTCCCGATGGTTCACGAGTATCGGTTCAAAAAATCGTAGCCTCCGTATCGAACAGCACAGATCACACTCTCACCCTGTTTATAGCGGCTTCGCCGGCCCGAATCAACGTCCGGCTCACGGATTCAGCGACTGGGCGCGCTCGTGGCGGCGCTGCGTCCCGGTGCGGCGCGGGTGCGCTCGAGCGTCGTCAGCAGGTCGGCCATGCGAATTGACTTTGGCAGCGGTTCGATGTCGCTCAGGACGAAGGCGGATGAGCTCTTCAGATTCAACGAGCCGTGCGTGCTGGCGACCTTGCCGATACCAATCTCGAACAGCCATGAGCCGTGGCAGAACTCGTCCTTCAACGACAGCGCCACGTCGGGCGGATGATGCATGAGGTTGTCGAAGCACTCCCATAGTCGATGTAACGGGTCCGGATAGAGGTGATTCGCCGACGCTTCGAACATCGCGCGATCGTCGATCTCGTTGCACACACTGACGTGACCAGCCTTGCGCAGTTCCATCATGATCGGCATCAGCCGCAGCGGATCACCGGTGGTCGGCTCGTACGTGAACTTCCCCTCGCTCGTGCGCGAGATTCTCGCCGCCGCGCCGGGCGCGAGGACGACGACCGCCTCCCCGTCGCGGTACGCCACCAGGTCGACCGCGGGGTCGTGCACCATCGCCTCCGCCAGTCTGGCCGGTTGCTTAGTGAACATGGCCGCGTAGGTTACGAGGCCGTAGGCCGGGACGACCACGTCGCGGTCGTCGTTCAGGCGATCGGCCTGGCGGAATCCCGCCGCCTCCAGCGATCGGCGGAAGTTGATGCGCCGGCAGGGTCGCAGGTTGTGGCCGTGGTCGGAGGTGATCGTGATGCGCACCCGGCCCCGGTGCTCATACACGAGCCGTTCGCACAGCCGCTCGACCGTCAGCAGGTACGCGCGCATCGCTTCCGGCCCGCCGCGCGTTCCCAGGCCGGATGCCCCGATCGAGTAGGCCGACACCAGACCGGTGCGCGCCGCCCGGAACGCGCGCATCGCGCCGTTCATCTCCTCGTCGAACACCGCCTGCGGATCGAGGTAGGCCTTGGCCCCGATGGACTGCGGCGCGTGGTAGCTGACGAATTTCAGCCACGGCGCGTTGTCGCCGGCGAGATACGAGAGGTTGCCGCCGCGCATGCGATTCGCCGCGCGGTCGAAGTAGAGCGCCTCCGGACCGCTACAGATCGGCGAGCCGAACAGGCGGGTCATGGCCAGGTCGGTCATGGCGGGAAATACGGAGACTAGCCGACTCGGTCGCGGGAACAATCGGAAGTGGCCCGCGTCCCACATCGCCTGAACGACGTCGAACGGCGCACCGTCGAGCACCAGCAGGCAGTGCGGCCACGACGGGTCGTCACGTGTGCGATCCACCGTCTCGTCCGCTTGGCCGTCGCCGTTGAGATCGAACGACACTTCGACCACGCGACCGTCGCGGTGCCGTTGGAAGTAGTTCGGCCGCTTGGCGCCGTCCAAGGCATACGACACGACCACGTCCGGACCATCCTGCAGGCGCTCGGCGGCGGACTGCGGCCAGCGGGGATCAAACCCGCAGCCGACCGTCAGCAAAGTCAGCAGCGCGCAGCACGCCGCGCGCCACAAACGCCCGACGCGGCGGTCGCGGCATCGACGGGTCGTGACGGGCATACGAGGCTCCGGTTCATCGATCGGGTGCGGCCACCGGCCCACTGGACCCGACTCGAACGCCGAGGTTAGCCGCCGGACGCGGCCGTGTCCCTCGCGCGTGGCAACCATTCCTGTCCGGACGAGGACATCGCGGCGGTCGCCCCAGCGGCGCGCGATTGATAACATGCGGCTGGAGATTGTGGATGGAATCGGACC
The DNA here is from genome assembly GCA_964576285.1 of uncultured Planctomycetaceae bacterium. Lineage (GTDB taxonomy): Bacteria > Planctomycetota > Phycisphaerae > UBA1845 > UTPLA1 > SpSt-539. The sequence continues at coordinate 51,159 of CAZNUJ010000006.1, read as the reverse complement.
CGGCCAGGCAGATCGAGCGCCTGCGGGCGGAGATCGCCCGGCACGATCGGCTGTATTTCGTGGAGCACTCGCCCGAGATCAGCGATCGCGAGTACGACCGCTTGCTGGACCAGTTGCGGCGGCTCGAGGCCGCTCACCCGGAACTGGTCACGCCGGACTCGCCCACGCAGCGCGTCGGCGGCGCGCCGCTGGCCGAGTTCGCCCACGTGACGCACGCCGTCCCGATGCTCTCGATCGACAACACCTACAGCGCGGGCGAACTGCGGGCGTTCGACGATCGCGTTCGGCGAGCGTTGGCGGGTGAAGCGGTCGAGTATCTCGTCGATCCCAAGATCGACGGCGTCTCCGCCAGCCTGCGATACGAGCGTGGTCGGCTCGTGTTGGCGGCGACGCGGGGCGACGGCCGCACCGGGGACGACGTGACCGCCAACGTCCGGACCATCCGCAGCGTGCCGCTGGCGCTGCACGGCAGCGGCTGGCCCGACGTGCTGGAGGTTCGCGGCGAGGTCTACTGGCCCCGGACGGCGTTCGATCGCTTCAACGCGCTCCGTGAACAGGCCGGTGAGGAGCCGTTCGCGAATCCCCGCAATGCCGCGGCCGGCACGCTCAAGCTGCTCGATTCCCGCCTGGTCGCCGGTCGCGGGCTGGCGTTCTGCGCGCACGGTTTCGGTCAGGTCGAGCCGCTCGTCGCGGATCGCGCCAGCGTGCTGTTCGAGAAGCTGGCCGGCTGGGGCGTTCCGGTCAATCCGCACCGCCGGGTGGCGCGCTCCATCGACGAGGTCTTGGCGTTCGTCGAATCGTGGCGAGATCGCCGCCGTGACCTGCCCTATGAGACCGACGGCCTCGTGATCAAGGTCGATCGCTTCGCGCAGCGCGACGCGCTCGGGGCGACCAGCCGCTTTCCCCGCTGGTGCGTGGCGTTCAAGTACGAGCCTGAGCAGGCGGAGAGCGTCGTCGAGAAGGTGGACTACCAGGTCGGCAAGCTGGGTACGATCACGCCGCGCGCGGTCATGAAGCCGGTGTCACTGTCGGGCACGACGGTTCGCCACGCCAGCCTGCACAACTTCGACCAGGTCGAGCGCCTCGGCGTGCACATCGGCGACACGGTCGTCATCGAGAAGGCCGGCGAGATCATTCCACAGGTCGTCCGGGTCGTGACCGAGAAGCGGCCTCGCGGCGCTCAGCCGGTCCGGCCGCCCAGGCAATGTCCGGTGTGCGGCGGCGACGTCGCCCGGGACGAGGGCGGGGTCTATCTTCGCTGCGTGAATCCGGAGTGTGACGCCCAGATTCGCGAACGGCTGGCGTTCTTCTGCGGCCGCGATCAGATGGACATCGAGGGCGTGGGCGGGGCGTTGGTGGACCAGTTGGTCAGTGCCGGGTTGGTTCGCCGATTCGCCGACCTCTATCAACTGAAGGAACGTCGGGCGGACCTGCTGAAGCTGGAACGCATGGGCGACAAGTCGGTCGACAACCTGCTCGAGGCGATCGAGAAGAGCAAGGCCCAGCCGCTGGGGCGCGTGCTGGCCGCGCTCAACATCCGCCACGTCGGTCGCGCCACGGCCGAACTGCTGGCGGATCACTTCGGCACGATGGAGGCGCTTGGGGCCGCTTCGCCGGAGGAGCTCCAGCAGGTCGAGGGCGTCGGTCCCGAAATTGCCCGCTCGCTGCACGGCTATTTCCGAAGCGAGGCCGGCCGAAAGACGTGGCAGGCGTTGGCCGCCGCCGGCGTCAGCATGCGCCAGCCCACGCGGCGCATGACGGCCGATCAGCCGTTGGCCGGCAAGACCGTGGTGGTCACCGGCACGCTGCAGCGCTTCAAGCGCAGCGAGATCGAGGAACTGATCCGCCGGCTGGGCGGCGTCCCGGCGAGTAGCGTCAGTAAGAAGACCGATTTCGTCGTCGCCGGCGAGGAAGCCGGAAGCAAGCTCGACAAGGCTCGACGACTCGGGATCCAGGTGCTCGACGAGCCGGCCTTCCTGAAGCTGATCGGCCGCGAGTAGCGCCAGCCACGCTCAAGCCGGATGGAACATGCGATACGTCTTGAAGCCGCCGGACAGATTTCGCACGTCGAATCCCAACTGGTGCAGGATGCGCGCCGCCGTGTAGCCCCGGATGCCCACGGCGCAGTACGCGATGATCGGCCGGTCCCTCGGCAGTTCGTCGGCGCGCCGACGCAGCTCGTCGATCGGAATCAGCATGGCTCCCGGAATCGCTCCGGTCTGGTACTCGCGCTCCGTGCGAACATCCAGCAGCAACGCGCCGTCCAACGCGTCCGCGTGGGCGATTCGCACGTCGCCCCGCAAGGCGTTGGCCGCCACGAATCCGGCCATGTTGATCGGGTCCTTCGCCGAGCCGAACTGCGGCGCGTAGGCCAGATCCATCTCCTCCAGATCGAATACAGTCAGCCGTGCCTGAATGGCGGCGGACAGCACGTCGATGCGCTTGTCCACGCCGTCGCCGCCGACGATCTGAGCCCCCAGCACGCGGCCGTCCGGCTTGCTGAAGAGCATCTTGATCGACATCGGCATCGCGCCCGGGAAGTAGCCGGCGTGGTGCGCTGGGTGCAGATAGACCTTCTCGCAGTCGATGCCGGCCTTTCGCAACGACTTCTCGCTCGCGCCCGTCATCGCCACCGCCAGATTGAACACCCGCACGATGCTCGTGCCCTGCGAACCGCGATAGCGCGTGGATCGACCGAGGACATTCTCGGCGGCGATGCGGCCCTGCCGGTTGGCTGGGCCGGCCAGCGGGATGAGCGCCGCCGTCCCGGTCACGACGTCGCTCGTCAGCACCGAGTCGCCGACGGCGTAGATGTCTGGGTCGCTGGTTTGCATGTGCTCGTTCACGATCAGCGCGCCACGCTCGCCCAGCGTCAGCCCGGCCTCTTTCGCGAGCGTGGTTTCCGGGCGTACGCCGATGGACAGCACGACCAGGTCGGCCTCAAGCTCGCGGCCGCTCCTGAGCCGCGCGGTGGGGCGGCCCGCGCGGTCGCCGAAGGACTCGACCGCGTCACCCAGCAGCAGATCGACGCCGTGCGACCGCAGCGCGTCGGCGACCGGCGAAGCCATTTCGCGATCCAGCGGCGGCATGACCTGATCGAGCAGTTCGACGAGCGTCACCGCCAGCCCGCGCCGCCGCAGGTTCTCGGCCATCTCGAGGCCGATGAAACCGCCGCCGATCACGATCGCCTCCCGGGCGTTGTCGGCCGCGGCTTTGATGCGATCCATGTCGGGCAGCGTGCGAAGGGTGAAGATGCGATCGTGATCCACACCCGGCAGAGGGGGGCGAATGGGCGCGGCGCCGGTCGAGAGAATCAGCTTGTCGTACGGCTCCTCATAAGTGTGGCCGTCGTCCAATCGCCTCACCGAGACGCTCTTGCGGTCGCGGTGAATCGCCGTGACCTCGGATCGGACACGGACGTCCAGGTTGTGCCGGGCCTTGAGGCTCTTGGGCGTCTGGAGCAAGAGCGCCTTGCGATCGGCGATCTCGCCGCCGACGTGGTAGGGGAGGCCGCAGTTGGCGAACGACACGTAAGGCCCGCGCTCGAGGACCACGATCGACGCGGACTCGCTCAGGCGGCGGGCCCGCGCGGCGGCGGTGGCGCCTCCGGCCACCCCTCCGACGATGACGATGCGAATGGGTTTGGACATGGTGACGCACTCCTCAGGGGTTGCCGGGCGCCGCATGTCGGCGGATGCATGCCAGCACGTTGCGGGCGCTGGGATCGGCAATCTCGTAGAACACCGCGCGGCCGTCGCGACGCGAGCGCAGCAGGCCATGTGCCCGCATCAGGTTCAGGTGCTGGCTGCACGCCGCGGCCGGCAGATCGAGCGCGCGGGCCAGTTGGCCGACCGTCAGTCGCTGCCCGTCGAGATGCTCGACGATGCGGAGCCGGTGGGGGTGGGCCAGCACGCGCAGGGCGGTCGCCACGCGTCGCAGCGTTTCGAACGGGACCAGCGGAACGAGCGATCGGCGCCGAGCCATACTAGTAATCATATCATGACATCATGATATGTCAAGTTTTCTCCCCTGCTCCCGGACAGCCCCGACCGGGCAAGGTCGGCGGCTGCCGCCCGGCGGCGGCTAGATGCTCTCGATGAACATGGTCTGCCGGGACCGCATGCGACGGGTGTGGACGCGGATGTCCTCCGCGATCGCCATGGGTTGCTCGGCGCCGATGATCCGCAGGGCCTTGTCGGTGGCGTCGGTCGAAACGAGGTCCACCCGGCCGAGCCCCAGCAGCCGGTCGATGATGCCGCGCGTCACCCGCACGTCGTCGATGCGGACCAGCTCGGTCTGGTCGGTTGTCCGCGACAGCAGGCCGCGCTCGACGAACAACCGTTGAGTTGTCAGCCGGTAGCGGATGCCCAGCACGCACCACACCTGGCGAGCCAGAGCCAGCAACGCTCCCAACGCGATGGCGATCCAGATCACGTTCCACGCGCCGCTGCTGGCCTGGAACCGCGCCGCGAGGTAGATCATCACGGCCGACGCCAGTGCCCAGATCACCCAGCCGCCCAGGAACGCGCGCCAGGCCGGCCGGAATTCGCGCACGGGCTTCTCATGAACCGGGTCGAACGCCGCCGAGCCACGCGTCGGCACACCGGGCGCCGGCTCGGGCGAGGGCGCATCCGCGGTCGGCTTGGTGACCAGCGTCTTCGCGTCCATGGCCACGCCGCAGTACGCACAGAACTTGCTGTCGTCGGGAACGTTCTTGTGACAGCCCGGACACTGCATCGCGTCAACCTCCCCGGGGGCGATCCGCTCCGCCGCCCAGCACCTGCACCACGACCTCGCGCCGCCGCGCCCGCGTGTCGCTGTCGATCAGCACGATCTGCTGCCACTGCCCCAGCGCCAGTCGCCCGCCGACCAGCGGGAGGGTGAGGCTGGGCCCGATGAGCGACGCCCGCACATGCGCGTGGCCGTTGTCGTCGTGCCAGGTCTCCTCGTGCAGGTAGCGCCCGTCGCGCGGCGCGAGACGTTCGAGGGCGGCCGCCAGGTCATGCGTCGCCAGCCCCGGCTCGTACTCGGTCGTGGTGATCGCGGCCGTCGAGCCGACCACGAACACGCACGCCAGCCCGTCGCGGATCGAGCCGGACGCCAGCGCCGAGGCGACCATCCGCGTCAGGTCCACGACGTGGTCGTCGCCGCGGGTCGACACCTCCAGGCGGTGTGTTTCCACGTCCATGCGGGCACATCCTACCGCGCCCGTCGTATCGGACCACCGCGGCATACGGTACGATGTCCCAGCCATGCGGTGGTGTTTCTGCGCCTGCGGACTTTTCCTCCTGATCGGATGCGGCGAGCTCAACGAGCGCGCGGTTCCCCTGCCAGATGATGGAGCCGAGCTGCCGATCCTCGAGATCGCGTCGGGCACATTCAGCCACGAGGATCGACCCATGCGGCTGGTCGTGCGTGACGCGGGTATGCTCGCGCAGGTGCCGCTGGTCGATATCCCGGTCGACTTCCGCGAGCAGATGGTGCTCATCGTCACGCTCGGGCGCCGACTCTCGGATCAGTACGCCGTCCGCATCAACCGCGTCTATCGCGATGGGCCCCGGCTGCGGGTCGACTACGAGATCACCGTGCCGCCGCCGGACGCGCCGCTGGTCGTCTCCAGCCCGTTCTGCATGGCCGTCGTGGCGAAATGCGACCTCAACGTCGAGGATTTCTCGCCCACGTTGCCGCTGCGACGCCCGCGACTGCCCGAGGCCCTTCGAGAGCAACGCGACTTGCCGAGCGACGTCGGGACCGGCTCGCGCGGCCGTCCGCAGACGCAGCGCGGACCGGCCAACGTCGGCCGGCGTCGCTAGCTTGTGAAATCTGTTCGTTTATCGGCCTTAACCAGCGATTGGCACTCGGGTTGAACGCCGACGTCGGTTCGTTATACTCATGCCGTAGTCCACCCGGGGCAGGGTGACCGGACGGCCCGCACAGCGCCGCCGACTTTCGGGCAAAGGAAGCGTTTCATGAGCGATATGAACGGGGAGTTTCCGACCATCGTCGGGGCCGATGCGAAGTTCAAGGGCGAGATCAGCTTCGAGAAGGGGCTGCGAATCCTTGGCCAGTTCGAAGGGCAGATCAAGAGCAAAGGCGCGCTGCACGTGGCCGACGGCGCTCGCGTCACCGCCCAGATCGAGGCCGCCAGCGTACGCGTGGACGGCGAAGTGAAGGGCAACGTCGTCGCCACGGAAAAACTCCACCTGACCAGCACCTGCCGGATCGACGGCGACCTTCGGGCCGCACGGCTTGAGATGAACGACGGCGCCCAGTTCGTCGGCCACGTCGCGGTCGGTGCGATCGCCGAGACCGCGCGCCGCGAGCAGGCCGTTCCGCAGGGCGGTGTTCGTCCGATCGAGGGCGGGTCGGCCCCGGTGCCCAAACCCCGACCGATGCCGGAACCGGCGGCCATTCCGATCCCCGGCGCGGTTCGCTGACACCCGTGCCCGCGGTCCGCTCCGGCTGGCGCGCGCTGGCCGCGTGACGCGCGGCCCTTCGCCGTCGGAGCGCGGAGATGCCTGCCACGGTTCCTCCGAATCGCGAAGTCACCTGTTATCACTGCGGCGCGCGAATCAGCGTGCCCGTCAAGGCCATGTCGCTGGCGTGCCGCGAGTGCCAGCGCCGGCTGACGCTCGAGGACCTGCGCATCGTGGCGACCCATCCGGGTCGCGAATTGATGACCTGTGGGACCCTCGTGATCGAGCCGACCGCCCGCCTGAACATTCAGCGTGTCGTCGCGGAGAACATCCTCGTTCGCGGGCGCGTCACGGCCCAGGTCGTGGCGCGTGGATTGATCGAGATCGCGCGCGAAGGCGTGGTCGAAGGCGACGTCGAGGCCCAGCGTGTCATCATCCGCGAAGGCGGCGTCCTGCGCGGAGGATGTCGAATCGTCCCGCCGCCCGCTCCGGTCGTCGCGGCCGCCGCCGCGCCGCTGCCGCCACCCCCCAGCGTCCTGACCCGACCCCGGCTTGATCCCTGACGCGCGACGCGCCGCTTCAACCCGTGTCGCCTCGCTGCGCGGGCGGTGCCGATTGCGTCAGTCTTCGCCCTGGGCCTTGGTGTATCCGGGCTGGCCGTCGATCTCGTGCAGCTTCTCCACGTGCATCCAGCGGTGCTGGCCGGCGACGCGCTGAATGACGTCGAGCAGGGCGGCGTCGCCGATCTCGCCGCCGGGCGTCCGCGACACGAAGCGGCAGCGATAGTGGTCGACGCAGTCGGTGATCGCGCCGGTGGCGGGATACACCTGTGTCCCGCGGTTGGACATCATCTTGAGCTTCAGCGGCGTCGCCGCGGTCAACCGCTCCAGGCTCGGACCGAGATCGCCTGGCAGCAGCGGCGAGGCCACGAACAGGTCCATGCCGACGACCTTCAGGCTCTTCGCCTTGACGAACTCCGGCGAGGACGAAACCTCGGGCAGCTTGATCGGCTTCCACTCCCGCACCTGCCATTTCTCGGAGCGCTTGCCGAGGTTGGCGATGATGGCGTCGGTGTATTCCGTGGTGGTGCAGGCGGTGTCGTAGCCGACCACGTCGCCGGTGCGATACTTGCCCTGCTCCAGCGTGACCAGCACGGCGTGGTTGATCTTCGCGGCCGCCTCGAACTCGCCCAGGTGCCGCAGCAGCAGCACGCCCGAGAGAATGACCGCGGTCGGATTGATGACGTTCTTGCCGGCGTACTTCGGCGCCGAGCCGTGCACGGCTTCGAAGATCGCCACCTCGTTGCCGAGATTGGCGGAAGGCGCGAATCCCAGGCCGCCGACCAGCGCGCTGGTCAGGTCGCTGATGATGTCGCCGTTCATGTTGGTCGTGACGATGACGTCGAACTGCTCCGGCCGCTTGACCAGCTGATGCGCGCAGTTGTCGATGATGATGTGCTGCGCGTCGATGTCCGGGTACTGCCTGGCGATCTCCTCGAAGGTCCGCTTCAGGAAGCCCTCGGTCATCTTCATGATGTTCGACTTGGTCGCGCAGTGCACGCGCCGACGGCCCTCCGATCGCGCGAACTCGAACGCCAGCCGGACGATCTTCTCGCAGCCCTTTCGCGAGATCAGCTTGAGGCACTGCGCCACGCCCGGCGTCTGCATGTGCTCGATGCCGGCGTACAGGTCCTCGACGTTCTCCCGCACCACCACCAGGTCGATGCCGCGCCCCGTATACGGCGTGTTGATGCCGGGCAGCTCGCGCACCGGCCGGATATTGGCGTAGGTCTCGAACAGCTTGCGCAGGGTGACGTTGGCCGACTTCTCGCCGTACCCGACCGGCGTCCCCAGCGGGCCCTTGAAGACCACCCGCGTCTTGCGGATCGACTCGATCGTCTCCGGCGGCACGCCGGATTGCAGGCCGCGGGCGAACACCTTCTCGCCGGCCTCGCGCAGCTCCCATTCCACCGCCGCGCCCGAGGCCTCGATGATGCGCCGCGCCGATTCGGTGCATTCCGGGCCGATGCCGTCGCCCGGAATCAGCGTGACCAGCTTTTTTCCTGAAGGACTCGTATGAAAAGCCATGTTGACTCCTGTCCAGCTCGCGGTTGAGGGCCGTTGCGGTCGGCCGGGACGGGCGGAGGAGGGACGCCCATCAATCGTCGGGCTTCAGCCTCCCGGATGCCGCTGGGCGGCGCGTTTCCCGGTGTCGATCGAGTCCCCCATGCTAGCGGCCGCTGGTCGCTCTAGGCAAGCGGCCGGGCCGCGAACAGGTCGTATCGCAGCCAGCCCCAACGCAGCAGCGTGCCCAGCATCCGCAGGAAGCTGACGCGCCGCGCGACGTCGCCGGTGGCGCGGATGCCGCGCGCCTTCCACTCCGACAGACCGCGCTCGATCGACTGCGCCACCGACGGAGCCGCGTTTTCGTGCCGGATGATCTCGAATCCGGCTTCGCGCAGGCCGCGCTGGTATTCGCCCAGCGAGTAGAGGAACACGTTGCCGGTCGTCACCTTGGCCAGCAGGTTGAACGGCAACACGCGCGTCCGAACGATGTCTCCCAGGCACAGGCGCCCGCTCGGCTTCAACACGCGCCGGCACTCGCGTAGAAACGCCGCCTTGTCGGGGTAGTGCAGCGCGGACTCCAGGTTCATCACCACATCGACGCTGCCCGTCGCGAGCGGCAGCACCTGCGCGTTTCCCTGCACGAATCGGGGCCGGCGCGGCTGGTCCGCCCACAAGGCTTGGGCGTTGGCGACATTCAGATTCGAGAACTCGACCCCGACCACCAATCGCGGCTCGAAGCGCTCGCAGACCCAGCCGGCCGGGCCGCCGATGCCGCAGCCGACGTCGCACAGGCGGGTGGTCGCGTCGATCGGCGCGCCCTCCAGCAGGCGCCAGACCAGGTTCTGCTGATTCTGGCGAAACGAATCCTCGGTACGGAGGCAGTAGCCACAGTTGAACGCGGCGAAGTCCAGCGCCCGCGAAATCTCCCAATCGGAGCGATAGTGGGTATCGAGGAGTTCACGGGCCATGCGGTTCCTCTCGGGGCCGAGCGGCGCGTTGCTCGGCGAAAACATCCAAGTGTAGCCGATCACGCGTCCGGGCGGCAGGTACGCGGCTTGACAGGCCGGACCGGCCGGTCGATCTTGTGAGTCGAATGCCAGCCGCCAGACCACCCGCGCTCATCGAGCCGGATCTCAGCGTTTCCGTGGGCTCGGTCCGCCTCGCGAACCCGGTTGTCACCGTCTCCGGGACGTGCGGCTACGGCCTCGAATACGCCCCGTACCTCGACCTCGCGACGCTGGGTGCCTTCACCACCAAGGCCGTCACGCCCGAGCCGCGCGCCGGGAATCAGCCGGACCGGATCTGCGAGGTCCGGGCCGGAATGCTGAACGCCATCGGCCTTGCGAACGTCGGCTTGGACGCCTTCATCCGCGATAAGCTGCCCGACCTGCGACGACTCGGCTGCCCGGTGTTCGTCAACGTCGCCGGCCACTCGGTCGCCGATTATGTACGCGTCTGCGAGGCCCTCGATCCGCAGCCGGAAATCGCCGGGCTGGAGCTCAACGTCTCGTGTCCGAACGTCCGCGACGGGCTGGTGTTCGGGACCGACCCGCAGCGGCTTGAAGCGCTCGTCGCCGAGGTTCGCCGGGTCGTCCGCCGCGCCGTGCTCATCGTCAAGCTGTCGCCGAACGTATCGGACATCGCCGTCACGGCCCGCGCGGCCATCGCCGGCGGCGCGCAGGCCCTCTCGGTCATCAACACGCTGCTCGGCATGGCGATCGACATCGAACGTTGGGAGCCGATGCTGGCCAACGGCTCGGGCGGCCTCTCGGGACCGGCCATCAAGCCGATCGCGCTGCACATGGTCAGTCGCGTCTATCGCGAGGCGGCCCGCGACGCCGGCATTCCGATCATCGGCATGGGCGGCGTGCAGACGTGGGAGGACGCGGTCGAGTTCATGCTGGCCGGCGCGACCGCGGTGGGGGTCGGAACCGCGCTGTTCATCGACCCGACCGCCCCTCGGAAGATCGCCGACGGCTTGCGAGCCTACCTCGCGGCCCGCGGCCTGGCCCGCGCCACCGATCTGATCGGTCGCCTGCGCCTGCCGTCCGACGCGCGCGCGGCCCCTGCCATGCCCGCGGACGACTCGTCAGGACCGCCGGTCCCGGGTGCGGCGGGATAGGCCGCTCACAGAAGCGTTTGAGAGAGGTCAGTTCGCGCTCATTGAGCGAGCGTGCTGCGCCCAGCGGCAGCTTCCGCAGTGACAGCGGGCCGATGCGGATTCGCGTCAGCCGATAGACCTTGTGCCCCAGTTTCGCCAGGATGCGCCGCACCTCTCGATTGCGGCCCTCGCGCAGCGTGATCTCGACGATGGTGGATTGTTCTCGCCGATGGATAATCTCGGCCTCGGCCTGACCGGTGCGCCCGTCGGACAGCCACACCCCGCGGCGGATGCGGTCGAGCGTCGCGTCGTCCAGCCGTCCGGCCACCTCGGCGCGGTAGGTTTTCGGCACGCCGTAGCGCGGGTGCGCCAGCCGTTCGGCCATCGCTCCGTCGTTGGTCAGCAGCAGCAGACCGGTCGACTCGGCGTCGAGTCGGCCGACCGGAAAGACACGCTCGCGCACACCCGGCAACAGATCGATCGCCCGCGTCCGGCCGTCCGGGTCGTTGTTCGTGCAGACCACGTTTCGCGGCTTGTGCAGGACGAAGTAGACCTTGCGCTCGGGCCGAACCGGCTTTCCGTCCACCGTGACGCCGTCCACCTCCGGGTCCACGAGCACGGGCAACTGGCGCAGCACGTGGCCGTTGACGGCCACCCGCCCCTCGACGATGAGTTCCTCGCAGGCCCGGCGCGAGCCGAATCCCGCCGCCGCCAGCAACTTCTGAATGCGTTCCGTTGCCACGGCGACATCATACCGCTTCCCGCCGTCCTGCGCCCGTCGCGCGCCGATGATCGCCGTCTAAGCCGTCGGCGTGGTCTGCGCGGGTACGAGGATCGCATCCTGGATCGTGTGCCCGCACCAGCGCGAGACGGGCGCGACACCTGTCGGCGCGTCGCTCCGTCCGATCGGCCAGAAGAACATGCGATCTCGACGCTCGTTGACGGCCGCGACGACATCGGGCCCGACCCATCCCCATCGCAACGGCTCGGTCGCACGATATTCCAGGTGATGCGCGTCATCCGCGACGCGGAGTTCGACCATGGGTCGCCCGTCCGTGACGAGCACGTAGACCACGCCGCCGGCACGCAGCACGCTGATGGAGCGAACTGCATTGCCCGTCGCCGGACGCAGTGCGCGAGCACTGGGTGAGTCGCCCGCCGTCGGAGGCCAGCCGAGTACGTGGCCGTCGTCGAGACCGGCGACGACCAGCGACACATCCACCGCCAGCGCCCCGACCCGTGCCGACAGGATGCGACGCTGCGTCCAGCCGTCGCAGGGAGTCCAGCGAATGACCACGTCGTTGGCAGCCAGCCAGACTTGGTCTTCATCATCGACGTGGACATCGCGAACGGTCGCCGCCGAGGCGAGCAACTCGCGCAGCGGATAAACCGGCTCGGCCCCGCCCTCGATCGGCCACGAGATCAAGCCGACTTCCGAGTGTGTCGCCAGCAGGCGGTCGCTGGTGCGTGCGACCGCGTTGACGCCGCCGCGCAGCGGCGCGGAGGGCGTGAATAGGAACCTCCGGAGAACCTCGCCCGTCGCGCTCGTCCAGAACACGCCGCGCGCCGCGCCGACCAGCAGTTCGCCCTCGGGCAGCAGCCGCACCGAACGCAACGGCCCGGCGTCCGACGGCAACGCCGCCCGAAACTCGGCCGTGTCCGGAGCATCCGGGCGGATGCCGATGATCTCCTGCCCGGCCACCGCCACGACCCGGCGGGTGGCGGCGCCGCCGGCCGACAGGCCCAGCGACGCTCGGTAGAGTTCGCCGCGTTCGGCCGGGCCGAACGCGCGGATCAGCTCGGACAGGCCGACTCCGGGCCGTTCGGCGGCCAGCGCCGTCAGTCGCTGGACCAGCGATTCCATACCGGCGAGCCGCTGCCGCCGCGCCGCCTCCGCCATCTCGGCGATGCGAAGGTCGGTCTGCGTCTGGCGGGCCAGCAGTTCCGCCCGTTGCTGCTCGCGCCGCAGCGCCTCCCATGTCGGCGATTCAAAGCGAATCGACCCGACCCGCGACAGCGACAGGCCGGCCGCGAACAGTTCCGGCGCCAGCCGATTGCGAATTCGTTCCGTCGCGTCGGCGTGCGCCGCGCTGCGCGTCAATTCGTCCGCCGAGAGGCCGGCGGCGTACACCGACAAGTCGGCCGCCACGCCCGGCTGCACGCGCCGCGCGATGTCGTCGACCGTCAGGGACGAGCTCACCGATGGAAACGCCCGGCACAGCGCCGCCAGCTCGGCCGGCTCCGGTATCACCAGCACGACCACGTCGAATGTCGCGGAGCACGCGTGACCGTCGGCGCTCGACAGGCGATCGACGCGAACGACCACGGTTTGCTCCGCCGGCGAAAAGAGCAGAACACTATCGACGCCGTCCAACCCAAGCGGCTCGCCCGCGCGCACCACCGCGCGGCGATCGCGACCTCGCGCCACCAGCGCCGCGCAGCTCGGCGGCAGCGTCGCCTCACGCCCGCGTCGCGGGAGCGCATCGACCGGCACAACCGCCGCCACGCAGCCGCGCGTGCCAATCCTGCGCGGGTCGGACGTCGTCATCGGACGGCTCCCCCGGCGGCGCGCAGCTTCGCCAGCGCGAACGGCGGCAGGTTCAACCGGGCCGCCCATCGCTGCCACCACGCCAATCGGCGGTACGTCGCAATCATCTCGGCATGGTATCGCTCGTCCGATGAGAGAATGGCCAGTCCGGCTATCACAAAGCAGGCGCGTCGAATCGTGGCCCGCTGCGGCAGGCACGCGGACCGTTCGATCCACGCCTCGGCTCGCGTCGGATCGGCCGCCGCGGCCTCCCGGTACCATCGGAGGGCCTCGCGCGTTCTCCCGGCCGCGAGGCATTCACGGGCTCTCTCCAGCGCGATGTCCCCCGGCCCGACGCGCGGCAATGGAACACCGCACACCCCGCAGTATCGTGCCGTCGCCGGGTGGCGCCGTCCGCAGGCTTTGCACGTGGCGCCCGGGGCCTGGTCGGAGGTGGTGTCGTCGCCGGCCATGACCGGCTCGTGGTGCCCGCTGCCCAGTGCGTCCACCAGCCGACGGCGCAGGTCATGGCGGTCGATTCCATGCGACCGGATCAGTTCGTCGAGTTCGCCGCCCCCCTCCATGAGCAGGGCCAGCAGCAGGTGGGCGGACTCGACCCGGGCCGAGTGATAGACGCGCGCCAGCCACGCGGCCGATTCCAGCACGTTCGAGATCCGCGGCATATGCCCCGCCTGCGTCGATCGCCTCGCTCGAGCCGGCGGTCGCTGCTCATGCCGCTGCGCCGGGTACGACTCGTCGCGGCTCTCACGCAAAACCTCGCCGGCGAGTCCCTCGCGTTCGGTCAGCATGGCCCGGATCAGGCGGTCCTTCGCACGGTGGCGGACCGAGAAATCGGCGCGCGGCGACGCACGTTCGAGGATTCGGAGCGTCGGGCGCGACAGCGCCACGCGTCTCGCCCGTCCGCGCGGCAACGCCCACGCCGGGGCATCGGCTCGGCTCGATGACGAGCTGGGATCGGGGTCGTACACGGCACCATCCTCCCCCTCGGATTCTACCGGGAGCGGCGACGCGTTCTCACGCGCCGGGCGTCGAAGGCCTCAGCTCACCTTCGCGAAGTCCTCGTACTTCGCCAGTTCACGCGTTTCGACGCTTCGACCTACCTGCGCGATGGCGGTCTCGATGTCCGCGCGGGAGATCGGCCGCGACGGCTCTCCGCCCACCGCCGACAGGAACGGAATCCGCGCCGCGTATTCGCTCACGGCCTTGATGTCGGCGCCGCTGAAGCCCTCCAGCAGGCGCACCAGGTCGGCCAGATCGACGTCATCGCCCAGCGGCCGTTTCATCAGGTAGATCTCGAGCAATCGCAGCCGGGCCGGCGCGTCGGGCAGCGGCACATAGACCTTGGCGTCGAATCGTCCCGGTCGCATGACCGCCGGATCGAGCGCCCACGGCTCGTTGGTCGCTCCGAGGAACAGCAGGCATCGCTGCGATTTGCGGTCGAAGCCCTCGAGTTCCTGCAAGATCTGCGGAACCACCCGCGTCATCACCGTGCTGTGCGATTCGCGCCGCCGCGGCACCAGCGCCTCGATCTCGTCGATGAAGATGATCGAGCGCGGCTCGGCCTTGGCCCGCTCGAACAGCTTGCGCACGTTCTGCTCGGCCTCGCCCACCCATTTCGAGAGAATCTGCGCCGGCGAGACCACGAACATGGTGGCGTCGATCTCGCCCGCCACCGCCTTGGCGATCATCGTCTTTCCCGTGCCCGGCGGTCCGAACAGCAGCACGCCGCCGCCCGCCGGCACGCCGTAGTGGCTGGCCAGCTCCGGGTGCGTGAACGGGTAGATCATCTTCAGACGGATTTCCTGTTTGACGTCGTCGAGCCCGGCGATGTCCTCGAACCGGATCGACGGTTTCTCCCGGATGATCCACTCGTCGGCGTCCGCTCCCTTGCCGTCCTCCTCGCCGGTGCGCATCGGCCGGGTCGGCGACTTGCGCTGATCGCACGTCTTCGCCAGTTCCATCATCTCCCGCGCGATCTCGGATCGCTGCCGGCCCAGCGCCGTCGGACCGGCCGCCTCGGCCAGCTGCACCATCGCCTCGGCCGCCTGCACGAGGTAGCTGCGGGCGGACGCGTACTCGCCCGCCTTGTATGCGGAGACGCCGCGTTCCTTGAGTCGCTCGAACGTCGCGTACGATGCTGACACGATTCAATTCTGCCTGGGGAGGCCGCCGACGCTCCGCGGCTTACTTCGATTCCCGCTGCACCTGCCCCTTGAGCGCATCCAGCTCGGCCCTCAGACCGGCCAATTGCTGCATCTCTCGCGCGTGCTCGGCCTGGGCCTCGGCGTCAATCATGGCGTCGATCTCGGCGTCGCTGATCGACTCCACCGCGGCCGGTCCGGCCTCGCTGGTCGCCATCTGCTCGACGCTGTCCAGGAACAGGCTCATCCGCTCCTCCATCGACTGGCTCTGCAAGAGCGCCTTCTCCCAGTCGAGCTGGGTCTGCGTCAGGTCGGTCTCGCCGAACAGCCGGCCGATCTCCTTGGCCATGGTGCTCATCGCCGCCGCGAAGTCGGCCGACGCCTCGGCCTGCCGCTTGATCAGCAGCGCGTTCTTCACGGCCAGCAGTTGCCGCTCGAGCATTCGCTTGATCGTGGCCGTCTTCTTGAGCGACTGGCGGATGAACTGGTACTGGTTCTGGTCCCCGATCTGCCGGGCGCGCTGCGCGTTGCGGACGAACTCGTCGGTGAACTTGTTCTGCTCGACGATCGACTTCTCGATTCGGCGAATGCCCTGACGAATCTTGATCTCGCGCTCGATGCGACGCTCTTCGGAGGACTTGAACAGCGACATCAATCCGGCCTCCTACTCCGCCGCCTTGTGCAGTTCGCGAACCCGCCGATCCGCCTCGTCGAACGCTTCCCCGGCGTCCTTGATCAGGCCGGTATCGACCTTCTCCCAGATGTCGAGTACCTGCCGCCCGGCCGCCGTGAGTTCCTGCGCCGGCTCGCCGCCGACCGCCAGCATGTCGTCCAGTCGCTGCTGGTACATCTCGCTGGTGACGGCGTCGTTCTCGATCAGCTTCTCGAGCGCCATCAGGTCCTTCTCGCCGATCAGCCCCAGCTTGCTGCCGGTGGCCGCCGCCCGCTCCGCGCTTTCGCGCAGCATCCGCAGGCGGCCGACCGTCAGGCACTCCTTGGTGCGGATGTTGAGCTGACGCGCGAGCAGCAACTGCTCGGTGGTATGCAACTCGAACTGCCCGGCCAGGGCCTTTCGCACCTCCGGCGTCTTTTCCCTCGCTCCGCGCTCGAAGATCTCCTGCTTGCGCTTCGCCAGGTCGGTGACACGCGTCAGCAGCCGGTCGCGCTCCTTCTGGAGCAGCAGTTCCTGGCGGCGCAGCTCACTCCGCGTCATCTGCGACAGCGGCTTGGCCCGGTTGGTCAGCCAGTCGAACAGTCCCATGCTTACTCCGCCTGCGGCCGGCTGCGCTGTGCCGCCCCGGCTTCCCCGGCGGTCGGGTCGCGAACCGGCGGCTCCGCGGCGCGCTCCACCTTCGCCTCTTTCGGTTCCGGCTGCTCGAGTTCTCTCAGAATCGCGGCCTCATCATCGCTCATGGCCGTCTGGGCGATCCCGGCTTCCAGCCCATCGACCAGCTTGGCGTCGGCCGCCAGCGTCTCGAGCATCTCCTCGGCCGCCACGGCGTGCTCGGTCAGCTCCTCGGCCGACGGCAGCTTGGCGAGTTGCCCCTGTTGCAACAGCGTCAGGTTGTGAATGTCGGTGCTGAGCACGTTGATCTGCTGGTTCAGCAGCGACGCCGAGGTGTTCCATCGCGCGATTTCCTTGCGAAGCTGCGCCACCTGTGACGCCACCCGCCGCTTGACCACCGCCGCGGTCGCCTGCCGGCCCTCCTCGAACAGGGCCTGCTCGCGCTTCTCGAGCCGCGCCACGTCCTCGTAGATGCGGTCCCGACGCGCCGCCAGCGCGTTGCGGCGCTCGATCAGGTGATTGATCTGCCGGTTCTCGTCCTGCCGGCCGGAAAACAGCGAGCGCAGCCAGTGGGTCACGCCCATCGATCGATCCTCCTGCGCGTCGCCGGCCATCCCGCGGTACAGCACCGCCCGCCCGTCCACGCGCGACACCCGCAGCTCCGGGTCGCTCGCACACACGCTCTCCATGACGCGCTCGACGGCGCGGACCGGCACGCGCAGCCGCTCGGCGATCTGCTCGGCCGACACGCCGCCCAGCAGCAGGTCCGCGCGGCGCTCCTCGATCTCCCGGCGGACGCGATCGCGCTTATCCGATTCCCCTTCCGGGTCGAACAGCTGCACCAGCCTCGGATCTATTCCGTCCCCAAGGGCGGCCGTCTTCCAGCCGCCGTCGGCCAGCGGCTCGACCAGCACCACGCCGGCCGAGGCCAGGTCCGCTCCGGCCGACCACACCTCCGGCGCGAATCCGGTCGGACTGCACACCACCACCAGCCGACGCACGCGCGGGGGCGTCAGCCCGGTCACTTCGCGCACGAAGCGAGATACTTCCGCCAGTCCGACCGGCTGCGGCCGATCATCCAGCAGCGAGCCGGGCGACGAGAGGACGCCCGCCGCCGTCACCGACGACAGCCGTCGCCCCAGCAGCCAGCGGCGGCGAAAGCCGCGTCGCACCAGCACCCGACCTTGCGGCATGCTCTTGCGGCGATCGGCCCCGAACAGCCGCCGCTCGACCATCGCCTTGTGCACGTCCTCGGCCGCGTCGCGCTCCTGCGTCTCGAACCATCGTCCCGGCGCGGCGTCGGCCGGCAGCGAATCCATCGCCGCCCGCGCGGTGGCGATGAACGTGTCCTCCGCGGCGCGGGCCCGCCGCACCAGGTCGCTGTCGCTCGAACGCGCCTCGACGCTCATCGCAACCTCCGCCCGCACTGGCTGCAGAACCGCGCGAGCGGCCGGTTCGCATGCCCGCAGGTCCGATTCGGGCACACTCGACCTTCGTCTGCCGTCGGATACTTCTCGGATTCGATCTGCTCGCCCAGGCCGGCGCGCAGGGTATGACGAATCATCTTGACGATGGCCGCGCAGATCGCCGCGACCATCAACACGAACACGATGGCCGTGATGGCGGCCGCCAGCACGCTCATCAGCCCCGAAAACAGGCCGGCCGGATTCAATCAACTCACCACCGTTTCGATCGGCGCGCCGCAGAAGATGCAGTAACGATCCTGCGGCTGCGCCCAGCCGCGGCACTGCGGGCAGCGCGTCGGTTCGGGCACCAGCTGGCATCCGCAGTGCATGCAGAAATTGTCGCCCGGCTCGACCGCGCCTCGACAGGTCGGGCACTCGGCGGGTGGCGCGCCGGCGATGCGGGGCGGCACCCCGCCGATGGCCGGCGGCGCCGACAACTGCTCGACCGCCGCCAACGCCTCGTTGGCATCGGCGAACCTTCGATCGAGCCGCGCGTAGAGGCGGGTGTACACCTCGTCGATCCAGTCCGGCAGCCCGTCGCGCACCATGCCGGGCGTCTCGGTGCCGCTCGGGCGCTCGCCGGTGGCGATCTCGAACAGCACGACGCCGACCGAGTACAGGTCGTGCCGGGGGTCGTCGTCGCCGGCCTCGCGCTGCTCAGGCGACATGTAGGCCAGCGTGCCCGAGATGCTCTTGCCCGGCTCGGCCGGAATGCTGCCCGACTGCATGATGCTCTGGGTCGTCATGTGCAGGGCCCGTCCCAGGCCGAAATCGGAGACGCGCACGTCCTGCGGCTCGATGTGGTCGAGCGATCCGTCGCCGCCGCGATCGATCAGGATGTTCTCCGGCTTGATGTCGCGGTGCACGACGCCGCGCGCGTGCGCGTGCGCCAGCCCGCTCAGCAGGCCCACCAGCACGCCGCGGATGGCGGTGACGGGCAGCCCGCGATCGTGCCGCCGGATGACGTCGCGCAGCGAGCAGCCGTCCACATAGTCCATGATGAAGTAAGGCGGGTCGGCGAACGGGTCGAGCCCGATCGCGCGCACGATGTTCGGATGCGACAGCCCGTGCAGGGCCACGCCCTCGTGTCGCAGGCTGCTGACGTACTGCGGATGCGTCGGGACCTTGATGGCCACCACCCGGTCCTTCCAGATGTGGTGGACGGCCTTGTAGACCCGCCCGAAGCTGCCGGCGCCGAGCAGTTCGGTCAGGACGTATTCGCTGACGCGGTCCCCGATCCCTGGTCCCGTCATCGACCTCCTCCTGCCCGCCTATCGCTCCGCGTAGCGTGCCAGTGACTCGCAGATGATGTAATTATAAGCCGCTGCCGCCAGCCAACCAACGATCAGCACCAGCCACGCCAGCGATCCGCTCACGTGCCAGCCGGCCAGCCACAACGCCGCCAGCACGTCGAGCAGCAGATAACCGCCGAGCAGCAGCGCGCCCGCCAGGTTCGACTCGAGCTTCAGCAGCCAGCCCAGCATCGGGAAGCACGTCCACGGCAGCACCAGCGCGAACGCGATCCACGCCATGCTCAGCCGCACGGTCGTCCACAACACCCGCAGGTCTTCCGGGTGCCGCCAGAACCAGATGCCGGCCAGCACCGCGCCCAGCGCGCACAGCGCGGTCACCACCTTCGCGCCGACGTACTTGCCAATGGCGTCGATCATGCTATCGCTTCCGCGGCGCGGCCTTTCGTCATCGAGTATACGGTCGCGTGGCTCACCGGCGAGTATAAAGCCGCGGCTCCATTGGAACGGTCGCCGGCCGATCCTCGGGGTATTGCCCGGCGCCGCGCGGATATTGGTGCGGACGAGGCGGCGGCGCATGGCCGGTCATCGCCTCGCGGGCGTATCGGACGTGCCCCGACGAACTTCGTGCGAGTCTGCGAGCGTGCGGTCGCGCGGCCGCCGCGCCGTCTTGACTTCACCCACCGGCAGCCTTAGGGTACAGGGTCCCACGGCAGCCGTCCGCAGGGTCGGCGACCGGTTCGGGGCTGTAGCTCAATTGGTTAGAGCGCCGGCCTGTCACGCCGGAGGTTGCGGGTTCGAGCCCCGTCAGCCTCGTTTTTCACGAGGAATCAGAGTCGCCGCCCACGCGGGAGACCCGGCTTGAGCGGGGATCGCTCGCGTGCCATCACTCTGTCGGCACGGGGCGGTGCCCGGTGGAAGCTCGCCGGCCGGATTCATCGCGCGGCTGGTCCCTTGCGCCGGCGTGCGTCGCGTCCTTACAGGTTGACCCACGCCAACCGCGTGAACGCCGCCGCGTCCTCGCCGTCCGCTCGACCGTTCCCGTCGATGTCCGCTCGCGATTCGTGCGCCGGCTCAACCGGCATGCCGAGCAGCGCCGCCACCATCAGGTCGATGTCGACCGCGTCCACGTCGCCGTCGTCGTCGATGTCGCCGATCGGGCGGGTTGATTCGCTCAGCAGTTCGTTCGGCCCCTCGGCCGCGTTGAAGAGGTAGGTGAACGCTCCGGGCAGTCGCGCCGCCCATGCCGCCTCGTTGTGCTGATGGCCGTATCCGATCGTGTGATACATGTCGCCGTCCAGCGCGTAGCCGAGCCGCAGCAGCCCGTCGCGCAGGTTCAGGGTCGGCCAGCAGTTGTCCTGCGACGTGCCGGCGTTGCCGCTGTCGAGATAGATCCGCAGGTTCTTCTTCGGTCCGGACTGCACGCGGTTCGGAAAGTTCTGAAACTGCCACGAGCCCGACATGGCCCCAATGTGCCCGAAGGTGGCGTTGTAGTCCCAGCCGAGGTAGAGCGACACCAGCCCGCCCATGCTCGAGCCCAGGGTCGACGTGTGCTCGCGGCCGGTCAGGGTGCGATAGTTGGCGTCGATGACCGGCTTGAGCTCGTTAATCAGGAAGTTCGCGTATACGTTGGCGCGCCCCGGCTGACCGCTATAGGTGTCATCCGGCGGCAGGTAGTCCCGGATGCGATTCGGCCCGTTGTCGGCGCCGACGATGATCATGTCCTGCATCTGCCCGCCGCGGATGAGCTGGGCGGCGGTTTCGTCGGCGTTCCAGGTGCCGAACGGGCCCATGTCGAAGACATTCTGCCCGTCGTGCATGTAGAGCACCGGGTAGCGACGCGGAGCGCTGTTGGCGTAGCCGCGCGGCACGAGCACGCGGTATCCGCGCGTCTCGTTCAATGCCGTCGAGAACATCGAGAAGTTGGTCTGCACCGGCAGGCTCAGCCCGCCGGGGGGCACGAACGCGCACAGGTGCCCGTCCTGTACGAAAACCGCGTCCATCAGTGTCGCGTACTGCCCGCTGGCCGGGTCGCGGCCGGCGCTGCTCGCATCGGTGAAGTAGAACTCGAGCATCCGCTCCGGCTGGCCGAAGCCGCGCGCGTTCCATCGCCATTCGCCCGGCCCGCGGCCGACGGCGATCCGCTTCATCGGCAACGCCATCCAGGCGCCGCCGCCTTGTCGCCAGTTCAGCACCGGCCGCGCGAAACCCGAGTGATAGAACACCGACTTGCTCGACACGGCCGGACTTCCCGCGCCCGTGGAGGCTGCAACGGGCGACGTCAGATAGGTGTTGTTCGACGGGTTCGCGAGGTTGGACGGACTGTCGTTCCGCTTGGTGAAGCGGTAGGTGTACGACGTGCCCTTTGGGATGGCGATCGTCACCCGCCAGAGCGGATACGCGCCCGGCTCCAGCTTCACCGCGCGGGTGACGTCGTTGCCGCCGAGTTCGGGATTGTCGCCGAGCACGTAGATGCTCTCGCCGAACACGGTCGTCTGCGTGGTCGAGAAGTTCACGTTCTCGCGTTCCACGCCGCTCGCCGCCGAGATCGTCGCCAGGACCAACGCGGCGGCGGCTTTGACTCGCCGCATCATCACAAGGCAGGGCATCGTTCCAGCCTCCGGTCGGCCACCCTATCGGCGACCGCATCGTCGATCATCTCGTCGCCGGCGTCGCTGCGGCGAGTCGGGGCCCGAGTTCGTCCGCGACCGCGGCCATGTCGGGGTCGCGCTTCGCCAGGTCGAGAAGGAGCCGCGCCCGATCCAGCTGCCCCAGCCGAATCAGCGAATCGCCCAGCGCCCGGACGATCCACGCCCCCTCGCGGCCGGAGGCGTACCGCACCGTCTCGTTCAGCAGGCTGACGGCCGCGCGGTGGTTTCCCGCCAGATTGTACGCCATTCCGAGGTACGTGGGCGCGAGCGGATCCTGGAAGCCGACGAATCGCTCGAGCAGCCGGCCGACCTCGAGCGCGTCGGCAATCAGGCGGCGATCGTCCTCGTTGGGCTCGCTCACGAGGCGTCGCCGGCACTCCAGCAGATACACCGTGTACTGGAGCCGCCACAGCGACACGTTCGACACGCAGTGGCGCGCGTTTCGCAGCAGCGGCTCGGCGCCCGCGTAGTCGCCCTCCAGCATCCGAAAGTACGCCACCACCCCCGACAGCGGTCGGTGGTTGATGACGTGTAGTCCGGGGTCCTCCCATTGCAGCACGGCCTTGCGGTCCGTTTCGCTCAACCCGGCGCAGATCTCGCCGACCTTGCGGTGAAACAGGGCCGCGGCGTCGGCGTTGTTGCGCTTCATGAAGGGGATGTCGAACAACGTTCGCACCCGGCTGTAGGCGGTGTAATCATCGAAGACCGAGTGGTTCAGTCGTTCGGCGTAGATCCTCCAGTCCTTCAACGTCGCCAGCCGCGCCGGGTCGACTCGCAGCGGCTCCGGCAGGCGCGTCATGGCCTCGGCGATCACCCGCGCGAAGACGGCCTGTCCTTCCAGCGACATATGGACGTGGTCAACCATCAGTTGCCAGCCGATCGCGCCGTCGGCCGAACGCCTGCGGAACTCCGCGCGCATGTCGCATACCACGGCGCCGCGCTCGGCCATCTTCGCCGCCGCCCGTTGCGCCGCTGAGACCGCCCGCCAGGGCATGGTGTCAAAGTCGATCGCGGCCTCGAAATCCTCCCTCACCTGCTCGTGCCGGCCGATTCTCAGGGCGGCCGCCGCTCGAACGTGGCGGGCCAGCGCGTGGCTGTCGCACAATCTCACGGCGCGATCGGCGGCCGTGAACGCAGCGGCAGCATTGTCCTTCAGCAGATCCTTCGCGGCCGCGATACTCTCGTCGAACGTCGCCAGCTCAGCCGGCGGCAGCTCGGGCGGCGAATCCTCGCCGATCGGGCCCATGACCTCGTTGACCGGCAGGGTGCACACGATCACCGGAATGCCGCGCGCCCGGCACAGGTCCACCATCTCGGAGAGGTTGGCCTCCAGCGTCCGGGCCGCGGCGGCTCGCAAGGGGTGGTCGTGGCTGATCTGGCCGACCGCCACCACGCGCTCCATCAGAGTGCGCCGCCGCGCCGCATCCGTCGCCGGTTCGCTCGGGCCGCGCTGCTCCAGCCACTGCTTGATGCCCAGGCTGCGCGCCCAGCGCGTGAACCGCATGCCGGCCGGTGACGCGCCGGCGCCATGCACCGATGCCACGCCGTAGGCGCCGTAATACTCGTTGTGGCCGCTCATGATGATGACCAGATCCAGTTCGTGCGGCAGCATCTCCTTCAGGAAGCACAGCGCCGGATAGCTGGCCATCGCGGTCGCGCCGAGATTGAGCACCTCGGCCCGGCGGTCGGGACCCCACACGTCGTTCAGCATCGCCTGCAGAAACTCGCCGTTGGTCATCGGCAGCGGTTGTGGGTAGCCCTGCATGGCCGACCCGCCGAACAGGGCGATTCGAATCGTGCCCGGCGGTTTCGGGGTCGTGAACGCGAAGGTGCGCATGCCGCCGGAGGGCGCCAGCCGCGTGAAGAAGAAGCTGTCCACCCCGGGGCGATAGGTCGAGTACCAGTGTTGCGTTCCGTCGCTGCCGATGTCGCGAATGACGGGCGGATAGCCGCCGTATCCGCGTACCCGGCAGCCGGCCTCCACGCCGCCGAGAATCGCGAACGGCAGGACGACGAATGCGATACGGAACGCCCACACCAGCCCGCGTCGCCGGCGGGTTGGCGGTGAAACAGTCTGCGCACCCGTCGTCCGATCGCTCACGTCGCCATTCTATTCGGCCGAGTCGGCGGCAATGAAGTCGCTCGAAAAGACGATGGGCGTGTCCGCACGGACACGCCCATCGATTCACTCAGACTGAAATTGGAAGGTTGACTCAGGCCTTGCGAGCCCGGCGGCGGAGGGCGACCAGCCCCAGGCCGCTGCCGACCAGCGCCATCGTCATCGGCTCCGGAATGACCCGCCAGCGGCCGCCCGGCAGGTCGAGCTCGAAGCGCAGCAACTCGTTCGGCGCTGCCGTGGTGATCTGGATGTTGCCGCTACCCTCACCCATGTCGGGGCCGATCGAGGTGTCCCAGCTGCCGGACTTGCGGAACTTGAAGTCATGGACGCCGGCGCTGGCGATCGTGTAATCGACGCGATAGAGGCCGTTGCCAAGATTCGACATCTGGCGGGCGGCGGTATCAACGCCGTCGTTCCAGCCGTTGAACGAGCCTTGGATTTCCCAGCCGAACTGGAGCGGATCGCTGTAGCCCACGCGGTCGCCGCCCGGGTTCCAGCCGTCGGCGATCGGGCCCGGGAAGAAGTGGGCCGTCAGGTTGCCGGCGCCGTCCACCGCCGCCCGGACGTTGTTGCTCGGCCAGCTCGAGGCCCAGTCGTTCTGGGCGACCTTGAACTCGACCAGGCTGCCCGGCGCGCCCGCGCTGACGGTCAGCGACCAACTGCCGTCGCCGTCGTCGTTCATGGGCGACTCGCCCCAGCCGTTGAAACCGCCGCGCAGGTTGTACGGCTGCGCAAATGCCGCGCCGGCGATCGCCAGCGTGAGTAATGCTGCCAGCTTCTTCATGTTCTTTCTCCTTCGTTGCTTCCTTCAGCTCGTTCCTGCGTCGGCGAAGACGCTCCGTTTAGAGCACGCGCGCCGCAGGCGTCATCGAATTCAACCCAGAGTGGGTGAGGGTTTAGGCGTGTCGTCGATTCCGACGCGACCGGGCCCATTGCCCATCGTGGCAGCTCGGAGCGTCATCCACCCGATGGCCCTTTCCACTCCTGATAAAACAGTTTACCCGATTCATCCGAGCGCGTCAAGTTCGCGCGCTGCCCGCCGACCACGCGGCAGGCGACACGTAAACTCTTGTGATTGCTATGGTTGTGGATGCACCTCCCGCCGCACAGCGGCGTTGTCATAGTCCGAGCAGCGAATTCACAAACCCCGGTACGTCATTCGCGTCGTTCAGGCCGTCGCAGTTGTAGTCCAGCGCCGGATTGAAGGCGTTGATCGCGCCGGTCAGCAGTCCGGCCGCGACCTGAATGTCGGCCCCATCGATGGTGTAACTCGTGTTCAGGTCGCCCAGACCCGCGCCGATCAGCGTATTGGCGCCGATGCCGACGTACGACTGGATCGTGTAGCTGCCGATGTCGTTGAACGCCACCACGTCGATGCGGTGGTTGCCCTTCACCGCGCCGAAGATCGTTCGTCGAAACGTCAGGCCGTCGACCGTGGTGACGCCCTGGTTGGCGTTGGCCAGCGCCACCAGGTCGGTGCCGGCCTTCTGGTTCGCGAAGATGTGAACGCGCGTCACCGACGGGTCGCCGACGACCACCGTGGCGGTGTAGTTCGACGTGGTGATATCGTTGCCGCAAGTCTGACTCGGGGCCGTGAGCCCGAAGGGAAGCGGCTGGCGATCGACGTAGATGACCTTTCGGAACTCGCGGAAAATGGGCCAGCCGCTGGCGCGGCGCTTGTAGGCCCACACCTTGATGTAGTGGTAGCCGTTGGCGAGCTGCGTCGCGTCGATCACCTGGCGATAGGTGCCGGTGCCGCCGCCCCACAGCGGCGAGTTCTGCGTCAGGAAGTTCTCGGCGCCGGCCTCGAACGCGCTGGCGTTGTAGTCGATCGAGCCGTTGCCGTTGTAGTCGCGATAGCCCGAGTCGATCCAGAAGACGGCCTTGTTGTCCGTGTCCGGGTCGAGCGGATCGGTCTGCGTGGTCTGAAGCTGAATCTCGAACGTGTCGGAGCGAATCACGTCGATCGGCGTCAGCCGTCGCCGCCACACCGGCACGGACACGTCGTCGGGCGGAATCGTTTCAGCGACGTTGGTGATCGTCAACGTGCCACTCGGCGGCGTCGGCCCGTAGACGACGTAGCCGCGGCCGTGGAACACGCCGCTGCTATTGCGAGCCCGCGGAACGCGGACGTGCTGCCGCGACGGATTCGACGCATCCGACAAACGACCGGATGCGTTGACGACGAGGATGTCGGGAATCTCGCCGGTCGGATCGACCAGCGGGTCGGCCGCGTTGCCGGTCAGCTCGTGCAGGCGCGTGCCGTTGGGAAAGTTGGTGGCCACGTCGCGGATGTCGAAGCCATTGTCCTGCCGGTCGTTCAGCCCCACCAGCACGTTGTCGACCGAGCTCGGCGTGCGGCGCGTGAAGGCCAGTACGTCGGCGGTCGACTGGTTGACCGGGTCGGTGCTGTTGATGCCCCAGTACCAGCCCCGGGCGTATTCGTTGCGAAGCTGAACCAGCTTGGTGATGCGATTTCCGCCCGCGCCGATCGCATCATCGCGCCCGCCGCGTCGCGGGAAGTCGTTCGGCTCGGGGCCGAACTGGAACGCGTTGTAATACACGTTCGGGCGGCCGGGCCGCATCAGCACGTAGGCCCAGCCGACCGTGTCGTCGGTGCCGACCGGCAGGGCGTTGTCGTGGCTGCTGACGTGGTGCACGCCCATGCTGCCGTTCTGGAAGCCATCGTCGGACAGATCGCACGAGGCGTTCAGCACGTTCTGCCACGAGCCAAGTCCGGCGGCCGAGATCAGGTCGCGGAGCTGCCCGGCCTCGTTCAGATCGAGCGCATCGCGGTACCCGAACTGCCAGCCGGAGGGCGGCCAGCCGCCGGAACCGCCGGGCTCGCCGGGCTTGCGCACGTAGTCGCGGATGAAGCTGTTGTTGTCCACCACCTCGACGAACGAGTAGGCCGTCACCATCGAGCCATCGAATGCCTTGCGTCGCAGGTAGACCGCGTTGTCCCAGAAGTTGTCCCAGAACCACGTCGGAATGTGCTTGGCCGCGTCCAGCCGGAACCCGTCGATGCCGATCTCCTCGAGCATCCAGCGGGTGGAGCGCAGCAGCAGGGCGGTTGCATTCTCCGGCACCGAATCGCCCTGCATGGGGTCGACGGTGTTGAACGGATAGATCGTGACGTTCGTGCTGCCCGGGTGCCGCGTCGTGCCGGGGTTGGTGAAGTTGATGGCCGGCAGGTCGCGGTCCGGATAGAAGCGGGCGTTGCTCGCGCTCACTCTGTTGTAAAGCGTCCCGGCCGGAATGTTCGTGCCGTTCGTGGGCGTGGCCGTGGTCGGATGGCGGATGTACTGGAGATTCTTTTCCTGGGCGATGTCGATCAGGCCGACCAGCCGACCCTGGAACAGGTCGTAGCACGCGCAACACGAGGTCGATTGCGGACAGTTGGTGACGTTGTCGTACGCGTGAAAGTCGCCGTCGGGATCGCCCCCCGACTCCTGCAACAGGAAGCCAGGGTATCCGCCCTGCGTGAGGAAGCCCGGCGTCGACTTATCCTTGGTTCCGTTGTGATTCATGATCAGGTCGACGTACACCTCGCAGTCGGCGCGGTGCCAGTCGGCCACCATGAAGCGGAAGTCGCTCTCGGTGCCGTAGTGCGTCGGCGCGGCGGCCGTGCCCAGATCAAAGCGATCGAACAGGTCGTAGCCGATGCTGGCGGTGCCGGATTGACCCTTCCAGACCGGCGGCAGCCAGGTCGCGCCGTAGCCCGCCATGAACACATCCGGCATGCGGTACCGGATCGTGCTCCAGGTCGCCTCGAAGTACTGGAGAATCGGCCGATCGGGTGTCGTCAGGCTCTGCCCGAAGCTGGGCGTGGCCGTCGAGGCCACGGCCAGCAGGGCGACTCGGATCACTGTCGTTCGCACGTCGCGCCCTCCGCGAGCTCGTCTCTAGATTCTTCGCCGCTCGACCGCGCGGGTCGACCGGCAGCAGCGTTGGCCATCAAGACGAACAGCCCGGCCGGGTGAAACGCAGCGGCCGGGCTGTTCGTTGGTCTCATCCGTTCTCCCAGCGGTCGATCAAGGACACGGCGGCTGGCTGAGAACGAAGTTCACGTACGCCTGAATGTCGCGCCCGTCGACCACGCCCGTCGGCGGCGCGAAGTCCGCGAGGTAGATGGCCTCCGGCGTGTTCAGCAGGCCGAGCAGCACCTTCACGAACTCAGCCACGTCCGCCGAGGTAATGCAGCAGTTGCCGACGAAGTCGCCCTTGCGTCGCGGCGTCAACTCGACGAACTGATTACCGGCAAACTGGTCGCGGCCCGTGAAGCTGCCGTCGCTGACCGTCAGGCCGAAGTCGTACGGAAGGGCCGCCGTGTCGGCCCCGACATTGCCGAACGGCGCGGCGTAGGTCGGCAGGCACTGGTTCGAGAGGAACGACCGCCCGCCGCCATCCGTGCCGCTCAGCATCACGGCCATCCGGATCGTGCAGTTGGCGCTGGTCACGCCGATCTCCGACAGGTCGATGCGGCCCTCGAGACCGAACTGCGCCGTGCCGGCGTCGAAGGGCTGGGTGGTCGGATGCCCCGGCACGCCGTCTGCGTTGCTGTTGTTCAGTGCGAACTCGTTGGTGTTGGCTGGATTTTCACCACCGCTCAACACGCTGTTGCCGCTGCCCACCGCGACGGAGCCGAGATAGGTCTTCGGGTTCGACACATCGGGGACGTACGGTATGGAGAGATCCCATCGATCGGCAAACAGGGTGCCGCCCGAGTTGTTCACCATGTACACGTAGCGCGGATTGAAACCCGCGTCGAACTTGCGGTTCTCCCAGGTGCGGATGGCATTGAAGCCGTCGGCGGTGTTGCCGACGTTCGTTAACTGGTTGTACGTCGGCTCGTTGCCGGTGTCGATGAAGATGTACACCTTGTTGCCGTTCTGTTCCATGTTGCCGGTCACGGCGAACTCGAGGTGCGTTTCGTCGCGGCGAACGAAAAGCTGGTTGAGCTCGGAGCCCGGCCGAACGTACGGGATTGGCGGATTCGGATTGGGCTGGGCGTCGCCGAAGCACGTATGCAGCCGCTGCGTGGCGACCAGCGAACCCACCGGGAAGCCGCCCGGAATGTCGGAGCCGTCCTTGCCGCTCGTGCCCGGCGCGCCGAGATTGTTCAGCATCACCGTCGCGTAGAAGGTGTAGCTCGCATCGACAGTCTTGAAGTAGTCCGGATCGAATGTGCCCGCGCCCTGCGAGACCGGCTGCGTCGAGGCGAAGCAGTTCGGGAACTCCGGCGCGTTGGGAACGGTGATCGGCGGCAGGGTCTGGTTACTGACCGTTCCGTCCGGCGCCATCAGGATCACGGCCAGCTTGAGCTGCTGGAAGGCGGCAATGCCGAACGCGCCTGTGTCCATGTCGTTCATCGAGAGCCGGACGCGCAGCCCCTTCACCGCCATGGCCGCCAATTCCTCCTGTGTGCCGGGGCCGGTCCCATCGGGCACCGGCTGCGTCGTGGCGGTCACGCCGCTGGCGTTGGTGGTGTTCATGTACACCGACATGTACAAACCGTTGTTGTCGTTGGCCGGTGTGGTGCTGGTCAGGGCGTCGTCGTACGGCAGTTCAAGGTTTGTCGGAAAGTACCACGCATTGGCATAGGTGCGGGCATTCGGCACGTCAGCGGTCGCGCGGTTGATGGCCAGCGCGAAGTCCGGATAGAAGCCGCAGCCCATGTTCAACTGGTCGAGATTGAACAGCGAGTTGTACCCGCCGCCGAAGCCGGGCAGTCCCGTAGTGAACAGCAGATTGGGGGGCGAGCACGGAAAATCCGGCTGAACTTGCAGGAGCACGATGATGGTCTCACCGTTGGCGAGCTTGTTGGGCAGGTTGCCGGTGATGCCGAGCCAGACGTTTTCGAGGTCCGACGTGACGTAGAGTCGGTTCAGCTCGCTGCCGATGCTGTACTCGTTCGGGCCGCTGAGCGTGCCGGCCGTCCCGTCGCCGAAGCCGGTGGCGTTCTCCTGCGTTGCGACCAGGAAGCCCGCGTAGCGCGTCGGCAGCGGGCTGGCCGGCGTGCCGCCGTCGGCGGCCAGCAACGTCGGGGTCCAGGCGCCTGTCGCCAGTACCGCCAACAATGTCAGACATGCGCCGCGTGTTCGAATCGATTGCATCGTTCTTCGCCTCCTCGGAACCTGAAATGATGGATGACCTCGTGGCCTCACTCGGGCGGGAGCGAAATCGGCCCCACAGGAGTGCGGACACTCCGGGGACACCGCGCCCCGCCTCTCAATCGTATGGCCCCTGTCAGCCGCCTTCGTACCGCGAGCCGAATCTTCACATGACTCGCGGCGGCGCCTGTCGACGAGTGCCCTGCGGAAACGATCCGCGAGGAACCGGGTCGGGGTCACTCGGCCCGATTCGATCGGCACGCGTATTTATGGGCACCGGCGTTTCCGGACGGCGATCCGGAGGACGCCGGGCTAGTCGATCGTCTGCACTTCGGTCGCCCGATTGGAACCGTCGGGCGTCTCACGCCATCGCTTGGGCGTGACAATCGTCGGCGTCCAGAGTTTCGACGCCATCTCTTGAAGCGAATCGAAATCTCCGCCGCGCGACGGCACCCACTCCACGTGCGTGTCGGCGAAGAGGGCATTGATTCCGAAGTAGCCGTGGTTGTCGTCGGCCGAGAGCTGGGTGAGCGAATTGGTAGCGTTGTCGATCTTGCCGCTTTCGTCGCCCATCAGGAAGAAGTCGGGACGATCGTCGGTCCGATAGCCCGCGATATACATGTAACTATAGTTTTTTTCCTGCATCTGCGGCCCGCTGATGGCCACGATCTCAGGAATACTGTTCGCCGGGCGCACCTGCTTGGAATTGAGCGACGAGTACTCGTTGCCCCACGTATCGCTCGGGCAGACCAGCACCTTCGGATCCCGGATGTAACGCGGGTCAGGATTGGCGTCCGATTGGGGCGGATCGCCGCCTGGGATGATCGTCGCGTGCGTGTGGTCGCGCTCGATGATGTCGCGGATCATCCCGGCGAATTGCAAACCCCATCGACCGAACTGGTAGCGCTGGGCCGGATAGCGAGGATCGGTATCCGGCAGGTATTGCCACGCCCCGGTCGGATTCAGTGTACCTACTTGCTGCCGCGTAGCGAGCACGTGCACCGGCGTGTTCGGGTTGTTCGACGTGTCGCCCTTCATCGGGTACCACGCTTCGTGGTCCTCGGCGTACTGCCAGAGAATCTGGCCCATCTGTTTCAGGTTGGCTGCGCACTTGCCGCGACGGCCGGACTCGCGCGCCCGGCTGAGGGCCGGCAGCAGGATGGAGATCAATAACGCAGTGATCGAGATGACGACGAGCAGTTCAATGAGTGTGAAGGCGTGGCGGAAAGCCGGGATTCGTTGGGTGCGACCGAGTTTTGTGTCAGGCCGCTGTTGCTGAACGCGATGCCAACAACAGCAGTTTGGGGGGCTTTCTGAGCGACGCGGCTGACGGAAGGGGAGGGCCATGTCGAGGTCGCCGTTTCCGCGCCAGCGACGCGGAGTAAAACCTTTTACCATTGCAATTATATAACTGTTCATGCAAAATGCAAGCAGTCTTTGCGGCATTTTAGCCGCAACGCTGGATGCCGCCATCCGACGCTGCGCGGATTGCTTGCCCACAGGATCGGTCTGACGTATCAATGGAGAGCCGTCGCATGGGAATCGGACCGATGTCGAAGCGTAAACATATTACCATCAGAGACATAGCTCGAGAGAGCGGGGCCTCGCTGACGACCGTCTCGCTGGTGCTGAACAATCGCGGCGGTCGAATCAGCGAAGCGACGCGGACCCGCATTCGCGAAACCGTTCGCCGTTTGGGCTATCGGCCGAATCGACTCGCGCAGGGACTCCAGTCTCAGCGGGCCGGGATGATCGCCATTCTGGTTCCGCAGATTCAGCACGCCTTTGCCGACGCGTACATCGGCGAGCTCATCAGCGCGATCCACGATCGCGCCAGTCGTGCCGGCCACAAGATTCTGCTGGAGGTCGCGCATCCGGACTTCATCGCCCGCGGCGAGCACCGTGAGCTGTTCGCGCGGCACTTCGTCGACGGCATGCTCTGCATCGGCGTCACCAACAACGACACCTACCTGCGGGATTTCGAGGATGACGGCGGACCGCTGGTCGTCGTCAACAACACGATCGCGGGCATTCGGCTGAATTCCGTCCGCTGCGACTACCGCGCGGCCGGTCGCCTGGCCGGCGAACACCTGATCGCGCTCGGCCATCGCAAGATCGGACTGGTGCACGGCGCCACCGAAGTTGAGACGACCGGCGACTTCCGGCGCGGCTTCGAGGAATCGCTCACCGCGGCAGGCCTCAACCTGCCGGACTATCGCATCGCCGACGGGCGATTCCTCGAGGAAGGCGGCGCCGAGGCGGCCTTCCAGATTCTGAGGGTCGACTCCGGCGTGACCGCGTTCCTGTGCGGCAACGACAAGATGGCCATCGGCGCGATCAATGCCCTGGTGCATGCCGGCCGGCGCGTCCCGCAAGACATCAGCGTGGTCGGCTGCGACGATCTGCGGCAGGCCACGTTCTGCAATCCTCGCCTGACCACCGTCCGCACGCCGCTGTACGATCTCGGCGTTCGCTCGTGCGAGGCGCTGCTCTCGCTCATCGAGGGCGAACGCGATGCGGTCGACGAAGTACGGCCGGTGGAGTTGATCGTGCGCGAGTCCACCGGAGCGGCGCCGCCCGGCGTGTAGCCGGCCAGCGTCAACAACGAGCTGATTTTCGGCGGGTCCGTGGGCGCGGACGGAGTTCGCCGCAGTCATCCCCGGCGGTCGAAGGACGATCCCATGGCGCCGATACGAGTCAATCGATCCCGGGCCGCGAGTCTCGACGTCGGGTCGCTGTGCGTGCTGCTCGTCGCATGCCTTGCGGCGGCGGCCCCTGCGGCCGAGGTCGGCCTGGCCGGGACATTCAACAACTGGAACGCCGGCGATCCGGCTCATCGTCTGAAGCCCGCCGGGTCGCGCTTCGAGCTGGTCAAGATCTGGCGAGCCGGCGCGCACGAGTTCAAGTTCACGTACGGCGGCTCGTGGGATCGTCACTTGGGCGAGGGCGATGATGGCTCGCTGACGCAGCCCGGTCGCAACATCCGGCTCACGATTCCGACCACCGGTTGCTGGGCCATCTGGCTCGACGAGTCGGCGCGTCGCTGGGGCATCGAGCGACGGCCGTCGCCCGAACCGATCGCCCTGCTCCGCGTACGCGGCGCGGATACAGGGGCGGCTCGAGTGGAGCTGGACGGGGGCGCGAGCATCGCCCGAGACGGCCACCCGATTCGTACCTTTGATTGGCGCGTTGCGCGCGTGGGCGATGCCGGGCGCGCGCGAGGAGCGGTGATTGCGGATCCCCGCGCGGCTCGGACCGAGCTGACGGTCGATCGACCCGGTCGATTCGAGATCGCGCTCACGGTCAGCGATGGCGAGATGCAGTCGTCGGAGTCTGCGAACGTCGAGCTCGGCTTCGGCTGGCAGTGCGGCGTGGTGCCCTCCGGAGGCGATGCCGGCGGCGGGTTGATGACACCGATCCCCGCGCTGCCGATGGGTGGCGGCGATTGGGGTGCGGACATCGCGCTTCCGTCCGCGGGGCGCATGCGGGTCGAGTTTCGCCCGGTCGTCGCCGCTATCTCCGGCGGCGAGCCGGTATCAACGGAGATCGATGCGCGCGGACCCGGACGCTATCTGGCCTGGCTGCGGGTCGCCTCGCGGACCGTTGAGGTCTTCGACTCCGGATGGCATGAGTTCGTGTACGCTCCAGACTCCGACCCGCGTTCCGGCGACGATCAGCTTGTAGAGCGCGTCGAGCTGGTCGGCGATTTCAACGACTGGCAGACCGGCCGAACGCCGCTCTTTGACTGCGGCGCGCGGCTCGGTTTCCGTCGCGTTCTGCCGTTGCCTGACGGTCTGCACCATTACAAGCTGGTTCTCAACGGTCTGACGTCGATCGAGGATCCGTCGGCCGACGCCGGCCTTCGCGCGCCCGACGGTCGCGGCGGATTCAACAGCGGCCTACGTGTCGGCGACGACGCGGCGGCCCTGGGATCGGCACGCCCGAACGATGTCGTGGCGGCCGGTCTCCGACACGACCCGCGACGCCCCGAGTACCTCCGGACGATGGGGGCGAACGTGGCGTCTGTCTCGCTGCGAAGCCTCGCCGGCGATCTCTCGTCGGCCGCCGTCCGCATCGAGCCGGGCGGTTCGCTCATTGCGATGGTGCGCGGTCCAACGCGCCAGGGATTTGAGTTCTGGTCGGCCTCGCTGCAAGCGCCATCGTGGCCGTTCCAGTACGTGTTCGAGGTCGCGGATGGATCGCACGCGGCCGTCTTCGATCGGGAAGGATTAAAAACCGACATGGGCAAGAAGCAGGCGTTCGAAGGCGGCGGCCGGCCGGGATTCGCGACTCCGGACTGGGCCAAGACGGCGGTCTGGTACCAGATCTTCCCGGAGCGCTTCCGCAACGGCGAACGCAGCAACGACCCGTCGTCGAGCGTGCCGTGGCAGCACGAGTGGTTCAAACCCTACCAGCCGAAGAAAGGGCACCCGGACGGGTCGCGCGCGTACGTCAGCGGCTACCGCGAGAAGGGCAAGTTCTACGATTACATCTATGATCGACGCTACGGAGGCGACCTTCAGGGCGTGCGCGAGAAGCTGCCATACCTGCGTTCGCTCGGCATCACGGCCATCTACCTCAATCCCATATTCCAGGCGCCCTCCCTGCACAAGTACGACGCGGCCGATTTCCGCCACATCGACGACTCGCTGGTCATCGCCGACAGCCGGTTGAAGCTCAAGGGCGAGACGGAGGACCCCAGGACGTGGCAGTGGTCGGAGAGCGACCGCTGGTTCCTCGAGTTTCTGAATGAAGCCCATGCGATGGGCTTCAAGGTGATTCTCGACGGCGTGTTCAACCACGTCGGCAAGGAGTTCTGGGCCTTCCAGGACGTGGTTAAGCACGGCCAGGCGTCGAAATATGTGGACTGGTTCGACATCACCAGCTTCAAGCCGTTCCACTACAAGGGCTGGGACCGCGACGACGGCGAACTGCCGCGCCTCAAGCACGACGACGCCCGCGGCCTCTCCGAGCCGGTGCGACAGCACATCTTCGAGATCACGAAACGCTGGATGGATCCGAACGGCGACGGCGACCCGTCCGACGGCATCGACGGCTGGCGGCTCGACGTGGCCAGCGACATCAACCCCCATTTCTGGCGAGATTGGCGCAAGCTGGTGAAATCGATCAACCCGGACGCCTACATCGTCGCGGAGCTGTGGGAAGAGTCGAAGGTCTGGCTGCAGGGCGATTGCTTCGACGCCGTGATGAACTACGAGTTCGCCCGCCGCGTGCAGCGGTTCGTCGTCAATCGGCAAAAGGCCATCCGGCCGAGCGAGTTCGGCCACGAGCTGGGCACCATGCTGTCGTGGTACGAGCCGCAGGTGAACTACGTCCTGCAGAATCTGTTCGACAGTCACGACACCGACCGCGTCGCCTCGATGTGCATGAACCCGGACCTCGAATACGACAAGGCCAACCGCCTCCAGGACAACGGCCCGAACTACAACCCGGCCAAGCCGACGCCGGACTGCTATGAGCGCGTCAAGCTGGCGGTGACGTTCCAGATGACGTTCCTCGGAGCGCCGATGGTCTGGTACGGCAACGAGGTCGGCATGTACGGCGCCGACGATCCGTCGTGTCGAAAGCCGATGCTTTGGGAGGACCTTCTGCCGTACGACGACCCTGACGAGCGCATCCACGAGGACGTCCGGCAGCACCACCGCCGGCTGATCGCCATTCGAAACAGCGAGCCGGCCTTGCAGTTGGGCACGTTTCAGCAGATCGCCGCCGACGACGCCGCCGGCGTGTTCGCCTTCGCGCGGACGCTCGGCAATGACACGATCGTGGTCGTCCTGAACAACAGCGACCAGGTTCACAAGCCGCGCGTTTCGGTCCCATGGAAGGACCGCGCCCGCGTCATCCGGCTCGATGATCCGGCCGCCTGCGACGTGGTGGAGCCGCCGGCCCTCGACCTCAAAGCCCGGCCTCGTATCCGGCCCGTACCGTGGTATGAGACATCGCTGCACGTGCAGGACGGCCGCCTGCTGGGCGTCACGCTGGCGCCGCGTTCGGGCGGCGTATTCAAGTCGGTCGGCGGATAGCGCCGCGATCAAGCGGCGTTCAGGCAGGCGAGTCAGCCCATGGAACGAGGTCGGGTCGCGATACTGGCAGCCGTGCTGGCCGGCGCGTTGTGGTGGCTCTACCCCCACAGCGAGCGGCGGGGCGGCGACCGCGAAACGACCGAGATCACGATCTGGTTCAACGGTCCGATCGAAGGCCGCCAGCTCGACGTGGTTGACGCATTCGAGCGGCGATTTCCCCAGTACCGCGTCATCCTCGGATCGTCGGCGGTCCGCACCGGGCTGGACGGCGAGGGCAACCCGCAGCGCCTGATGTGCGGGATCGCCGGCGGCGTGCCGCCCGAGGTGGTCGAGTATGACCGCTTCGCGATCTGCCAGTGGGCCGCACGCGACGCCTTTCTCGATCTGACCGACCTGATCCGACGCGATCTCGATCGGTCGGCAGCCGCTGCCGACGACCCGATGAACGCCTACGTCGTGCGGCCGGACGACTACGTGCGTCAGACGTGGGAAGAATGCCAGTACCGCGGCGGCCAGTTCGGCATCCCGAACTACATGGACGACCGCGTGCTCTACATCAATGACGACCTGCTGATTCAGGCGGGCCTCGTCGACTCGGCCGGTCGCCCCGCGCCGCCGCGTTCGTGGGAGGACATTCTCACGAAGCGCGTGGACGAGTCCGACGCGTCGATCCGCCGGGATCGCGTTCGCAGCGAATCGGCCGATTTCGTGACCGCCGGTGTCAAGCCCGGCGACACGCTCTCACACGTCTCGGACCGCGGACTGGTCACGCGCTGCCGCGTCAAGTCGGTGGAGGGTCCGAACGAACTGATCGTCGAGTCGGCCTATGCGGCCCGCAAACTGGCGCTGCCCGAGCGGAACGGGCAGCATG
Source organism: uncultured Planctomycetaceae bacterium (assembly GCA_964576285.1). Lineage (GTDB taxonomy): Bacteria > Planctomycetota > Phycisphaerae > UBA1845 > UTPLA1 > SpSt-539. Next base: position 14,088 of record CAZNUJ010000006.1, on the reverse strand, counting down.
TCAAGATCTTCGCCGGCGACGGCTATGCCCTGCGCCTCTCGCGCTGGGACGAGAGCGGCCGGCTGAAGGTGGTCGGCTACGAGCCGCAGCATGGCAACGCTTGGCTGTATTACTACGGCTGGGCCAACGGGGCCCGCTTTCTGAGCCCCGACGGCCGCACCTGCGAGTTGAACGATCCGCGCGTGGTCGAGGCGCTGCAATGGACCACCGATCTCTATGACGCGATGGGCGGCGCCGACGAGGTGAACGCGTTCAAGAAGTCGTTCCAGACGGCGGCGCAGGATCCCTTCCTCATGAACCAGATCGCGCTGTTCATGAACGGCGACTGGTTCATGCGCGACCTGGTGCGATACAAGCGCGACATGCGCTTCTCCACCGCGCCGCCGCCCGTCCCGGCCGCCCGGATCGCGGCCGGAAACCCGTACTGCACCTGGGTGGCCGGGTTCGCCTACTGCATCCCGAAGACCTGCCCGCCCGAGAAGCTCGAGGCCGCGTGGACCCTGGTGAAGTTTCTCGCGTCGCCCGAGGGCGGCATGATCATGAATGAGCACGACGCGCAGCGCGAGCGCGGCCAGGGTCGGCTCTACATGCCGCGGCTGATGGCGAACAAGCGGCTCAATGACGAGCAGATTCGCCGCTATGTCGAGATCGCCGAGATGCCCGAGCGCGTCAAACGCGCCATGCAGACGCATATCGACATGCTCCCGCACGCGTACTGCCGGCCGGTGTCGCCGCTCGGCCAACTGCTATGGAACGCCCAGGCCGACGCCCAGGACCTGGCCTGGAGTCACGCCATGTCGCCGCGGCAGGCGCTCGACTTCCAGACGCAGCGCGTGCAACGCGGGCTGGATGCGTTCCACGACCAGGTACGGACGCGAGCGCCGCTTCGATGGGGGCCGTTCGTCTGGCTCTATGCGGCGCTGATCGCGGCCGTCGCGGCGGCCGTCTGGGCGTTTGATCGACTGCGGCGCGCGAGCAACGCGGCCACGCGGCGCGAGGCCCGCGCCGCCGTGTTGTTCGCGCTGCCGTGGCTGGTGGGCTTTCTCGTCTTTTCCGGCGGGCCGATGGTGTTCTCCATCATCATGAGCCTGACCGAATACGACGTCATCCGCCCGGCCGAGTACGTCGGCCTCGACAATTACCGCGAGATGTTTACGACCGACTGGGGCGGCCCGGGTCCTGACGGCAAGGAGACCGTCCCGACCGGCGTGCGCCGGGCGCTCAACAACACGCTCTTCATGGCCATTGGGCTTCCGCTCGGCATGGCCGTCGGCCTGGGCCTCGCGCTGCTGCTCGACGCCCGCGTGATCGGGCTGAAGTACTACCGCACGCTGTTCTTCCTGCCGGCCATCATGCCGGTCGTCGCCGCCAGTATTCTGTGGATCTGGGTCTTCAACGCCCAGTACGGCCTGCTGAACTGGCTGCTGCGGCTGGTGGGCATTGAACACGTCATGGAGTGGCTGCACACGCGCGAGCTGTTCCCGCTGCGGCCACCGGTGAGCTGGCTGACCAACCGCCTGACGGCCAAGCCGGCGCTGATCATCATGGGCCTGTGGGGGGCAGGTTCGAGCATGATCATCTGGCTCGCGGGCCTGAAGGAGATCCCGACCCAGTTGTACGAGGCCGCCGCGCTCGACGGGGCCGGACCGATCCGCCGCTTTCTGCGGGTCACGCTGCCGATGCTGTCGCCGTACATCCTGTTCAACCTCATCATTGGCCTGATCCAGACGTTCCAGATCTTCACGCAGGCGTACATCATGACGCCCAACGGCTATCCGGAACGATCAACGTACTTCTACGTGTACAAGCTCTTCGACGAGTGCTTCTCGTATTTCCGGCTGGGCTACGGCGCGGCCATGGCGTGGGTGCTGTTCGCCATCGTCATCGTGCTGACGCTGATCAACATGCGACTGTCGCGGAAGTGGGTCCACTACGCGGGCGAATGAGACCTGATGGATCGCAAGCGACCATTCTGGCAAAGCCTCCTGCTTCATGCCGCCCTGATCAGCGGGTCGGTCGTGTTCGCGCTGCCGTTCGTGTGGATGGTCGGCACCAGCTTCAAGCTCGATAAGGAAATCCAGACCGAGCGCATCAGCATCATGCCGCGCGCGCCGCAGCCGCGGCCGGTCAGCCCCTACATCGACGACGGCCAATTCGCGATCGAGCGCCCCGAGTTGGTGGGCCGACACCGCTGGGACGGCTGGATGTCCGGGGCGGTCGCGGACGTGCTCGGGGGCGTCGTCGATGCGTGGGACGACCCGCGCGAGCAGGGGCTCGACGCCGACACATTGCGAAGACAGCTCGTGGCCGGCGTCTTCCAGCGCGTTCGGACCATCCTGCCGCCTTCCATCTGGGAAAGCGACGAGTCGACGTTTCGGCAGGCGCTGGCAACCGCCGCCCGGCCGGAGTACGTCGCGGGTGCGTTCGAGGCCGCCTACCGCTACGCCGCGCTCGGCAAGGTTCTACTGAAGGATCGCCATTACCGCATTCACGACCTGACTGGCACGACGCCGATCGAACAGCTGTGGAGCGTGACCAGCGGCGACGTCCGCATCGTCCCGCGACTGGAGGCCGATCGGCCGGTGGCGGTGCTGTCGTACGATCTTCGTGACAGGGGCGGACTCGAACTGGCGGCCATGCTGCCGTTGCCGGTGCCGCTGTCGGACTTCAAGCGGCTCGACCTGAGCCTGCGGCGCGACGAAACCTGGCACGAACTGCGCGTCCTGATCGAGGCCGGCGGGCGGCTGCTGCGGGCCGCCTCGCCGAAGTACCTGGGCGAGGACACCTGGACCGACCAGTCGTATCAGGAACCCAGCAACGATGACAAGTCGCTGACGCCGCGGCGCTACATCCTCTTGAATGAAGTGGCCCGGGGTCCGCAGTACGACCACGGTCCCGACCGCATGAAGCTGCGGATCGAGATCCGGCGCAGCTCGGTGGCCGAGGCCTATTGGGCCAAGAGCACCGAGAACTATCGCCGTGTGTTCGACGAGGTTCCGTTCTGGCGATACCTCTCGACCAGCGCCTTCCTGGCGATCATGAACATCGTGGGCGGCGCGGTGAGCTGCTCGCTGGCGGCCTACGCCTTGGCCCGGCTGCGCTGGCCCGGCCGCGAGCTGTGCTTCTACCTGGTGCTGGCGACGCTGATGATCCCGCCGCAGATCACGATGATCCCTTCGTTCGTGATCTATCGCTATCTCGGCTGGTACAACACGCTCGCGCCGCTGTGGGCGCCAAGCTGGCTGGGCATCAACGCCTTCGGCATCTTTCTGCTGCGGCAGGCGATGAAGGGCATTCCCCGTGATCTGGAGGACGCCGCCCGCATCGACGGCTGCGGCTTCCTGCGAACCTACTGGCACGTGGCCATGCCGCTGATGAAGCCGACGCTGGCGGTGATCAGCGTCTTCACGTTCCTGTATGTCTGGAACGACTTCCTCGGGCCGCTCATCTACATCAACGACCAGCGGCTCTATCCGCTGGCGCTGGGCTTGTTCAGCTTTCTGGCCGGCCGCGAGAACCAGTTCGCCTGGATCATGGCCGGCGCGCTGGTGATGACCGTGCCGGTGGTGCTGATCTTCTTCTTCGCGCAGCGATATTTCATCCAGGGCGTGACGCTCACCGGCGTGAAGGGCTGACCGGCGTCGGGCGCCGTCATCGCGGCGACTTGTCGAAGCGGACGCGATCCAGCCGGATGATCTCTCCGCGTTGCGTGCCCTCGCCGAAGTCGAGCCGCACGAGATAGACCACGCCGCGCCACGCCCGCGATGTCTTCGCCAGGTCGACCTCATATTCGTGCATCTCACCGTCGGCCTGAAGGTCGATCTGGACGGCCGGGGCGTCGAGCCGCGTCGGCTCGTCCTCGCTTGCAAAGCGCACCGCCAGTTGCCGGCAATGCTCGGTCGCCAGTCGCAATTTCATGAAGGGGAGCGCGGCGCACTCGATCCGTGTGCGGGGAAGCACGACGTAGGGTCCGAACGGACTGCGCACCTCCAGCGCGGCCTCGCCGTTTCCGTAGCGCGGCGGCATGGTTTCGTGGTGAAACGCCACGCCGTTCTTGGGCGCGTCGAAATCGAGCGAGAGCGGCTCGCCGCGACCGCTCGGTGCGCCCAACGTCACGCGGAGCGTCTGCGCACGGCCATCGTCGGGTCGCATCGAGATGAGCCATCCGCGGCCATCAGGCGTACGCTCGTACGGTACCGTGTTCATTTCCATCGTTTCGGCCGGGAAGGTCGCGCCCTCCGCGCACCGCGCGGCCACCACTTCGCGCGTCAGTCCGCGCAGCAGCACTTTGGGCGTGCGCGGCTTCGGCTGATACGTGCCCTCCGCCGCATGCATGGTGATGTCGATCAGGTTGTCGCGCGCCGAGCAGCGCAGCTTCGTTCGGCGGAACCCGCCCTGCCGGTACAGGAAGGTCGATCCGTCATCCTCGTAGAGTTCCCCCTCCGATTCGCCGAACGGCCAGCACTCGAGGATCAGCGGCTCGGCAGGAGTCTCGCCGGTGTGCTGAACCACGCTCTGGGTTGGCAGGAGGGCGCCGCCGCGCACGAACAGCGGCAGCGTGTCGAGCCCGCCGTCGATCGGCACCGGCTGGCCGGCCGCCCACGCGAGTCCGCCACGGCGGTCAAACCACACGCCCGGCGGCAGCCACACGAATTCCGATGTCGCCCCGGGCTTGATGATCGGCGCGACCAACAACTCGCGGCCCAGCAGGAACGCGCGGTTGGCGAACCAGCCGCGATAGTTGGGAAACTCCATCCAGATCGGCCGGGCGATCGGCACCCCGGTGCGAGAACACGCCTCGAACAAGGTGTAGAGGTAGGGCAGCAGTTCGTATCGCCGGTTCAGTGACTCCCGCGCCACCTTCTCGACCGCCGGGCCGAAGGACCACGGCTCCTGGTCCGGGTTATTCCACGAGGTGTGGGTGCGCGAGTAGGGCAGCAGGCTGCCGAACTGAATCCAGCGGGCGTACATCTCGGGCGTCGCGCCGCCGGCGAAGCCGCCGATGTCCGGCCCGACGAACGGCATGCCCGACACGCCCATGCCCAGCACCATGCTGATGCTGAGCGGCAACTGTGCCCAGTCGCTGTAATTGTCGCCGGTCCAGGCCGCGCCGAAGCGCTGCCCGCCCGCGTACGTCGCCCGCGTCATCGCGAACGGCCGTTCGTTCGGCCGCGCCTTCAGCAGTCCGTCGCGCGATGCGCGATGCATCTGCATGCCGTAGACGTTGTGCACGTCGGCATGGGTCGCCGGCCGGCCCTCGTTGTCGTGCCGGCAGTCGAGCGGCAGCGTGTTCTCCGGCCGCGAGAAGTCCGACGGCTCGTTCATGTCGTTCCAGATGCCGTCGACGCCTCCGGCCCGCACCCACGCGGCCACTTGTTCGGCCCACCACGCCCGCGCCTTGGGGTCGGTGAAGTCCGGATAGACCGACTCGCCCGGCCACACGCGGCCGACGTAAGGCTTGCCGTCGGCCGTCTTCACCCAGACATCACGTCGGGTGCCCTCGTCGTACGTCGCGTATCCGGGATCGAGCTTGATGCCGGGGTCGACGATCGCGACTGTATGAAAGCCGTCACGCTTGAGGTCGCGCATCAGGCCGGCCGGGTCTGGAAAGTAGCGCGGGCTCCACGTGAAGCACCGGTAGCCATTCATGTAGTCGATGTCGAAGTAGATCACGTCGCAGGGGATGCGCTTCTGGCGGAACGTGCGGGCGATCTCTCGCACCCGGCTCTCCGGGTAGTAGCTGTAGCGGCACTGGTGATAGCCGATCGCCCAGCGCGGGGGCAACTCGAGCCGCCCGGTCAGCGCCGTGTAGCGCGTGACGACATCCTTAGGATGCGGCCCGGCGATGACGTAGTAGTTCAGTTCGCCCCCGGCCGCGCCGAAGCTGAGCGTGTCGGAGTCGGACTTGCCGAAGTCGAACGCAGACCGGCGCGGATTATCGAGGAAGACGCCGAAATAGCGTTCACCGTCGGCCGCCATGAAGAAGGGGATCGATTGGTACAGCGGATCGGACCAGAGTCCGACAAACCGGTCGGTGTTCCACATCGTCCAGGCGCCGTCGCGCTTGTTGAGACCACCGGTCTTCTCGCCCAGTCCGTAGATGATGCGCTCCGGCGGCAGCCGCTGCCAGACACGCACCGCCCCGCCGCCGGGTCCGCTCGGCTCCCAGGCCATGCCGCGCGATGCGTCGTCCTCCACCAGCGTGGCGCCGTCCCGATCGCGGATCGTGATTCGGCACGGGTCGCGCCGAACGTCGATGGACAGGCTTGCGATCGAGAACGCGATCGTATCCGGCGATTCCCGAAGCCCGGCGAGGCTACCCTTCGGCGCGAGGTCTTCGACAGCCCACGAAAGGTCGCGTTCGAACGTGCCGCTGGGCGACAGCCGCACCCGCAGGACGTGGTCGTCGACGGCCGTGAGTCGCAATCGTGCGGCCTCGCACGTCAGCGTGATCGACTGCCGCTCGACTTCGACGCCGGTGACGCCGCCGAGGTGTCGCCATTCGCCATAAGCGCGGCCGGCGGTGAGCAGAGTGCAGATGAATCCGAACGACGCGCGGAGCGCGGGGGTTGGTTGCTTCATGCGCGAGATGATATCGGCGTCGGTCGCGGACCGCGCTGCGGACCGCAAGCTTAGTGCCGCGCCGCGACGGCCGGGCGCGCGGCGGAATCAGCGGCGGCCGACAGCGCCTGGTCGAGATCGGCGATGAGGTCGTCGACGTCCTCGATGCCGACCGACAGCCGCACCAGTCCGTCGACCACGCCGCGGGCGTCGCGCTGCTCCTTGGGAATGCTGCCATGGGTCATGCTGGCGGGGTGGCCGATCAGGCTCTCGACGCCGCCGAGGCTTTCGGCCAGCGAGAACAGTGTCGTCTTTCCGAGGATGCGTTGCACGGCCGGCAGCCCGCCGCGCACCGTGAACGAGACCATCCCGCCGAAGCCGCGCATCTGTCGCCGCGCCAGTTCGTGCTGCGGATGCGTCGGCAGTCCGGGGTAGCGGACGCTCTCGACCGCCGGGTGCCTGGCGAGCCACTGGGCGATCTTCGCGGCGTTCTCACAATGCTGGCGCATCCGCAGGGCCAGCGTCTTGACGCCGCGCAGCACCAGCCAGCAGTCGAACGGGCCGGGCGTGCCGCCGATCGCGTTCTGGTGATACTTGATAGTCTCATGGTACTGATCGTTGCTCGTCAGCACCGCGCCGCCGACCACGTCGCTGTGGCCGCCGATGTACTTGGTCGTGCTGTGGACGACGATATCCGCGCCGAGGTCCAGCGGCGACTGGAGGCACGGGCTGGCGAAGGTGTTGTCGACCACGCAGATCAGGCCGCGTGCCCGGGCCAGGTCGGCGATGGCGGGGATATCGTAGATCGTCAGCAACGGGTTGGTCGGCGTCTCCAGCCACACCATCTTCGTATTTGGGCGGATGGCGTCGGCCACGCGGCGCGGGTCGGTCATGTCGACGAACGAGAACGACAGGCCGAAACGCGTCAGCACCAGCTCAAAGATGCGGTAGGTGCCGCCGTAGACGTCGTCGCCGCAGATGACGTGATCGCCGGCCGATAGCAGGGTCGTCACGGCGTGCGTGGCCGCCAGACCCGAGGCGAAGCACAATCCGTGCTTGGCGTTCTCGAGTGAGGCGAGGCACTCCTGCAGCGCCGTGCGCGTCGGGTTTCCGGTGCGGGCATACTCATAGCCCTTGTGCCGGCCGAGCCCGTCCTGCGTGTAGGTGCTGGTCTGCACGATCGGGACGATCGTCGCGCCGTGGGTCGGGTCGGCGCCTTGGCCGACATGGATCGCCTTGGTCGAAAATTTCATGACTGGGCTCCCATTCCGGCTCCATCGTAGCGACTGTCCTCCACGATCGCGAGACAGGGTGGGCCACGGGATCCCTCGAGTGGCCGACCTGACGGCCGCGGGAGAAGGGATCGATTGCATGTTCCGGGCCGTGCCGCGCCGGTATGCTCAGGCCGTGGTGTTGCGTTTCTCCCACTACCGGCGGGTGCTCGGACGCGGGATGAGGCGGCGCTGCCCCCAATGCGGTCAGGCGGGGCTGTTTGTCCGCTGGCACACGCTTCGCTCGCATTGCCCGGTGTGCGCGCTCGACTTCCGGGGCTACGACCAAGACACCTGGGCCTTCATGTATCTGAGCACGACCTTTCTGACCGGCGTCATCGTGGTCGGCATGCTGCTGTTCCCGCCCGACAATCGCTGGCTTGGCCGGGCCGTGGTGGTGGTGGCCGCGATCGCGGTCATCCTCGGCACACTGCCGCTGCGCAAGTCGCTGGGGATGGCGGTCGAGTACCTGATCGACCTTCGTCTGGACCACCGCCAGGACCTTTGCCTGCGCGAGCAACGCGACTGAAGGGTTCGCGACCGGCACCGAGGCGGGCGCGCCGGTTCACCCCTGCGCCGCCGGCTGCTCACCGCTGAAGTAGGTGATGATGTCGGCCTTGGTCAACACGCCGACCGGCTGATTATTCTCGGTCACCAGCACGGCGCTCGCGCCCAGCGACAGGGCCTTGAAGGCCGCGTCGATCGGCGCGTTGCGCTCAAGTTTCGGGTAGGGGCGGTTCATCACGTCGGCCACGCGCTTCTTCGAAATGTCGACGTGGTCGAACATGAGCTGCATCACGGTGGTGTCGTTCAGTCCGCCGATGATCTCGCCCTTGTAGTTGACCACCGGAAGCTGGCTGATCTCGAACTTGCGGAACGTCTCCACCGCCGCGATAACCATCTCGCTGGCGGGGATCGTGATCATCGCCGGCACTTCGCCCTTGTGGTCGAGCACGTCACCCACCGTCATCTGCCGCGTGTCGGTCGCCAAGTAGCCCTGCGCGGTCATCCAGTCGTCGTTGTAGATCTTGCTCAGGTAAGCCCGGCCGGTGTCGGGCAGCAGCACCACCACCAGCTTGTCGGCCGGCAGCTCGCGGGCGTACTCGATCGCCGCGCACACGGCCGCCCCGCACGATCCGCCGACCAGCAGCCCCTCCTCGCGCGCCAGCCGGCGCGTCATCAGGAAGGCGTCCTTGTCGGAGACGTTGATGACCTGATCGATCAGCTTCAGGTCGACCGTCCGCGGCAGAAAGTCCTCGCCGATGCCCTCGACCTGGTAGCTCTTCGGCATCGAGCCGGGCGTGTAAATCGAGCCCTCCGGATCGGCGCCGATGATAGTGATCGACGGCTTCTTCTCGCGCAGGAATCGGGCCGTGCCGGTGATCGTGCCGCCCGTGCCGATGCCGGCCACGAACACGTCCACCTTGCCGTCGGTCTGCCGCCAGATTTCCGGCCCGGTGGTGTCGTAGTGCGCCTGCGGGTTGAAGCAGTTGCCGAATTGGTTGGGCTGGAACGCCCCGGGGATCTCGGCCGTCAGCCGATTGGCGACGCTGTAGTAGCTCTCGGGCGAATTCGCTCCGACCGTCGGGACGGTGACCACGTCGGCGCCGTAGCCGCGCAGAAGCTGGAACTTCTCCGGGGCCATCTTGTCGGGCATGACGAGGATGCAGCGGTAGCCCTTGATGGCCGCGGCCATCGCCAGCGCCGCCCCGGTGTTGCCGGAAGTCGGCTCGATGATGGTCCCGCCCGGCTTGAGGGCTCCGGACTTCTCGGCCTCCTCGATCATGCGGATGGCGGGCCGGTCCTTGACCGAGCCGCCGGGATTGAGGTACTCGACCTTGGCAACCAGCGTGCAGCGCAGCTCCGCGCTGACGCGCCGCAGCCGGACGAGCGGCGTGTTGCCGATGCACTCGAGCAACGATTCGTGGATTTCCATCATGGGCAGCCTCATGCGGGTTCGCAGGTTCGGTCGATCGCCATGCTATGACACGCCGACCGGCAGCGTCAACGCACGGCCGCGATCGCTCAACCGCTCGCCGCCCTCTACCTGAGACCGTCGGCCTCAGCGAACCTGCGCCGTGACCGCGTCGAACAATCGCAGCCACGTGGTCGGGGGCACGTTCTCGGGACGAAGCTTCCCGTCAAGTTGCAGCGTGGCCATCGCGCGCGTCACGGCTGCCGCGTCGGCGTGGTCGGCCGCGATCCGCGCGATCGTCTTGCGTCGCTGCTGAAAGAAGGCTCGCAGGAAGCGACCGAACGCGACCGGATCCGCGGGTCGCGGCCGCGACGGCGACTCCGGATCGAGCCGCAGCATGACCGACTCGACCTTCGGCGACGGCCAGAACGCCTGTCTCGGCACGCGCGCGACGCGGCGCGCGTCGGCGAGCAGCGTCACCAGCACGCTGGCGATCCCGTAGGCCGATTCGCCGCACTTCGCCAGCAGCCGGTCGCCGACCTCCTTCTGAACCGTGAAGCACATCCGCGACCACGGCAACGCACCCTGCACGATGTTCAGCACCAGCGGCGTGGCGATGTCGTAGGGCAGGTTGGCGACCAGCTTGAGACGCCGCCCCCCCGCGGTCGCCTCGGCCACCGCGGTCAGCAGCTTCGGCGAGAGGCGCGATTTTGACTCCAGGGCGTCGGTCAGCAGCCAGCGGACGTTGGGCAGCGCGCCCGTGGCGTCACGGGCCACGCGCGCGATCGCCTCGTCGATCTCGACCGCCAGCACGAGGCCGGCCCGTGCCGCCAGCAGGCCGGTCAGCGAGCCGGTGCCGGGCCCGACCTCGAGCACGACATCGTCCCGATCGAGCTCGGCCGCGTCGACCAGTTGCTGCATCAGGTTGCGATCGACGAGGAAGTGCTGCCCGAAGCGTTTGCGCGGCGACAGCCCGGAGGAGGCCAGCAGTCGGCGAATGTCTCTCTGTGTTTGGAACATGCGGGCAGCGCCGGAGACCGGCGGAGCAGTCGTCGATTATACTCGGGGCTGCCGTCGGGAGCCGGGCGGCGATGGGTCGGGTTCGAGTATTTCGGCCGACGGGCGGGAGACGCGTTCCGATGGAGTCTCACGAAGTACTTAAGCAGGCGATCGACAAGATCGGCGTCAAGGCCGTGGCGAGCGAATTGCGATTGTCGCCCGCTCTCGTCTACAAGTGGTGCGAGGAGTCGCGCGCCGACGACCCGGACGCGAGCGGCACGCGCAATCCGCTCGACCGCCTGGCCGAGATCATCCGGCTGACGGAAGACCTGGGCGTCGTGATGTGGCTGTGTGCTCGCGCCGGCGGCCACTTCGTCCACAACCCGCCCGTTCGATCGAAGAACATCGAGGCCGATCTGCTCGAATCCACGCAGAAGCTGGTCAAGCACTTCAGCGAGCTACTGGGCGAAGTCAGCCAATCGGCCTCGAACGACGGCCAGATTCTCAAGTGCGAGGCCGGTCGCATTCGGCAGGAGTGGGAGGAGCTGAAGACCACTGTCGAGACGTTCGTAGTCGCTTGCGAGAAGGGCGTTTATCGCCATCTCTGAGCCGGCCGGGCGGCCGGAATATTCGCTCTCGTGCCGGCAATATGGGGGTGCGTACGGCGGCGCTGGACCGCCGCCGGCGCGCGGGACAGGATCGCATCCATGTTCGGACGAACGCGGTCACCACAGGCACGCCAGGCGGAACAGGCCCTCGCGGCCGGACGGCTGGACGAGGCCTTCGCCCTCGCGTCCGCAGGGTCGGGTGGTGACGACGCCGGTTTGCGGGATGTGCTCGCCCGGCTGTGCGATCCGCTGCTGCGGCGGGCGCAGGAGCACCTGATCGCCGAGCGCTTCGCCGAGGCGCTGGCCGATCTCGACCGGGCCGGGCGCTGCGGCGTGTTGTCCGAGAAGGTGGATGACTGGCGACGCCGCACGGTGGAGGCGATGCAGGACCGGCAGCGCGAGCGGCGCCATCAGCAGCAGGCGGTCGAGGCGGCCAGGGAGCGACTGGCGATCGGTGATCTCACGCTGGCGCACGACCACCTGGAAGCCGCCGGCAGCCACGCCGACGCCTCGAAACTGGTGGACGCGGTCGACCTTCAGCGGCAGCGCGCGGCGCGCCTGGTGACCGATGCCGCCGCGGCGCTGGCGCGCGGCGAATTGGAAGGCGCGACCCGTGCCGCGGCCGAGGCCCATCGTCTTCACCCCGGCGCGGAAGGCTTGCCCGAGTTGCTCGTCCGTGCGAGCGGCGCCGCGATTGCCGCCGGGCAGGCAGCGCTGGACGACGGCCGGCTGGATCGGCTCGCGCAATGTCTCGACATGCTCGGCAGCCTGGGGCGCGGCACCGCGGCCCGCGACGATCTGATCGCGGCGCTGGCCTGCGCGCGGCGCGCCTGGGAGCATGTCGCTGCTCGCGATTACCACGCGGCCGATGTCGACCTCGCCCGGCTGTCGCGGTTGGCGCCGCGAGCCGCGTGGGTTGGCGATGTCCGCGAGCGGCTGCGTTCGGTCGCGGAGCATCAGGCCGCCATTGCGGCCGGACCGCTGGGCTTCGTTTCGACGGAACGGCCGCTCGCGGCCGTCAGCGTCCCGGTTGCGGCTGCGGCGGACGCCGGCGCGGTCACGGTCGTGGCGGGCCCGCCGCCGGTGATCCATCCGCGGGTCATCAGCGAACGGCTGCTGCTTCGCATCGACGGCGTCGGCAGCTTCCTTCTGTTTCGCGATGATCGAATCACGATCGGCCGGGCAGGCCCCGGCGCCGGCGCGGACCTGCCGCTTCAGGCCGATCTCCCGGAGACCGCGGCCCAGATCGTACGCGGCGGCGATGAGTATTTTCTGATGTCGTCGGTCGATGCCACGATCAACGATCGACCGGTCCGCCATGCGTTGCTCAACGCCGGGGACCGAATCGGCTTGGGCCGGCGGGTGAGGCTGACGTTTCTGCGGCCGAGCCGCAAGAGCCCGGCAGCGGTGCTGGAGCTTGGCGGCGGTTTGCGGACCGTCTCCGACGTGCGCCGTGCGTTGCTGATGTCGGGGCCGATCCTTCTCGGCAATGGCGGCGACTGCCACATCATGGTCCCGAGCGTGAACCTGGTGTTGCTTGAGCGCGCCGGCCGGTTGATGGTCCGCCAGCGCGATCCGCTCGGCGGCGGAGTCGGACCGGCGGTGGCGCTGGGCTTGGGCGAACATCTGGAACTGGCCGGCGTACGGATGTCGCTGTCGGCCGTCGATCGCGCCGCCGCCGTCCGCGGCTGAACGAGCCGGCCGGCGAGCGAATCGACGCGGAACGCGAAAAGTCGGGCCGTCCGCGGCGTTTGTGTCGAACAGGCGGACGGCGGCGGAAGCGTGGTGTGATGTTCACGTTCAAACAGGGCGATCGACCGCTGGAAGGCTACACGATCCAGCGCGGCGTCGGCCGCGGCGGGTTCGGAGAGGTGTACTACGCCATCTCCGACGGCGGCAAGGAAATCGCGCTGAAGTACCTGCGCGAGAACCCTTCGATCGAGTTGCGCGGTGTCACCGCCTGTTTGAACCTCAAGAGCCCGCACCTCGTCAGCATCTTCGACGTCAAGCAGAACGCCGACGGACAGTGGTTCGTGCTGATGGAGTACATCGCCGGATCGAGTCTGCGCGAGCTGATGAACGAAGCCCCGGGCGGACTCGGGCCGCAGAAGGCGGCCTTCATTCTGCGCGAGCTGGGCCGCGGGCTGACCTACCTTCACGACCGCGGCATCGTGCACCGCGACCTCAAGCCGGGCAACGTCTTTTATGACGAGGGCTACGTCAAGATCGGCGATTACGGCCTGAGCAAGTTCATGGCCGCCAGCCAGCACAGCGGCCAGACGGTCAGCGTCGGCACCGTGCACTACATGGCGCCCGAGATCGGCTCGGGCAACTACGACCGTACCATCGACATCTACGCGCTGGGCGTGATGCTCTACGAGATGCTGCTCGGCCGCGTGCCGTTCTCCGGCGCGACCGTCGGCGAAATCCTGATGAAGCATCTCACCGCGCAGCCCGAGGTCGATGCGCTGCCGGCGCCGTTTCCCGATGTCATCCGCAAAGCGCTTCAGAAGGACCCGAAGGACCGATACCAGACCGTGGCCGAGATGGTCGACGCCGTCTTCGGGGCGGCCGGTATCCGCCAGAGCGTGGACGCATTCGAACCCAACAGCCTGTCGACCGCGGCCCGCGTGGCGGTGCCCTTGCGGCCGGGCGCGGGGGTCGCGCCCGTGCCGACGGGCGGCAGCAGCAACGTCGGGCAGACGATGACGGCGTCGCCGACGCCGGGCGGCCC
>CAZNUJ010000005.1:0-156257 GCA_964576285.1 uncultured Planctomycetaceae bacterium | reverse complement strand
CGCTCGCCGTAAGCCCAAGGTTTCCTGGGGAAGGGAAATCCGCCCAGGGTTAGTCGGAGCCTAAGGCGAGGCCGAAAGGCGTAGTCGATGGTCAGCAGGTTAATATTCCTGCACTCCGTACGAAGGTTGAGTTGTACGTGCGTTTGACAGAGCCGCAGCCCACCATGAGGTGAGGGTGGCCGCAAGGCCGAGGCCGATTGGTTGCCGAAGTGCGGGTATGTCGAACCGAGAAAAGCGTGCAAGGACGACGTGCGGATCCGTACCAAAACTGACACAGGTGGGCGAGGAGAGTATCCTCAGGCGCTCGAGAGAACGGTCCTTAAGGAACTAGGCAATGTCACCCCGTAACTTCGGGAGAAGGGGTCCCTCCCGCCGCGTAGCAATACAGGCGGAGGGCGCAGAGAAACGGCTCTGGGAACTGTTTATCAAAAACACAGGTCTCTGCTAACTCGCAAGAGGACGTATAGAGACTGACGCCTGCTCGGTGCCGGAATGTTAAGGGAGTCGGTCAGGGGGTTCGCCCCCGAAGCTGGCAACCGAAGCACCGGTTAACGGCGGCCCTAACTATGAGGGTCCTAAGGTAGCGAAGTTCCTTGTCGGGTAAGTTCCGACGCGCATGAATGGCGTAATCACTGGAGCCCTGTCTCAAGGACCGACTCGGTGAAATAGGACTTGTGGTGAAGATACCACATACCCGCGGCAAGACGGAAAGACCCCGTGAACCTTCACTGTAACCTGGTACTGACGCCGCGTACTGCATGCGTAGGATAGGTGGGAGGCTTTGATCCGCCGGTTTCGGCCGGCGGGGAGCCGTCGTTGAAATACCACCCTTGTATTATGCGTCGTCTCACCCTGACCCATGAAGCTGGGCAGGGGACCGTGCTAGGCGGGCAGTTTGACTGGGGCGGTCTCCTCCTAAAGAGTAACGGAGGAGTGCAAAGGTCGGCTCAGTCCGGTTGGCAATCGGACGGAGAGTGCAAGGGCACAAGCCGGCTTAACTGCAACTTATACACAAGGAGCAGACACGAAAGTGGGCCCTAGTGATCCGGTGATCCCGTGTGGAAGGGTCATCGCTCAACGGACAAAAGGTACTCCGGGGATAACAGGCTGATCGCCACCGAGCGTCCATAGCGGCGTGGCGGTTTGGCACCTCGATGTCGGCCCATCGCATCCTGGGGCTGAAGGCGGTCCCAAGGGTTCGGCTGTTCGCCGATTAAAGCGGTACGCGAGCTGGGTTCAGACCGGCGTGAGCCAGGTCGGTCCCTATCTGCCGTGGGCGCAGCAAACGTGAGAGGCCATAACCCTAGTACGAGAGGACTGGGTTGTACGAACCTCTGGTGCACCAGTTGTCCTGCTAAGGGCACCGCTGGGTAGCCATGTTCGGAAACGATAAGCGCTGAATGCATCTAAGCGCGAAGCCGCCCTCGAGATGACGTTTGCAGGCCCGCAAGGGCGAGAGGCCCCTCGAAGACCACGAGGTTGATAGGCCGGAGGTGTAAGGGGAGAAATCTCTTAAGCTGACCGGTACTAAAGGCCAAGCTCTTGACCACATCAATGACGGGCTGTCCCGCAAGGACGCCCCGTCGCAAGTTCACCATGCTATCGGTGCGATGGCGGGTGCGACACCCACGCAACCTATTCACGATCTCTCGCTGGTGATGAGGCGCCTCCGGGCCGAGGGCCCGGTGCGGCTCATCACCGCGTTACGATGCTCGGCCGATGACGGCGGAAACGTCGCCATCGGTCTTGCTGGTGCCCTTACCGGCGGACAAACACCTGATCCCATTCCGAACTCAGAAGTGAAGCCCGCCGGGTCGATGGTAGTCTGAAGAGGCGAGAGTAGATTGGTGCCAGCGCTTATCAGAGGGCCCGTCCTTGCCGGACGGGCCCTCTGGCTTTTTACCGGGGCTGGCCCGCGATCGCGGAAACGTCGCAGGGTACTGAAGGCGAAACGAGACGGGGCTGTGGCCGCTCGATGAGCGCTCGGGCTGCGGATGGCGCGTTTCCGGGACCGTTCCAGGGTTCGTGGTGCCTTCACGCAATGGGGCGGCGGCGGGGGCGTTTCGCCCACTATCAACCCTCGCGTGGTTGGAGTGTCGCGATGCGTTCGATCGTGCGAGAAAGCGGATGGTGGTGCAGCGGGGCGGTGGCGGGTGCGGTGCTCTTGGCCGCGGTGTCGTGCGGTTCTTTCGCACCGGCGCTCGGCAATTCGGGCTTTCGCTCGATCGACGTGAATGGGCGAGCGCGGACGTTTCGTGTGCACATCCCGCGAGCGTACGACGGGTCGTCGCCGGTCGCGGTGGTGATGGTCTTGCATGGCGGCGGCGGGAACGCTGAACAGGTTGCGCGTTACACCCGGTTCGACGCGCAGGCCGAGGAGGGCGGCTTCATCGCGGTCTATCCGAATGGACTCGGCGGGCGCTGGAACGACGGGCGCGAGCCGGCCGACTCCCAGGTCGGCCGGGTCGACGACGTGGGTTTCTTTCTCGCTCTGATCGAGTGGCTTGAAGAGCGGTACAACGTCGACTCCAGGCGAATCTACGCCTGCGGGATCTCGAACGGCGCGATGATGTCCTATCGGCTGGCGTGCGATTTGTCGGACCGGATCGCCGCGATCGGACCGGTCGCCGGTAGCCTGCCCGCCAACCTGGCGGACTCGTGCCCGGCGCCTGCCGCAGTGTCGGTGATCGCCTTTTTCGGCACCGAGGACCGATACGTGCCCATCGACGGCGGTGAGGTCGTCGGCAACCGCGGCGTGGTGCTTCCGCTGACGGAGGCGTTGGCGCGCTTCGCGACGACGGCGGGATGCGCGACGCAGCCGGTTTCCGAGGAACTTCCCGACGTCGATCCGCGCGACCGAACCACCGTCCGCCGAGATCGGTATGTGCCGTGCGTCGGACCGCAGGCGATCGAGGCCTATGTCATCGTTGGCGGCGGTCACACCTGGCCCGGCGCGCGGGCCGCGCGGTTTCCGAGGCTCGGGGCCACGACCCAGGACGTCAACGCCACGCGCTTGATGTGGGAGTTCTTCGCGGCGCACCCCAAGCCGTGAGCGCGCGAATTCCGCCCCGGCTCATCGAACGGACCATGCGCGCGACCGCGGCGCGTGCGGACGGGGGTGTTCGCCGCTGCCGGCGAATGGAGGCCTCCAAGGCCGCGGGAAAGGGCCGGAGCGAGTTTTTTCTTGCGATCGGGCGATGAGAATCCGGGGTCGGTAATGGACGACCCGGCGATGCCTGCACGGCCCTGTGACGAGGACGCGATGCCTATTCGCGGACGAGGCAGGCCGTCCGGCGGCGGCCGCGATCGCACCGAACGAGAAAATCCGGCGAAGTCGCGGTTGTCCGCCCGGGCGTCAATCATAGGGTTACTCGTGCCGGATGTACCGGCGATTGATCGTGACGAAACGAACACTCGACACCAGATTAAAGGGGATTCAATCATGCAGGCTCTGCTCCACCGCGTTCGCTCGTTCCTGAAGAGTGAGGATGGCCCGACCGCGACCGAGTACGCCGTGATGCTCGCGCTCATCATCGTCGTCGCGCTCGGCGCGATCTCCGCGCTGGGCACCAAGGTTTCGACCACCTTCAGCAACGTGACGAGCGCGTTGCCGACCGGCTAACGGTTCCGCACCAGCGTCCTGCCGGGGCCCGCATCGCGCGAGCGATGGCGGGCCCCGTTGTTTTCTGGCCGGGTCTCCGCGCATCCGGGCGGGCCGTGCGGCCCCGCGGTGTTTGTCCACCCGGCCGCGAATCTTATGCTTGGGTTGTCAGGCGACCCGACCCGCCCATGTCCGGGTAACAGCCTGGCTTGGTGGGGGGGAAGGATGATGAAGTCCATGTTCCGACGACTGCACGCTTTCCTGGCGAGTGAAGACGGCCCGACGGCCACCGAGTATGGCGTCATGCTGGCGCTGATCATCATCGTCGCGCTGGGCGCCATCACCGCGCTGGGCGGCAAAGTGTCCACGACCTATAGCAACATCAACTCCGCGCTTCCGAACGGCTGATCGCCATCCGCGCTCGGCCGGGTGGGGATCGCCTGGTCGTACCGGCGGCAGGCGCACGGGTTCGCGATGCGGGTCGACAGGCTGCACAGGCGGTGCGGATCGCCGCCGCGCGGACACACGCGTCGCCGGTCGCCAGTCAGCACGGCCGCGGTCGGTGTCGGCGCGGGAAGACCACGCCCGAGGTTCCCAACAGCAGTACGACGAGTGTGCCGGGTTCGGGCGTGACGCGCAGGTTGTCGATGTCGGCGAAATTTCCGTTGGTCAGGAACTGAAACTGGTTGTCGGCCAGCACCAGTTCCTCGACCTGCGGGCCGTTGCACGGCTGACCGGCCGCGTCGTGGATGGTAGAGCCCGTGAAAATGAGCTTACCGTCATAGTAATAGCGCACCAGACTGTCGCCGAGGTAGTCGATTCGGAGCGACTTGTACTCGCCCGGCACGATGACCGCGCCGGTATCGACCAGTGTGATCCCGCCGGGATCGGGCCCGTTCAGGTCGTCGAGCACCTGGATATCTCCGCGTCGGCCGTCGCCGTTCGGGTCGCGGCCGGCGAGGCGAACGCGGGCGCAGGTCAGATTGAGCGTTGGCGATTGCGGATTGACGTAATAGTCCGCGCCGCCGAGATTCGAGACGAACACGTCGAGCTCGATGCTCAGCGTCGGCCGCGGGCCGACGAACATCGGACTGAAGGTCAGATTCCCGGGGAAGCCGGGACCTTCCTGCGGGTCGTCGTCAAATCGCACATGCTGCAAACCGGCCGCCGGATTGTCGCCGATCACGGCCGGGAAGATGTTGGCGGCCGTCGTCGACCAGCCGTTCTGATTGACCGGACCGCTCACCCATGCGGGCGGCTCGAAGCCCTCGAAGAACGGCACGGCGATCGCACCGCGATTGCTGGGAACGCCCGGACGCTGGATCGCCAACGGCGAGTTCGGATGGAGCGGCTGTGCGCCGGCCGTCGAAGCGATGAAACAGACGAAGAGGAATAGTGGGCCCCGGGTGCGAGCGACCATCGGCGGACTCCCATGTGCGAGGGAGCGGCGCGCGGTCCGGTGCGAACAACTCCCCGTAAAGCTTAGGAGCCGGTTGATGAGCGAGTCAACTCGGGGCCGAACGCCTCAATCGAGCAGGTGCTCGATGAACAGCACGCCGCGGTTGGCGGAGCCGGCAGCGGTTCGGTGATTGAATGCGTACCGGCACTCGTCGTGCGGCAGCAGGTCGCCGATGAAGTCGAGATTGTTCGGGCGGCCGAGGTAGCTGTCGAAGCCGAACTCCCGCCCGGGCACCTGGAAGTCGTGAATCATGATGAGCTTCGGGCGTTTGACGGCCAGCAGCAGGTTGAGCTCGTCGCGCAGCGGCCAGTACTCGTACCAGTGGGCATCGAGAAACGCGAACAGCGGGTAGCGGAACTCGGGCAGCAGCGAGCGGATGGCGTCCGGAGAATTCCCCAAGCGCAGCGTGACGTGGGGGCAGCCCGCCAGCGCGGCCCGAGAGTGAAGGAAGTAGTTGATATCGACCTCGACGGTCCACACCTTCGAGAACAGGCGCGCCAGCCCGAGCGTGGTCTCGGCCTTGTGGGTTCCGGTCTCGAGGGCCGAGGCGAAGCCGTAGCGGTCGTGATAGCGCCGAAGCTGCTCGACCAGCAGTCGATCGCCGTTGAACATCATCGAGAAATCGTCGGCCGTGTCGGGCGGGCGAACGGAAGGGCTGTAAAGCTGCGTCACGGGTCTCGCTCCCTGGGTTGGATGAATCTCTCGGTCAGGCGGCGGCCGTTCGCGCGAGGTGGGCCGGGACGTACAGGGCGTCGCCCCAGACGTCGGCCTCGCCGGATGGATAGAGCGCATAGCGCACAAACCCGCGCTCGGTCATGAACCGCTCGATGTCCTCGAACAACGGCATGTCCTTGTAGTAGGGCTGGAAGCCGACCTCGAGCAGCACGGCCCGCACTCCCGCCAAGACCTCCGTTGCACCGGCCATTGCCTTCAGCTCCGCGCCCTGAATGTCCATCTTGAGGATGCTGACCCGCCGCGGATCGATGCCGTTCTCGCGGCACCAGTTGTCGAGCGTGCAGGTGCGCACCCGCTGCCGGCCGACGACCGAATGGGCGTCAGACAGGGGGTGCGGGCGATCGAGCGGATCGAGAAGGGTGGCCGACTGATCGCTTGCGCACAACTGCAACTCGGCTGCGCCGTTGGTGTCGCTGACGGCGGCCTGGACCGGGCGCACGCCGATTTCCGGCGCGACGGTCGCCAGCTGGGCGAACGGCCCGTCGGCGGGTTCGAACGCGTAGATTTCGGCGTTCGGAAACGAACGGCGGAAGGCGTATGCGTACGAGCCGATGTGGGCGCCGCAATCGAGGATGACGTCAGGCGCCGGCACGATTCGGCGGCAGTCGTCGATGGGATTTCGCAGCGTGTAGCAACGGGTGGTCGTGGGCACGTGCGACTCACGCACGCCGGCCGATTCGACCAGTCTTGCGATCTGCTTCAGGCGGTGGCTGTAGAGATGCTCCCCCAGTGTCCGCTGCTGACCGGCGCGGGCGATCTGCCGCGCGCGGTCGGGATGTTCGAGGTAGTAGCGGCATTTGTCGAGCAGTTCACGCTCGTCCCGGAAGGAGTCGCATTCGCGCCCGACTTCGAAAAACTCCGGCAGCTCCGGACGATGCTGGCACAGCAGGAACCCGCCGGCGGCGGTGACCTCGAAGCAGCGCAGGTTGAGACCGGTCTCGGCGTTGCCACTGATGAAGTTGAGGTTGATCAGCGAACGGCGGAAGTGCGCCAGGTAGGCGTCGTACTGCATCGCGGGCTGACAGGGCAGGCGATAGGCCGCATCCCAGCGGTCGCCGTGGATCTCGAACAGGTCGCCGAGCTGTCGCTTCAGGAAGATGACGAAGCGGTCGCGCTGCGTCATCCATAACAGGGAGTTGTAGAAAGCCTTGGCCTCGAAGTAGGCCTGCATCTTGGCGGCGCGGACCTCGTTGGGGTCGCCCGCGCGCGGCGGCTCGGCCATGCCGTAAACGTTGTAGTAAATGTCGAAGAAGGTCGTGTCAGGCGAGTCAGCGCGGTAGCCGGCCGCCAGCACGCCGGGCAGCTGCGTGTCGGCGCGGGGCGTGTGGTCGGGGAAGAAGTAGCTGTTGTGCTGAGCGCCGACGAAGCTGATGGGCGCGCCCCGCGGTTCGGGCAACGGCGACGTGTCGTACTCCAGATCGCGAGCGGCCATGCCCATGTGCAGGACGTTCGGGACGCCGAACTGCTGGAGTTCGTACATCTGGGCCTGGTCGAAGATCAGCTTGATCCACGACTCCGACATGAGCGTTTGCAGGAACAGGGGCGGCGGCAGATGGCGAAAGCAGGCAGGTACGGGATCGACGAAGTGCGACACCAGCGGCACGCCGAGCATGTCGTGCAATGTCCGGACGCTGACCCCGCCGGTGGTCTTGCCATTGATGATGAAGTGCAGGCCCTCGGCGTTGTCGTCGATCAGGAAGTTGACCGGCCGCGTCGAGATCGCCCGCAGGCAGATTTCGGCATGGTCCGCTGAAATCTGCAAGGGGTGCTCGCGCTCGTGCCAGCGCCTGAGCGAGGGCAGCTCGACGCGCTGCATGTCGGCGGCGCTGGCGGCGAGGCGCCAACAGGGGTGTTCAAAGACGCCGACCTTCATGGCGGATTGCCTCCGGGAAGGACCGTGGTCGCCGCGCAGGAATTGCCGACCGGCAGCGATCAGCCGGCCGACGGCGTGGCGGGGCCGCCTGTCCATCGGCCGCGGTCGAAATGCGGCTTGAGTGCAATGGCCTGGGCCAGGCGACGACCGCGCTTCAACGGCAGCGTCGCCGGCAACCCTAGAAGCTGACCCGAGGGGCCTCGCGCTCGGTGTAGGACTGGAGCTGGAAGAACTCGGCCGGCTGGAAGCCGAACAGCCGGGCGACCACGAGCGTGGGAAACATGTCGATGGCGCTGTTGTAGTGCGTCACGGCGGTGTTATAGCCCTGTCGGGTTGAGGCGATGCCGTTCTCCGTGGCGGCCAGTTCCTCCTGAAGCTGGCGGAAGTTGGCGGCCGCCTTGAGATCCGGGTAGGCCTCGGCCAGCGCGAACAACTGCCGCAGCGCGCCGGACAACATGCCCTCGGCGGCCGCCATTTGGGCGGGCCCGGCGGCGGTCGCGGCCTGGTTTCTGGCCGCGATGACACGATCCAGCGTCTCGCGCTCGTGGGCGGCGTAGCCGCGGACGGTCTCGACGAGATTGGGAATCAGGTCGTGGCGGCGCTTGAGTTGCACGTCGACCTGTGACCACGTGCCGGCGCACGCCATGCGGGCGGCGATGAGGCGATTGTACGTGGCGATCAGCCACAGTATCGCGACAACGCCGACGATGAGCAGCGCCATTGGGCCGGCGCTCCAGGCGAGGATGAGAGTCGTGTGCACGATCGGCACCTCCACGCGCGGCGGCCCAGCATCCGGTCGCGCTACGACGAGCGTATCAAACAAACGCGGGCCCGGCCATTCCAAATCGTCGCGATGTTTCCAACCGGCCGGTTATACTCCCGCACCGCGTGCGAACGATCGCTCAAGGGGCCCGAATGTCCGGCTACGATCCGAAGCGTCCGCTGCACGGCGTCATCGGCGTCCTTCGACGAGATGATCGATTCCTGCTGATCCGTCGCGGCCACGTGGAGCGAGCGCCCCACCAGTGGTGCTTCCCGGGCGGGGGCATCGAGCCTGGCGAGTCGGAGCCCGACGCGCTGGTGCGAGAGATGCGCGAGGAACTGCACGTCGAAGTTCGGCCGGGCGAACGGCTCATGGTCCAAGTCAAGCACGGCGGCGGCCTGGTCCTGCACTGGTGGTCGGCCACGCTGATCGACGGCGATCCGCGCCCGAATCCGGTCGAAGTGGCCGAGCTGGCCTGGCTAACGCCGCAGGAGGTCCGCCGGCTGCCCGACGCCATTCCGGGCACCTGCGCGATCTTCGAGTTTCTCGGCCTGTGACGCCGCGAGCCGGCGCTCCTCGCGGGCCAGCCGGGCGAACAGTCGCAGTCCGGTCAACGCCAGCCCGAGGGCGACCACGAACACGCCCCAGCCGATCAGCTTGTAGAGCGCGAGACCAATGAACGGTGCCGACAGCCCGCGCAATCCCGTCAGCGAGACGTGGATGCCCATGTACAGTTCTGCCTTGTCGTCCTCGGCGAAGTGCAGGTGCCCGATGTTCCACGCGATAGCGCCACCGCTCTGCGCCAGCCCGTCGATCACTCGGCCGAGCACGTAGGCGCCGCACGCAATCGCAAACAGTCGGTGGTGCCCGGCGGAGCCGCCGGACGCGAGCAGCGTGCCTAGGCCGCAGAGGATCAACGAGCCGCTCCAGCAGGCGGAGTTGAAGACGCGGAAACGCAGCACGCCGACGCGGTCGAACAGCCGGGCCCACATCGGCAGGGTGGCTAGCATCACAACGCGCGGCACGATATCAATCAGGGAGTTGCTGGCCGCGTAGCCGAGCAGCAGCACCTTGGTGAGCACGATCACGTTGACGTTGATGACCATCAGGTTGGCGCTGCCGATGCACATCTGCGCGGCGCAGTAGCGCGCGAAACGTGGATCGGCGGCGAGGGCGCGGCGCATGCGAGCAACGACCTCCCACGGCCGGATCAGGGCGGGCAGGCTGAAGCGCTCGCTCAGGTCGTCGGCCATGTCCTCGGGGTCGTCATTGCGAGCCCGGGGCGCGTCATGGATGCGCTCGCCGCGGACTCGCAGCCGGCGGATCATGAGCAGACCGAGCGCGCCCAGCGCGCCGACCAGCGGGTAGAACCACGAATATGCGTGCGGGTGCAGGTCGAACAGCAGGCCGCACCCGAGGATGAGCGGGATGCTGCCGAGCGTGCGCACGATCTGAAGCCGCGCGGTGATGCGTCCGCGGTGGGAGCGCGGGTAGTTGGTGCGCCAGATGGCGGCGCGGGTCGTCACGACGCCCGACATGAACACGCGTGACAGCAGGATCTGAAACGCGAACAGCCAGCCGCCCCAGCGCGTGGCCGGCGTGAACGCGACCGACAGGATGCAGGCGACGCACGCCGCGCCGAGCGCCAGCAGGAGCGGCAACTTGCGGCGGCGAACGAGCAGCGCGCCCCACATGAGGCTGACGAGGTTCGCGAAGGCCGGCGTGGCGGTGACGACGGTGATGAGCAGGTCGCTGGCGGCGAACGTCTTGGCGACGATGACGCCCGAGACGGTGCCCTCGATCAGCCCGGCGAAGACGCCCCACACCACCAGGTGGCGAAGCTCGATGACGAAGTTCCGCCGCGCCATGTAGGGCACGCGGCGAGCGGCCAGCAGGTCCAATCGGGTGGCTCCGGCGTCCACGCAGGACGGCGATCCGCCGCTCGCGACGGTCCATCCCCAACGAGACGCCCGCGATCGCGGTCTATGGATCGATGAGTATAATCGAGGCGTTCATGCGCCGCTTGAGTCCGCGACGAATCCATCCAGCGCTGTCGGTCGGCATGTGGCTGCTGCTCGCCACGCCGGGCTGGGCCGAGCTTCTGCACTGCAAGAATGGTCGAACCCTCGACGGGCTGGTCGAGTCGGAGACCGACTCGGCCTACCGCGTGCGACTGATGCACGGAGTGATCGAACTGCCGAAGGATGAGGTGATGCGGCGGGAACCGCTCGATCCTCCCTGGGAGCGGCTAAAGGCCGCGCGCGGCCGCTTCCCGCAAACCGCGCAGGGCCGGTACGACTTCGCAATGTGGTGCAAGGAAAACGGCTTCGTGGGCGAGATGCGGGCCGCGTTGCGCGCGTGTGTCGAATTCGACCCGGAATTCGAACCGGCCCGGCGCGAACTGGGGCACGTGCGAGACGGCAACCGCTGGGTCGAGCGGCCGCGCCCGTCTCCGCCGAAACTCTCGCCGCAGGACCAGGCCCGCAAGGACGAGGAGGAGGCGGTCCGTCGCGAGATCACGCGCTGGGTGACGCGCATCCGGGGCATTCGTTCGAACAAGCTCGATCGGACCGGTCGCGACGAGTCGTCCGAGTTGTTCCAGGCCGGACGCCGGCAGTTGCTCCAGATCACAGATGCGCTGGCCATTCCGGCAATCGCGTCGGTCTTGTCGGGTGGCGGCGAGCCGACGCGTCGGCTGATGGTTGAGGTGCTCGCGAAGTTCCCGCAGGACGAGGCGACGCTCAATCTGGTGGCGATCGCGTTGCTCGACCCGTCGCCCGATGTGCGCCGGCGGGCGGGGGAGGCGCTGCGCCCGCGCAAGGATGAGCGCGTCGTGGCCGAGTTGCGGGCGGCGCTCGGTAGCGAGGAGGAGGCCATCCTGCGCAACGCGTCGGTCGCGCTGGGCCTGATCGGCGCGATCGAGGCCGTCCCGGATCTCTTGCCGCTGCTCGAGGTGAGCGGCTATGCGGACGTAGTCATCACCCGGCCGAACCTGATCACGGGCTTGTGGCAGTGTTTCTGCGGACCGTCGGTCGTGCTGGTGGGCGGTGTTCCATTGTTCTACTACCCGCCGGCGATCGCGGTCTTGTCGCCGGGCACGGTGGTGGGCGCGTACTGGACCACGGAGGTCCAGCGAATGGCGCTGTATCGCACGGAGGTGCAGGAAGCCCTGATCACGATGACCGGTCAGAACTTCGGCTTCGACATCGCCGCATGGGAACGGTGGTGGCAACAGCAGCCCCGGCGGTGAGCGCGCGCCGTGGGGCGGGTCGCCGCCCGCGGACCTGTTCCTCGGCGCCGTTCGTCTATAATCCCGCCCGCTCCAAGTCGGAGCGGAGCGAGTCATGGCCACCCTCGGAGTGAACATCGACCACGTCGCCACGGTGCGTCAGGCGCGCGGCGCGGACGAGCCCGACCCGGTCTGGGCCGCGGCCGAGGCCCAGCTCGGCGGCGCGACCTGCATCACGTTTCACCTGCGCGAAGACCGTCGCCACATCACCGACCGCGATCTCGACCCGCTCAAGGCCGTGACGGTCGTCAAGCTGAACATGGAAATGTCGATCGCGCCCGCCATCGTGCGCATCGCCGAGCGCCTGCGACCCGATCAGTGCACGCTAGTGCCCGAACGTCGCGCGGAACTGACGACCGAGGGCGGCCTGGACGTCGTGCGGCTGCGACGTCGGGTCGCGCCGGTAGTCCGGAGACTCCGGAACCGCGGCGTGACGACGTCGGCCTTCATCGAGCCGATCCCCGAGCAGATCGAGTGCTCGGCCGAGATCGGGTTTGACGCCGTCGAGCTCTGGACGGGCGGCTACGCCCACGCGCGGCGACCGCGCTCGGTGCAGGCCGAACTGGATCGCCTACGCGCCGGCGTCGAGCTCGGCGAGCGCTGTCGGCTCGCGGTCCACGCCGGACACGGGCTGACCTATCGCAACGTGGCTCCGCTGGCCGCCCAGCGCGGCTGGGGCGAGTTCAACATCGGCCATAGCATCTGCGCCAGAGCGATGTTTGTCGGTATGCGCGAGGCCGTGCGCGAGATGGTGCGATTGCTGGATTGGCACGGACGTGCCGCGGGTGCGACATGACGATGTTTCGCGGCTGCCTGGTGGCGCTGGTGACTCCGTTTCGCGACGGCCGGCTCGACCTGCCCGCGCTCGACAAGCTGGTTCGCAGGCTGGTCGAGGCCGGCGTGGACGGGCTGGTGCCGTGCGGCACGACCGGCGAGTCGCCGACGCTCAGCGACGACGAGCAGGTTGAGATTATTCGCGCTGTGAAAAGCGCGGCCGGCGGACGGGCGCCCGTCGTAGCCGGCGCGGGAACCAACAGCACCGAGCGAACACTTCACCACGGTCGCGCGGCGCTGTCGGCCGGGGCCGACGCGCTGATGCTGGTCAACCCTTACTACAACCGTCCCACGCAGTCCGGGCTGTATCAGCATTTCGCGCGATGCGCGCGCGAGCTCGGCGCGCCGATCATGCTGTACAACATCCCGGGCCGCACCGGCGTCGAGCTGTCGGTCGAGACCATCGCTCGACTTCGGGCCGAGTGCGCCAACATCCAGGCCGTCAAGCACGCCACCGGCCAGATCGAGTCGGCGGCCGAACTGTCGCTGGTGAGCGACATCGTCATCCTGTCCGGCGACGATCCGTTGACGCTTCCGTTGATGAGCGTCGGGGCCCGCGGCGTCGTGAGCGTCGTGGCCAATCTGGTGCCGCGGGAGGTGCGCGGTCTGACGTCAGCCGCGCTGGCGGGTCGGTGGGAGGAGGCCCTGACCCATCACCGCCGCCTGTTTCGGTTGGCGCGCGACCTGCTGACGATCGAGACGAATCCGATCCCGATCAAGACGGCGCTGGCGATCCAAGGGCTGGTGAGCGAGGAGTTTCGCCTGCCGCTGTGTCCTATGTCGAAGGCCAATCGCGATCGACTATCGGCCGGCCTGTCGAGTTTCTTTGAAGCCAGGGAGACGGCATGAGCACCGCGGCGACAACGGACGAAGTCGTGGCCGAGACTCCCGCGGACGGCGGCTCGCTGGCGGCGAGGTTGCGCTCGGTGGCCGCCCTGCTGGTTCCGGCGCTGGTGTTCTGGTACGTCGGCGGCTGGGTGGCGCAGCCGAACGATCCGCACGCTCCGGTGACGCTGCTGCTCGTGCCGAACCGCTTCCTCGTCATGATCGAGATGGTCGGGCTGGCGGTCGTCGCCGCCGGGCTGGCGACGGCCATCAACGGACCGCGGTCCGCCATGTACGGCCCGCTGGGCGTGGCGGTCGGACTGGCGGCCGTCAGCATTCGCGGCGGCGACGCCGACCTGCTGCCGTTGTGTCTGCCTGCCGCGCTGGCCCCTTGGCCGACGCGAGCGCTCATCTTCGAGATGTGGCTGTGGCTGGGGTTGATCGCGCTGGGGGCGGTGGTGGGCCGCTGGGTCGACTCGTGGTCATCGGGTCCGCCACCACAGGACTCCGCGCGGGACGTGGACGAGGAGATCGTCGACAGCGCGGTCGAGCTGCGACGGGCCATGCTGATGATCCCGGTGGTGGCCGTTCTGGCGTACCTCTTGGTGCAACTGTTCGCCGGCAGTCCGGGGTCGCCGCTGCTGAAGGGGCAGGTGTTCTTCTCGGTGGGGGCCGCGTTCTACGTCGCGGTCGCGATGGCCGGCGTGGTACTCAGGGTGCGTTCTCCGATGTGGCTGCTGGCGTCGGTGGCGATCGCGGGAACGGTGGCCTATGTGCTGGCCGCGCCGGACGTGACGCCGGAGCAAGCCGCTCGCGGCGCGCGTGTCGTGCTGAATGGCTTGGTCCGGCCGACGCCCATTCAGTACGCCGCGCTGGGTACGATCGGGGTCTGGCTGGCGCACCTGTCGTCACCCGGACGCGGCCTGGCTCGCTCCGGCGCGGCGACGCGGGCAGAGCCAGGCGGCCGAAAAGTGTCCTAATCGCCGAGGCAGATGCCCAGCGCGCGGGCGGTGCGGGCCAGGTTGCCGTCGACTCGCACCGTCTTGAGACGCCCGACCGCCTCGGCCAGACTGACCGATCCGACCTGCGAACCCTGGAACGCGACCATGTTGCCGTACTGGCCCGCGGCGATGAGTTCGACGGCGTGCGCGCCGTACATCGAGCACAGCGCGCGATCGAAGGTGGTCGGACTGCCGCCGCGTTGCAGGTGACCTAGAACGCACACGCGGCTTTCCTTGCCGGTGTGCTTCTCGATCTCGGCCGCAACCCGAGCGCCGATGCCTCCCAGCCGGGCCTCTCGGTCGGCCGGCTGATCCGCCGCGGTGACAAATTCGCCACCCTGCTCTCGCGCGCCTTCCGCCACGACGACGAGTGTGAAGTGTCTTCCGGCGCGTTCGCGCTCCTGGATCTTGGCGGTAATGCTCGCGTACGTGAACGGTATTTCGGGAATGAGCACGACATCCGCCCCGCCCGCCACGCCGGCGTAAAGCGCGATCCAGCCGGCGTAACGGCCCATGACCTCGAGCACCAGCACGCGGCGGTGGCTTTCGGCCGTCGTGTGGAGCCGATCGAGCGCGTCGGTCGCGCACGCAACCGCTGAGTCGAAGCCGAACGTCATCATCGTGCCCTCGAGATCGTTGTCGATCGTCTTGGGCACGCCGACGACCGGGACACCACCCTCAAAGAGTTGCTGGGCGATGCTGAGCGACCCGTCGCCGCCGATGGAGACCAGGGCGCGGATGATCATCTTGTGCATGGTGTCGCGCACACCGTCGATCAGTTCCTTCGGCAGGCGGCGTTCCTCACCGTGTCCGACCTTGGCTGAGAACTTCCCACGGTTGGCCGTGCCGAGGATCGTGCCGCCGCGGATCAGCAGGCCGCCAAGGTCCTGGTAGTTCAGCTCCCGAAACTGCGCCGGTTCGAGGATGCCCTCGTAGCCGCCGAGGAATCCGACGGTTTTCCAGCCGCGCCACGCCGAGGCCTTGGCGACCGCGCGAATGACCGCGTTGAGACCGGGGCAGTCGCCGCCGCCTGTCACGATGCCGATGGACTCACTCATCCGGCGGTTCCTTCAGGATTCGGCTTGCAGGGCCTTGCGGATCTCGGCGAGTTCCTTGCGCCGCTTGTCGCTGACCTCCGGAAACTGGAGTTCCAGGCTCTCGAGCACGGCGCAGATGGTCTGCGAAATCGCCAGCCGCGCGAACCACTTGTTGTCGGCCGGAATGACGAACCATGGCGCCCAGTCGGTGCTGGTGTTGCTCAGCATGTCGTTGTAGGCGTCTTGGTAATCATCCCAGAAGGCGCGTTCCTTGTAGTCGGCGACCGAGAATTTCCAGTTCTTCTCGGGCCGGTCGATCCGCGCCAGGAAGCGCTTGCGCTGCTCATCGCGCGAGAGGTTCAGGAAGAACTTCAGCACGACGATGCCGTTCCGCACCAGGTACTTCTCGAAGTTGTTGATCTCCTTGAAGCGGCGCTTCCAGATGTCGTCGTCCACGTAGTCCGGCGGAAGCTTCTGGGCGGCGAGGAACTCGGGGTGCACGCGCACGACGAGAACCTCCTCGTAGTACGAGCGGTTGAAGATCCCGATCATGCCGCGGCCAGGCAGGGCCTTCGCCGCGCGCCACAGGTAGTCGTGGTCCAGCTCTTCGGCCGACGGCGACTTGAAACTGGTGACGCGGCAGCCCTGGGGATTGACGCCCGAGATGACGTGCTTGATGGCCCCGTCCTTGCCGGCCGCGTCCATGGCCTGAAAGATGATGAGCAACCCGTAGGTGTCCTGCGCGTACAGCTTCTCCTGTAGTTCGGCCAGCGTCTCGACGTTGGCGGCCACCTGCGCAAGCGCCTCGGCCTTGTCCTTGAATCCGCCGGTGAATTCAGGGTCGTAATCCTTCTTGAGGGTGATGCTCTCCCCCGGCGGGACCATCACCTCCTTGAACCGGAACTCGACCTGGCCGCTTTCGCCGACCTTGATCTTGATCTTGCGATCCGGATCGAGGTTGTACTTCCTCATGGGCTTCTCTCCTGGGCGAGCGATGAATCGTGCTGGACGATCCGGACGCTGCGAGGACGGGACGATCGTATTATACCGGCGAAACGTCGACCCACACGTGCAATCGTCGGACGGTGGACGGCGCCGCTATTCGGTCAAGCCGAGCTGCGTGAATTGGTCTCTCAAAGCCGCCAGGGCTCGGTGGCAGATCATGTGGATCGAGCCGTGCGTGCGCTTCAGCCGTTTGGCCACGTCGGCCACCGGCAGGCCGTGCAGAAACCGAAGTCTGATGACCTCGCGATAATGTTCGGGCAGCGCCGCGAGGCAGGCCGACAGCGCGCCCAGCGCCTCCTCCTGGCTGATGACGCCGCTGGGCGTGCCCACCTCGGCCGACAGCCGTTGGAGCAGATCGACGTAGCTGGCGTTGTCGGGCGCGTGCGCCGCGGGCTTCAACTCGCGTCGCACGTCGCGGCGGTCGGCGTGAAGGGCGCGGTGTTCGTCGATTAGCTTGCGGTCCAGGATCGTGAACAGCCAGCGCAGGAACGAATCCTTGCCGCGATAGTCGAACGACTCGATCGATCGAAACGCCTCGAGGTAGACCTGTTGCAGGATGTCCTCGGGGTCGAATCGCGTGCGCATGGTGGCATCCATCTGCCGCAGCAAACGTGCCCGCAGCCGCGGGTGATACAGCACCAACAGCCTTTGCAGCGACTGCGGATCGCCGCGAACGGCCCCGGTCACCAGAATGTGTGTACGGTTCTCGTCTGACACGAGGGCCTCGCAAGCCGGTTGCATGCCTCGCCGGCCCCGCGTGCCGGGTCGGTTGTCCAATTCTCGCTCGGAATTGTAATCGCGGAGCGTCTAATACACAGGTAGCGTGAGGCGCCTGCGGAGACGGTGCGACGACCGTCAGCCCCGGTGGACCGTTCGTTTCCAATATCGGCCTTGCTGCTGTAAACTGGTGTCAGAATGGTAGATAACATCGAACCAACGCATGCCGGACCGCGACGAGCCTGAACACGCCGGTCCCGACGAGGACGCCCTCGATCCGCGTGAAGAGCGGATTGGTGAGCTATTGAACGAATTCCTGGACCGCCAGCGGGCCGGGAACGGCGTCAGCATCGACGAGTTCGTGACATCCCACCCGGACTTTGCGGACGATCTTCGCCGGCACCTCGACGGACTCCGCATTCTCGACCGGCTCGGCTCGTCGGGCGACGCGACGCGCCTGGTCGAGAGATCGCCGGGCTCGGGAGCCGGCAGTTCCGCGCGCGGATCGGGGATTGTTGACGACGTGGCGCGGCCGTCGCTGGCGGGCTATGAGATCGTGCGGGAACTCGGCCGCGGCGGGATGGGCATTGTCTATAAGGCGATGCAGCTTTCGACGAAGCGCGCCGTCGCGCTCAAGGTCCTGCTGGAGGGACCGTTCGCGTCGGAGGCGTCGCGACGCCGGTTCGAGCGTGAGATCGAACTGGCGGCGCAGCTGCGCCACCCGAACATCATCCCCATCTACGACAGCGGCCGTTCGGGCGGGCGGATGTACTACGCGATGGAGTACGTCCACGGGCAGCCGCTGACCGATTACGCCCGTGCCCACGGCCTTTCGATCGACGAGCGGGTTCGGCTGTTTCGCAAGATCTGTTCGGCGGTTGCCCACGCCCATCTGCGCAGCGTCGTGCATCGTGATCTGAAGCCCGGCAACATCCTCGTGGATTCGGACGGCGAGCCGCGCGTGCACGATTTCGGACTCGCGAAGCTCGGCGGCGTGCACGACGCCAACATGTCGATGACGGCCCAGATCATCGGCACCCCGGCCTACATGGCGCCCGAGCAGGTGACGGGCGACCCCACGGCCGTCGACGCGCGTACCGACGTCTACTCGCTCGGCGTCATTCTGTACGAACTGCTGGCGGGCCAGATGCCCTACCCGACCGGCGGTCCGCTGACCGAGACCCTCAATCACATCTGCCGAACCGAACCTGTTCGGCCGGCCAAACTGCGGCGGGGCATCTCTCAGGATCTCGAGACGATCGTGCTGAAAGCGCTGCACAAGAGCAAGGAGCAGCGTTACCAGTCGGTCGCCGCGCTGTCCGACGATCTTGGCCGCTACCTGGCCGGCGAGCCGATCGAGGCCCGCCGGGCCAGCGCGTTCTATCTGATCGGCAAGGCCATCTGGCCGCATCGTTACATCGCCGCCGCGGTGGTCCTCTGCGTCGCGCTGGCAGGCGCGTTCGCGTGGTCCACCATGTCGCACCACATGATGCTTCGCGAGCAGAATCTCCGCGAACAGCAGCAGGCGCTGGAGCTGCAGCGCGCCCGCCAGGAGGCCGAGCAGGCGCGGATCGAATCGGAGCAGAAGGTGCGCGAGGCCGAGCGTCGCCGCGACGAGGAGTGGAGTCGCATGTTGGCGGACAAGCTGAAAGGCTTCGACCCGGTCCGCGCGGCGCGTGCCGTCGGCGGCGGGGCGGGGGACGTGGTGCGCGGGCTGGCCCCGCAGGATCCGCGCTCCCTGCTGCTGCGGACCGGCGTCAATGCGGCCCGGGAAGTCGGCTCACAGCTCAATCGCTTCTTCGACAGCTCGACCGAACTCGATACGGCCGCCGAGCAGGGCGTTGCGGAGGGCGACGATCCGAAGAGCGGCGAGTTCGACGGCACACCGCCGACGACACAACCACCCGTGCCGCCGACGCCGCCCGTGCCCGTCCGGCCGCAGGATCGTTAGCGGCGCATCCTACGACCGCGGCGACGGAGCGCCGGGCGCGCTCGACTCCAGCGCTGTACGACTGGCGGCCAAAGAGCGCATCAGTTCCAACGCGCGGGCCGACGTCGCTGGGCCCGACTCATATGCAGCCCACAGGCCGGGTCGCCGTTCGACGGTCCGGTCCGAAGGTCCCGGCGACTCGGCGCGTGACAGGGTGTTCTTGAACCGTTCGGTCTCGGCTGCATCCTCGGACACCCAGTAACGCCCGTCGATCGCGCGGGTGACGGAGCCTGGAAACTCCGCGGCGGCGGCGATCAGCGGGCTGTTGGTGATTACCATCGGGGCGACGTTCGGCGCGCCTGTTTGCGTGACGATCGTCACCACGAACTGCCGCCGCGCGTCGCCGAATCCGGAGTCGAACGCGTATTCCGTGATGGTCGCCTCAACGCTCGGATCATTCGACACGTACACCGTGCGCACGCGGCGGGTGTGTCCCAGACGTGTGACCGCGAGGTCCGCCAGCCCGAGCGGGACGGCTGATTCGGCCACCGGGGCGATCGACCAGGGCGCCCCGAGCAGGTTGGCCTGATGCTGGAGCTTTCGCCGCCGGGCGTGGCGCGATGCTCCCCACGCGATCAGCATCGCCAGTACGCCGAGCGGCGCGAGCAGATCGGTCATGGCGCGTCGGGCGGCGAATCGTCGGTCGGCTGCGTCGCCCCCGGCGTGCGCGGCACGAGTCGGAATCCGTAGCCGCGCTCGGGGTGGAGCGAACGAAGCTGGGAAATCCATCGCCGGATCATGCGGTAGCCGGGGGCGTCGTCGCGGAGGTAGAGCGGTTTGAAGCCGTCGGCCGCCGGGTGCGCGAATCGCGTCTGGTCCGGCGGCAGCGTGTACGTCAGCAGGAGCGATTCATCCGGCTTGTCGCGATTGACCAGCAGTCGGTGATCGACCTCCCACTGCCGCAGCGTGATGAAGTTGGCGTAGAGCGAACGGTCCTGCCGGCGGGGGTCGTTGTAGAGTCGCATGCGCGTCCGCGACGTATCCGGATTCCCGTGACACGCGCTGGTGGCGCACCCGTTCATCAGGATCGGCTGGATGCGGCGCTTGTACTCGATCAGGACGGTGGGGTCGCGCTCGATCCGCACCGCGTCGGCGTAAGCGAACTCGTCCTCGGTGTCGCGCACCCAGTAGGCGATGGTCGAGAGCTTCTGCGGCGGGGTCATCGCCAGGAATCGCCGCCGGGCCGCATCCCCGCGAAACTCGCGATCGCCCAGAACGGATGCCAGGAAGCGCTGCGTCACCTCGGCCGGGACGACGACCGTGACCCGGTCGATCGGGATGTTGTTCGCGTTGATATTGGGTTCGCGCGCGGCGCGGAGTTCCATGAACCGGACGCGATTGATGTGCTCGGCGGTGAGGCGTGCCATCACGTCGCCGGCCAGATCATCGGGCGGCGGCATTGGTTCGGCGCGCAGGTGACGCAGCTCCAGCGCCAGCGGCGCGAAAATCGCGCTGAGGACGATGGCAAGGACGGCGGCCGGCGGCGTGCGTCGCTTCATGGCATGGTTCCCGCGTTCGGCCGGAGTGGGAGGAGCCGCTCCGTTTGACCTCGACCGGCGCACGGTTGAGAATAAACGCGGTCGCGTGCGAGGGCAACGAAAGGTCCGACTCGATGTCTGCGGACACTTCGAACCACAATGGCGTCGCGCCTCCCGACTCGAACAGAATCCGTTCGAGCCACTCGATTGCCGCGTTGATCGGCGCGGCTGTCGTGCTCGACACGGCCGGTCCGACGGTTTTTCTGGGGACGCTCCGCGAGGTCACGGACGAAGGATTCTGGCTTGACGACGCGGACATCCACGACCGCACGGACGGCCACGCCACGAAGGAACTCTACGTGTGCGAGGCGCGCGAGCACGGCATTCGCTCGAACCGCAAGTCGCTGTTCGTTTGTCGCGACGCGGTCATTTCCGTGTCGCGACTGTCCGACGTGATCATGGGTTGATGCGACCCTGGCTGGGCGGCTGCATCACGGGCTCAACACCGCGCTCGCGGTCTGACCGTCACGACGGCCGCCGTACTTGGCCAGCAGCGCCTGCAAGCGCGGCTGGTTGGAGTCCAGTTCGAGCGATCGGTGCCAGTGTTCGAGCGCCAGGTCGCGCAGTTCCGGCTGTCGACTGCTGCGAAGGTACATGGCCATGAACACAATGCCGCGTCCGGCGTGGGCCTCGGCGTTCTTCGGGTCGAGCTGTAACGCCTTGCCGTACGATGCCAGCGACTCGTCGTATCGGCCGCTGCGGTACTGGCAGAAGCCGATCCATTGGTGCGCCGCCGACAGGCGCGGATCGACCTTGGCGGCGCGCCGGAACGTTTCAATGGCGGCATCCATGCGGTTCTGCTTGATGTACGTCGTGCCGAGATTGACCAGCACCATCGCCTGCGTGCTCCCCAGCTCGAGTGCGCGCTTGTACATGCGAATGGCGTCGTAGTAGTTGCCGCGCGAGTCGTAGGCCGCGCCCAGATTCGTGAGGGCGTAGGCATTCTGCGGATCGATGCGAAGTGCGGCCTCGTAGCAGCGGATGGCCTGTTCGAGTTCGCCCACCTGGTGGAGGCACACGCCCTGATTGAGAAAGGCCTCGAACTGGTCCGGGCGCAGTTCGCACGCCTGTTGATAGGCGCGAATCGCCAGCCGCAGCTTCTCCATGCGGTCTGGCGCATGCTCAGCCATCATCTGATACACCTGTCCGAGCGACAGGCAGGCCAGGAAGTCGAACGGGTCGAGGCGCAGCGCTTCGGCGAAAGCGCGGGCCGCTTCCGCCAGATCGCCGCGCTTGCGGTGGATCTTGCCGATCCGGGCGTGCGCCGTCGCCAACTTCGGATTGAGTCTGAGCGCCTCTTCAAACTCGCGCAGGGCCTCCTCGAGGCGGTCCTCCTCGAGCAGGCGTTCGCCGCTGGAAAGGTGTCGGCCGGCGACGTGCTGCTGAATGCGCTCCAGCAGCGTGGGCGTGCCGGCCTGGCAGCCGCCGAGCAGTGCCACCGCCAGTCCCAGCGCGCAGCAGATGACGCGGCGCTGACCGGCTTCGCGGAACACTGAACTGGGCGACATGTACGCGGTTGCCTCCGGAAGCGCGGACCACCGGGACGGGGCCGGTGGTTTTATCGGCAATTCGCAGGGTGTTTGGCGCGGACCGCGCGGGTCTTGCGCGGTTTGACTTGTCGCTTGCGGCACCTAAGATTGGCCTGCGGAAGCGCAGAATCTGCCTGTTGCCGTCTGCCTTGGGGTGCTCGTATGCGGGTGCTGGTCGCCATCCCGGTCTTCAACGAGGCCCGCTATATCGCGGCCGTGCTGGACCGCGTTCGACGCTTCGCCTCCGACGTGCTGGTCATCGATGACGGTTCGACCGATGCCACGCCCGACCTGCTCCGGGACGCGCGGCCGCTGGCGGTGATTCGGCACGCCCGCAACATGGGATACGGCCAGAGTCTCATCGACGCGTTCGCCTTCGCGCGCGGGCGTCGGTACGAATGGGTCGTCACCATGGACTGCGACGACCAGCACGAGCCTGACGCCATCCCGCACTTCGTGGCCGATGCGGCGGCGGGCGGGTGCGACATCGTATCCGGCTCCCGATACCTTCGCCGCATGCCCGACGGCGACGCGCCGCCAGCGGATCGACGGCGCATCAACGCCACGATGACGTGGCTGATCAACGAAACGCTCGGCCTATCGCTGACGGATGCGTTCTGCGGCTTCAAGGCGCATCGCGTGTCAGCGCTCCGCCGGGTGCGGCTCGACGTGCCCGGGTACGCCTTCCCGATGCAGCTCTGGGTGCAGGTCGCGGCCGCCGGGCTACGGGTGCGCGAGTTACCGGTCCGGCTGATCTATCGGGACTACTCGCGGCAATTCGGCGGTTCGCTCGATGATGCTGAGATTCGGCTTCAGCACTATCTCGATGTATTCAATCAGGAGTTGCGACGGGTCGGGCGGGCCGGCCGCGGCAACGAGCGCTGCTCGCCGACGCATTCGATTGATTCCTGACACGCGTGGGCGTTGCCGGTCGAATCAGGTCGAGCGATCCGCTCCACACCGGGTCTTGACTCCGCCGTGTTAGCGCCGCTCCCCCGACAGATCGAGGCGCCGCCTTCGGATGGCGGCGTGATCGTACGCCCAGTCGGCGATGAACTGCGGCGATTGATCGATGTCAACGCGCGCCGCAGGAGAGTTCGACCGGCCATCCTGGCCGGACGTGCCTGCGTCCCCGCGCCGGACGACATCGTCGTCATCACCGGACACCAGCCGGAATTCCTTCACCCGGGCGTCTGGATCAAGCAGGCCGTCGCCGCGGGAGTGGCGGCTCAGATTGGCGGGCGCGCGGAGTTTCTGCTGGTGGACAGCGACTCGGCCGCCGACGCCGCGTTGGCGTGGCCGGTGCGGTCGGATGAGGGACTCCAGCTGGGCAGACTCGCCCTGCCGACGGCGCGCGGGCAGCCGTTCGAAGCGATCGAGCAGCAATCGACAGTTGCGTGGCGTGGGTGGTTCAGCGTCCTCCCCGCGTCCATTCTTGGAGACGATGAGACGCCGCTGCCCGAATTCGTGCGAGCCTTTCTGAACGGCGAGACGGACGCGAGCTATGTCGAGCGCTGGAAGCGGGGCATGTCCGCCGTCGACCAGCGCGTGGGCGTTTCCTCGCTGACGACACGCCTCGTGAGCCGGCTGGGCGATGCCAGTGAGCCGGATGCGTGGTGGTGGTTTGTGGCACATTGCCTGCTGGACTCGGAACGCTGCGCGGCGACTTACAACGCCGCACTGCGTGCCTATCGCGAGCGGCACGGCATTCAGGGCCAGCGCCATCCGATGCCCGACCTGGCGGTCGGCGGGGGGCGCTGCGAACTCCCGTTCTGGGGATGGCGGGCCGGAGAAGCCCGGTCGCGTCTCGCGATCGCGGTACGCGGAGCGGATGGTCTGGAGCTGTGGGCTGGCAATACACGGGTGGGTGACGTTTCGCAAGTCGAACTACAGCGCGCGCCGCTGGCCGGCATCCGCGCGCTGACAGGCGACTACGCACTGCGGGCCCGCGCGCTGGCCCTGACGGCGTTCACACGGATGGTCGAAAGCGACCTGTTCATTCACGGGCTCGGTGGCGCGGCGTACGACGAAATCGCCGACGACTGGATGCGTTCGTTTTTCGGCTTCGAGCCGCCGGGCATCGCGATGGCAACCGCCACGCTGCGCCTGGAGCTGCCGACACTCACGATCGGCAAGTGGCGGCCGGTCGACGCGCGCCGTGTGTTGCGGGATCGCCAGTACAACCCCCAACGCCTTCCGCTCGTGTCAACGAACGCTGCCCAGCTCATGGCCGAGCGGAGCGCGGCCATCCACGAATCCGAGCGACTTCGGCA
Source organism: uncultured Planctomycetaceae bacterium (assembly GCA_964576285.1). Taxonomy (GTDB): domain Bacteria; phylum Planctomycetota; class Phycisphaerae; order UBA1845; family UTPLA1; genus SpSt-539. The sequence continues at coordinate 131,788 of CAZNUJ010000005.1, read as the reverse complement.
ATTCCTGCCGATCGATCGGGCCGCGCGTCGGGCGGCGTACGACCGTATCCGGGCGGCCAATCTTGCCCTCCGTCGGTACATCGACCCGGCCATCGCCGGGCTCGATGACCGCGAGATCGCACGGGTCGAGGCTCACAACCGGGTGGCCGAGCGGCGGGACTGGTTCCTCGCGCTGCATCGGGTCGAGCGGCTTCGCCGGCTGGTGGAGCGCGCCGTCACGGCCGTGGCCGGCTGAGTTCGCCTTCCGTAAGAGCCGGCGCGCGGTCCGGTTGCTCAACCGTGTGGTACGGCGACGCCGATAGACGCGCATCTGCGGTCGGTCCGCGCGCCGAGACGAGGCCGGCCGCCGCGGGATGACAGGTGATCTACCTGGCGGCATCAATCTGGCTGTCGCTCGTCGTTCTGCTGGCGTGGGGCATCCGCCACGTCTGCGCGGGCCTGGTCGGACCGCGCGCCATCAACCTGGCGCTGCTGCCGGGCACCTTGCTGTCGCAGCTCGGCTGCATCGTCGCGGTACTGCTGACCGGGGGCTCCGGCGCCGACGTCTCGTTCCTGGGCGAGGACACGGCCGGCGACGAGACCCAGCAGAAGGGCGATTCAGGGCACGTCCCCTTTCTCCGGTCGCTGCTGGCAGGCTTGCTTCCGATGGTGCTGATCGGCACGGCCCTCGGGGTCGTGCTCTTGGGCCCGGGGGCCCACCTGCTGGGCGAGGTTTCGCCGGACCATGTCGCGATCGGGTTGCCGGTCGAAGCGTCGGGTTTCTGGACGCAGCTTCGACACCTCGTCACGCTGGCGGAAGAGACCTGGCTGGCGCTGGAACAGCCGGATTGGAACCAGGGCGTCACCTGGCTCCTGATGTACCTGATCGTTTCGTTCGTGGTGCAGCTCGCGCCCTCGCCCCGATACGTTCACGGTCGCTTCTACGCGATCGTCGCATTCGGCGGGCTCGCCGCGCTGGCCGGCACGCTGCTCCCCGGCATCAGCGACATGCTTGCGCTGGCCTGGTCGCAGTTGGCGTTCATTTTGGGCTTGCTGCTCCTGCTCATGATGCTGAGCCTGCTGGTGCGCGGCTCCGTGGCCGTCATCCGCGACCTGACGCGGTAAGACGCTGGGTCGCGCCAGTCTGTCGACCGCCCCAGGGCCGCTGCTCTATCCCCCGCGCGGCGATGCTGCCGATACCACCGAAGGTGACGGACAGCAGCTCTTCACGTCGACCCGCCGGCGGCGACTATCGCCGCAAGATCCTGTCGCTCGAGGCCCTCTTGCCGCTCGTGGCCGAGGCGCGGCGGCAGGGCCGGACCGTCGTGCAGTGCCACGGGTGCTTCGACATCGTGCATCCCGGCCACGTGCGCTACCTTCAGTTCGCGCGGCGGCAGGGCGACCTGCTGATCGTCTCGATCACGGGCGACGCAGCGATCGACAAGGGCGAGCTGCGGCCTTACATCCCGCAGGAGCTCCGCGCCGAGAACCTGGCCGCCCTGGAGCAGGTTGATTACGTCGTCATCGACCACGCGGCGTCCGCCTGCCGCCTGCTCGCCGCGATTCGCCCCGACGTGTACGTCAAGGGACAGGAGTACGCCACCAGCCGACATGCCGGATTCCTGGCCGAGCGTGAGACGGTCGACTCCTATGGCGGCCGCGTGGTGTTCTCCAGCGGAGACGTGATCTTCTCATCCACCCGGTTGCTGGAGTCGATCGGGTCCGACGCGGCGCTCGATCGGCAGCGGCTGGCATCGGTCTGCGCCCGCCACGCCATCAACGTCGAGCAGCTCGACGGCCTGCTGGGCGCCATGGAGCGCAAGCGCGTCCTGATTCTGGGCGACTGTTTCGTCGATCGCTACATTCTGTGCGAGGCCGAGTCCGTCGCCAGCGAGGCGCCGATTCTGTCGCTGCGCGAACTCGACCAACGGGACCAGCTCGGAGGAGCGGCAGCGGCCGCGCTGCGCGCCGCGGAACTCGGGGCATCGCCGTTCGTGGTGACCACGATGGGCGCCGACGATCGCGCCGAGTGGGCTCGGCATCGCATGGAGGCCGCTGGGGTCGAATGCTTTGCGTTGACCTCTCGTCGGCGCACGCCCCTGCGAACGCGCTACATCGTGGATGACCACAAGACGTTTCGCGTCGACGCCATCGATCACGAACCGCTCGACTCGCTGGGCGAGAAACAGGTGGCCGATGTCCTGCTCGATCAGGCTCGACGAACCGACGTCGCGGTCGTCTTCGCGTGCGGCCACGGCACGTTGACGCCCGGTTTGCTGCAACGGCTCGGTACGCAGTTCCGGCAACGGTGTCCGGTGCTGGTCGGTGCGGCAGGCGATCGACGGGCGGAGCTCGGTTCGCTGCGGCATCTGTCGCTGTGCGTCGCCTCCGAGCGGCTGCTGCGGAGCGTGCATGCGGAGCCCGGCGCCGGCCTCTCCTCGGTCGCGTACCGATTTCTGAATGACACGCAGTCGCATCGCCTGCTGGTCACGCTGGGCAAACGAGGCGTGGTGACGTTCGACCGGGCATCGCCCGATCCGGCAACCCCCGGATGGGACGATCGCTTGCGCAGCGAATACCTGCCAGCGCTAGCCGAGCACGCGCGGGATTCCGTGGGATGTTCCGAAACGGTCGCGGCCGTTGCCGCGCTCGGGATGGCCGTCGGCGGGACGCTGATGCAGACCGCCTACCTGGCGTCCGCCGCGGCCGCGATCCAGGTCGCGGTTGTGGGCCACGCCGCCGTCGATCGCTCGCGGATGGAGGACTGGCTGGCGCGGCGCGACGAGATTCGGAATGACGAGCGCGAGGCCGACGAGCCGATCGCCAAGCAGCCGCTGGAGGTGTGACATGGCCGTGGCCACGGGGTCCGACATCCGATTGAGCGTCGTGATACCGACGCGCAACCGCTGCGAAGAACTGGCCAGGACCCTGTCCGAGCTGGTCGATCAGGTCGGGCCGGATGATGAGATCATCGTGGTCGACAACGGTTCCGCCGACGACACGCCTGCGCGACTGGCGTCCCGCGTCGATCAAGTGCGCTGGATCGGGCTCGGCGACAACCTGGGTTGCGCTGCTCGCAACATCGGGGCGGTTGCGGCCGGCGGCGAAGTCCTTGTGATGATGGACGACGACAGCGTCCCCGTGCCGGGCACGCTCGACGGGATTCGCGAAGCATTCGCGGAGGACGCCGGTCTGGCGGCGATCGCCTGCCGAATTCGGCGCGCGGACGACCCCGAGCGGCACGATGCCGGCGGGTTGGCCGGCGTGATCGTCAACTGCGGCGCGGCCATCCGTCGCGCGGCCTTCCTGGATGTCGGCGGCTTTCCGGTCGACTTCGATTACTACGCGGAGGAGTACGACCTTTGCTGCCGGCTGTGGCGAATCGGGTGGCGGATCGAGCCGCGCGGTGATCTCGTCTGTCTGCATCGCCGTTCGCCCCTCAACCGTGACGCGGACCGGATGCTGGCTCGGCTCGTTCGCAACAACCTGACGGTCTGGAGCCGATACGCCCCGGAGTCGCTTCGGCAGCGCCTGATGATCGAGACGGTTGACCGCTACCAACTCGTGGCCCGGCGGGAGAATGCCGAGACGGGCTTTCGGGAGGGGCTGGCCCGCTGGCAGGCCGAGGCGGCGCGCCGACCCCCCGCGCGATCGCCGCTCACCGAATCCCAACATGACGCGATGTTCGGCCTTCCCATCGTGCGTCGAAGCCTGGCGCGCGACCGTGACCTCTGGCACAGTGAGCGCATCGGCGTCTGGACACGCGGCAAGGGCTGCCCGCAGTTACTGGACGCGCTGCGCGCGGCCGGCGCCGACGTGGCCGGAGTGTATGAGCCGAATCCAACCGCCGACACTTGGTTGGGGTGGCCGCTGCGCGATGCGTCCAAGCTCCGCGACGACGGGGTCTCGCTGCTGGTTCCGGGAACCCTGTCGCTGGGGGCGGCGGAGGACGTCTCGCACGAGCTGGCCGAGCGATTCACGGACCAACGCGTCCTGTCTCCGATCGGGTGGTCGAGCACGCGCAGCCTCGCGGCGACCGCTGCCTGATTTTTTTCTGAACCCCGTGAGCGCGCGGGTCGAATGTTGCGGCAGTGTCCGATGAATCGGACGACGGCCTCGAGGCCGGGTACGTGAGTTCGGGGCCCAAAGTGGGGGGCCTTGAGGTAGCATCCGCAACGCGCCCAAGGAGCACGGACGATGAGTCGCATCAACACGAACATTCCATCCCTGGTGGCCGCGCGAGTATTGGCGCAGCAGCAGGGTTCGCTCCAGGAATCGCTCCAGCGTCTCAGCACCGGCTTGAGCATCAATCGCGGCGCCGACAATCCGGCGGGGTTGATCGCCTCCGAGGCGCTGCGCAGCGAAGCGCGGGGCGTCACGGCCGCCCTTGAGAACGCTTCTCGCGCCAAGACCGTCCTGGCGACGGCCGAGTCGGCTCTCAGCGAAATCAGCAACCTGCTGCTCGAGCTTGAGAACCTGGTCGGCAAGTCCGCGAGCACGGCCGGACTGGCCAGTGCGGAGACCGAGGCCAATCAGCTTCAGATCGACTCGATCCTCGATTCGATCAACCGGATTGCGAACACGACCCAGTTCAACGGTAAGAAGCTGCTCAACGGATCGATGGCCTACACCACGTCTGGCGTGGTCAGCAATCGATTCTCTCGTCTGCAAGTCTACGGCGCCTCGGTGCCGAACGGCGCACAGCTGCCGGTGATCGTGTCCGTGACGCAGTCGGCCCAGACCGCCCGTGTGAACCTGGCGGCCGGCGCGAGCACCGGCCTGACCACGGCCGGCCGGCTGTCCAGCACGAACAACGTCGCCTTCAGCCTTGCCGGCAAGCTGGGCACGCAGGCCTTCAGCTTCGCGGGCAATACGGCGAACTCGGCCATCCGCAATACCATCAACTCCTATACGAGCGTGACGGGCGTGTCCGCGTCGTTGTCCGGCCAGTCGCTGCGCTTCAACAGCACGGGCTACGGCAGCGATGCGTTTGTCACGATCACGACCAGCAGCGGCGTATTCGGCGTTAGCGGCGGCGACAACGGCCCGAACTCCGACTTCGGACGCGACGCCGGCGTTCGGATCAATGGTCAGGCCGCCCAGGTCAAGGGTCTGGCGGCGTCGGTGCGCTCCGGCGGCCTCGATATCGCGCTCGACCTGACGACTTCGTTCGGCACAGCCGTCGGCAGCACGACCTTCTACCTGACGGGCGGCGGCGCGGACTTTGCGATTTCTCCGACCCTGACCACCGCCGGTCGGGCCAGCGTCGGCCTTGATTCCGTGACGACCGCGGCGCTGGGTGACTCGCAGAACGGCTTCATCAGTTCACTCGCGAGCGGCCAGGCCAACGGGTTGTCATCGAAGAACTTCGAGAAGGCACAGAGCATCATCCGGGCCGCGAACAACCAGGTTGCCTCGCTGCGGGGTCGGCTCGGCGCGTTCGAGCGCAACACGATCGATACGACGGTGAACTCGCTGAATGTGGCACTTGAGAATATCCAGGCCGCGGACAGCGCGATCCGCGATACCGATTTCGCCCTGGAGACCAGCCGGCTGACCCGAGCGCAGATTCTGCTCCAGTCGGTGTCCCAGGCGTTGTCGATCGCGAATCAGGCGCCCTCCGCGGTGCTGTCGCTGCTTCGGTAAGTCGGGAGCGCGTCAGCGCGTCCCATAAGCGGCTCGTCTGAGAATCTCGAACGGAAACTCCTCAAGGGGTTTAGGGATTCGGACGAACAAGGCGATGATGGAATATCGCTCGCCGCGCTCGAATCGTACGGCCGACTCGCAAATGGAGTTGTGAGCGGCCCGGGATCGGGAAGCGAGCGAGTGGCCGGTCAGGATGGCCGGCCGGAACATCGACCATGTGGGCCTGGCGACCCGAGGGTTGCCGGGCCGGGGGCGAAGGTCCTCTGAGGACGCGACGGCGGAGCCGGCGCCAGAGCTTTCGCACGGCCGCGGCGCTGCCGGTTGAACCGGCGCACGCGGGCCACCGACGCGCAAGGCCGCGCGTCGCTGTTCGGTCCGCCTGAAGGATCGCGGACCGGTGAATGCACGGAGGACGCCATGGGCCGCATCAATTCCAACCAGTCTTCGCTTCAGGCGATTCACAAGCTGTTCGCCAATCAGAAGGATCTCTCGCTTCGCCTCGAGCGGCTGAGCTCGGGCCTGCGGATCAACCGCGGCGTCGATGATCCGGCCGGATTGATCGCGTCGGAGTCCTTGCGCTCCGAGCTCCGCGGCATCGGCCAGGCCATCGAGAACTCGACCCGTGCGATCAACGTCATCGCCACCGCCGACGCGGCGCTGTCCGAGGTGTCGAAGCTGCTGCTCGACATTCGCGGGCTGATCAACAAGTCCGCCAACGAAGGCGCGCTGTCCGGCACCGAGATTCAGGCCAATCAGCTTCAGATCGACTCGCTGCTCGAGAGCATCGACCGCATCTCGAACACCACGCAGTTCAACGGCAAGAAGCTGCTCAACGGCGAACTGTCGTACATCACCTCGGGCATCAACTCCGCCGACCTATCGCGCGTGCAGATCTTCGGCGCTCGCGTCCCGGTCGGCAATCCGCTGCCGGTCGTGGTGGCCGTGACGCAGTCGGCCCAGACGGCGCGGGTTAACCTGCTCGCCGGCGGCGGCACCGGTCTGTCCGCCAGCGGTTACCTCTCGGCGGGCAACAGCGTCACGATCCAGATTCGCGGCCTGCTCGGCACCGAGTCGTTCAGCTTCGCCGGCGGCACCGCCAACTCGGCCATCCGCAACACTGTGAACGCATTCACGTCGCTGACCGGCGTGTCCGCCTCCCTGTCCGGTGACGCCCTGCGGTTCAACAGCACGGCCTACGGCAGCGATGCGTTCGTTTCGGTCACCGCCACCAGCGGCACCTTTGGGGTCAGCGGCGGCGACTCCGGCGCGACCCTCGACAAGGGCCGCGATGCCGGCGTGACGATCAATGGCCAGGCGGCCACGGTCAAAGGTCTGTTCGCGTCCGTCCGCTCCAACGGGCTGGATGTCGCGCTCGACCTCAGCACCGATTTCGGCACCCGCATCGGCAGCTCGACCTTCCAGGTCACCGGCGGCGGCGCCCAGTTCCAGATCGGGCCCAACGTCAACACCGACGGTCTCGTCAGCGTCGGCCTGCCGTCCATCAACATCACCGGTCTTGGCAGCGCCATCGAGGGCTACCTCAACACGCTCAAGACCGGCAGCACGAACTCGATCGTCGGAGGCCGCTACGTGCAGGCCGAGGCGATCGTCAACGCCGCGATCGAGCAGGTGTCGGTCTTCTCGGGCCGGCTCGGCGGCTTCCAGCGCAACCAGCTCGATACCAACATCAATACGCGCCAGGTTGCGTTCGAGAACGTCCAGGCGGCCGAGTCCGCCATCCGCGACGCCGACTACGCCGCCGAGGTGGCCTCGCTGACGCGGGCGCAGATTCTGGTCCAGAGCACGACCCAGATTCTGTCGATCGCCAATTCGTCGCCCCAGGCCGTCCTGTCGCTGCTGCGATAAGCGTGCTTCGGCGCTGACGTCCGCGAATCGGCAGAAACTGCGCCAACCCGGTGACGCGGCGACCGCGGGTCAAATCGCTGACCCCGGTCGCCCAGCCGACCGATACAAGGTTGGGAAAAGTCGCCGGCCGGAGTTGACCGCATGACGCCGATGTCTCGCTCGCAGGATGTCTGCCGGAAGCTCGGTTTCGTGCTGACGTGCTACGTGGACGGCCGCAAGCTCTTCCGCGCGGTTCGAGCATCGGATCGCGACCGGCGACCCGCCGGCGCGCCGGTCATGTCGGCCCACGACCGCGAGCGCCGGTCCTCCAACGGCTGACCATCTCCGCGACAACCCGGTCCACGCCAGGAGCAGCGCATGGGGACGATCTCCAGCGGCATCGGCCTGATTTCGGGCATTCCGATTCAGCAGTTGGTCGACTCGATCATCGCCGGGCGGTCGCGCTCGGTTCAGCTTCTCGACTCGCGCATCCAGCGGACGACGTCGCTTCGGACCGCCTATCTCGACCTGTCCGCGCGCGTGCTGGCCGCAAAGGCAACGCTGGGTCTGCTCAAGAGCGAGTCAACGTTCCGCGCCACCAAGGCCACCAGCAGCGCCGAGAACGTGCTCGGCGTCCGCGTCACCGGAATCGCCAGCCCGGGGTCTTACTCGTTCACGGTTCGCAGTCTGGCGTCCACGCAACAGGTGATCTCCAGCGGGTTTGCCACGCGCGACGCCACGTTTCTGAGTCCCGGGACCCTGACCGTCGAGCGGGCCGAGGCCCGGCTGGCGCGCGGCGTCGACCTGTCGCTGTTGAACGAGGGCGCCGGGGTCCGCGGCGGGAGGATTCGCATCACCGATCGCGCCGGCGGCTCGGCCGAGATCGACCTGACCGGCGCTCGGACCATCTCCGACGTGGTGGCCGCCATCAACGCGCAGTCCACGGCGGCGGTGACGGCGTCCACCCAGGGCGACCGCCTGTTGCTGAATGATCGCAGCGGGGCCACCAGCGGCACGTTGGCCGTCGAGGACATCGGCGGCGGCTTCGCCGCGCTGGACCTCGGGATTCGCGGCTCGACCAGCGGGTCAAGACTGATCGGCGCCGATGTGCTGCGGCTATCCTCGGCCACCGCGGTCGGCTTGCTCAACGATGGCAACGGCATTCGAGTCCACGGCGTCAGCGACGACTTCCGCGTTGAGCTCGCCGATGGTTCGGCCATCGACGTCAACCTGTCCGGTAAGCTCGCCCCCGACACCGCGCTCTCGATCGTCAACGGCGGGACCGGCGTACCCGCGGGGCGCATCTCGATTACCAACCGGGCCGGACAGTCGGGCGAGGTGGACCTATCCTCGGCCCAGACCGTGGGTGATGTCGTTAGCGCGATTCAGTCCGCCGGCCTGAACGTGTCGGCCGCGATCGTCTCATCCCGGCTCGTGCTCACCGACAACAGCGAGGGCGCCGGCACGTTCGCCGTGACGGAAGTCAACGGCGGCGGCACGGCCGCCGCCCTCGGACTGACGACCGCCGCGTCCGGCAACACCCTCAACGGCCGGAACATCTATCGCATCGCGACCATCGGCGATGTCGTTCGAGCCATCAACGCCGACAGCCAGAACGGCGGACGGCTGCTCGCGGAGATCGATCCGGGCGGCGACCGTCTGCGTCTGGTCGACCAGACCGCCGGCGGTGGGCCGTTCACCGTGACAGCGCTGAACGACTCCCGCGCTGCCCGCGATCTCGGTCTGCTCGCTCCGACGGTCGGTTCGACCCTTACCTCGGCTCGGCTCTTCGGCGGACTGGCCACGGTGCTGTTGCGAAACGTCCAGGGCGAATCGGGCGTCGGCGTCGCAGGGCTGGTCGAACTGACCGACCGTTCCGGCGCGTCGGCCACGATCGACCTCTCGACCGCCGAGACGTTGGATGACGTGCTTAACGCGATCAATGCCGCCGGCGTCGGGCTTCAGGCTCGCATCGGCGCATCCGGTCTGGGCATCGAAGTGGTCGATACCAGCGGCGGCTCCGGCGTGCTGCGCATCGCGGATCTGACCGGCTCGCTCGCGGGCGATCTCGGCATCGGCGTTAACTCCGCCACCGGCGCGGTCGCGAATTCGAACCTTCAGCGTCGCTACATCTCGGAAAACACGCGGCTCGATGGCTTCCGCGCCGGCATCGCCTTTTCGCGCGGCAAGTTCCGAATCACCGACTCCGGCGGCGCATCGGCCGTGGTCGATCTGACGCAGGGCGACGAGCAGACGCTGGGCGATGTCATCGCCGAGATCAACTCGCGTGGCATCGGCGTTCGGGCCTCGATCAACGCCACCGGCGACGGCTTGTTGCTGGTCAACACCGCCGGCGGAGGTGGCCGGCTCACCGTCGCCGAGGAGGGCGGGACGACCGCTCGCAGCCTCGGCATTCTGGGAACGGCGGCGGCCGGAACCGACTTCATCGACGGCAGTCTCGAGTGGTCCATCACCGTCACCGCCAGCGATACGCTGGACACGCTCAGCGCCAGGATTCGCGAGAGCGGGGCGGCGCTCAATGTCGCGATCCTGAACGACGGATCAAGCGTCGCGCCCTACCGCCTGAGTCTGACGAGCACCATCTCGGGCGAGCCCGGCCGCTTCGCGTTCGATGCCGGCACAACCGGCCTTTCGTTCGCGACCCTGGTGGAAGGCCGCAACGCGACCGTCGTCTATGGCGCGCCGGGTGCGGCCCAAGGCATCGTGCTCACCAGCACCAGCAACACGCTCAGTGACGCCATCCCCGGTGTCTCGCTCAGCCTCGTCTCGGCTTCCGAGACGCCGGTTTCCATCGACATCAGCGAGGATCCGTCGGCCGCCGCCGACGCGGTCAAGGCGTTCGTCGACGCACTCAACACCGTCATCGACCGCATCGCCGAAGCCAGCCGGTTCAACGCCACGACGAACCAGCGCGGCGTCCTGCTGGGCGACTCGGTCGCCAGTCGGATTTCAGCCCGGCTTCAGCAGGCGACTTCACTGGTGTCCCCCGGGGCGACCCCGGGCGTCGATCGACTCTCCGCGATCGGTGTGCGTTTCGGAGCCGGCGGCAAGCTGACGTTCGATCGCGCCCGCTTCGAGGAGGTCTTCGCCCGCGACCCCGAGGCCGTCCGGAACCTGCTGATGCGCGAGGAGTCCGGTCTGGCGGCTCGCATCGAGAGCCAACTCGACGACATCACCGGCAGCGAAAACGGCTTCCTGACGCGCGCTGGCGACGGCCTGGGCAAGACGCTGGAGATCCTCTCGGGCCGCAAGCAGCAGGTCAGCGAGCGGTTGGAGCGCGAGCGCCAGACCCTCTTGACACGTTTCCAGGCGACGGAGCGAGTCTTGTCGCGGCTGCAATCGCAGCAGTCGACGTTGACTTCATTCACCAGCGCCCTCCAGTTTCCATCGAACCGCTGACGGCGGGAGGGCCGATCCTGCCACGCTCCCGGAATTATCTCGACCGCCCGTCGCCCCGGACCGATCTCGCCAGCGTCGGAGGCCGCCGGCGACGCTTCGCCCCGCCGGCCGCGTCCGAAAACGCGGAGAACCGGATGACGTCATCGACCCAGGCGGAGTACCTGCGCAGCGCGGTGCTCACCGCGACGCCCGAGCAGCTTCAGATGATGCTCTACGACGGCGCCATTCGCTTCACCACGCAGGCACGCGAGGCCCTGGAGCACCGCCGCTTCGACCAGAGCTGCGAACTGCTCCTGAAGGCGCAGCGCATCGTGCTCGAACTCGAGAACGGCCTGCGGCCCGAGGTCGCGCCGTCCCTGTGCAAGCAACTGAGCTCACTCTATCGCTTCATCTACCGCCGCCTGGTCGACGCGAACACGCAGCACAACGTCGAGGCCATCGACGACGCCTTGCGCATCCTGAAGCATCAGCGCGAAACGTGGGAACTGGTCATCCAGAAGCTGCGCGATGGCGCGCCGTCGGCCGAGGTCGCGTTCTCGACGATCCCGCCCGATGCCTCTCCGTCCGCACATCTCAGCATCGAGTGCTGACCGGCCGCGCGCTGACGTTCAGCCGCGGACGGAATCGGCGTCCGATCCTCGCCTCTAGGCCGGCTTGGCACATGTCCATCGACTCGGTCCGCGCTCGTTTGACCGCGCGGCAGGCATCGGCTTAGATACGGCGGCGTTCGATGAAAGGAAGACCGGCATGAACGGATTCACGCGCGGGTCACGGTTCGGCTCGGTGTCAGCGCGTTGGGTGCTCGCCCGCACGGCCGCGTACGTGGTCGCGGTGACGTGCCTCGCCTCGCGATCCGCGGCCCAGTCGCCCGCGGCTGCGACCACACAGCCTGCCGCTTCGACCGAGGAACCGGCCGCGACGCGTCCGGCCGGCAAGCACCCGACCGAGATGACCGGCCCGGAGCGGGCGCGCCTGGCGCTTGAGCTCGGACAGCGCGCATTGGTCGCGTTCGAGTCGGGCAACTTCGCCCAGGCCAATCGCTTCGCCGAAGAGGCGCTGCAACTTCGCCAGGATCAGCCCGAGGCGATGCTCGTGTACGCCATGCTCTTCAACGCAACCGGCCAGACACGTGACGCACTGCCATTGCTCGAACGCTATATCAAATCCGACACGGGCCGCAACGACTTCCGCGGGTACGAGATCATCGGCGACATCTTCGCCAAGTCGAACCAGGCGCACATCGCCGCCCGGCACTACACGACCGCGCTGCGCTGGGCCCCCAGCGCCGGCGGCAAACGCAACGTGAAAGCTGAGATCCAGATGAAACTGGCCGAGGCCCAGTCGCAGCTCGGGCGCAACAAGGACGCGGTCGAGAAGGCCGAAGAGGCGGCCGGCATGCTCGGCCGCTCGGCGACGCTGCAATGGGGGCTGGCCAAGATCTATCGCCGCGCGGGCCGGGAGGCCGACGCCGACAGGGCCATGGACTCCGCCCTCAAGCTGCTTCGCGACGAACTGGCGACTTTGCTCCAGCAGGCCGCGCCCGACACGGGCGAGCTGGCCAAGAAGCTCGCGATCATGCAGGAGATTCACCAGACCCGCGTCAAGATTCTCACCGCCGCGGCGGAGCGTCCGACACCGGGCACCGAGCGTTCGGCCGCCGAAGCCGCCGGCGCCCGCGTGGCCCTCGCGCGGGCGACGGCCGAACAGGGCGACAACGAGCGCGACGTCAAGCTGCTGAAGTGCGTCGCGCTGCTCCAGGAGGCGACGACGATCGAGCCCAACAACGCAGCCCACTACGTTGATTTGGCCGACTACGAGGTCGTCCTGGGAATGCGCGCCGCGGCCGCCGCGCACCTTCAGAAGGCGTTGGAGCTCGACCCGTCGAGTTCGGCCGCGCGCGAACGGTTGTCGCTGCTGGGCGTCACGCCGCCCGCAAGCACCACGCAGGTCTCCGGCGCGCCCGGCGCTTCCCCGCTCCCCTGACCCGGCCGGCATCGCTGAGCGCACAGTCGGCCTTGGCGATGGCCGTCGTCGGCAATCTTTGCCGCGCTGCCCGGCCGTCAGGGAACCGATAGAGCGCATGCAGTCTTATCGGACAGGCTCGATTGACGTCGCCGCTCGCCGGCCGAAGTCGATTCCGGACCCGCCGATCGCCGTTTGAGACGCGGATGTGGCGCGCCACCTGGTGCGCAACATGAGAGCCAGACAGCCTGCATGAACGGCGACGCGGCACGAGCACGAATCACCTTCAGAACGCTGATGCGCCTCGGTTGGCGTATCGCGCTGGCGCCGATTCTGCTGATCGGCGGTTGTCAGCGGCCGAACGGCGACGAAGCGAAAATGCCGCCGGTCTCGACCGGTCTGACCATCGCCGTGGCGCCGGCGTTGAACTTCAGCGGCGCGGCCGACCTCGACCCGGTGCGCGTCGCCGACCTGCTCGCGTCGGAACTTTCGCAGGCGGGCGGTTGGACGGTCGTGCCCGTCAATCGCACGGTGGCCGTGCTGGCGCGGGACGGGAAATGGCAGGTGGAATCCCCGGCGCACGCTTTGCGCGTTGCGGCACAACTCGGCGTCGATGGCGTCTGCGTGCCGGGCATCACCGAGTACGACCCCTACACGCCGATGGTGGTGGGGATGGTGTGCCAGCTCTACGTGCTGGACTTGCAGCAAACGTCCGGCGGCTGGAGCGGCGCGGCAGCACCGATAACTGCTTCATCCGAGTCGCTGCGTCCGAGATTGGCCGCGCAGACGGTCTTCAATGCCGCGCAGGATCGGGTGGTCGAGCGCCTGAAAAAGTTCGCGGTCGCGCGAGATGCAGACAAAAGCCCGTTCGCGTGGCGCCGATATATGGTCAGTCAGGAGCTCTTCCTGCGGTTCTGCTGCGGAGAAATGGCGCAGCGGCTGCTGGAGCAGGAGCGAGAACGAACGCCGGTGTCGTCCGCGTCCGATGCTCCCTGAGGAACGCCGCGATGGAATCCATGCAGCAGTTGTCGCTGGTCAAGGGCGGACACCGCTACGTGTTTCGATATCCGGCGGGCGGGGAAGCCGAAGTCATCGGGGCGTTCGCTTCGCTGGCCAGCGACCCGGAGAGCAATTTTGACTGGTTCGACGCGGCCGTGCTCAGCTACCAGATGGGCCGGCGGCTCGAACTTGAACTCGATCAGAAGGCCGCGCGATAATTCGCGCGCCGGGACTCCGTCGGACCGGTCGGTCCGCCGGGGCGGGGTAGGGCCGAGCCGTACCCGTTCTGCTGATGGCCTGGGAGCCGCGGAGCGGCCTTCCATCGCACTGAGTGGGCGAACGAACACATGATCGCCGAAACGAGTCCCGCCACCATGAGCACCACCGAGGCCGCTCATCCGCTGATCCAGGAGTTCCTGAACTACCTGCGATTCGAACGGCATTTCTCCCCGCACACGGCCAAGTGCTACGCCGCCGACCTGCTCCAGTACTGCGAGTTTCTCGTGTACGGAGAAGCCGCCGGCGCGACGCCGATGGGCGGCATGCCGGGCACGAACGCCGCCGCGCCGCCGAGGATGGGCACGAGCGGCGGCTCGGGCGCGATGGGCGAGTTGTCGCCGACGCGCACGACGCTGAACGTCAGCCCGGATGACCTGCGGCAGCGGCTGGTGAGCGCCGACGCGAACACGATCCGCCGCTTTCTGGGCTTCCTGCGGCAGCGCGAGTACGCCAAGGCGACCACCGCCCGCAAGCTCGCGACCCTGCGCAGCTTCTACAAGTTCTGCCTGCGGCGGAGCCACGTATCGGCCAACCCGGTCGCCACCATTCGCACGCCCAAGCAAGAGAAGCGGCTGCCGAAGTTCCTCTCGGCCGACGACATCCAGAAGCTGCTCGCCTCGCCGGACGACGGCTCGTTGCTGGGTGCCCGCGACCGGGCCATGCTCGAGACGCTGTATTCGACCGGCGTTCGGGTGAGCGAGCTGGTTGCGCTGAACCTGGAGGACCTGGACGTGCCCGGCCAGTCCATGCGCGTTCGCGGCAAGGGTCGCAAGGAGCGGCTGGCGCCGATCGGGGCGACGGCACTGACCGCCATCCGGCGCTACTTGGAGATGCGTCAGGCGGACCCGCGACACGACGGCTTCGACGGCCGTGCGCTGTTCGTCAACAAGCACGGCCAGCGGCTGAGTACCCGCAGCGTCCGCCGCAAGCTCGATAAGTACCTGCTCGCCTGCGGCCTCGATCTGACGATCAGCCCGCACACCCTGCGGCACACCTTCGCCACGCACATGCTTAATAATGGGGCCGACCTGCGCAGCGTGCAGGAGTTGCTGGGGCACCGCTCGCTGAGCACCACCCAGGTGTACACGCACGTGGCCAATGCCAAGCTCAAGCAGGCGTACGACGACAGCCACCCGCGGTCGTAGCGCCTGCATTCAGGCCTCAAACGCACGGAAGCCGGAACGCTGGTCGGCGTCACGGCTTCCGCGTTGTTTTCAAGCTGACTCCGCGTGGCCCGGCGGCAGGCTGCCGTCGGGCTCGCGCGTCGAAGCGTCCCTTAGCGGCGGCGGCGGAGCAGCGCCGAGGCGCCGATCAGCAGCAGACCCATCGTCGTCGGCTCGGGCACGCCGACGCGGAGATTGTCCATCGTCGGCCAGCGAATGTCGGGGGCGCCACCGCCAGTGACGGTGAATCCGGTAATCGGAATCGGTGAGATGAAGCCGCGGAAGTTGGTGGGGCCCGTGGCCGTGTACGACTGCGACTGGCCGTTCGACAGCAGAATGTCGATGTTGGCGCTAATCGGGTTGAAGTTGATATCCGTTGCCCAGAAGTTGCCGCCAAGCGCAAAGACCGGCGCGCCGGTGAAGGTCACGCGAATCGGATCCGACGCGTTGTCGGTCGAGATGCGGCCGCCGTCGTTGAACAGGCCGGAAATCGGACCGGAGAACACGGTGTACGAGAATCCGTTGACCGGTCCGAAGTTCAGGCCCGGAGACGGGCCGTTGGCGACCGTGTTGAAGTTCTCGAAGTAGCTCAGGGCGACGTTTCCAGGGCCCATCGCCGCTTCGAACGCAGCCTGCGTGTTGTAGATCTGGGCCGATGCAGTTGAGGCGAACGCGAGCAGCGCCACGCCCAAAACAAGTCGTCGAATCATGCTCACTAGCCCTCCCGATTTTCCTTCCCGTGTTGTTAAGCCCAGTCAACCGCCACGAGGCGGCTCGTTGGATAGACTCAACTTTCGTTGATAGTAACCGTCAGGCGCCGTCCGAGTCAACCCTGGGTCGCGCGTACTTTGGGGTTGCCGTCCCAATAGCGGGGCGCCTCGGAACGTGTGACGCCACAAGGAGTTGCCATCACTCCCGGCACGCGGGTCGCCGCCAAGTAAGGTCTGAAGCGCCACCGAGGCCATCGCGCGGAGAATACCGGACTGCGGGGCGACTTGGCGAACCCTGGGCTCAGACTTGAGGCGTCGCCAGGCGAACGTACGCCTCCTGCACGCGACGCGCCTGCTCGGCATCGGTGACGTTGTCGCTGTGGCATTCGTGCTTCTTGCCGCGGTGTGCCAGAATCCGAATCTGCTCGGGCGTCAGACCCGGCGACGGGGCGGCGGGCTTCTCGGGCTGGAAGCCGTCGGCCTTGCCGCTGGCCCAATCGCTGATCTCCTTGCTGATGCGCATGCTGCACCAGTCGTGGCCGCACATGGCGCAGAAGTCGGTGTCGACCTCAAGATCCTCGTCGTGCAGTGCCCGGGCGGTGTCGCCGTCGAACGCCAGTTCGAACATCTTCGGCCAGTTGAGGGCCGCGCGGGCCTTGCTCATGTCGTCGTCCCACTGCCGGGCGGCGACAATGCCGCGGGCGATGTCGCCGGCATGAGCCGCTATCTTGTAGGCGATGCAGCCCGCCTTCACGTCCTCCGCCTTCGGCAGCCCGACGTGCTCCTTGGGCGTCACGTAGCACAGCATGGCCGCGCCGGCCCGCGCCGCCTCGGTCGCGCCGATGCAGCTCGTGATGTGGTCGTAGCCGGGGAAGACGTCGGTCACCAGCGGCCCCAGCACGTAGAACGGGGCGTCGTCGCACAGCTTCTGCTGGATCTGCATGTTCCAGGCGATCTCGTGCAGCGGCACGTGGCCCGGCCCTTCGACCATGACCTGCACGCCCGCCGCGCGGGCGCGAAGCGTCAGCTCGCCCAGCGTCTCGAGCTCAGCGATCTGGGCCGCGTCGCCGGCGTCGGCGATCGAACCGGGCCGGACGCCGTCGCCGAGCGAATAGGTGACGTCGTACTCCCGCATGATGGCGCTGATTTCGTCGAACAGCGTCAGCATCGGGTTTTCCTTGTTGTGATGGATCATCCACTTGGCCAGCAGGCTTCCGCCGCGGCTGACCAGCCCGGTGACGCGGCGGCGGATGAGGTGCAGGTTGTCTCTGCGCACGCCGGCATGGATGGTGAAGTAGTCGACGCCCTGCTGCGCCTGCTGCTCGATCTCCTTCAGGATCAGGTCGTACGTCAAATCCTCGATGCGGCGGCCGATGATCATGCTGTAGATCGGCACGGTGCCGATCGGGATGGTGCTGTGGTCGATGATGGCTTGCCGGCACTCGACCAGGTTGCCGCCGGTCGAGAGGTCCATGAGCGTGTCGGCGCCGAATTGCTGCGCCCAGTGGAGCTTCTCCACCTCGAGCGCCGTGTTGCTGCTGACCGGACTGGCGCCGATGTTGGCGTTGATCTTGGTGGTGATCATTCGCCCGATGCCGATCGGGTCGAGCCGCTTCGGCGCATGCTGACCGCGGAGCACGTTCGGATCGTTGATGATCGGCCGGCGTTGCGCGACGGTCTGATTGGTCCACAGGGCGGCATCTGGGCGATGGCCGGGGTGACCAGTCTCCTGGTCGAGATGCGCGACGTCGACCACCTGATACGATGTGCCGTTGTGGCCGACCGCCCGCAGGCGCGGCTCGCCGCCGGCCGACCCGGCCAAGTGACGCACGTTGGCTGGGATCACGAGTCGCCCGCGGGCGACTTCGTCGCGGATGAATTCGGGCGTGACGCCTTCGCGCTGCGCGACACGGACCATTTCGGGGGTGATGATGCCCTTGCGGGCGGCTTCGAGCTGGGTCATGGCAGGGCCTTCCCTACGCAGCCGATGGGGGCGATCCCGCCGCCGCCATCCGACGCTGATCAGGTTCGAAGGGTCTGCCGACCGTTCGTGCCGGCATCTCAGGCCCGTCGCGCCGGGCCACCCCTAGGATCTACGCGTGGATTATAGCTGCGGGGGCCGATGGGGAAAGATCGCGCGACCCGCTGCGACTGGCTCGGTGGCTGGAGAGCGGCGGTCACAGCTTCAGGCCGAAATTGTATGCGCGGATCTCCATGCGTTTGCGGAAATAGAAGCGGTGTGCCGCCGCGCGATGGACGCCCGAGTCCAGCACCAGCATCGAGCAGCCGGCCGCCCGGGCCCGCGCGATCAGCCAGTCCATGAGCATGTCGCCGTATCCCCGCGAGCGGTGGCGCTCATCGGTGACCAGATCGTCGACATACATGTAAAGACCGCGGCTCAGCATTTCGTCGATGCGGAAGCCGGCGACCGCGACGACCGCGCCGGCGTCGCGCACGCAGGCCAGTGTGAATCCGCAGCGAGCCTGCTGTCGGCGCACCTGGGCGAGGAACGCGCCCGCATCGGCATGATGCGGCCGCAGTTGGGCCATGACCGAGTGGCAGTCGAGGATGTCCTGATCGCTCTCGGCCACCCGAATGTCAGGCATCGTTGTTCATGCTCCGCTCGCTCGACCCATTCTGTCGGGCGCGAGCGCGGCAGGCCTCAGTAGCACTGGACGATCCACCAGGTCGAGTCGAACTGCTCTTCCTCGAGGTCCTGGATTCGAATCCAGACGTACAGCCGGCCGCCGTCCCCCCACATCCAGCCGGGCGCCTCGTCGTCCGAGTCGAGTTGTAGCAGCAGCACCCAGTCGCCCGCGCCGGCCTCCAACTCGGCCGCGCGCGGGTCGTCGTAACCTGTCTGGTCACCGACGTAGAGACCATTCGAGGCGAGCTGGCACTCGAGCGTCATGTCGCCTTGGATTTCGTCGGCCAGTCCGAACATCCGGTGCCCCGGCCGCGAAACCTCGTCGCAGATTCGGTCATATTCCCGCTCCTCGTCGGCGTCGAGGTCGATTTCGAAGGCGTCGCACAGCAGTTCGGCGCTGGGGAGTTGATGCTCGATCTCGAATCGAACCGAACAGGCCGGAAACCGGCTCTGGTCGGGCAGGCCATCCTGCCGCCGCGGCCGCAGCGCCTCGCGCTCGCCTCGGAAGTGGAAGACGTGCCAATGATCGCGATCGGCCGGATCGTACCCGGACGGCATCTTCTCGCAGTCGTAGAACAGGTAGAGCCATCCGCTCAACTCGAGGTCAGCCGCCTTCGAGACGTCGTTGAGGCAGATCTGCGCCAGGAACGCCAGCGGGCGTCCCTCCGACATCGGCCATTCGAAGTCGGCGGGCAGGTCCGGGTCACCGCCGAAGCGTGTCATGCCGATCGGCGCCGGCTTGTTGAGCCGTTCGGCGACCAGTCGCACCGAGGTCGGCAGGTCGTCCTCGAGCCGGTCAGCGATGCGCGAGAGCCCGGCCTCGTTCAGGCGATCCAGTATTTCGTCAGCAAGCATCGGGTTGACTCTCGATTGACCGAACGCCGCCTCGCGGCCGGCCACCCGCCGGGCGCGTCTTCGGCTGAGGGCGTCAATGCAGTTCCGCCAGGAATCGCCGCACCACACCGACGAACGTCTCCGGCTGCTCGACGGGCGGCATGTGACCCGCGTCGGCGATCACCTCGAAACGCGAGTCGCGGATGCCCGCGTGAATCTGCCGCAGCACATCCGGCGGCGTGATGACGTCGTGTTGCCCGACGATCACCAGCGTCGGGCAGTCGATCGTCGCCAGCGTCGGCTGCGAGTCGGGCCGGGTGGCCAGGGCACGCGCCGCGGCCGCGACACCCGTCGGAGACGTTCTTGCCATGACCCCGTGCCAGTACCGCTTCAGGTCGGGCGACGCGGTCGGCGCAAAGAGGCGATCGATCATGCCGTCGGCCGCCGTCTGGCTGCCTTCGTGCAGCGCGGCCGCCGCCACGGCCTCGCGGGCCGCGACTCCCTCCGGCGTCTCGGGGTTCGCGCGCGTATCGACCAGCACCAGGGCTCGCAGGCGCGCGCGGTAGCGGCGGAAGAACTCGAACCCGATGATGCCGCCCATCGACAGGCCGATCAGCACCACCGGCCGGTGTTCACCGACCGCATCCAGCACCGCGGCCAGGTCGGCGGCGTGCGCGGTGATGTCCGCCTGCGGCCAGGCGTCGCTGCGGCCGTGGCCGCGCAGGTCGGGCGCGATGCAGCGATGCTGGCCCGAAAGCGCGTCGATGGCCGGATACCACATTTCGGCCGAAAGTGGGAAACCGTGAACAAACAGCAGCGGTGCGCCGGACCCGGCCACGTCGACGACCAGGCTGCCGCCGTCGATGCGAACGCGCCGGCACTCCCGCGGCGGCGGCGTCGCGCTCGAAGGTCGCCGCATCCAGTACATGTAGTCCAGCTCCGGCGCCGTCGCGCTGACGCGGCGGAGCATGTTGACGGCCTGCGCGCGGTGGTGGTGGGAGTGCAGGCAGGCTTGCAGCAGCATGTCGCCGAGCGTGGCGCTGAACAGTCGGCCCTTCGAGTCGCGGTAGGTCTGGAACTGCGTCAGGCGCGCCGTGTCCAGGCCCTGCATGAAGGCGTGTCGATCGCGACGAACGGCCGCCATCCGCGAGCGAATCTCGGGGACTCCCGCCCGCTCCGATTCGTCCGGCCACGCGCGCTCCGCGCGGCCTTGCCAGCGTTGCAGCCAGACGTGCTCGCCGGCCCAGATGTGGATCAGCGTGCGACGGAGCGAGCCGCGACCCATGTCGAAGGATTGATCTAGAGCGGTATCAGCGAGTCCGGCAGCGGCATGCAGGCATTCTTCGTTCGCCCAGTCGCCGTACCGCAGCAGTTGTTGGATGGTCGCCAGGTCGTTCATGGCAGGTCGCTTGCCCGTGCGGCCCCTCGCAGTCACTCGCCCGATCGGACCTTAACGCCTCGTCTCGTGGAATTCCACGTAGTCGATGTAATCCAATTCGGGCGTCGGCCCGCCGACGCGTCGAAGCATGTTCAGCGTCTGGGCCCGGTGGTGCGTGCCGTGGAAGCCAAGCTGAAGCAGCACGCTGCCGAGCGGGAACTGGCGCATGACTCCCGGCCGCGGCGACGCTCGCACCACGCGCGCGAGGTCCCCGTCGGATTGCCGGTCGAGGTATGCGTCTCGGGTCGCGGCCGTCTCGTGGTAGCGCCGCCGGAGCTCGTCGAGCCCGGCGGACTCGTCGATAGCGGGGAACGGCGGCAGGGAATCGCCGATCCAGTTTTCGAGCCACCACGCTTCGGCGTCGCGCACGTGGCACAGGTTGCGCCGAATGGTGCCCATGCCGATCTCGAACGAGTGATCAAGGCGCGCGGGCTCGAGGCCGGCGGCCGCGTCGAGCAGCTGCCGGTTGGCCCAGTCGCCGTACGCGAACATCCGGCGCGCGAAGCTCATCGCGGGCAGAGTGGCGGTCCGCTCCGGCTGATCGACTCGGAAGCCGAGGTAGTCCAGCCAGGCCGGCTTGATACCGAGCTGCCGCAGCATGTTGAGCGCCTGCGCCCGGTGATGCGCGCCGTGATTGCACAGGTGCGTCATCAGGTGCGCGAGGCGATGAACGTACGAGCGGCCACCCGCGATCGTGTACTTGATTTCGCGATCCAGATCGGGATCGGAGAGTGACGCCAGCCAGCCGTTGCGGGCGGCGGCCAACGTCCGCCACGAGTCCGCGAGGTCGATGGGGTCGGGGATGTCGGCTCCCCGCCGGAGTCCGGCCGCACCCGGGACACCCCAGCGCTCGCCCCACGTCCGCTCGGCGCCGTAGAGGTGCTGAAACACCGAGCGGAGCGACCCGGGCCCGATCTCGAACCGTCGGTCGAACGCGGCGTCATCGAGCGTTTCGCTGAGCCGCAGAAGCCGGTCGCGCGCCCAATCGTTGTGCGCGAAGCATTCGGCAAACGTCTCGGTCAGAAGTTTGATTCGGACACCCTCCGTCGAGCGGATGAATCGTACCGGGGGAGCAGCGAGCCAGATAGTTTCATAACGGCACACCGCGGCCGGGGATGACCCGGCGCGGATTGCGGTACGTAGAAGGTGGGTGCGCCGGTCGGCGCGGTGAAGCGTCCGCGAAAAACCGACCGCTCGGCTGGCGCGTGCTGCTTGCTGTTTGGGAATCCCGGAACTGGGCGTTACGATGCCGGTTTGTGACGGCAACCCGTTGCAGCGCTTGCCGATATGGACCGGGACGGACCGTTCAGCACGGCGGCGTTCCGAGTGTGCGAAATCAGCCGATCATTCGTCGTAACCATATATACTTAATACGGTTACGGAGAAACTGGAGCAGCGGCTGACGGGGACGGAGTCTGCCCTGAGGGCGATCAGAAGCCACGGCAACGATGTGACGCAGCCAATTCGCCCGATAACCCGTGGAGCGACCGACTTTGCCGCCACCTGACTCGGTGACCGACGTCTTCGTGCATCCGACCAGCGTGGTCGATCCCGGCGCGTGCGTCGGCGCTGGCACCCGCATCTGGCACTTCTGCCACGTGACGGCCGGGGCGGTGATCGGCGAGCGGTGCGGACTCGGCCAGAACGTGTTCGTCGGGGGCACCGTGCGGATCGGCAACAACGTTCGCATTCAGAACAACGTGTCGATCTACGACGGGGTTGAAATCGAAGACGACGTGTTCTGCGGTCCGAGCATGGTGTTCACCAACGTGATCACGCCGCGTGCGCACGTCTCGCGGAAGCACGCGTACGCCCGGACGCTCGTGCAGCGCGGCGCGACCATCGGCGCGAACGCGACCATTCGCTGCGGGATCACGCTGGGCCGCTACTGCTTCGTCGGCGCGGGCGCGGTCGTGACGCGCGACGTACCGCCGTTCGCGCTGGTCGCGGGAGTGCCGGCGCGGCGCATCGGCTGGGTCTGCCGGTGCGGCGCGCGGCTACGCTCCGTGGGCGAACGGTGGACGTGCGCCGAGTGCGGCGGTGCGTACGCCGAGACGGCCGACGGGCTGAAGGAGCTGTAAGTCCAAATGCCTCGAGTCCTGTGCGTATGTGGCGCCCGACCGAACTTCATGAAAATCGCGCCGCTGATGGATGCTTTCGCGGCCGCACGGCAGTTTGAGGCGGTGCTGGTGCACACCGGCCAGCATTACGACGAGCGGATGAGCGAGTTGTTCTTCCGCCAGCTTGGAATCCCGGAGCCGGACATCAATCTGGAGGTCGGGTCGGGCGGGCACGGCGCGCAGACCGGCGAGGTGATGAAGCGATTCGAGCCGGTGGTCGAGCAGCGCAAGCCGGACTGGGTCATCGTCGTCGGCGACGTGAACAGCACGATCGCCTGCGCGCTGGTGGCGACCAAGCTGGGCGTCCGCGTGGCGCACGTCGAGGCCGGCCTGCGAAGCTACGACCGCACCATGCCGGAGGAGATCAACCGCGTCCTGACCGATGCCATCAGCGATCTGCTGCTGGCCAGTGAGCCTGGCGCGGTCGAGAATCTGCGGCGCGAGGGCATCGACGGCGCCAAGGTGCAATTCGTCGGCAACGTGATGATTGACACGCTGCTCAAGCATCGGGCCCGCGCCGATCAGTCGCGCGTCCTGGAGGAGATCGGCGTCGCCCCGGGTCAGTACGTGGTCGTCACGCTGCATCGCCCGAGCAACGTCGACCGCCGCGAGGCGCTGGGCGAGCTGCTGGCGGCGTTCGAGCGAATCGCCGCCGAGACGCAGGTCGTGTTCCCGATGCATCCGCGCACGCGGCGAAACCTCGAGCAGTTCGGATTCGGGGCGCGTGTCGAGCGCCTGGCGCGCCTGAAGATCACCGAGCCGCTCGGATACCTCGACTATCTGAAACTGATGTCGGCGTCGGCGGCTGTGCTGACCGATTCGGGCGGCGTGCAGGAGGAGACCACGATTCTGGGCGTGCCCTGCCTCACGTTGCGGCCGACCACCGAGCGGCCGATCACCATCACCCACGGCACCAACCGGCTCGTGCCGGTCGGGCCGGGGGGGTTCCCGTCACAGGAGGCGGTGGTCGGCAGCCTGCGCGCGGCGCTGAGCGATCGTCGCGGCGCGGGGCTTCAGCCGCCGTTGTGGGATGGGCGGGCGGCTGAGCGAATCGCGCAATGCCTTCTCAAGGCGTGAGCACTCCGGTTCGATGGGTGACCGTGATCGGCGCCCGGCCGCAGTTCGTGAAGGCCGGCGCGGTGAGTCGCGCCATCGCGGCACACAACGCGGAAAGAACGGCGCGACCCATCGTGGAGAAGATCATCCACACCGGCCAACACTATGACGACAACATGTCGGAAGTGTTCTTTCGAGAACTGGGACTGCCTGTGCCGGCTTACCACCTCGGCGTCGGCGGTGGATCGCACGGGGCGCAGAGTGGCGCGATGCTGGCCTCCGTCGAGCGCGTGCTGCTCGAGGAGCGGCCGGACTGGGTGCTGGTCTTCGGCGACACCAACTCGACGCTGGCGGGAGCGTTGGCGGCCAGCAAGCTCGGCATCCCGGTGGCCCATGTGGAAGCCGGCCTGCGAAGCTTCAATCGTCGCATGGCCGAGGAAGTCAACCGCGTGCTGACGGACAGGATCTCGTCGCGGCTGTACTGCCCGACGAGGCAGGCGGTGGCGAACCTCGCCGCCGAGGGGATGCACGACGGCGTCGTGCGATGCGGCGACGTGATGTACGACTCGGTTCTGCACCACGCGGCCCGCGCGGCCGCGACGAGCGGTATTCTGGAGCGATGCGGCGTCGCGCCGCGAGCGTACGTGCTGGCGACCGTGCACCGGGCGGAGAACACCGATGACCGGGATCGGCTGCATGCGATCCTGGCGGCGCTCGCGGACGCCGACGTTCCCGTGATTCTGCCGCTTCATCCGCGCACCCGCGCCAGGCTGGGCGAGGGCGGCGGTTCCCGCGGCTCGCTGCGCCTGATCGAGCCCGTGGGCTATCTCGACATGCTGGCCCTCGAACGCGACGCACGCGTGATCGTCACGGACTCGGGCGGCGTGCAGAAGGAGGCCTACTTTTTCCGAGTGCCGTGCGTCACAACGCGCGCCGAGACCGAGTGGGTCGAGCTGGTCGAGGCGGGTTGGAATCGCCTCGTTGACGCCAATCGTCGTCGCGTCCTCGAGGGCATCGCCTGGGCGCTCGATTTCCAGCCGCCGTCCGCCGGCGACGGCCTGTATGGCGACGGCCGAGCGGCGGGCCGCATCGTGGCCGACCTCGCGGCGGCATGAGATGGCATCCGGCCGGACTATGACCACAACAGCGACTGACAGCGCCGGATTGACGCGCGACGTGTCGATCTGCGTCGCCGGCGTCGGGCAGTGGGGGCGCAATCTGCTCTCGGCCTTCGCGCGAACACCCGGTTGCCGGGTCGCCTACGTCTGCGACTCCGACGCGCAGACTCTGGCGCGCGAGGCGCGGCGCTGTCCGGCGGCCCGGGCGGTGGCGCGTCTCGATGATGCGCTCGCGGACGCGTCGCTGGAGGCGGTGGCAATCGCCACGGACGCTCCGACGCACGCCGCGCTCGCGTCCGCCGCCCTGAGCGCCGGCAAGCACATCTTCGTTGAGAAGCCGCTGACCACCAGCGTCGCCGACGCTCGCGAACTGGTCGCGCTGGCCGCGCGGGTCGGCCGAACGCTGATGGTCGGGCATCTCCTGGAGTATCACCCGGCCGTCGAGGTCATCGCCGGGATGATTGCGCGGGGCGAGGTGGGCGAGATTTACTACACCTACACGCAGCGCATCAACCTCGGTATCGTCCGTCAGGAGGAAAACGCCTGGTGGTCGCTGGCTCCTCACGACGTGGCGATGGTGTGCCGTCTGTTCGACGCCGAGCCGGTCGCCGTCTCGGCCGCCGGCCAGAGTTTTCTGCGGTCGGGCGTCGAGGACGTGGTGTTCGCGACGCTGAAGTTCGCGGACGGCCGACTGGCGCACGTGCACGTGAGCTGGCTCGACCCCCACAAGGTGCGCAAGCTGACGCTGGTCGGGTCGCGACGCATGGTGACGTTCGACGACATGTCGCCCAACGAAAAGGTGCGTGTCTATGACAAAGGCGTGGCCCGCGGCGAGGCCATGACGCAGTTCCCCGACGTGATCACGCTGCGAACCGGTGACATCGTGATTCCGGCCGTGCCGGGCGACGAGCCGTTGCTGCTCGAATGTCGGCACTTCGTGGACGCGGTACGCGAAGGCCGTCCGGTGCGGACCGATGGCGTCAGCGGGCTGCGCGTGGTGCGCGTGCTTGAGGCCGGGCAGCGATCGCTCGAGCGCGGCGGCGGTCTGATCCACTTGCGAGACATCGAATGAACGTGCCGTTGCTCGACCTGGTGGCGCAGTACGAGACGATCCGCGAGGACGTGCAGGCGGCCCTGCACGGCGTCTGCGAGACACAACGCTTCATTCTCGGGGAAACGGTTGAGCGCTTCGAGCGCGATGTGGCCGCCTACTGCGGCGTGAAGCATGCCATTGGCGTGAGCAGCGGCACCGATGCCCTGCTGGCGGCGCTGATGGTGGCGTGCGTGGGGCCGGGGGCGGAGGTGATTCTCCCGCCTTTCACCTTCTTTGCGACGGCCGGTACGGTGGCCCGGCTGGGCGCGCGGCCCGTGTTCGCCGACATTCGCGCCGACTCGTTCAACATCGACCCGACCCGGGTCGAGCGGGCGATCACGCCACGAACGCGGGCGATCATGCCGGTCGACCTGTTCGGCCAGCCGGCGGAGATGGAGGCGATCCGCGAGATTGCGGCCCGACACCAATTGACAGTCATCGAGGATGCGGCACAGGCGATCGGCGCGACCCGGCGCGGCCAGCGCGTCGGCCAGATGGCCGACATGACCTGTTTGAGCTTCTTCCCGACCAAGAATCTCGGCGGCTTCGGCGACGGCGGCATGATCCTGACCGACGACGACGACCTGGCGCGGCGCTGCCGGATGACGCGCGTGCATGGCGCCGAACGCGAGTATCACCACGTTTTCGTGGGCGGGAACTTCCGGCTCGACGCGCTGCAGGCGGCCGTGCTGGCGGTGAAGCTCAAGCGGCTGGAAGGCTGGATCGAGTCTCGCCGGGCCAACGCGGCCCGATACAACGAACTGCTGGAAGGCAGCGGGGTGGTGACGCCGCCGGAGTCGGCGCTCAACCGTCACACGTATCACCAGTACACGATTCGCGTGCCGGGCGGTCGTCGCGACGCGCTGGCGGCGCATCTCAAGGCGGCGGGCGTGGCGACGAAGATCTACTACCCCGTCTGCCTGCATCAGCAGGAATGCTTCCGCGGTCTCGGGCACGCGCGCGGCGACTTTCCCGTGTCGGAGCAGGCGGCCGACGAGGTACTCTCGCTGCCGATGTATCCGGAGTTGCGCGAGGAGCAGATCGCGTACGTGGCCCGGTGCGTCCGCGAGTTCATGTCGGGACGGCGTGCGGGCTGACGTGGCGGTCGAAATCGGCGGCGAGGCTTCGGCGGCGCGTGGCGCGCGGTCGGAGCGAGTGCGCGTCGGTCTGGTCGGCTACGACTACTGGTGCGGTGTGGTCGCCGGATACCTCGAGGGCACGGCGTTCGAGCCGGTGGCGCTCGGACGGTCGCTGCGCGAGCACCGCGGCATCGGCGGCCGATGGCGATGGTTTCGATCGGGCGAAGCCTCGAACCTGCGCATCGTGCATGCCGTCAACGCACTGGCGGGCGTGCGGGCGCTGTCCGTTCTGCACGCGCTCGGCGCTCGCATCATCTGTCATTGGATCGGGTCCGACTATCGGATGCTCGCGGCAAAGTCGCGAGTCGGGCGGCGCTGGACCTTGGGTCTGCTTGCGACGCTGAGGGCGACCCACCTGTCGGATTCGCCGGAGTTGGCGGCCGATCTGGCCGCGCTGGGGCTTCGCAGCGAGGTCGTGCGGCTGGTCCCGCGGGTGACGGAGGCGCCGGTCGTACCCCTGCCGAATCGACCGGCGGCGCTGGCGTACTGGTCCGACGAACAGGCAGATTTCTATGGCCGGCCGGTGGTGTACGCCCTCGCGCGGCGGTTTCCCCACGTGCCGTTCCGCATCGTCGGTCCGAGCTCACGCGACGCCTCGGCCCCGCCGAACGTGGAATTCCTCGGATTCCAGCGCGAGATGGATTCGGTTTATCGTGATATCAGCGTTCTGGTGCGTGTTCTGCCCCATGACAGTATCAGCGCCATGGTGCTCGAGGCGCTGGCGCGGGGCCGTTACGTGATCTATTCACGCGAGTTTCCGCACACGCGCCGCGCCCATGACGAGGCCTCGGCCATCGCCGCGATGGATGCGCACCTGGCGGAGTACCGGCCGAACGTGGATGGGGCCCGGTACGTCGCGGAGCACTTCTCGCCGCGTCGCTGGGCCCGACAGCTGACGCTGGTCTATGAGCGGATGCTGCGGGAATAGCGGATGCACGCGGGCGGCGTTAACCGTGAGCACGAAACTCCCCGACCCATGCGTTGGAGCCGGCAGGTTCTATCGGAAGCGGTTCGCGGCGAGATCGGTTACGCCGGCGGGACCGTCACCGTCGCGGACGGCTGGGCGGTGATGCGTCGTCTAAGAGAGGCCGGCTCGATCCTGACGGGTCCGCACATCGAGCGCTACCACGCGGCGCTGGCGTCTTACTTTGGAACGCGCTTGGCGCTTTCCTACGGGGCGGCGCGGATGGCGCTGTTCTGCCTGCTGGAGGCGATGGAACTGCGCGAAGACGATGAAGTCATTCTGCCGGGCTACAACTGCATCGTCATTCCAAATGCGATTCGTTTCGCCGGCCTGCGGCCGGTCTATGTCGATATCCGCGACAGCGACTTCAACATCGACCCCGATCGGATCGAGCGGGCGATCACGCCGCGGACGCGGGCGGTGATGGTGCAGCATTCGTTCGGCATTGCGGCCGACATGGACGCGGTCGGCGACATCTGCCGCAAGCGCGGTCTGCCGCTGCTGGAGGATTGCGCCCACGCGATCGGGGCGACGCTCGACGGCCGCAAGCTGGGAACGATCGGCTACGCCGGGTTTTTCTCGACCGAGGCGACCAAGATGTTCTCGACCGAGAAGGGCGGCATCCTGGTCACGTCGGATGAGTCGTTGGCCAGCCGACTCCAGGAGCGGTACGAGCGGCTGCCGTTTCGATCGGAGCCGTACGAGCGGCGCATGGCGCAACGCTTCGCGTTGCGGTGTTGGATGGGGCGGCCGAGCCTGAACGTCCCGATCGCGCTGGCGAAACTGGGCGACGTGGCCCTGCGGCTGCGGCGGATCGCAGCGATCGAGGGCTACGACGCCGACGACTACGCCGGCGAACTTGCCGGCCGCCGCAGCGACCCCTATCCGTGCCGACTCAGCGATGTGATGGCGCTGGCCGGGCTGCGGCAGCTTGAACGCATCGACGCCGACCTGGCCCATCGCCGACGTTCGGTCGACGAACTGGAGCGCTTACTGCCGGGCAAGGGAGCGCGGTTGCCGCGCTACGATCGGCGTCGGTGTCAGCCAAGCTGGGTGCGCTATCCGTTTCTCGTCGATGACGTGCCGCGCTGGGTCGAGCGGCTGACGAAACTCGGTCTCAAGCCCGGATACTGGCTCAATCATCCGTGCCATCCGCGCGGATCGAACGACGAGTTCGCCATGTACCAGGCCGGCATGTGCCCGGTGGCCGAGCGGGTCTCTCGGCAGATCCTGAACGTACCGGTCCACTCGCGCGTGCCCCTGTCGCGGATCCGCCGATTGGAGCGACTTCCAGACGCTTCGCCCGCGTCCGTCGGCGCGGCGGCCGGGGTTGAGGGAGGCGTCGCATGAGACCGCTGTTGAAAGCACTGCGCCTGCGCATCAACCGCCTGCATCTGCGCTGCTACCTGGCGTTGTTCGGTTCCGAACTGGTATGCGGGGACATCAATCGCTGGGCCTTCAAGGTCGGCATGGAAGAGGTGCTGCGCCTGCTCGGTGCCGAGGTGGGGGAGCAGTCGCGCATCGACCCGCCGCTGTTCATCAAGAACGCCGAGGGCGGCTCCTGCCGCAACCTGAAGATCGGCCGGCACGTACGAACCGGGCCGGGGCTGTTCTTCGATCTGGCGGCGCCGATCGTCATGGAGGACGAGGTCGGCATCGCCGACGGCACGATCATCGTGACGCACTTCGGCGTCGGCGATCGACCGCTTCAGCGGGTGGTCGGCTACAGCAAGGGCGGCGTGACGTTCAAGCGCGGTTGCTACGTCGGCGTGGGCTGCATCATCCTGCACGGCGTGACGCACGGCGAATACTCGATCACCGGCGCGGGGACGCTGGTGCGGGAAGACGTGCCGCCGCGCAGCGTGTGCGTGGGCGTGCCGGGCAAGGTGATCAAGACGTTCGAGTTCGATCCGGATGCGCCCGGCGAGCCGGCCCACGCGGCGGCGGCGTCTTGATGCGCGTCCCGGCTAGATCTTCGTCATGCGGCACAGCATCACGCCGAGGTCCCAGTGTCGAGGCCAGATGACCCGGGCCCACGCGTTCAGAGCGCGAGACTTCACCGCCCGCGAGACGTGCAGCGGATTCAGAAATCGCGACGGGCTGGGCCGCGCTGCCGGCGCCGTCGGCTCGGTCATCAGGGCCAATCGCGCGACTCGGCCCACGACGAATTCGGACAGCCCAACGCGTTGGCCGAGTCGGCGCAGGCCGTCCGGTCGAAAGTAGTGGTAGTGATCCGGCGCCCAGCACCACCACGAGTCGCCGCCCGACAGCCGGATGGCGCTCTCGTAGTTCCCGGTCGACAACAGGGCCTGCCCGCCCGGACGGAGTCGTTCGGCGACGAGTGCGAGCACGCGATCGGGCTGCGGGCAGTGCTCGATCACGTCCCAGAGGACCACGGCATCAAACGGGGCCTGCCGCGGGAGATCGTCGAGCGTGCCGAAGTGGAGGTCGAGGCCGTAGAGTTCCTTGGCGCGCTGCACGGCGGTCTGCGACATCTCGGTGGCGACGACATCCAGTCCGGCGTCGACGGCAACCTTTGCGAAGGAACCCAGCCCGGCGCCGACCTCGAGCATCCGCCGGGCGTCCGGGCAGTGCTCACGAAAACAGTCGAACAGCACGCGCGCGTGAGCGAGCTTGAGCCGGGGGTCGAAATAGGTGTTCTCCTTTTGCCCGTCGGCGTAGGCCTGAGCGAAGAACTGGTCGGCGAACGACTTGTCCATCTGCGGGCACTGGAATACGTGGCCGCATCCGCGACACTCGGCGACCGAGATGGTGGGGCCGAACGACGTGGGGATGTGCCGACCGGTTCGGCAGACGACTCCGCAGACGACGCACGGCGCTTCAGCGATTGGATTCGACAAGGCGTTCCTCACCAGCGGCGGCGGAAGATACGGTCGGCCGTCGGCCTCGCCAAGTCGGATGCCTCACGCGGGGCGCAGGCGTAGCAGGCGGCGTGCGGCGTTGACGAGGCTGGCTCGATCGTGCGGACGGAGAATCAGGGCGAACGCGGCGATACCGTAGGCGACGGCGGCGGCGGCGCAAGTGGCGCCAAGCTGCATCACGCCGCGCGGCGCAAGGATGGAATCGGCGACCGCGCACGCTCCGGCCAGTGCCGCCGCCAGCAGGGCGGGCGGACCGACGGCGCGGCCGAAGAACTCGCCGTAGGACAAGCCCGACAGCCGGCGGAGATACCACGGCACGAACACGATGGCGAGCACCATCAGGGTGCCGCCGGTACCAACTGCGAGTCCGACCAGCCCCCAGCCGGCATACTTGCAGAGCAGCACCGAAATCACCACGTTGGCAATGGCGCCGGCGAGCGCGGCGAAGGTCGGCACGGCCAGCCTGGCTTCCGCCACGAACACGGCCTGCGACGGGCTGGTGCCGATGGCGAAGATCAGCGGGACGAGAAAGATCGGGACGACGCGCGCGGCCGTTTCGATGTCGTCGGGTTCGAGTTGTCGGCCGACCCAGATCTGGAGCACCGGCCGGGCGAAGACGCTGACCAGGACGCAGACCGGCGCGACCAGGGTGGTGGCGTAGCGGATGCCGGTCGAGGTCAGCCGGCGCATGTCCTCGGCCCGCTGCTGGGCGGAGAGCAGGGTCATTCGGGGCATGATGATGCGGACGAGCGGCGCGACGGCGCTGCGAATCCACGGATCCCAGCACGAAGCGACGCTGTAGACGGTGATGAGAGCCGCGCCGGCGGGTCCGTAGATCCACTTGATCAGCAAGTTGTGAGTGTTGTAGTAGAGCGCCCACACCAGGGCGGCGATGCTGGAGAACGCACTGAACGAAAGCAGGTCGCGCATCGCCCGCCGGTCGAGTCCGCGTAGCGAGATGCGCAGCCACGGAAAGACCCACCAGGCCGAGACGATGCTCAGCAGCGCGGCGCACGTGGCGCCGGCGAGCGTGGCGAACCCGATGCGCTCAAGCGTCCCGCCCAGCAGAATGAACAGCACAACGATGCCGACCGAGCGCAGGATGTCGCCGAGCGCCTGTATGACGTTGGTCTCGGCCAGTCGTTCGCGGGCGTACAGCGGGGCCGTGAACATGGCCGACACGAACCCGAGCGCGATCGTGCCCGCGAGCATGACCAGCAGATTCTGGGCGGGTCGGGCGTCGCGGCCGAGATCGAACAGGCTCGGCAAGAACCAGGCGAGCACGCCGCCGGCGATCATGACGATCCCCGACATCGCCAGCATCGCGGCCAGGCCGTTGCTCATGTAGCGGCTGACGGCGTCGCGATCGTCGCGTCCGACGGCGTGGGTCACGTAGCGCGAGACGGCCGGTCCGACCGAGAGCGTCAGCATCGGCAGGTAGCCGATGAACGACCGCACCAGCTGGAAGATGCCGTAGTCTTCCTTGCCAAGCCGGCCGATCATGAACGGAACCAGCGCGACGCTGAGAACCATCGTGACGGCCTGACAGGCGATGATGCCGGCGACGTTCACCGCGGCGCGTTGTCGAGTAGTGAGGCTCACGAGCGGCTGCGTCCTGCGGCGTCGATCAAGAATGCCGCGGCGATGGACGGTCTGGATGGCATGAGGCGGCGTGCTGGGTTGTACTGCATCGGGGCTTACGGACTCTACGCCGACGACGATGGACTGTTCGGATTACATCGGTTGATCGAGGCGGCTGCAACTCGTTGATTGCTGCGAATCGAACCGAGCCTGCGAACCTCGCCGACGGCGAATCGGCGTCGTCGCGCAAGGCCGCCGGCGTGGCGACGCTGGTGGCGGATCCGATCTCGCTTGCGGCCGGGGCGTGGCTGGCGGGCTACTTCCGGGCCGATCCGAACGGGGCCGTCGGGCCCGGTTTCGACCGGCGTGGCGTACAGGACCGGCTCAGCGACGTGCCGATTCCGGACTGGCCGCTGCCGCCCGAGTCGCCCGAGAGCGCGTCGATCTTGCGACGTCTTGCCGACGCGGGGCTGTTGTCGGTCGGCGCCGACGGCATGTATCGGTTGCGTCGCTCCGCCGCGCCGTGGCTTCAGGCGTTCCCGCTGTACCACCATCGTGCGGCCGAGGACTACGTCGGACGGTTTCCCCGATTGGCCGAGTGCGTGGCGGGACGCCGCGTGCTGGAGGCGGGTTGTGGCGTCGGCGCCTACGCGGCGATGTTCGGTCAACTCGGGGCGGAGTTGGTGATCGCGCTGGAGCACGCAGTCGATCGGCTCGGGGCGGCGGCGACCCTGTGTGCGGCCGAACCGTGCCGCGTGCGACCGGTGCAGGGGTCGGTCGAGGCGCTCCCGCTGCGGGCCGGCAGCGTGGATTTCATCTTCAGTCGCGTGGTCCTGCCGTACGTGAATCATCGTCGGACGCTGGCGGAATTCGCCCGCGTTCTCGCGCCGGCCGGTCGCGTGATGCTGGTCCTGCATGCGAGCGGCTTCTACGCGTGGCAGCTTCGACGCGCGGGGTTAAGCCCGCGACGCGCGGGTGAGATCGTGCGGGCGCTGCTGGGATTGGCCGGCGGCGCGGCGCTGTCGCTGCTGGGTTGGGAGCCGCGTTGGCGGCTGCGCGGTCGGGCGTTTCACCTGGCGTTCGAGACGCGCCGGTCGCTGGCGCGTCTGGCCGCGCGGTGCGGGTTGCGACTGGACGAATGGCACGACGATCGGCACAAGCCGGTGGCATGGCTCTCCAAGGCGTCGGAGTGAGCGGCGACCGCGACCGGCTGCATGCGCTGCACGATCTGGCGCGCTGCCCGTATCACGTCGACGGCGACCCGCTGTCGATCGAGCGATCGGATGCGGACGGCGGCGCGGCCATCGTTCGATGTGTTGAGTGCGGGCGGCGCTACCCGGTCGAGGACGGCATTTACCGCCTGATGCCGGACGAGTTGCGATCCGATCTCGACGCGTCGTTGGCGTCGGACGCCGCGACGTTGCAGAAGCGCCGTGAAATGGAGCAACGCGATCAGCGGGCTGGGCAGCGCGGCGGATTTCATCGCGTCGATCCGGCTTCGACGCTTTATTGGATGAATGTGCAATACGAGGCGGTGACGCGCCTGGCGGTGATTGATGGCGACGGGTTGTGCGTCGATTTCGGAACGGGCGTCGGGCGCTACATGGCTTGGCTGCTTCGTCATGCGCCGCGGGCGGTCGGCACGGATTTCTCTTTCGCGTCGTTGCGGCTGCTGCATGACAGTCTGACGGCCGACGAGCGGACTCGGTGCCTGCTGGTGCAGTGCGACTTGTCGCGGCCGGGCTTGGCGCCCGGCGCGGCGCGGTCGGGCCTCTGCGTCGAAGTCCTCCAACACCTGCCGCGGGCCGAGCTGCGGCGCGCCGCGGTCGATGCGATGGCACGCTCGCTGGCGCCCGGGGGCGACTTGTTCCTGGTCACGAAGGCGTTCTGCGTTGCGAATCGGGTCGCGTCGGCGTTGCAGTACCTGAAGTGGCGCATGTTGCACGGTGGAGACGGGCGGGGTTCGCCACCGGCGCTCGGACAGGAGGAGATCGACGGTGCGATCTACACGTACTGGTACCGTTACCGCGAACTGATCGATCTGGTGCGATCGCGCTTCGACGTTCGCCGCGTCGCGGGCATCATTTCGTTCGAGGCCTTCCCGATCCGGTATTTGTCGATTCCCATGCGGCTGCGCCTGGACGCCACGCTCGAGAAGCGCTGGTGCGGAAGGCTGTTTGGCCGCGACATGTTCCTATGGCTGAAACGGCGGGGGACGGCGGCGTGAGGGTTGGAGCGCCCGCCAAGGCAAGACGCGTGCTGATGGTCGCGCACGAGTTCTACCCGTCGGCGGCCATCGGCTGTCATCGCTCTGGCAAGTTCTGCAAATACCTGCCGCAGTATGGCTGGGAACCGGTTGTTCTGACCGCGCGGCAGATGATCGAGCAGACCCGCTTCGACCCGACGTTGCTGCGACAGTTGCCGGCGGAGATGTCGATCATTCGGACGTTTTACCCCGACGAAGCGGAGATCAAGCGCTGGGTGGGGCAGGCGGGGTCGCTGCTCCGTCGCGGCCGCGCTGGCGGCAACGGCTCGCCACGGTCGGCGACGGTGGGGGGGGCGCGAATGGGCATTTCGCGCTGGCTTTCGATCCCCGATTGGGCGATCTATTGGCTGCCGTGGGCGGTGGGTGCCGGCGTTTCCGAGGCCCGTCGCGCCGATGCGATCTACGCCACCGCGCCGCCGCACGGTTCGCTCGTGGTGGCGGCCGTGCTCGCGAGACTCACCGGCCGGCGGCTGGTTCTCGATCTGCGCGACCCGTGGACGCTGGATCGGACGCTGCGTTACCCGACGCCACGACATCGACGCCTGAACGAGCGACTCGAGCGTTGGTGCTTCGAAACCGCCGCGGTCGTGATCTGCAATACGCCCGCCGCGACCGAGGCGTACCGCGCGGCGTACCGCGATCTGCCGCGCGTGCGGTTCGTGACACTGCCGAACGGCTTCGACCGTGATGATTTCCCGCCGGAGGCCGTCGCCCGGCCGCGCGCGGAGGACGAACGCCTGCACCTCGCCTACGTCGGCAGCCTGCACGGGGGGCGCGACCCGCGTCCGCTGCTGAGGGCCGCGCGGCGGTGCATGGATGCCGGCTGGGGCTCGTATCGGCTGCACTTCTGGTCCGGAACGCCCGACATCGTGCGGGCGTACGTTGATCAGAGCGGCGCGGAAGGGCTGGTTGAGAACCACGGCCCGGTGCCGCATCGGCAGGCGCTACAGGCCATGCTCGACTCGGACGTGCTGCTGGTGTTCGGGGCGTCGGACACCGATGAACTGCACGTGCCCGGCAAACTGTTCGAGTACGTCTATTGCCGGCGGCCGATCCTGGCGTTGGTGGAGCCGGGCGCGATCAGCCGCCTGATCGACGACTACCAGTTGGGTCGCTGGGCGCGGGCGAGCGACGACGAGGCGCTGGTCACGCACCTTCGCGAATTGCACGCCGTGGCCCGCGGAGGCCGGGCGTGGCCGGTGCGTGCCGAGGCGTTCGCCGATTTCGACCGGCGGTTGCAGGCCGGCCGTCTGGCCGCGCTCCTGGGAGGCGATTGAGCGTGCAGATCCGCGCGTTGACGGGTGAGGCCCTGCGGCAGTGGGACGAGTTCGCCGGCCGGCACCCGCTGGGGATGATCTATCACAACTCCCGGTATTCCCACACGCTGCGCGAGTGGGGCCACGAGTTCGAGGTGCTGGCGGCCGAGGACGGGGGCGTGATCGTGGCCGGCACGGTGCTGAACTGCCGGCCGATGCCGCTGTGCGGGTGGCGCAGCGCGAACATCGAGGGCGGCGTGCTGCTGGCGCGGGAGTCGCCGGAGTTGCTGGGCGAGTTCGTCGACGGTTTGCTGGCGTACCTGTCGCGCCGGTCGTACGTCGATCTGCGGCTGTTCATGCGGCACCCGCGGCGCATCGGCGACGCGGTGGTCGACGGTAGCACGGCGCTGCACGACGCGCTGGCGCGCCGCGGGCTGGTGCGCGAGGACAACGAGATCGGCACTTACATCGTTGACATCGATCGTGATGAAGACGCACTGATCGAGTCCTTTGGAAAGAACTGCCGACGCGACGTGCGCAAGGCACAGCGCGAGGGCGTGACCGTGGAGGAGACCGACGATCCGGCGATCCTTCCGGACTTCTACGAGCAGTATGTGTCCACCTACCGGCGCAAGGGGCTGACCCTGCCGCTCCGCGATCCGTTCATCCGTTGTCACGCCGAGGCGATGCGCGAGGGCTTGATGCGCATGTACCACGCGAGCTTCGGGGGCAAGGTCGTGAACATGGCGCTGGTCGCGCGAGTCGGCACGCCGCGTTACATGAAAGGCGCATCGATCGCCAGCGAGGCGGGCGAACGCCTGCCGCCGACCGGGCAGGTGCTGCACTTCGAGATCATGCGGCGGCTGCGGGCCGACGGCTTCCGGGCCTACGATCTGGGCGGATGTCCCGGGCCGGAGCCGATCGAGGGCCACGCCAATTACTGGGTGTGGCGGTTCAAGCACGCATTTGGCGGGGCGTTTCACCAGGACCTGGGCGAGTACTACACGGTGCTCAGCCCGCTGAAACACCGCGTGCTGACGCTGGCGCGGACCGTGCACGGCCGAATCGGGCATGTGCGTGCGAGCCTGGCGGAGTGACGCGAATGGAGCAGCCGCTACGGGTGGAATGGCTCGCCGCCGCGGGCTGGGACTGTCGATGTAATCGCGTTCGAGGCCCTCGCGGGCCGCGGGAGCAAGCGGCGTGAATCCTCAGCAGATGGCCGTTGGTTCGTATGACGACATGGCCGGCTACCCGGCCTTCGTCGACGGGCCGCTGGAGGCCCACGAGTCGCAGATTCCCCGCACGCCGCTGCTGGTCGTGCTATTCATCGCGATGTTTGCGCTGACCGTGCTGGTGTTCGGTACCCACCCGAAGCTGTTCCGCGTGCCGTACTACCTCGGTGTGATCAGCGCGCTGGTGTCCGCGGTCGTCTACTTCCAATACTCGTTCCCGATTCCGATGCCGGCTTTCTACTTCGGCGGCTGGTTTTTCTGGTCCATTCTGACCGGACTGCGAGCCGAGTCGCAGGAGGCGACGTGGCTGGCGACGACCACGATCGCCCAGATTCTCATCATGGTCTTCGTGTTCGCCACGATCTGCCACGACAGTCGGTCGGTGTGGGTGATCGGCGCCGCGCTGGCGCTTGGCGCGGTGCTCAATGCGATCGCGGCGCTGGTGTTCAACCTGAACGTCAAGGAGGGGCGGGCGGCGGGTTTCGCCGTGAACCCGAACAGCGCGGCGGTGGTCTATGGCATGGGCATGTGCATCATGGCCGGCATGACGGCCGCGACGCGCAGCTCGTTCGCGCGTCTGATGCTGACCGGCGTCAACCTGTTCCTGATGTATGCGACCGTCATGACAGGGTCGCGCGCGGGCGCGGTATGTCTGGTGCCGCCGATTCTCTACGCCGCCTGGTTCTATCGTCGCGACCTGGTGCGCAAGCCGCTGGTGATGGGCGGAATCACGGTCGGCCTCGTGGTCGGTGCCGTCGCGCTGCCGGCCTGGCTATCGGAAACGGAACTGGGACGTCGGTCCAAGCAGGCGATGCTCACGCTGACCGGGCAGGCGTCCAAGCAGGAATCGAGCGTCACGTCGCGGGTCGAGATGAAGTACAAGGCGATCGAGGTTTCACTGAAGAACCCGATCATGGGCGTCGGCGTCGGCAACTTCACCCCCTACGTGTTCCGCAATGAGGGCCAGACGCTCAGCACGCACGACAACTTCCTCGACGTGCTGAGCGGCACCGGCTTTCCCGGTTTCGCCCTGTACTACGCGACCTTTGCCTGGCTCTGGTTCGTGTCGGGCCGACTGAAGCGCAGCGGCCTGCTGACTCAGAGCGAAGTAGCCATCGTCTCGATGACGCGGACCTTCGTCATTTTTCGCCTGTGTTGGGACTTCTTCGAGAACACCGGCTGGACG
Organism: uncultured Planctomycetaceae bacterium; assembly: GCA_964576285.1. Classification (GTDB taxonomy): domain Bacteria; phylum Planctomycetota; class Phycisphaerae; order UBA1845; family UTPLA1; genus SpSt-539. The sequence goes on along the minus strand of CAZNUJ010000005.1, from coordinate 92,973 downwards.
TCGAAGCCGGGTTGGATGTTCCTGGCGGTGCTGGCCGGCGTGCTGACCGGCTACAAGAAGCTGCTCGCCGAGCGGGCCGAGGCGTACGGGCTGACGCCCGGTGAAGCGTCGGCCGGGCCGGCCGGCAGCGGGTACTGAGCTCGCCGCGACGGGCTCACCGAGGGCGGGGCGCGACCGAGCCGGGAACGTTGCCCGGCGCCATTTCTCCATGTGCGGCATCTGCGGACTCGTGATCAGCGGCGGGAGCGATCCCGGGATCGTCGGGCGCTCGGTGCGCGCCATGGCCGACCGCATTGCGCATCGCGGCCCCGACGACCAGGGCGTGCAGGTGCTCGGCATGACCAGCGGCGGTCCGGTGGTCGGCCTGGGCCATCGCCGCTTGAGCATCATCGATCTGTCGCCCGCCGGCCATCAGCCGATGCAGTCTCCCAGCGGCCAGGACGTGTGGATCGTCTTCAACGGCGAGATTTACAACTTCCTCGAACTGCGTCCGGAACTGGAGGCTCGCGGCGTGCGCTTCCACTCCGGCACGGACACGGAAGTCATTCTGGCCGCGTACGAGCTTTGGGGCACGGCGTGCGTCGAGCGGTTCAACGGCATGTTCGCGTTCGCCATTTGGGACGGCAAGCTTCGCCGGCTCTTTCTGGCGCGCGACCGATTGGGGAAGAAGCCGCTGGCCTACTGGTCGGCGGGGGGTCTGTTCGCCTTCGCGTCGGAATTGTCGGCGTTGACGGTACTGCCGGAATTGCCGCGCGAGCTCGACGAGCAGGGCCTGGCGGCGTACTTCTCGCTCGGGTTTCTGCCGGGCGATCGCGCCATCCTCTCGGCGGTTCGCAAGCTGCTTCCCGCGCATGCAGCGACCTGGCGCGACGGGCACATCGAGACGTGGCGCTATTGGAGCCCGGTCGTTGCGGCGGAACGACCGTCCAACGACGATGCGAACGAAGCCCACCTGCTGGAGGAGCTCGACCACCTGCTGCGCGACGCGACGCGCAAGCGGCTGATCGCCGACGTTCCGCTGGGGGCGTGGCTGTCGGGCGGCGTGGACTCGACCCTGGTCGTGGCCGAGATGTGCGAGGCCGCCCGCGGCGTGCGGACGTTCACGATCGGGTTTGGCGGGACGGAACGGGACGAGTCCGAGCGGGCCCGTGAAGTGGCCCGCCATCTGGGCACGCAGCACGAGGAGTTTCACGTCACGCCGCGCGAGCTGCTGGCGCTCGTGCCCGAAGCGGCCGGCGTCTATGACGAGCCGTTTTCGGACGAAGCCGGCATCCCGACTTATGTGGTGTCGAAACTCTCGCGACGGCACGTGACGGTGGCGCTGTGCGGCGACGGGGGCGACGAAGGCTTCATGGGGTATAGCCACTACCTGCGCGGCCGGTTGATGGCGGGGGTCGAGCGCGTCCCGGCCTGGCTGCGTCGCTGGGTGGCACGCGTGGGCGGGCTGGTCGGCGGGCAGGCGTGGCGACAGCGGATGCGGTCGCTGGCGTTCGAGGACTGGGCCGATTTTTACGTGCGGATGACGTCGACGCTGCGTCCGGAGACGGCCGGGCGGGTGACGGCGGCGCCATTCGTGCTGGATGGGACGGTGTATCGCGAGTTGGCGAGGCAGGTGGGCGACCTTGAGCCGGAACTGAAGCTGTCGCTGTTCGACACGATGACGACCCTGCCGGACAAGTTCCTCGTGAAGGTCGACCGCGCGTCGATGGCGGTCGCGCTGGAGGTGCGGGCGCCGTTTCTCGACTATCGCATCATCGAATGGGCGCTCTCGATCCCGCGGCGGCACAAGATTCGCGGCGGCGTGACGAAGCACCTGCTGCGCGAGTTGCTGTATCGGAAGGTCCCTCGTCACCTGGTGGACCGCCCGAAGATGGGCTTCTGCCCGCCGATCGAACAGTGGTTGCGACACGAACTGGCCGATTGGGCCCGGGAGGTGCTCGCCCCGCGCCGTGTGCGAGAGACGGGCGTGCTGGATGAGCGCGCCGTGACGCGCATCGTCGATCTGCACTTGTCCGGGCGGGCCGAGTTCGGACCCGCGCTGTGGACGCTGATCTGCTTCATGGTCTGGCATGACCGCGTGGGCCGGGCGGCCGCGATTCGCACGCCCGTGGGTGCGGCAGCGCGAGCATGAGCGCGCTGGCGCGCCTGCGGTTGTCGGGCGGCGCGGCGGCGATGCGTCTGCTGGGACTTCCCGGCGCGGCCCGGCGGCGGTTCGGATGGCTTCCGACGGTCGTCACTTGGCATGGAGTTCACGACGGCTCGGTGCCCGCCGAGCACTACCGCTTCAGCACGAAACACGTCTCGGCGGCCATGTTTCGCCGCCAACTGGAGTGGCTCGCGCGGCATTATCAGGTGGTACCGCTCTCGGACGTGGAGGCCGCCATGACGGGGCGCGGGGGAGCGAAGCCCCTGGCGGCCGTCACCTTCGACGACGGCTACGAGAACAACCTCACGGTGGCGTGGCCGGTGCTGCGGTCGATGGGGTTGCCCGCGACGTTTTTCATCACCGTCGACGTCGTCGAGCGGCAACGGCCGTATGACCATGATCGCATCGAACTGGCCCTGCGTTACACGCCGCGATCGGCCGTGAGCCTGCGGGCCGGCGACCGGCGGCTGGACGTGCGACTCGACGGACTGCACGCGCGCTCTCGGGCGGTCTATTCGGTCAAGGCGTGGCTGTCGCAACTGCCGGGCGATCAGGCCGCCGAGGCGCGCCGGCAGCTCGACGAACAATGCTGGGACGAGGGATTCCTCGAGTCGAATCGGATCACGTATCGCCCGATGACGTGGGAGCAGGTGCGCCGGCTGGCCGACGAGGGCGGCGAGATCGGCAGCCACACGTTGTCGCACCCGCACCTGTCGCAGGTGGGCGACGACCAGGTCCTGCGCGAGCTGAGCGAGAGTCGGACCGTGCTGGCGTCCAGGTCCGGTCAGCGCGTGTCGCGGTTGAGTTATCCGCACGGCAGCTTCGACGCGCGCGTGACGCGGGCGGCGGAGGCGTCCGGTTACACGTCGGCTTACGCCACGACCACGTGGTATCGGGGCGTGGCGCCGGATCGGTTCGCGTTTCCGCGCATCAGCGTCTCAGGCGGTGCGCCGTTCGGGCTGTTCGTGGTCACCGTTTCCCGAGCCCTGCGGCTGATCGGGCGCGGCGGCGAGGCAACGCGTGCGACAGACTGACGCGCCGACACTGCACGTGGAGCGATCGCCGGGTGCCGGCGCGATGACCCGGCGACCCGTCGTGGAACCGGACGCTTTTCATGTCGTCCACATCTTCGGAACGCTGCTGCCCGGCGGCGCGGAACGGCAGGCGCTGGCATTGGTTCGGCATGCGGACGCGGCACAATGGCGTTTCTCGGCGATCAACTGCTGCGCGGCAGAGAATGCCCTGGCGGAGGAGTTCGAGGCCGCCGGTTGTCCGGTTCACGTTCTCGACAAGTTTTCGACGAGTTACCCGTCGTTTCTGCGACAGCTGCGCAGCCTGATCCGGTCGCTCGCCCCGGACGTGGTGCATACATGGCTGTACGCCCCGGGATTCTGGGGTCGCGCGGCGGCCCGCTGGGCGAAAGCCGCCGCGATCGTGGCCTCGACGCGTACCGGTGCGCTCTACCGGCACTGGTACGAGGGCGTGCTCGATCGCTGGCTGTCGCGTCGCACCGCCACGCGGATCGTGAACTCCCGCGGCGTGGCGGACAACCTCGTCACGCACGTCGGCATCCGGCCGGAGCAGATTCGCGTGATTTACAACGGCGTCGCCACCGATCGACTGGCGGCGTCGAGTGATCGGGCGGCGCTTCGGCGACGACTCGGCTGGCCGCCGGAGGCCCCCGTGCTGCTGTCGGTCGGGCGTCTGGTGCCCGAGAAGAACTACCCGCTCATGCTGCGCGTGGTCGCGCGGTTGCGGACGCGCCACGCGGGCCTGCGCTGGTATGTGGCGGGCTGGGGCCGACTGGAAAGCGAGCTGAAGTCACAAGCGGCATCGCTCGGTTTGTCGGATGCGGTCGGTCTGATGGGTGCCCGCGACGACGTGGCGGACCTGCTGCACGCGGCGGATCTGTTCGTCATGACGTCGACGTCGGAGGGATTCTCAAACGCGCTGCTCGAGGCGATGTGGGTCGGTCTTCCGGTCGTGTCGACCCGCGTGAACGGGGCGGTTGAGGTGATTCGGTCAGGCGAGAATGGCGTGCTCGTGGATGTCGCCGACGAGCCCGGGGTCGAGCGCGCCGTGGATCGACTTCTGAACGACGAGCCCGTTCGCCTCGCCCTCGGGGCGGCGGCGCGGAGCGACGTTCGCGCCCGATTCGGCATTGAGCGGATGGTCGCCGATCATTGCGAGGTGTACGCTGCTTCGGCCGGCGCGGCGTGGCGTCGCCGGCGCGGCGCGTCGGTGCGACCGCTGCGCATCCTCATGCTGGCCCACAGCAACGCGCCGTGGACGCCGCACTATGCCCGCTGGTTCAAGCGGCGGGGTGACGCCGTGGCGGTGCTCAGCTTCGCGCCGGACTCGATCGACGGCGTCGACGTGCGCTGCATCGGCCCGCGAAACTTCCAGCCGGGCGAGAACAAGCGGCTGTACCTGACGCGCGGCGGGCGAATTCGCCGTTTCAGTCGGCTCTTCGAGCCGGACATCGTCTTTGCTCCCTACCTGATCTCCAACGGCCTGGCGGCGGCGGTCAGCGGCCTGACGGCGCCGCTGGTGGTGTCGGCGCGAGGCGCCGATGTGCTGGCCGAACAGTGGGGCGGATCGCCGGGGTCGCACCGCGTTCGCGAGGCGATCGTGCGGGCGGTCTGCGCGAAAGCCACGTGCGTTCACACCGTGTCGCGCGAACTGACCCAGCGCCTGCGGGGCATGGGCGTGCCGGCCGGCAAACTGATCGAGTTCCCGGTCGGGACCGACACGGACCGATTTCGTCCCGCGGCGGACGCGCCGAGAACGCCGGCGACGCGGCTGATCTGTACACGCAAACACGAGCCGATTTACGACAACGAAACCATCTTGGAGGCGGTCGCGCGGCTGCGGGCGGAAGGCCGCATCGTCACGATCGAGTTCGTCGGCGGCGGGTCGGGCAGCGCGTCGCTCAAGGGCAGGGCGGAGTCACTGGGGATCGCCGGGCAGGTGGAGTTCGCCGGCCATGTGGCGCACGAACACCTGCCGGACCGGCTGCGCGCGGCGGATGTCTACGTGTCGGCGTCGCTCAGCGACGGCACCAGCGCGTCGCTGCTGGAGGCGATGGCGACCGGTCTGTTGCCGGTGGTCAGCCGGATCACGGCCAACGAGTCGTGGATCGAACACGGCCGGACGGGCCTGATGTTCACGCCCCGGTCGATCGACGAACTGGCCGACTGCCTGCGGCGCGCGCTGGACGATGACGCGCTGCGGCGGGCTTCGTTCACAGCGAATCGCGAGCGCGTGCTGGCGGATGGCGACATGGAGACCAACATGCGACGATTGGCGACGCTGTTCGAGGCCATCGTGGCGGAGGCGCGTTCGTCATGAGCGACGCCAGCGCACAACGCCCGCGGCGGACGACGCGGCAGCGGCTCGGCCGCGTCGCCGGAATCGGTCTGCTGGTGCTGATCGGGCTGGCGGTGCCGGTCGGTCTGTGCGAGGCGTTCCTGTGGGTCTTCAAGCCGATCAAGTTTCATGAGTGGATGGTCTGGATTCCCGACGGGCGCATCCGGGCGCGGGCGCAGCCGGGCCAGGTGTTCGAGACGGCGGATGGCGCGGTGGTGCGCATCAACCGGCTGGGCTTTCGCGGGCCGGACTACGAGTGGACGCCGCCGCCGGGCACGCTGCGGCTGGCGGCGTTCGGCGGTTCGTCGACCTTCTGCTACCACAACCACGGCGATGAGAACACGTGGCCGGGTCGATTGCAGGCCGTTCTGTCGGAGCGGCTGAAGATGCCGGTGGAGGTCATCAACCTCGGCCTGCCGGGATTCGATTCGACCCAATCCAAGACGAACTACATGTTCCTCGGCCGCTGCCTGCATCCGCATGTGGTGCTTCAGTACGACTCGTGGAACGACATGAAGTACTTTCGCTCGCTCGAGAAGGGGGCGCACGTCATGGCGTTCACGGTCGGCCTGCCGAACAAGCCGTTCTGGCAGGAGTGGGCCCGGGCGACGCAGATCGGCCGCTACGCGCGCAACGCGTACTGGAACTGGCAGAAGCGCCGTCTTCAGCCCGCATTCGCGAAGCTGGAGCGCGAAGGCGAGCCGGCGAACCGCCCGGTGCCGCCGGCGGTGTTCGACTGGGCCCGGCGGAACTTCGAGGACTTCGCCATGCTGGCGGGCGCGGACGGCGTGCTGGCCGTGCAGATCAGCCAGGGCAGCATCGTGCACCCGGCCACGCGCCAGATTCCGCGCGGCGAGGAGGAGCTCGCGTTCGCGGCGACGATGTTCGACATGTCGTTCCCGGTGCTCCACCAGACGGCGCTGGAGATGAACCGCATCGTGGAAGAGTCGGCCGCGCGGCATGGCGCGATCTTCGTGGACGGGTACAACCTGGTCCCGCATGACTTCGAGCACTACGAGGACGACGTGCACTTCACCGACAAGGGCTGCGACGTATTCGCGCGCGGCGTGGCCGAAGCGCTGCTGAAGGATGCGCGATTCATGGCGGTGATTGAGCGCGTGCGGACGGGCGCCCCGGCCACGCGACCGGCCGGTTGAGTGCGTTTGGCGCGTGCGTCTGCTGATCGTCTCACACACGAACCTCGCGTGGACGGCCACGTACGCCCGCTACTTCGCGGATCGAGGCGACGTGGTTCAGGTCTTGAGTTTTCATCCGGATCGCATCCCGGACGTGCCGTGCGAGTTTGTCGGGATGGAGCCGTTCGACAAGTACGCCAACAAGCGGTTGTACCTGACGCGGGCGCCGCGCGTCGCGGCGATTTCGCGGCGGTTCCGCCCGGACGTGGTGCTGGCGACCTACTTGATCTCGAACGGACTGAGCGCGGCGCTGGCTTGCGACGCGCCGCTCGTGGTGTCGGCTCGCGGCGGCGACGTGCGCGACCTGTACGCGCGCGGCGATTGGCGCAACGTCGCCCGCCGCATGGTGATTCGGTTCGTGTGTGACCGGGCCGAGGCGGTGCACTGCGTGTCGGGCGAGCTGCGCCAGCGGCTGCTGGAACTCGGTGTCAGCGCCACGCGACTGCACGAGTGGCCCATGGGTGTGGATCTGCGGCGCTTCGCGCCAGCGCCGCGCCGGACGCCGGATGGTCGCGTTCGCTTGATCTGTACGCGCAAGCACGAGCCGATCTACGACATCCCAACCATCCTCGACGCCGTCGCGCGGCTGGCCGACTGCGACGGCGTGCATCTGACCATCGCGGGCGGCGGACACCTGCTTGAGGCCCATCGCCGCCGCGTGGCGGAGCTGGGGCTCGAGCAAGTCGTGCATCTGACTGGCGCGGTGTCGAACCAGGCGATCGCGCCGATGCTCGCGTCGTCGGACATCTACGTCTCCGCCTCGCACAGCGATGGGACGAGTTCGTCGCTGCTGGAAGCGATGGCGTGCGGCGTGTTCCCGGTGGTGACTCGCATTCCCGCCAACACCGCATGGATTCAAGCTGGACGAGACGGCCTGATGTTCACGCCTGGACGGGCTGATGAGCTCGCCGAGGCGCTGCGCCGCGCCATCGGCGATGCCGAGATGCGGCGGTCGGCGGCGGTCGGGAATCGCCGCCGGGTGGAGCGTGACGGCGACCTGTCACGCAACCTGGGACGGACGGCCGAGTTGTTGGAACGCGTCGTCGCAGACGCCCGACGGGGGGCCGCGTGAAACTATCCATCATGGGCATGGGTTACGTCGGCGTCGTCAGCGCGGCCTGCTTGGTGCGCGACGGGCACGAGGTGGTGGGGATCGATCCGGTCGAGGCCAAGATCGACGACCTGACGGCCGGACGCTCGCCGGTGCAGGAGCCGGGCGTCGCAGAGATGCTTGCGGACGGCCACCGGGCGGGGCGATTGAAGGCAACGCGCGACGCGGCATCCGGTCTGGCCGGCAGCGAGATGGTCTGGATCACGGTGGGAACGCCCTCGCGCTCGGACGGTTCCGTCGATCTCGGCGCGGTCGAGGCGGCCGCGACACAGATTGGCGAGCACCTTCGACGGACCGGCGAGCGACCGCTGATCGTGCTGCGAAGCACCGTGCCGCCCGGCACGACGCGGACTCGATTCGTACCGGCGTTGGAGCGGTCCAGCGGGGTTCAGGCAGGTCGTGAGGTGTCCGTGGCCTTTCACCCGGAATTCCTGCGGGAGGGGTCAGCGGTCGCCGATTTCAACGACCCTCCCAAGATCGTGGTGGGCGAGGCCGACGCGAACGCCGCGCCGCCGCTGCTGGCGTTGTACGAGCGTTACCCGGGGCCGCGCTTCCGGCTGTCGCTGGAGGAAGCGGAGCTGGTGAAGTACAGCGACAACCTGTTCCACGCCGTCAAGGTGACATTCGCGAACGAGTTAGGCGCGCTAGCGCGGGCCTGGGGCGTCGACGCGCGTCGCGTCGCCGATGTGTTCTGCGCGGACACGAAGCTGAACATCAGCCCGCGCTATCTGCGGCCGGGGTTCGCGTTCGGCGGCTCCTGCCTGCCGAAGGACCTCCGCGCGATTCTCCGCGAGGCCGAGGTGCGAGGCGTCCGGCTGCCGATGCTCGCCGGAGTGCCGGTCAGCAACTCGGCCCAGATCGAAACGTTGCTGGCGCGCGTGCTCGAGCGGAAACCGCGGCGCGTCGGGATGGTGGGTCTGGCGTTCAAGCCCGGCACGGACGACATGCGCGAAAGCCCGTACGTGGCCGTCGCCAAGCGCCTGCTGGGCGAGGGCGTGGAACTGCGCGTCTGGGATCCCGCGGTGCACCCCGAGCGGCTCATCGGTCGCAATCGCGAGCTGGTGTTGGCAGCGCTGGCACATCTCGAACGTTTATTGGTCGATTCGCTCGCCGCGCTGGACGACTGCGATCTGGTGCTTGTGAATCACGCGACCGTGTCGGCCGTCGATGTCCGCGGTTGGTTGAATCGAGGGGCGTTCGTGCTTGATCTCGCGGGCGTGCCGGGGCTGGAAGATCGACCGGCAGGATACGGGGGCATCGCCTGGTAGCGCCGCATGCACGTCCTCTACCTCCACCAGTACTTCGCGACCCGCAGCGGCATGACCGGCACGCGGTCGTACGAGTTTTCCAAGTACCTCCTGGGGCACGGCCATCGCGTGACCATGATCACATCGGGCCGCCACAACGTCCCGGAGATGACGTGTCCGCCGGACCGGGAATTCATCGAGACCGACATCGAAGGCATCCGCGTCATCGCGATCGACGCCGCGTACAGCAACCCGCATCGCGGAACCGGCATGGGCGGGGCGCGACGGATGGTCGAGTTCATGCAGTTCGCCCGGCTGGCGGCGAGCGTCGGCCGTCGCCTCGACCGGCCCGACGTGGTCTTCGCAACGCATACGCCGCTGACGATTGGGCTGCCGGGCATGCAATTGGCGCGATACTTCCGCGTGCCCTTTGTTTTCGAGGTCCGCGACCTGTGGCCCCAGGCGCTGATCAACATCGGCGCGCTTCGGAACCCGCTCGTGATCTGGTGGATGCGGCGCCTGGAGCGACGCCTCTACCGCGCGGCGGACGCGATCGTCGCGCTGTCGCCGGGGATGAAGGAGGGCGTCGTCTCGGCCGGCACGCCGCCGGACAAGGTGACAGTCATTCCGAACGGATGCGACCTGACCCTGTTCCGCCCCGATGTCGACGGCAGCGCCGCGCGACGCCGGCTCGGGCTGGAGGATCGATTCGTCGCGCTGTATTTCGGCGCGATGGGGCGGGCAAATGGGCTGGACTACGTGCTGGACGCGGCGCGCCTGCTTCAGGATCGCGGCGAAGCGCGGATCGTCATCGTGCTGCACGGAGACGGCGGCGAGCGGCCGCGGCTGCGGCAGCGAGCGACGGACGAGGGGCTGAGGAACGTCGTGTTCAGCGATCTCGTGCCCGACAAGGCGGCCGTGGCGGAGATCGTCGCCGCGGCCGACGTGTGCCTGACGATCTACGCCGCCACGACGCGCGAGACGACCTGGTCGCCGAACAAGATGTTCGACGCGCTGGCGGCCGGCCGGCCGGTGCTGATCAACGTGCCCGGCTGGCTGGGGGAGACAGTTCGGGCCCATCGAGCCGGGTTCCAGGTGGACCCGGGTCGGCCGTCGGACCTGGCGGCTCGGCTGGTCGAGTTGAGCCGGAACGCTCAGGTCCGCGCCGAGATGGGACGGGCGGCACGGGGGCTGGCCGAGCAGGAGTTTGCCCGCGACCAGCTGGCCGCGCGTCTGGAGCGCGTGCTGCTGGATGCCATCGAGCGCCGCGGCGCGCCGCTTGCCGCCAAGGGGGCGACATGAGCGCGGCGATACCTCGAATGGAGTTTCAGCCCACGGATGTCGAGTCGTGGACCGTCGATGAGTACGCGCGGCGCATGGCCGCTCGCCGGCATCCCGTCCATCGACACGATAACGTCTGGTGGTGGCAGGTGCGTCGCCGGTTCTGCTGGTCGCTCGATCCGTTCGCGGTTCACCCGCCGCGCGGTGTTCGGCCGGCATGGTCCCAGGCGCTGGCAGGCTACCAGATCGTGGTCGCCGACGTTTCCGATGCGAACGCCTGGTTTAACCCGATGGTGCTCGACGACGTTCCCCGCCACGGTCTGGAGCGACTGGACGGCTTCCGGCGGAATCGCATCCGCAAGGGGCTGAAGTCGCTCGTGGTCCGCCCGTTGACCGCTCCGGCCGAGTTGATTCGTGACGGGTGGGTCATCGAGCGGGAGTTCTACGAGCGGACGCGCTGGGTCGCGCCGCCGCCCGAGGCGGAGTGGCCGGCGGCGATGCGGCACTCGTTCAGCGATCCCGTCATCGATCACAAGCTGGGGGCGTTCGCGGGCGCAAAGCTGGTGGCGATGATGACGTGGTTTGGCCTCGATCGCACCGCGCACCTGGCGCACATCGCCTCGGGCGAGGAAGGCAACAAGGCCTGCGCGAACGACGCGTTGCTGGCGAGCTGGCTGTGGATGCTGCGGGAATGCGGCGGCTACGACCGGGCCGTTTACACGGTGCGGTCATTCAAGCCGACGCTGGACGCGTTCAAGGAGTCGCACGGCTTCCGGATGATATCGATTCCGAGCCGCGTGGTGCTCAACCCGTTGTTGAAGCTGGCATTGCCGCGCGTCAGGCCGGGCTACCTCGAGCGGCTGTACGGACTCGATGAGCGGCAGGCCCGTGACTGGATCGCCTCGGCCCGCAGCGAAGGACGCGACGCCGCACGGGAAGCCGATCGCCCGGCGGCGCCGGCCGAGCCCTGATTGGAACGCGGGTTCATGCTGCTGCTCGAGATGGTTTTCTGGACAGCCGTGGCGCTCGTGGCGTACACGCTGATCGGCTACCCGCTACTGGCGATGTTGTTGTCGGTGGTGGCCCGGCGGCCGACGCGGCGCGAGGCCATCGCGCCGACCGTCTCGTTCATCATCGCGGCGTACAACGAGGAGGCGGTCATCGGCGAGAAGTTGGAGCAGACGCTGGCGCTCGACTATCCGAAGGACCGGCTTGAGATCATCGTCGCTTCCGACGGATCGACCGATCGCACCGATCCGATCGTTCTCGCGTTCGCCGATCGGGGCGTGCGGCTGTTTCGCAGCAACGATCGCCTCGGGAAGACTCACACCCTCAATGGCGCGGTGGCGGCCGCGTCCGGTGAGATCATCGTCTTTTCCGACGCGACCGGCGAATTCAGTTCCGGCGCAATCCGTGACCTGGTGGCGCATTTCGCTGATCCCACGGTGGGCTGCGTCACCGGACGCGTGGCCTATCGTTACGGCCGTGACGTGACGTCCAGCGGGTTCCGCCTGTATCAGCGGTTCGCGGTGGCGGTGCGGATGGCCGAGAGCGCGTGGGGCAGCGAGACCTCGGTCAGCGGCTCAATTCACGCCATGCGTCGCGAGCTCTATCGACCGGCCGATCCCGCCTTTTCGCTTGACGTGATCAACGCGGTCCACACCGTCGCGGCCGGGCAGCGCGTGCTCTACGAGCGGGCGGCAGTGTCGCTCGAGGAATCGCGGACGCGCCTGCAGGACGAGTTCCGCGTGCGCGTTCGGATCGCCGTGCGCGGCATCAGCATGGTTCCCTACATCGTGCGCACGCTGCTGCGTCCGGCGAGGCCGGCGTATCTGTTTCAGATGATCAGCCACAAGTTCTTTCGCTGGTGGCTGTGGATGTTTCTGCTCGCGGCGCTGGTCAGCCATGCGTTTCTGGCGACGCGGGGCGGCTTCTACGGCTGGATGTTCGCCATTCACGCCGGGGCGTACGCGATCGCCGGGGTGGCGCTGGCGGCCGGCCTGCGAAACATACGGCTGCCCGGGTTGTCGGGGCTGAGCCTGTTCCTCCTGGGCAACGTCGGCATGGCCGTCGGTGCGGTGAAGGCCTGGCGCGGACAGCGCATGCCGCGCTGGGAGCCGGTGCGGTGACGGCAATCGTCGCGTTGTTGGTCCTCGCGCAGACGCCCGGTGCGGGGCCCCGCGAGCGCCGGCCGTCCGGTCAGGCCGAGTTTCGGGTCCGCGACGAGGTGTCGCTGCGAGCGGCGCTGGGGCGCGCCGGGAGCGGAGACGTCAACATTCTCGTCGAGGGATTGATCGAGGTTCGACGTGGGATCTACGTGCCGGCGGAGCGGTCGATCGTCCGCATTCTGGGCGTCGCTCCGTCGGCAGGCCTGCGGTTCGATTTGACGCAGGGCAAGGCTGGTCCGCAGGCTGGGCCGGATGAACACGGGCTGGCGCTGCACTGCCGTCAGGCGATTCTCGCCGATCTCGAGATCTCGGGATACGAACAGGGTGGCTCGGCGATCAAGGGCCATGCCGCCGAGCTGTTCTCGGTGAGCAACTGTCGCTTCCGCGACATCGGGACCCAGACGCGGCCGTTCAAGGCGACGCCGGCCCGCAGCGCGGCCGACACCGGCTACACCCTCTGCATCGGCTCGCACGACATGGACTCGGGGCACTTCGAGGTCCTCGATTGCCGGTTCGAGCGGTGCGCGTTCAACACCTGGCAGTGGTCGCATTGCATCTACGCCTCCGGTCGATCCATGACCGTGGCCGGCAACACCTTCGTGGAGACGGGAAACCCGCTCTGTCTTGGCGGCTCGAAGTGGCCGGGGACGATTCAGGTGCTGCGCAACTCGTTTGAGAACCCGCGCGGCGGTCCCGATTCATTTGGCCGTCTGCGGCTCGCGTTCGTGGGAGTGCTGACGCCGAACGACTCCGTTGTGTTCGCGGGCAATCGCGTCAGCGGCATGTGGGACTCCGGCTGGACCGGCAGCCCGTCGCCGGGCCGACACCTGATCGACCACAACGACTACTCCGGCATGGAGTTCTACGGATCGTGGGCGGCCGATACCGGCCGTGGGCGGTCGCTGTCGTGGAAGGACTGGCGCGACGCCGGGTTTGACGCCAACTCGAAGCCGCCGCGGCAGTCGCCGGTTCCCGAGGCGTTGAAGCGGCAGGCCGGCGGCGCTCGACCATGACGCTCTTGTGCTGGGTGGGCGTGCTCCTGTTCGGAGTAGCGCCGGCGCTGCTCGTGGCCGAGGTGCTGCGCTGCCTCTATCTCGAACACCGCCGCGATCGCGTTCCGATTCTGCTGTATCACCGGCTGATCTCGGGCGAGGCCGCGCGGACCGGACGAGTCCGCGACGATGAACCGATCTACGCCTGCTACGACGACGTGTTCGCCGAGCAGATGCGCCACCTGCACGAGGCGGGATACACCACGCTGAGCATGGACGACTACCTGGCGATGCGTTCGGGTCGCGCGCGGCGTCCCGACAAGCCGGTGGTGCTCACGTTCGACGACGGCTACGAGAGCAACTACACGATGGCGTTTCCATCGCTGCGCCGCTTCGGCCAGAAGGCCACGATCTATGTCGCGCCCGAGCCGGATGAGCACACCCGGCGCCTCGTGGCCGGCATCGACGGCTTCCTCTCGCCGCAGCAGATGCGCGAGCTTGACGCGGGCGGCGTCGCGATCGAGTCGCACACGCTGACGCACTGCATCCTCAGCGAGTTGCCGGACGACGCGGCTCGGTTCGAGCTGGAGGAGTCCATGCGGCGGCTGAGCGAGAGCATCGGTCGACCGATTCGACATCTGGCCGTTCCGCGCGCGGGCTACAGTCGTCGAATTCGGCGGCTGGCGCAAGCGGCCGGCTATCAGACCGTATGCTGCAACAACAAGGGCAGCAGCACCGGCTGGTCGGATCCGATGGCGCTGCCGCGCATCGTCGTGGAGCGCGACATGACGGTCGAGGACTTCGCCCGGCTGCTGCGGCCGCGGGCGGCGATCGCGCTACGGCTGATCGGGAACATCAAGCGTATTCCGGAGCGGTTGCTGGGGCCCTCGGCGGCGCGGCGCATCCGGGTCTGGTTGTACAACGGGCCGCTGGGCGGCCTGTTCGTGACCCGCCGTCTGAAGGTCGCGGTGGCGGCCGCGGCGGCGCTCTACGCGATGGGTTGCGCGGTGTTTTATTGGCGCATGCTGGCCGCATAGGCCGACGGATTAAACGGATGCTGCTGGCCATCGGCCTGACGCTGGCGGTGATGGGCGCGGCCGCGGTCGCGTGGGCGGCTCGCGTTGCCTGGAACGAAACGCGTTCACCGCGACTGCTGTGTCTGATGTACCACCGTTTCTGCTCCCCCGAGCAATACCGCTTGTGCACGGGTTCCGAACGCATCTACACCATCAGCACCTATCGCTTCGAGGAACAGCTTCGATACCTGCGCGACGCCGGCTTTCACGCAGTGTCGGTGGAGGACGCGGCTGCGTTCGCCGTGGGCGAACGAGACCTGCCGCAGCCGGCCGTGCTGATCACCATCGACGACGGTTGCCGCAGCGTGGCGACGGTGGCCGAGCCGCTGCTGCGCAAGTACGGCATGCGGGCCACGCTGTTCGTGACGACCGACCCGGCCGCACCGGTTTTCTCGACCGGCGGCCGCGAACAGGAGCGCCTGTCGGACGACGAGTTACAGCGCCTGGACCCGCAGGTCATCGAAGTCCAGTCGCATGGGCACAGTCATCGCCCGCTCACGTCGCTCTCCGAGGCGGAACTGCGGCGAGACCTCACGACGTCGCGCGAGACGCTCGAGCGCATCATCGGCCGTCCGGTCCGCTACTTGGCCGCACCGGGCGGATGGTATGACGATCGCGTGCGGCGAATGGCGGCCGACGTGGGTTTTGTGGGCGTGTGCACGTCCGACGTGGGCGCGATCCGCCGCGCGGGCGACCCGCTGCGCATGCCGAGAATCAACGTCTCCGGGACGTACGACCTCTCCGCGTTTCGTCGATCGATTCAGCCGATGTCGGTGGCCAGACGCCGCATCAAGAAGGCCGTCACCGGGCTTCCCAAGCGCTTGCTCGGGCCGCGTCTGTGGGAGCCGATTGGGCACCGGCTGCGGTCCGTGCTGGCCGGCGGGCCCGTGCGTTGCGTCCTCGGCATGTCGGCGATCGGGCTGCTGGCGGCCATCCCGATGCTGTCGCGCTGGAGTGCCCAGCGATGAGCATGCCGACGACCGCTACCACTCCGGCCCGTCCGGAGGGGAAGTACTGGACGATTCGACTGTTGCGGCCGGCCGAGGACGTGGTGATGGCTGACTTGTCGCGGGCGTGCTTTGGCGCTCGCGGCGACAGCCTCGACTTCATTCGGGCGCGATATACGCATTCGACCGGACCGCGCGTCAACGTGGTTATCGGCGATGCCGGCGGTCAGATCTGCGGGACGCAGGCGGTGACGTTCTTCCCCGGCTTCGCGGCCGGACGCGAGATCACGATCGGCATGTTTACGGCGGGCATGACCCACCCCGACCATCGAAAGCGGGGTGTATTCCGCGACGTGGTTACGGCGGCCGAACGCTACGCGTGGGAACAGGGCGCGGACTGCCTCTTCACCATGCCGAACGACGAGTCGTTTCCGTCCTTTCAACGGTTTCCGGGTTGGCTGTGCCTCGACGATCGACCGCTTCTGGCCATGCCGCTGCGGCTTGGTCGATTTCTGGGCGATCGCGGCCTGCCGCGCTGGTTGAGCGGACCAGTTGGTTTCGTGACGGATGGCGTGCTCGCCCGCCGGTTCTCCACGCCGCCGGCCACGGTGATCGAGCTGGAGGATCTTGAGCCGCTTGTCGCGGCGTTCGACCAACTGGCCGAGCAGGAGGGGCGGCGCCGTGGGGGGATCATCTGCCGCCGTGACAGTTCCTTCCTGCGTTGGCGGTTTCTTGAGAACCCGACGTTCAAGTACCGCGTATTCGTGGCCCGGAATTCGGATGGCATCGAGGGTTATCTCGTCACCACGATCGAGCATCGCATGCGGACCACCCTGGCCCACGTGGTCGATTGGCTGGCGATTCCGGCGCCCGGCGCGTTGGAGGGGTTGATCGCGGCCGGCGCTCGGGCGGCGCGGGAGGATGGGGCGACCCTGATCGCGGTGATCGCCACCAGCGGGGCCCGCGTGGAGCCGTTCCGGGCGTTCGGCTTTCGGCGGGTGCCGCGTCGACTGGTGGGGCGGGGCTTCCACACGGCGGTGGCGATCAATCCGTCGCGGGCCGACCTGGCCGAACTCGGTTCGACCGATGAGGGCTGGCACCTGACCCTGGGCGACTTCGACACGATCTGATCGACATGCTCAACGCCCTCACGATCGACGTCGAGGACTACTACAACCAGCTCGCGATCGACTTCTGCGATCGCGTCGAGCCGCCGCGGCGCGAGTCCGAGCGTGATACACACCGCATGCTCGATCTGTGCGCCGAGTTCGGTGTCCGGACGACGTGCTTCATTCTCGGCGAAATGGCGGAGCACTTCCCGTCGCTTGTCCGGCGTATCGCCGACGAGGGGCATCAGCTCGGCGTTCACGCTTACCACCACCACCAGATCTGGCGACACACGCCCGAGTCGTTCCGGCAATCGACCGAACGTGCCATTCGCACGATCGAGGATGTCGCCGGCCGCAAGGTGGACGCGCACCGGGCGGTGGCGTTCTCGTTGGTCGAGCGCACCTTGTGGGCACTGCCGATTCTGATCGACCTCGGGATTCGGTACGACTCGAGCATCTTCCCGTTCAAAGGTCGGAGATACGGCATCCCCGGCGCGCCGCGCGGCCCGCACAAGCTCGTCATGCCCGACGGCCGCTGGATCTGGGAGTTTCCGCTGAGCGTGGTGTCCGCCTGGGGTCGAACTTGGCCGGTGTGCGGCGGCGGATACCTGCGGCACTTTCCGTTGTCGTATGCCCGGTGGGGGATGAAGCGGCTGCACGCCAAAGGCATTCCCGCCAACCTGTACCTGCACCCCTACGAAATCGAGGTCGTCGCGAAAGTGGATCGAATCGCGGGCATCGATGGCTGGCGGCAGCGGCTGCGTTACCGGTTCTTCAACTACCACCAGCTCCGGGCTCGCGATCGGACGGCCGCCAAGCTGCGGGCGTTGCTGACGGAGTTTGATTTCGGTCCTGTCGCCGATGTCATCGAGCACTGGGCAGCCGGTCGCCCGGCGATACAGGGTTATCCCTTGGACGGCCTGTGTGAGTCCCGGATGGCTGATGGCGTCGTGCCCCGGTCTTGATGCGCCGCGACATCAAGTATCCGCTGGATTCGATATTGTTTCTTGCAACGCTACCTAGCCCAAGCGTACGATAACTCAATCGGGTAATCGTCCAGGGAATCGTTCGGAGCTCGAGTGCCGTGGGAGTTCTTGCACATCGCGCGCAGCGGGACGTCCATAGCCATCTGCCCGCGATCGACAACCGGGAGATGTTCCGAACGAGCGAGTTCGAATTGTGGGCTCTCAACGCCGGACTGATCGAGGAGGAGAAGTTTCTCCTGCCGAGGTACTTGCGGCCCGACGCCAGCACCCTCGAAGCCGGTACGGCCGGGGGACGCATCCTTCATGAGCTGGCGGCGCTCGGTTTTCAGTCGCTGCGCGGTTTCGACAACGTGCCGGAACTGATCGCCGAGGCCCGACAGCGGGACCAAACCGGTCGGATCACGTTCGACGTCGAGGACGCCGTCAAGCTCAGCTACGCGGACGGCGCGTTCGATCAGATCATCTACCTGCAGCAGATTCTCTGCTGCATCGCCGATGAGCAGGCACGGCTGTCGGCCCTGCGGGAGGCGCATCGCGTGCTGCGCCCTGGCGGCGTCGCGCTGATCTCGTTCCTCGGGTGGGAAGTTCGCAGCCGCGATCCACGCTATCTGCCCTTCATCGTCTGGCTGCGGATGCTGAGGGCTTGCTCTGGCAGCCGCATACCGATTCAAGCGCTGCCGTGGTTCAAGCGCGGTGTGCGCTTCAACTGGGGCGTTCTCTCGGACGCCGGGCCGTACGTGTACTGGTATCGCGTCGAGGAAGCATACCGGCATCTGGCCGGCTGCGGCTTCGTGGTCCAGGGAATGGGTTCGGGCCGACAGGTGCGCGAGGGTCGTCTGCTGACGTCCATTGATGAGTTCGCCCGGGCGCCACGCTCGGGCATGTACTACTTCGTCTGCACGAAGTAGCCCGCCTTGCTCGGCCCGTCCGGGCCGACTACATTCCGATCACGGTTTCGTAAGCTCCCTTGGCCGGAGGCCTTGACGTCATGGCCGTGATACCGGAGGTTCGCCCTTCTCGCCTCGTGCGCGACGAGATCGAGGCCGATCGCTGGGTCCTGAATTTCGGCCCTCAGCATCCCGCCACCCACACCACGCTGCGACTGGTGCTCGAGCTCGACGGCGAGAAGGTCGTCGCCTGCACGCCGCATATCGGCTACCTGCACAGCGGCTTCGAGAAGCTGGGTGAGCACCTCGACTACAACCAGTACGTGGTCGTCACCGACCGCATGAACTACATCTCGCCGATGGCGAATAACATCGCCTGGCATACGGCCTGTGAAGAGCTGTTCGGCATCGAGCTGACGCCGCGCTGCAAGGCCATTCGCACCATCTGCGCCGAGTTGGCTCGCATTCAGGACCATTTGCTCTGCATCGGCACGGCCGGACTCGACCTGGGCGCGTTCACCGCGTTCCTCTACGGCTTTAACGAGCGCGAGCACATCTACGACCTGTTCGAGGAGATCTGCGGCGCCCGCTTCACCAACAGCTATACCCGGGTCGGCGGCGTGATGCATGACATTCCGCCTGAGTGGCCGGGACACGTCAAGGAATTTCTCGCCCGGCTGCCGAGGGCGATCGACGACCTCGAGACCCTGCTGACCCGCAATCGCATCTTCGTCGAGCGGACGCGCGGCATCGGCGTGTTGACGCGCGACGAGGCCATCGTCTGGTCGTGGACGGGTCCGCTGGCGCGGGCCTGCGGTGTCGTGCGCGACCTGCGCAAGGACGAACCCTATCTGTGCTACGCCGATAATTGGGACGGAAAGGGCAGTCCGGCGGTCGAGTTCAAGGTACCGATCGCCACCGGTGGGGACGTATACAGCCGGTATCTCGTGCGGCTCGAAGAAATGCGGCAGTCGATGCACATCATCGCGCAGCTGATCGACCGCATCCCCGACGGCCCGGTGAACGTCTTGCCGGACAGCAAGAAAGTTCTCCCGGACAAGCGCGAGGTCTATTTCTCGATTGAGGGGCTGATCCACCATTTCGAGATGATCATGTGGAACCGTGGCTTCAAGCCGCCGATCGGCGAAGCCTACGGCGCCAACGAGACCGCCAACGGCGAGCTTGGATTCTACCTGGCGTCGGATGGCGGCAACCGCCCGTACCGCGCGAGGTGCCGTCCGCCGAGTTTCATCAACTACCAGTGCTTCTCCAAGCTGGTGGTCGGCCACACCATCAGCGACGTGGTGGCGGTGCTCGGCAGCCTCAACATCATCGCGGCGGAACTCGACCGCTAGCGCCGGCAGCCCGCCTCAGCCCCGCTGCGATAGCAAGGCCTCGGCAATCTGCACACCGTTCAGGGCGGCCCCCTTCCTCAACTGATCTCCGCACGCGAACAGCGCCAGGGCCCGGCCATCCGTCCGGCTCAGATCGTGGCGAATCCGGCCGACCAGCACGTCGTCGCCACCCGACGCCTCGAGCGGCATCGGGAAGTGGTTGGCGGCGCGATCGTCCACCAGCCGCACGCCCGGGGCGGCGGCCAGCGCAGCGCGGGCCTGTTCCACTGAAATCGCGTCGGCGAAGGTGACGTTGATCGACTCGCTGTGGGCACGCGGAACAGGCACGCGGATGCAGGTGGCCGAAATCGACAGGTCTTGGGCATCCATGATCTTGCGGGTCTCCTCCATCACCTTGTTCTCCTCGTCGTTGTAGCCGTTGTCGGCGATGGGGGTGTTGTGCGAGAACAGGTTGAAAGCGATCGGATGCGGCAGCACCTTTGGCTCGGGTGACCGGCCGCGCAAGGCATCGACGGTCTGGTTGTGCAGTTCGTTCAGCGCACGAGCGCCGGCGCCGCTGACGGCCTGGTAGGTCGACACGACGACCCGCGTGACGCGGTTGAGACGGTGCAGCGGCCAGATGGCCATGCACAGAATTATGGCCGTGCAGTTGGGCACTGAGACGATTCCCCGATGCCCCAACATCGTGTCGGCGTTGATCTCGGGCACCACCAGAGGCACGTCAGGCAGCATCCGAAAGGCCGAGCTGTTGTCGATCACGATCGCGCCACGGCGGACCGCCAGTGGGGCGTACTCGCGGCTCACCGACTTGCCGGCGCTGAAGAACGCGACCCGCACTCCCTCAAAGCGCTCGGGGGCCAGCGGCTCGACACGTACCGGCTTGCCGGCGAAAACCATTTCGCGCCCGGCGGATCGCTCCGACGCCAGCAGGGTGAGCCGGCTGACCGGGAATCGGCGTTGCTCCAGCACCGCGAGGAATTCCTGTCCGACGGCGCCGGTCGCGCCGACGATGGCGACATTCATGCGTAGCTCTCCACCGCCCCGGTCGTCCGCCTCGCAGCATGCCCAACGGCGAGCGACCGGCGCGGGACGCTCGGCGGGAGCATATCCGACGCTGAGAGCCCAGAGCGGCCGGCCGGCTGCTTCCCCAGCGGCCCGTACCCTCGAATCGACGTCCTTGACGCGATTGCACCCGATCGCTAGATTCGCCGATCCTCGCGGTTCGGGCGGTCTCGGCCGACGAGGGGCGGGCCTGTGTGCCTGTCTTTTTTTCGGCGACTTTGTACCATTTGTCACAATGTCGGATGTCCCGCCGACGCGTGATCCGTCGCCGAACAAACGAGATGAACGGGCCGTGGCCGAGTTCCGCCGGCTGAGCCAGTTGGCGGTCGAATTCATCGGCTACGTGGCGGTCCTTGGGTACGCCGGTTACCGCATGGACCAGGCCTACGGCTGGAATCGGCGCGGGATCCTGGCGGGCTTGATGCTCGCCCTGGCGGCTTGGCTGTACCGCGTGTACCGCCGGACGCGCGGCATGTTCCGGTAGGCACGGTCGTGCGGGACTGGCTGCTGTGCTCGGTGGTTGGCCTCGCGGCCGTGTGGGCTGCGACCGCAGTGGCTCGGCGGGTCGTGGAGCCCGAGAGGGCGGCGGCCATCTCCGCGGCGGCGGCCATCGCCGTCGGCGCGGCGATCGTCGCGTTAGGTCCGCCGGCGCTGGTGGCGCGGCGCTTTCCGGATCAGCTCGGAATGGCGGGCATGGGCGCGATGCTCGTGCGGCTGTTTCTGACGCTGTTTGTCGGCTGGTGGTATCTGCGAGCGCGGCAGCCGCCGAAACAGGTTTTCCTGAACGCGCTGGTCGTCAGCTACCTGGTGTGTCTGACGGCCGAGACGCTGGTGGTGGTGCGGCTGGTGCAGAAGCACTGGCGCCCGCCGGGCAAGAACGCGAGTCGTGCCGGTGCCGGTGGGCCGGGCGCAGCGGATTCAGACGCATGAGCGACGGGCTAACACACGTCATGCTGCTGGCGGCGGGTGGCGGACACGACCCCAAGGACCACGTCCTGCCGCACGGCCTGTTCCAGTTGTCGGCGAGCAACCTGCGGCTTCCGATCTTCGGCGATCAGGCGGCGCAGTTCTGGTTCACCAACCACCTGCTGATGACGCTCGCCGCGGCGGTGCTGGCGATCCTGGTGTTCTCCGTCGTGGGTGCCCGCTACCGCGCGGTCGTCGCGGGACAGTCGGCCGCGACGTTCGTTCCGCGGGGTTTCGTGAGCCTGGTCGAGGGGCTGATGGACGCGCTGCGAAGCGGCGTGGTGAAGCCGGTCCTGGGCGGTGACACCGATCGGTTCATGCCGTTCCTCTGGACGATGTTCTTTTTCATCCTGTTCTGCAATCTGCTCGGGATGATTCCGCTGGATGCCATCTTTGGCCTGACGACCGGCGCCAAGCACCTGGGCGGAACGGCGACGGGCAACATCAACATCACCGCCGGGTTGGCGATCTGTGCGTTTCTCACGATTCATTTCATGGGCATCTTCGAGGTGTACCGCGGGCTGGTGTCCGGCACGTACGGACAGCATCACGGCGAGGAGTCGCACGGCGAGGGCAAGCACGCCGACGGCGGTCACGACGAGCACCACGGTCATGGCGCGGCCGGTCACGCGCACGCCGCCTCCCCCGCGTTCGCCGCGGCGGCGGCCCCGGTGTTCTACCTGTGGAACTTCGCACCGCACGTGTTCGAGAAGCCCGGTCATCGCGACCCGCTCCCCATGGCGCTGCGGCTGATTGCGATTCCGGTCTATACGGCGCTGTTGGCGGTCGTCCTGCGGCTGATTCTCGGCGTCATGTTCAAGGAACCGGGGGCCGTGGTCGGCACGTGGTTCGGCGCCGTGCTTGGGTTCGCCGCGGGCTGTGCCGTCAAGGGTTTCCACCCGCTCGATTTTCTCGATGCGGTCATGTGGGAGATCCTCTTTCTGCTGGAGACGATCGGCGCATTCGTCAAGCCATTTGCTCTGGCCATGCGTCTGTTTGCAAACATGATCGCCGGTCACATCGTGTTGGCCTCGATCATGCTGCTGATTCCGGCCTTCAAGGGCCTGACGCTGGGATACCTCGCCTCCTCGCTGCCGATCGCAATCGGCAGCACGCTGTTGAGCTGTCTTGAGCTGTTCGTCGCGTTCCTGCAGGCGTATATCTTCATGTTCCTGACGACGATGTTCATCGGCGCGGCGATTCATCCGGAGCACTAGGAGGCCGGCGAACGACAGAGGCGGATCGCGCGGCGTCGAGCGCGCGTGTCACGAAACCCGGTTGGGGTATCCGACGCCCTGGCCCTTTTTGTTGTTGAAGGTCGGAACGCGGTTGGTTCGTTTCAGACTGGAGTGTTTCGCATGTTCGAGGTTCTGGCAGAGGCGACGCAGTTGTTCGGCGACAAGGGCCTGGCGGGCCTGGGCGCCGGGCTGGCGCTCGGGTTCATCGTATTGGGAGCGGCCAAGGGCATCGGCCACATCGCAGGCAACGCGGTCGAGTCGATCGCGCGCCAGCCCGAGGCGGGCGGGCGCATCTTTGTCGCGATGCTCCTGGCGGCGGCGCTCATCGAAGGTTTCACCTTCTTCGCCATCGTGCAGGCCGGCGGCATCGGCGACTTCCTGAAGGTCGCGGCGGGCGGCGGCTGACGCGGTCCGATCGCGGGAGACGTGGCGAGGTGCGTTCCGATCGTCGGTTCGGATGCATTCGAGGTGCTGGCGTGAAGCGTTTCGCGGTACTGTGTGGCGGCGTCGCCGTCTCGTGCCTGGCGGCGGCCGCGATGGCGGCGGGTGGCGACGCGGCCCATGACTCTTCCGCGGGCGCTCATGGGCCGTCCTACGGCCTGCTGACCGTGGACGGCATGGCGATGGTGTGGTCCATCGTCGTCTTCATTCTGCTCCTTCTGATCCTGCGGGTGGTCGCATGGAAGCCGATTCAGCAGGCCCTGGTTCAGCGCGAGCGTTTCATCGCCGACTCGCTGGCCCAGGCGCGGAAGGAGCGCGAGGAGGCCGAGCGGATGCTGCGCCAGTACACCGAGCAGGTGCACCGCGCCCGCGAGGAGGCGACCGCCATCGTCGAGGAAGGCAAGCGCGACGCGGAGGCGGTGCGCAAGCGCATCCACGAGGAGGCGCGGGTCGAGGCCCATGCCCTGGTGGAGCGAGCCAAGCGCGAGTTGGCGATCGCCCGTGACGACGCGATCAAGTCGCTTTACCAGCAGTCGGTCGAGCTGGCCTCGCAGATGGCCGGCAAGCTGGTCCGCCGCGAGCTGTCGCCCAAGGACCATGAGGCGCTGCTCGACGAGGCGCTGACCGACCTGGGACAGATGAGGCGATAGGACAGCCGCGTCGCGCGGCCACGCGGATCGAGCGACCATGCCCGGTGACTTCGACACGATGCAGGCGACGTCCGGCGTTTACGCGTCGGCCGTTCTGGAACTGGCCCAACAGGCGGGCCAGGAGGACGCGATCGACGCGGAACTGGGGTCGCTGCGCGAACTCGTGGCGACCGATCGTGCCTTCGCCGCGTTCCTCGCGTCTCCGGCGATCGATCGCGACGCCCGCCGGGAGTCGCTGCGAAAACTGCTGTCGTCCCGGCTCAGCCCGATCGTCATGAACCTGCTGCTGGTGCTGAACGACAAGCACCGGCTGGCGGTGTTGCCGCACGTGTGCGACGCCTATCGTCGCATGCTGGAGCTTCACCGCGGCCAGCACCGGACGTACGTGACCTCGGCGGTGCCGCTGACGCCGGAGCAGCGGGCGAAGCTGGTCGATACCGTCCAGCGCATGAGCGGATTCGTGCCGATTCTGGTCGAGCGTGTCGACCCGGCGGTATTGGGCGGCGTCCGCGTCCAGATGGATGACAAACTGTTCGATCGCACCGTGTCCAGCCGACTAAGGCGGCTGCGGGCCGAACTGCTGGCGGGCGTAGACACGCACCTGCACATCGGCGAGCGCGAGTTCTTTAAGGGTGTCGCCTGACGCGCCGGCGGCGGATCGAATCCGGCCGACGGGCCAGACAGGAATGATCGCATGAAGATTCAGGTCGACGAAATCACGTCCGTCATCAAGCAGGAGATCGCCCAGTACTCCGAGCAGCTCGAAGTGACCGACGTCGGTCGAGTGCTCGAGGTCGGCGACGGCATCACGCGCATCTACGGCCTGGGCGCCGCAATGGCGGGCGAGATGCTCCAGTACGAGTCCGGCCCGATCGGGCAGGTCTTCAACCTGGAGGAGAATTCGGTCGGCGCGGTCGTGCTTGGTGATTACCTGGGCATCAAGGAAGGCGAGCAGGTCCGCGCGACCGGCCAGCTTCTGTCGGTGCCGGTCGGCGACGCCATGATCGGCCGCGTGGTCGACCCGCTGGGTCGGCCGCTGGATGGCAAGGGTGCGATCGTGACGACGCACCACCGCCCGGTCGAGTTCAAGGCGCCGGGCATCGCCGAGCGGCAGCCGGTGAACGAGCCGTTGCAGACCGGCGTGAAGGCCATTGATTCGATGATTCCGATTGGCCGCGGGCAGCGCGAGCTGATCATCGGCGATCGCAAGACCGGCAAGACGGCCATCGCGGTCGACACCATCATCAACCAGAAGGGCGGCGACGTGATCTGCGTCTACGTTGCGGTCGGTCAGAAGGAATCGACCGTGGCGAGCCTGGTCGAGCGGCTGCGCGAGGCCGGCGCGATGGACTACACCATCGTGGTCTCGGCCGGCAGTTCAGACCCCGCGCCGCTTCAGTACATCGCACCCTACTCGGGCTGCGCGATGGCTGAGTACTTCATGTACGAGCACGGCCGCGCGACCCTGTGCATCTACGACGACCTGTCGAAGCAGGCCCAGGCCTACCGCCAGTTGGCGCTGCTGCTGCGTCGGCCGCCGGGTCGCGAGGCGTTTCCGGGCGACATCTTCTACTGTCACAGCCGGCTGCTTGAGCGGTCCTGCAAGCTGGCCGAGCAATACATCATCGTGCCGAAGGGCGCCGACGCGAAGACCACGCGAGGCGTCAACGGCAAGGTGTACGTGGGCGTGCCCGGCAAGCACGAGTGCCAGCACGACCTCGACGCGATGCCCAACAAGGACCAGCACCAGATGCTTCGCATCTGGAACTCGGGCGGATCGCTGACGGCGCTGCCGATCATCGAGACGCTGGAGGGCGAAGTCTCGGCGTACATCCCCACCAACGTGATCTCGATCACCGACGGGCAGATCTACCTCGAGCCCGACCTGTTCTTCGCCGGCGTGCGCCCGGCCATCAACGTCGGCATCTCGGTCTCGCGCGTCGGCGGCAACGCCCAGATCAAGGCAATGAAAAAGATCGCCGGTTCGCTGCGACTCGACCTGGCGGCCTTCCGCGAGCTCGAGGCCTTCGCCCAACTCGGCACCGAGCTCGACGCCGCCACGCAGCGGCAGCTCGACCGGGGCGCGCGCATGGTCGAGCTCCTGAAGCAGGGCCAGTATCGGCCCTACCACGTGATCGACCAGATCCTCAGCATTTTCGCCGGTGCCCGCGGCTTCCTGGATGATCTTCCGGTTTCGCGGGTTCCGGAATTCGAGTCGGCGTTGTTGAAGTTCTTCCACGATGAGCACCCGGAGATCCGGGACGAGTTCATCGCCAAGCGCGAGTTGACCGCCGAGCTCGACAAGAAGCTGACCGAGCTGATCGGCCAGTTCAAGACGCGGTTCAGGAAGTAATCGCCGGCGCGGACCGGCGCGACGGCCGAAGGCTGAAGCGATGGCAAAGGCACGACAGATCGTCAAACGCCGCAAGGCGGTCGGCAACATCCGCAAGATCACGCGGACGATGCAGCTGATCGCCACCGCGCGCTTTCAGCAGGCGTTCAATCGCGCCACCGCCACCAAGCCGTTCACGAAGAAGATCACCGAGCTGGTTCAGAGCCTGTCGGCCTCGGGCGTGAAGGTCGACAACGACCTGCTCAAGACCCATCCCGAGGCGACCCGCGACGCGATGATCGTGATTACGTCGAATCGCGGCCTGTGCGGTCCGTACAACGGCCTGGTGCTGCGGAGCGCGCTTGCGCATCTGCGCAAGCCGGAACAGCTCCCGACCGAGCTGCACGTGGTCGGCAAGAAGGGCATCGGGTTTCTGAAGTTTCTCGGATTCGAAATGGCCCGTCGCATCACGGACATCGACGACCGCCCGCGCTATGAGCAGGTCGAGCCGATCGCGGCCGAGATGATCGCGCGCTACTGCAAGGGCGAGTTCCGGCACGTGTGGGTGTCGTACATGCGGTTCATCTCGACCGGACGGCAGGCGCCGGAAGTAGTGCAGCTCCTGCCGCTTCAAGTCGGCACTGAGGGCGACGCGGCCCCGGCGGCCGTCAAGGTGCAGTACGACTTCTCACCGGAGCCGCAAGCGCTGCTTGAGTTGCTCCTGCCGCAGAGCGTGAAGGTGCGGCTCTACCAGTGCTTCACGGATGCCGCGGTCAGCGAGCAGGTGGCTCGCATGGTGGCGATGAAGTCGGCCACCGAAGCCGCGGAAGACATGATCAAGTCGCTGACGCGGGCCTACAACCGCGCGCGACAGACGCAGATTACGCTCGAGCTGCTCGACATCGTCGGCGGCGCCGAGGGATTGAGCTAGCTAAGGCGCCCGCGCGCCGCCCACGAGGTTTCGGAGGTCTCATGGCCGCCACGCAGACAGTCGGCAAGGTTACGCAGGTCATCGGCTCAACGCTGGACGCCGAGTTCCCGGAGGATCGGCTGCCCAAGCTCTACAACGCCCTCAAGGTCCGCGTCGGCCGGTCGGTGGGCGATCGCGTCGTGGACGAGGATCTCTGGTGCGAGGTGGCGTCGCAGTTGGGCGGCGGCCGGGTCCGTGCGGTGGCGCTGGGTTCGACCGACGGCCTGCGCCGCGGCAGCGACATCATGGATACCGGCCAGCCCGTGTCGGTGCCGGTCGGGCAGGAGACGCTGGGACGCGTGTTCAATCTCGTGGGCGATCCGATCGACGGCCGCGGCCCGGTGACCGCGCGCCAGTCCCGCCCGATTCACCGCGCCCCGCCCGAGGTCGTCGATCTGACGCCTAAGACCGAGCAACTCGTCACCGGCATCAAGGTCATCGATCTGCTCGCCCCCTTCGTGCGCGGCGGAAAGACCGGGCTGTTCGGCGGCGCCGGCCTGGGCAAGACCGTCATCATCCAGGAGATGATCGCCCGCATCGCCCGCGAACACTCGGGTTACTCGGTGTTCGCCGGCGTCGGCGAGCGAACCCGCGAGGGCAACGACCTCTGGCTCGAGATGCAGGAGGCGACCTTCAAGGACACCACCGGGAAGGTGAAGAAGGTCATCGAACACACCGCCATGGTGTTCGGCCAGATGAACGAGCCGCCCGGCGCCCGTCTGCGGGCGGCGCTCTCGGCGCTGACCATGGCCGAATACTTCCGCGACGAGTCCGGCGCGGACACCATGCTCTTCATCGACAACATTTTCCGCTTCAGCCAGGCCGGGTCCGAGGTGTCGGCGCTGCTCGGCCGCATGCCGAGCGCGGTGGGCTATCAGCCGACGCTGGGCACCGAGATGGGGGAGTTGCAGGAGCGCATTACGTCGACCAAGAACGGCGCGGTGACGTCGGTGCAGGCGGTCTATGTGCCGGCCGACGATCTGACCGACCCCGCCCCGGCGACGGCGTTCACGCACCTGGATGCATTCATCGTGCTGGCGCGGTCGATTTCCGAGAAGGGCATCTATCCGGCCATCGACCCGCTGGCGTCCTCGAGCCGCATTCTCGATGCCAACTACATCGGCGATCGCCATTACAACTGCGCCAAGCGGGTGCAGCAGATTCTCCAGCGATACCGCGACCTCCAGGACATCATCGCCATTCTCGGCGTCGAGGAACTGAGCGAGGAAGACAAGCTCATCGTCGCCCGCGCCCGCAAGATCGAGCGATTCCTGAGCCAGCCCTTCTACGTGGCCGAGGTGTTCACGGGTTTCGCCGGAAAGTACACGCCGCTCGAGGAGACGATTCGCAGCTTCGAGGAAATCTGCGACGGAAAGCACGACAACCTGCCGGAGCAGGCCTTCATGTACGTCGGCGCGGTCGAGGAGGCGGTCGAGAAGGCCAAGAAGCTGGCGGCCGGGTGATCGACCGCCGTGCGTCGTCCGTGGCGGCGATCACAGCACGCCGCGCACCATGTCCTCGAGGTGACGCTCGTCGCCGGGCACGAAGTTCGAGTGCGACGCGGCGACGCGGCCCTCGCGATCAATCACGTACACCTGCGGCACCGTCCGCCCGTTGAAGTGTTCGCGATAGACGTCCAGCCCGTTCAGCAGGTGCGGGTGCCGGAGTCCCTTCTCCTTCGCAAACCGCTCGATCTTCCGGGCGTCTTCATTCCAGACGTTGATTGAGAGGACCGCCAGCCCGCGATCGGCGTACTTCTCGTGCAGGGCGGTCAGGTGCGGCGCTTCGGCCCGGCACGGCCGGCATCCGACGGCCCCGAACGAGAGCACGATCGGCCGGCCCCGCAGTTGCGACAGCCGCACGGAACCGCCGCCCAGCTGGGGAAGCTCGAAATCCGGCGCCAGCGTGCCGATCGGCAGCGCGCTGGCGGCTCCAGCTCTTTCGCCGCAGCCGCCCACCACCAGCATTGATCCGAACAGGATGGCCCATTGAGCATACCGCATCGCCACACTCCCGACGTCGCGCCGGGATTCTACCCGGCCGGGCGGGGCGCGGCGGTTTCGGAGACTGGCGGTTCGATCCACGGGCCCGCAGCTTCGGCACGCTCCGATGGCACGGTATGGGACGACTCGGTGCCCGTGCCCGCCTCCGGGGACTTCCGGCCGCGCGAGTTGTCGGCGGTGTGGAACCGGGCCGTGAGGTTGGACCAGTCGATGATGAGACGCCCGCCGGTGTCTTCGTGCCGCTGCTCCCAGGTCATGAGCAGATCCAGACAGGCATGGTCAATGTACCCGAGGTTTTCGATGTGGACGTGCAATTCACCGTTCGGCGGGACGCGCTCCAGCACCGCGGCCAGTTGCGGAAGTCGGACGAACGTGGCCGCGCCCGAAAGCGTGATGTCGGTCCGCCGCTGGTCGGGGCTGATGCGCTGCTCGATCTTGAGATGCGTGAAGGTGTACAGGAGTTTGGCCAACGACAGCCCGAATCCGATCGCGACGCCCTTGAGCATGTCGGTGGCGACGATCATCACCATCGTCACGACGAAGATGAACGCTTCGCCCCAGCCGACGCGCCAGAGCTCGATCAGGCGACTCAGGCTGATCAACTTGAAGCCCGTGTAGACAAGAATGGCGGCCAGCGCCGCGACCGGCACGGCTGACAGCAGCGGCGCGAGCAGCACGACCGCCGCGAGCAGCCACACGCCGTGGAGGATGGCGGACAGCCGCGAGCGAGCCCCGGCGTTCACATTGGCCGCGCTGCGAACGATGACGGCCGTCATCGGAAGCCCGCCGAGCAGGCCGCACAGCACGTTGCCGAGCCCTTGGGCTCCCAGTTCGCGGTCGTATTGGGTGCGCGGTCCGCGATGCATCTTGTCGACCGCCCCGGCGCACAGAAGCGTCTCGGCGCTGGCCACAATGGCGATGGCCGCGGCCGAAAACCAGGCGTCGGCACTGCTGAGCGCCCACCAGAACGCTGCCACGGTCGGCGGTCGGATGGTGGTCAGCAGGTCGGTCGGAACGGCCACGCGATCGATCGTGAATCCGGCCAGCCACGCCACGACGGCGGCCACCACCAGCGCCAGCAGCGCCGGCGGAATGATGCGCAGCCGCCCGCGACCGATCAGTTGCCAGAAGAGGACGATGGCAATCGTCAGGATGCCCGTGCCGGCCGCCTGGTGATGAATGGAACCGTCCAGCGGCAGGATCGAGTCGCGGATGGCCGCTGGAATGCTGGTGAGATTGTCGATTCCGCTGGCGCGTGGGCGGTCATGCAGCATGACGTGAAACTGCCCGACGAAGATGAGGGCCCCGATTCCGGCCAACATCCCGTGGATGACGGCCGGCGAGACCGCCCGGAACCACTGTCCGAGCCGCATCGACGCCGCGGCGATCTGCATCAGTCCGGCCAGCAGCACGATGACGCCGAAATGCACCAGGGCTTCAGCGGGCCCGTGTGCCTGCTCCAGATGGCGGATGCGCTCGAGCACGATGACGCTGAGTCCCGCGGCAGGACCAGAGACCTGCAGCGGCGAGCCGCCCAGCGCTCCGACCACGATGCCTCCGACGATGCCGGTGATCAGCCCGGCGGATGGCGGAGCGCCGGACGCGACGGCGATTCCCATGCACAGCGGCAGTGCGACGAAGAAGACCACCAGTGACGCAAGAAAGTCGTGGCGAACGGCCGTCACCCGAGATTCTCGACCATGCAGCGGGGGTCCAGGCTCATCGTTGCGAGTCTGGGCGCGCGCACCATCGCCGGGTCGTCGCGAACACGGCGACGTAGCGGGGTTCTGCCAGGCATCAGCACCATGAGACATGCGAGGCTCCGCCGGGAGCGACGATCGGCCTCAGAGCGGTGCGAGCACCGCGTCGAAGGCCGGCGCCGAGAACGCCATCGAGGTCGAGCCATCCCCATTCGGCCACGGCTGAAACCGGTGGCGGACGGAATCGTAGATCGAGACGCGACCGGACCCGATATCGTAATCCCAGGCGTGGAGCTTCACCTTTCCCTGGCTCAGTCTGGCCGCGACGCTCGGATGCGTCTGAAGGTGGTGAATCTGCGTCAGCACGTTCTGCTCGATCGTCACCGACAGGAGGTCGTCGGCCGTCAGGTCCTTCTTGGCTCCGACGATGCGCAGCGTCGCCTCGCAGTGATGCAGCCAGTGATTGACAGCCGAGAGCGTCTGCAGTTCGCCCCGGTGCAGCAGGGCCTTCATGGCGCCACAGTCGGAGTGACCGCAGACGATGATGTGCGGCACTTCGAGGATGTCCATGGCGAACTCGATCGTGGCCGCTTCGCTCCCGGGGTTCGGACCGTACGGTGGCACGATGTTGCCGGGATTTCGAAGGATGAACAAGTCCCCGGCCTCGGTCTGAGTGATCAGGTTGGGGTGAACGCGCGAGTCGCTGCAGCAGATGAACAACGCGCGGGGGCGCTGCTCGTGCGAGAGTCGCCGGAACAATTCGCGCTGTTGAGGAAAGATCTCGTCCTGAAACTTCCGCAGTCCGGCCAGTATTTTCTCCACGTTGGCACTCCTCGCTGGTACGGCGCGCGACGCGCGCCGATAGTGTTGAATCTGAATTCCGCATCGAAACGAGCGCATCGGGCGCGCGGGAGTGCGGTCAGATCAAATGCGAAGAGGGATGATGGCGGGTGTCCGCGAGCGCGCGAACGAGCCGATGGTGGGTCGTGATGGGCCTGCTTCCGGAGACGGGGTCAGGCACGGGAGCTGTGTTGCGAGTTTCGACGCGATGACGTCGTCGGATTGGATCTGCCGTCGCACCTTGCCGTTAAGGACCTGCTCGGATTCGTCCGAGGCATCTTCCTCTGACTCGCCGGGCCTGTCCGACGGGCCGAAGTCGAATTGCGCCACGGCACCGAACGCCGCGTACTCAGGCACGGGCGACCCGATCCTGAGCAGCACGATGACGCAGAGCACGAGGCGCACCATCAGCAGCCCCAGCGCGTGCGGACTAGCTGTGCTGCGCGGCCGCATGGCGGCCCTCCGACGAGGGGAGAAACTGTCCGTCCGTAACGTTCTGTACAACAAAGGCTAACACGCTCGTCTGTCCTCGTCAACCAAGGGATTTCCCTCGTTGACCCGGGATGCCCGCGGCCGTCTACTAGCGGAATGCTCCGCGTCGCGATCCTCACCACCGGCGGCACGATCGAGAAAACCTACGACGAAACCGACGGCTCACTCAGGAACGTCCGTTCGATCCTGGGCGACATCCTGAATCGAATGCGATTGCCGGACCTGTCCCACCGCCACGTCGCCGTCATGTCCAAGGACTCGCTCGACATGACCGATGCGGATCGGCAGGTGATCTGTGCGGCGACCGCCGAGGCGCTGAGGGACAGCGACGCGGTGCTGATCGTGCACGGCACCGACACCCTGGCCGAGACGGGGGAGCGGCTCTGCGCCGATCTCGCGCCGCTCGAGCGACCGGTCGTCTTGACCGGAGCCATGCGACCATTCGAGTTTCGCGACACCGACGCCTATCAGAACATGACCGAAGCCTTGCTGGCGTGCCGGCTGCTTCCGCCGGGCGTGTGGTGCGTCATGCACAACCAGGCGCTGCGGTTCCCCGGCGTGGTGAAGGACCGCGAACGACGCACCTTCGTTCGGCGTTGACGTTCCGCGGATCCCCATTGAGTCCGCCGCGGGCGTGCGGCGCCCCGATCCGCGCGTTACACTGCGTTGCTCGTAACAGCGTCCGCCGAGGGGATCGATGCAGCGACTTCAGATCGTCTCCGAGATGAAGCCTGCCGGCGACCAGCCTGCGGCCATTCGCCAACTGGTGGCCGGCTTGGAGGAGGGCCGTCGCTTCCAGACCTTTCTGGGCGTAACCGGTTCCGGCAAGACGTTCACGATCGCCAACGTGATCGAGCGCCTGCAGCGTCCGACCCTGGTCATCAGCCACAACAAGACGCTCGCGGCCCAGCTCTACGAGGAGTTCAAGGAGCTCTTCCCGAACAACGCGGTCGCCTACTTCGTGTCGTACTACGACTACTACCAGCCGGAGGCCTACATCCCGGCGCGCGACATCTACATTGAGAAGGACGCCAGCCGCAACGACGACCTCGATCGCCTGCGCCTGGCCGCTACCAGTCACCTCGTCTGCCGGCGCGACACGATCATCGTTGCCAGCGTCTCCTGCATCTTCGGCCTCGGTTCGCCGGAAGACTACAAGTCCAGCGTCGTCGACCTGCACGTCGGCCAGTCGATCCC
This sequence comes from uncultured Planctomycetaceae bacterium, assembly GCA_964576285.1. Classification (GTDB taxonomy): domain Bacteria; phylum Planctomycetota; class Phycisphaerae; order UBA1845; family UTPLA1; genus SpSt-539. The sequence continues at coordinate 59,212 of CAZNUJ010000005.1, read as the reverse complement.
CCGCGACGAATTGTTGCGGAAGCTGGTCGATCTGCAATACACGCGCAACGACTACACCCTGAAGCGTGGCACGTTCCGCGTCCGCGGCGACGTGGTGGAACTGCACCCCGCCTACGAGGAATTCGCCTACCGCATCGAGCAGTTCGGCGATGACGTCGAGCGGATCGACCTGATCAATCCGCTCTCCGGCCAGCGCGTGTCATCAACGCGACAGATCTTCATCTTTCCGGCGGTCCACTACGTCATGCCCAAGGAACGGATCGAGTCGGCCGTGGCCTCGATCCGGGCCGAACTGGACGAACGGCTCGACACGTTTCGCCGACAGGGCAAGCTGCTCGAGGCCCAGCGGCTGGCGGCCCGCACCAAGTACGACATCGAGATGATCCTCGAGGTCGGCTACTGCTCCGGCATCGAGAATTACTCGCGGCACCTGGCCGGCACCGCGCCTGGCGCGAAGCCCTACACGCTGGTGGACTACTTCCCGAAAGATTTCCTGTTGGTCATCGACGAGTCGCACGCCACCATTCCCCAGATCGCAGCCATGTACAACGGCGACCGCGCCCGCAAGGAGGTGCTGGTCGAGCACGGCTTCCGGCTGCCGAGTTGTCTCGACAACCGGCCAATGCGATTCGACGAATTCGAGGGCATGATCCACCAGGCCATCTTTGTGTCGGCGACGCCCGGGCCGTACGAGCTCAAGCAGAGCCGCGGCGAGGTGGTTGAGCAGGTCATCCGTCCGACCGGCCTGGTCGATCCGGCCATCCACGTCCGCCCAGCGCGCGGGCAGGTGCCGGACCTGCTGCACGAATGCCAGACGCGGGCGGCCGCCGGCGACCGTACCATTGTCACGACGCTGACCAAGCGATTGGCGGAGGATCTCTCGAACTACATGAAGCAATCCGGTCTCAAGTGCCACTACCTGCACAGCGAGATCGACACCATCGAGCGCGTGGAGATCCTGCGGGAGCTGCGCGAGGGCAAGTTCGACGTCATCGTCGGCGTCAACCTGCTGCGCGAGGGGCTCGACCTTCCGGAAGTGTCGTTGGTGTGCATCCTTGATGCCGACAAGGAGGGCTTCCTGCGCAGCGCGACCAGCCTGATTCAGACCATCGGCCGCTGCGCGCGGAACGTCAACGCCGAGGTGATCCTGTACGCGGACAAGGTGACGCCCGCCATGCAGCAGGCCATGGATGAGACCCGCCGCCGCCGCGAACTTCAGGAGGCGTACAACCGCAAGCACGGCATCACGCCCGCGACGGTGCGCAAGGAGATTCGGCGCGGGCTCGAAAGCGAACTGGCGGCGCACCGCACGGCGCGCGAGGCGGTTCGGCTCAGCGAAGCCGAGTACGACGCCACCGAGACGCTGGCCGACCTCGAGCGAGAGATGCTGGAGGCCGCCGAGGCGCTCGAGTTCGAACGGGCGGCCGAGCTGCGCGACCGGATTCGCCGCCTGAAGGAGCAGCCGACGCTGTTCACGACGCCCGCCGGCGCGGCGGACGCCACGCCTTCCGACACGAGCGGCGGGACGTCCCGCTGATCCCGCCGCCGTTGGCCGCTCACGGGGCCTTCGGATCGGCGAGCAGGCGACGCCGCGCGGCAAGGGCCTCGTCGTTGCCCGGATGGATGCTCAGAACGCGCTGGTATTCCGCCGCGGCCTCGGTGGCGCGGCCCTGTCGCGCGACCGTGTGTGCCAGGCCGAGCCGCGCTTCGATATGCTCGGGCCGCAACCGCAATGCGGCTCGATACGCGTGCTCGGCGTCATCGAATCGGGCGAGCGACTCGCGGGCAACCGCCAATTGGAACCAGCCCTCGAACAGATTCGGTCGCAGGGCGACACAGTTCCCCAGCGCGTCGATCGCCTCCGCCGTCCGGCCGGCGCGGAGTAACGCCGTGCCCAGGTTGTTCCACGCCTCCGCGAAGCGCGGGTCGAGCCGAATCGATTCGCGGTATGCGTCGATCGCTTCCGCCCGGCCGAGTTGCGCCAGCAGGTCGGCCAGGCAGAAGCGCATCATCGGATCGCGGGGCGACAGCGCGGTGCCGTCGCGCATGACCCGCACGGCCTCATCGGCAGCGCCCATTGCGACCAGCACGTCGGCCAGGTTCTTTCGAGTGCGGGCATCACGCGGGTTGTGCTCGATGGAACGGCGGTACAGCTCGGCGGCAGCCGGCAACCGGCCGATGACGTGTTGCGCGTGGCCTAGGTCGGAGTACGCCAGCCAGCAGCCCGGGTTGCGCTCGAGCGTCCGCGACCAGAGGGTGTCGCGGTCGCGGTACCATCCGGACTGTTGATAAACAAGCTTCCCCAGCACGATCCCGAGCACGATCGCGATCAGCCCCTCGGTTCGACCGCTCGCCTGGTCACTGGTCAGAACGCGGCACCATCGTGTGATGCCCGCGGCGACCAGCGCGATCAGGCTGATGCTCGGCAGGTAGGCGAAATGGTCGGCGACGGTCGCGTACCGCATGTAATAGAAGTCGACGAAGCCCAGCACGGGCAGCAGTGACACGACGAAGTATGCGAGCGACAGCAGGACAGCGCGGGCGCCCGCTCGATTGGCGTGCCGACCCAGCCAGAGACAGAGGGGGATCAGCACGCCCCAGGTCCACCAACCGACGGGAGCGGTTTCGAGGTCCGGCTTCGGGTAGACGAACGTCAGCTTGATCGGAAGCAGCGTCTTGCCAGCGTACTGCAACAGCGATCGCCCGGCGAGGTCGATACGCTGGGACGCGGTGAGCGACCAGTCATGGCCCGCGGCGCCGATGGGGCCGTGCTCCATCCGGATCGTCATCGCTGCGGCAAGCGCGCCGAGCATGACGAATGGAAGAACGCTCCGAGCGTCCCGCGCGGTGACGCGGCCGCTTCGCCACCATCCCGCCAGCAGCAACGCCATTGGGAGAAAGAGCGTCGCGGTCTTGGCCAGGAGAGCACCCGCGTAGAGCAGGATCGTTGCGATGTAACGCCCCCTCGGGCGCGGGGCGGTCGCGCCGCCGCGCTCGTCGTGAAACCACGCCATCGCGGACAGCAAGAACAGCAATCCGGACAGAGTGTTCTTTCGCTCGGTGATCCACGCCACGGATTCGACGTGCATCGGGTGCAGCGCAAAGATCAGACCCGCCAGCCAGGCGCCCGGCACGCCGAGCCAGCCGAGGATGCGCCAGACCAGCAGCGCGTTGATGGTGTGCAGGGCGACGTTGACCGCGTGATAACCGGTTGGCCGGTCCGCCCAGAGTTGCCACTCGATCCAGAATGACGTGAAGGTCAGGGGGTAGTACTGCGGAGTCGCGCCCGGCTCCAGCCAGATGCGCCGCAAGCCGCCGAGTGAGCGCAGCGCCGCGTTGTTGGTGATGTGCTCGTCGTCGTCCCAGACGAAACCGCCGCGCAGCGCCGGCAGGTACGCGACGGCCGTGCAGCCGACGATCAGGCCGGCGCGCAACAAACGACCTCGTCTCCCGGAAGACGACGAGGTCGCATGGATCTGCATGGACGCGCCGCCGGTTGTCACGCGGACGGCGATTCTATCAGGCTCGCCGCCGTCCGCGGGCGGCGGCTCGGGCCATCAGCCCTTCGGCGGAGCAGTCTTCTCGGCCAGACCGGGCAACTGCTCGGCGCCGTGCGGCACCTGGATGCTCGAGCCGATCAGGTCGTCTCCGAGAGGCTCGCATCGCGTCCCGAGCTGTTGCGACAGAAACGCCTCTGCCACGGCGTAGAACGACATGCGATTCTCAGGCCGGGCGAACCCGTGGCCCTCGTCCGGATACAGCACGTAGGTGACCGGGATATTCCGGTGCTTCATCGCCTGGACGATCTGGTCGCTCTCCGCCTGCTTGACGCGCGGGTCGTTGGCGCCCTGTCCGATCAGCAGCGGTCGCTTGATCTGGTCCACGCGGGTGAGCGGTGAGCGCTCGTTCAGCAGCTTGCGGCCGTCCTCGGTGCGGTGGTCGCCGACGCGCTTTGTGAACATGTCCACCATCGGCTCCCAATAGGGCGGGATCGAGTTGAGCAGGGTGAGCAGGTTCGACGGACCCACGATATCAACTCCGCACGCGAACTTCTCCGGCGTGAAGGTCAGCCCGACCAGCGTGGCGTATCCGCCGTAGCTGCCGCCCATGATGGCGACGCGCTTCGGATCGGCGATCTTCTCCTTCACCGCCCAGTCGACGGCGTCGAGCAGGTCGTCGTGCATCTTGCCGGCCCACTCGAAGTTCGCCGCGTTGATGAACTTCTTGCCGAAGCCGGTCGATCCGCGGTAGTTGACGCTCAGCACCGCGAATCCGCGATTGGCCAGCCACTGGTGCGTCGGGTTCAGCCCCCAGCCGTCTCGGGCCCACGGGCCGCCGTGCACGTTCAACACCATCGGGAGCGGCCGATCGGGCCGGCCGGTGTGCTTCGGATCACTGGCGCGCGGCAGGGTCAGGTAGGAGACGAGGTCCAGCCCGTCGCGCGACTGGATGATGACCGGCCGCATCTTGGCCAGAGCGACCTTCTCGAGTTCCGGGCGGTTGCTGAACAGGAAACGGGCCTTGCGAGCCGGGCGCTCGTACAGGTAATAACGCGTCGGTCCGTCATCCATGATGAAAGCGACGATCCAGCGCTTGTCGTCCCGCGTGCGCGACGTGACCTCGATGTCGCCGTCCGCGACCGACTTCAGCTGCGTCAGGTCGCCCTCGACGGCGGGATCGATGACCTTCCACTGCCGCCGGTCGTAGTTGAATGCGACCGCCTGCACTTTCTCGGTCACCGGGTCGATCAGCAGTCCGCCCGCGTCGGCCTTGGCGTTCTCCGCCAGCACGGTGACCTTTCCGGTCGCGACGTCGTGAGCGGTCAACGCCGCCGTGTCGCGGTTGCGGCTGTCGATCATGTACATCGTCTTGGCGTCGCGATCGAAGCCGCCGGTCCCGGTCGTGAGGGCGTCTTCCATCGGCACGGTCGCGAACGGGGCGGCCTTGCCATCTGGACCGAACTTGATGATCTCCTTGCCGCCGTCCGGCGTCATCTTCTCGCCGATGCGCACGACGTACGACGAATCCGTGACGAAACCGACGTAGCCGGCGTCGTTCTGGAGCACCCGCTGGCGGGCGGCGGTGCGGATATTCACGCGATGGATGTCGTGCAGCTTCTTATCGCGATCGTTGATGGCGATGAGGATTTCGTCGGGGAATCGATCGCTCACGGCCTCGATCCGGGCCTGCACGCCATCGAGCGGCGTGAGGTCGGTCGTCTTGCCGGACTTCAGGTCCGTGCAGTAGGCGTGCCAGTTCTCGTCGCCGTCGCGGTCCTGCGTGTAGATGATGTGCTCGTTGGTGTACGCCCAGAAGTAATTGCGGATGCCGCGCTTGCGGTCCTGAGTCACGGCCTTGGCGGCCGAGAGGTTGTCGATCGGCGTGACCCACACGTTGAGCACGCCCGCGTCCGGCGCGATCCATGCCAGTCGGGTGCCGTCGGGGCTGATCTGCGGCGACACGCGGTCCGGATTGCCGAACAGCAGGCTGCGGGGAATCAGCGGCGCGGCGGCGGGCGCGGGCGGATCATCCGCCCACGCACAGGTCGTCGCAAAGGCCACGCTCGTGGCGACGCACGAGACGTATCGAACGAGTCTTGTTCGCATGAATTCCATTCTCCAATCTCGGTTCCAACGGCTCACCCGGCCGGCGATCGCCCCTTGGGGTGGACCGTCGCTGCCGCCGAGCATGGTTTAACGGTCCGGGAGCGCCGCCCTCACGCTGGATTGTTCGGCGGGCCGCGCACGGATGCATGGCGGGCGGATGGCGTCAGTCCGTGGGGTCGACCGGACGTCAAATCGACAGTTTCGCTTCGTCGCCACACAATGGTCGCATGGAACCGACCATCGCGGTGCTCGACTTCGGGTCGCAGTACTGTCAACTCATCGCCCGCAGGGTCCGCGAGAACCACGTTCATTCCCGCATCTTCTCGCCGCGTGCCACGCCCGAGCAGCTTCGGGCGCACGGCGTCGTCGGCATCATCCTCTCCGGCGGACCGGCCAGCACCTACGAGGCCGGCGCGCCGCGCTGCGACGCCGCGCTGCTCGAAATGGGCCTGCCCGTGCTGGGCATCTGCTACGGCATGCAGGTCGGCTGTGAACTGCTCGGCGCGCGGGTTTCGCCGTCGACCTGTCGGGAGTTCGGCCGCACGGCGCTGACGATCGTGCACGCCGATCGCCTGCTGGCCCACGTTCCCGCTGAGACCAGCGTCTGGATGAGCCACGGTGACGTGGTGACCGAACTGTCGGACGACTTCGCGCTCGTCGCGGCCACGCCCCATTGCCCGGCGGCCGTGGTTCGGCATGTCAAGCGCTCGTTCTGGGGCGTGCAGTTCCATCCGGAGGTCACCCACACGCCGCACGGCGGGCAAATCCTGCGAAACTTCCTGTTCGACGTGTGCGGCTGTAAGGCCACCTGGCGCCCGGACAGCATGGCCGAGCGTGCCGTCGACGATATCCAGCGACGTGTCCCCGCCGACGCCCGCGTTATCTGCGGGCTCTCGGGCGGCGTGGACTCCAGCGTGACGGCGGCGTTGTGCGCGCGGGCCGTCGGCGAGCGCCTCACCTGCATCTTCGTCGATAACGGGCTGCTGAGAGCCGACGAGCGCGACCGCGTCGAAGCCGCCTTTCGCGGTCACTTTCGGCTCGATCTGCGCGTCGTAGACGCGGGCGATCGCTTCCTCGCACGCCTTGCGGATGTCGTCGACCCCCAGGAAAAGCGGCGACGCATCGGGCACGAGTTCATCGAGGTGTTTCGCGAGGAGGCCCGCTCGATCCCTGGCGCCCGCTTCCTGGCGCAGGGCACGCTCTACCCGGACGTGATCGAATCCGGCGTGTCCGAGGCGGGCACGGCGGCCGGCATCAAGCTGCACCACAACGTCGGCGGCCTGCCGGCCGAGCTCGGTTTTGAGCTGGTCGAGCCACTCCGCGACATGTTCAAGGACGAAGCCCGGCAAGTGGGGGAGTTGCTGGGCCTTCCCGACGAACTCATCTGGCGGCACCCCTTCCCCGGGCCGGGTCTGGCCGTTCGCATCCTGGGCGAGGTGACGCGCGAGCGGGTCGAGCTGCTGCGGCGGGCCGATCGCATCATCACCGAGGAAATCGCCGCCGCCGGGTGGTACCGCAAGATCAGCCAGGCCTTCGGCGTGCTCCTGCCGGTCTCGAGCGTTGGCGTGATGGGCGACGGCCGCACCTACCACGGCCAGAACTGCGTCGCGGTGCGCGCGGTCGACACGACCGACTTCATGACGGCCGACTGGACACACCTCGATCCGGCCGTGCTGGCGACCATCAGTAGCCGCATCGTGAACGAAGTGCCCGGCGTCAATCGCGTGGTGTACGACATCACCAGCAAGCCGCCGGGGACGATCGAGTGGGAATAAGGCGCGCCGCGGACGCGTTGATCTTCCGTCGCCGCCGCCTGATCATCGCGCCATGACCGACTCGACGCCACGCTGCCGTTTCGCTCCATCCCCGACCGGATATCTCCACATCGGAGGCGCCCGCACGGCGCTCTACAACTGGCTGCTCGCGCGCCGCACGGGCGGCCGGTTCATCCTGCGCATCGAGGATACCGACCTGAACCGCAACCTGGCCGATGCTGAATCGAAGCTGATGGAAGACCTGAAGTGGCTGGGCATCGACTGGGACGAGGGGCCCGACGTCGGCGGCCCGCATGGTCCGTATCGCCAAAGCGAGCGATTGGAGGCGTATCGCGAGGCCGCGCGGCGACTCGTCGACAGCGGTCAGGCGTACTTCGCGTTTGAAACGGCCGAGGAGCTCGAAGCGCTGCGCAAGGCTGCCGCGGCGCAGAAGCGGGTCTTTCGCTATCCGCGGCCGGCGACCTTCCCGAGCCGCGCCGACGCGGAACGCGCCCGGGCCGAAGGCCGTCCGGTCGTGATTCGACTGGCCGCCCCCGACGTACCGGTGACGGTGTCGGACCAGATCCTGGGCGACGTCGAGTTCGCCGCCGGGGAGGTGGAGGACTTCGTCATCGAAAAGTCCGACGGTTGGCCGACTTACCACTTCGCCGTCGTGCTCGACGACGCCCACATGCGCATCACGCATGTGCTGCGGGCGCAGGAGCACCTGATGAACACCCCCAAGCACATTCTGCTCCAGCGGGCGCTGGGCCTGCCGACCCCGCTCTATGCGCACCTGCCGCTGGTCTTCAACATGGATGGCTCGAAGATGTCCAAGCGCGACAAGGCCAAGGACATCGCCGCCGGGCGTCCGCCGCGCGAGATCGATGTCCACGACTTCCGCGCCAGCGGCTACCTGCCGGAGGCCATTCTCAATTTCATTGTGCTGGTGGGCTGGAATCCCGGCGGCGACCGCGAGCGGATGTCGCTCGACGAGATGGTGCAGTTGTTCTCGCTCGACCGCATCAACAAGACCTCCGGTCGCTTCGATCGCGATAAGCTGCTGGCGTTCAATACCGACTATTGCGCTTCCGTCGATCGACATCGGCTGCGAGCGGGATTCCGCGACTATGCCGGCGTGTCGGGCTCGCCCCTCGCCGGGCTCGCCGACGACGTGCTCGATCACGTCCTCGATTTGTGCAAGGGCTTTCGAACCTATCGCGACGTCGACACGAAGGTAGGGCCGCTTTTCGCGTCCGATGATGCGGTCACGTTCGATCCCGAGGCGGTCCGGAAGGTGCTCGAGAAGAACGAGGGGCGGGGATACGCCATGCTCCGCTTGCTGCTGCCGCGCCTGGAGGCGGTCTCGCAATGGTCGGTCGCGTCGGTGGATGCGCTCATCAGCGACTTTTGCGAGAAGCATGCCGCCAAGGTGGGCGATGTCGCCCAGCCCCTTCGTGTCGCCGTCACCGGCCGCACGATCAGCCCATCCATCGGCGAGACGCTGGCGCTGCTCGGCAAGGACCGAACGCTCGCACGCCTCCAGCGCTGCTTGGCAAACGCGCCGGCCTCGCAGCCATGACGTCGGTTGCGACGAGCTTGCTTCGCGTTCGGAAGACGGCGCTTCGAACGCGCCCCGGGCAGGTATTCGCCGTCAGCCGGCCGAGCGCAGCCGCTCGTTCCGCCACGACAGGCACATCCAGCCGACGACGCTCAGCACGATCATCGGCCCGCCGATCAGCGTGGGGATTGGCACGCGCTCGCCGACAACGAGAAAGGTCAGCAGCGGATTGAGGATGACTTCCAGAAGCAGGATCAGCGAGGCGCGGTGCGCTTCGACACGTTGCAGCGCCCACGAGAAGACCGCGTACGGCGCGGCGAACTGAACCACGCTCATCAGCGCCAGCAGGCCGAACTGTCTCGGCGTCACCGCCAGCGTCGACTCCGGCACGAATGGCAACGCCACCGCCGTCAGCAGGCCGGAACCGAGAAAGTTCATGGCCACGACGACGCGCGGGTCGATCGCCCGCAGACCGCGCAACGCCACCGTCAGCGCGCCGTACCCGACGCCGCTGAACACGGCGATCACCAGCGGCCGCGTGGCGGCCGGCGGATGACCGAAGAAAATGACCGCCAGCCCCGCCAGCGCGCCGATCAGAGCAAGTCCCTCCGACCATCGGGCCTGCTCGCGCAGCAGCAGCGGCGCCAGCAGAAAGACGACAACGGGCGAGAGGTATTGCAGTGCGATGGCGCTGGCCGCGGCCGTCTGCGTGGTGGCGACGACGAAGCAGACGGTCATCAGCGTGAACGACCCGACGGAGAACGCCAGCCACGCCGGCCGGGCCGCGGCCAGCGTTTCGCGCCGGGCGACGGCAAAGGGCAGGAACAACAGCCCGCCCAGCATCGAGCGATAGCCCGCGATCGCCAGACCGCCGACGCCTGGAGCGGTGTCTTCCGGCGCCCGCAGCAGCTTGATAAGCGGGCCGTTCAGGCTCCACATGGCCGCGCACAGGACCAGCGCTGCCACGCCGATCCACGGTGATTTTACGTCGGACTTGCGCGGCTCGCTCATGACGGCCGATCATACAACCATGCGGGGTGGGGCGGGGCCCGCGCGACCGCCGCCGCGCGTATAATCGCCCCGCAATGTCTGGGAGCCTGCTGAGCAAGGATCGCCATTAATGTCCGATCGCGACGTGAACACGCCCGCCAACTTCATCGAGGAAATCATCGAAGCCGACAACGCCGCGCGGAAGTGGGGCACGCGGCCGGACGGCCGACCGAAGGTGGCCACGCGCTTTCCGCCCGAGCCCAACGGCTACCTGCACATCGGTCACGCCAAGAGCATCTGCCTCAACTACGGCCTGGCGGCGAAGTACGGCGGCGACTTCTTCCTGCGGTTCGACGACACCAACCCGGTCAAGGAAGAGCAGGAGTACGTCGATTCGATCGTCGAGGACGTTCGCTGGCTGGCGGCTCGCTGGGTGGGACAGAGCCCCACGGATCGATACGCTGGCGTGCTGTTCGCGTCGGACTATTACGAGCAGATGTACCGCTGGGCCGAGGAACTCGTCCAGAAGGGCAAGGCGTACGTGTGCGACCTGTCCAGCGAGCAGGTCGCGGAGTATCGCGGCACGCCCACGCGACCCGGGCGCGAGAGCCCCAACCGCAATCGCAGCCCGCAAGAGAACCTCGACTTGCTGCGCCGCATGCGCGCCGGGGAGTTCCCCGACGGCTCGCGCACGCTCCGCGCCAAGATCGACATGGCCAGCCCGAACTTCAACCTGCGCGATCCGGTCATGTACCGCATCGTCCACGCCGAGCATCATCGCACCGGCCGGGCGTGGTGCATCTATCCCATGTACGACTGGGCCCACGGGTTCGAGGACAGCATCGAGGGCATCACGCACTCCATCTGCACATTGGAGTTCGAAAACCACCGGCCGCTGTACGACTGGTTCATCGACGCCGTCAACGAAGGCCGGGGGCCGGGCAGTCCGTGGGGCGAGCCCATTCACCACCCGCAACAGATCGAGTTCGCCCGGCTGGAACTGACGCACACCCTGATGAGCAAGCGCAAGCTGCTGGAACTGGTGAAGGGCGGCCACGTGCGCGGCTGGGATGATCCGCGCATGCCGACGCTCAGCGGGCTGCGACGCCGCGGATACACGCCGCGGGCCGTTCAGAACTTCTGCGCCGACATCGGCGTGGCCAAGTTCAACAGCGTCATCGAGATCGTACGGCTCGAGAACGCCCTGCGCGACGACCTGAATCGCTCCGCGCCGCGGCGGATGGCCGTGCTCCGGCCGTTGCGGGTCGTCATCGAGAACTATCCCGAGGGTCAGACGGAATCGTTGTCGGCCGTGAACAACCCGGAAGACCCGGCCGCGGGCACGCGCGAGGTGCCTTTCTCACGCGAGCTGTACGTCGAGCGCGACGACTTCCGTGAGGATCCGCCGAAGGGATTCTTCCGGCTGGCCCCGGGTCGGGAAGTGCGGCTGCGCTGGGCCTATTTCATCACCGCGCGGGTAGCGGTGAAGGACCCCGCGACCGGCGAGGTTGTCGAGCTTCGCTGCACGTACGACCCCGCGACGCGCGGCGGCGACGCGCCCGACGGTCGCAAGGTGAAGGCGACGATCCATTGGGTCTCGGCGGCCCATGCGGTGGATGCCGAGGTGCGACTGTACGATCATCTCTTCAGCGTGCCGGACCCGGAAAACGTGCCGGAGGGGGCGGACTATAAGGTCCATCTCAACCCAAACTCGCTTGAGGTCCTGCGTGGCTGCAAGCTTGAGCCCAGCCTGTCCGCCGCCACGTTGCGGCGCGATCGCTTCGGCACGGCCGATCCGGACCGGTATCAGTTCGAGCGCCTGGGTTATTTCTGCGTTGACCCGGATTCCCGGCCGGGATCACTCGTGTTCAACCGCGCCGTGTCGCTCAAGGACACGTGGGCGCGCATCGAGAAGAAGGGCGGCTGAGCGACTTCCTCCGCTGCCGGTCGTCCCTCTCGTGACGACGCATCAACCGATCGCCAGAGGATAAACTCCTGCACCGCGGCGAACGGCTGGCAGGCCCAGTTCGTCGCCCAGGTCGACGGCACGCGCCGGTGCGTCACCAGCACGTCGCAGCGGGGTCGAGCGACCTCCGCGTCCGTGGCGCAATCGATGATCTCGACGCGCCGCTCAGCGACGTAGCCGCCGAGCGCCAAGTCCACCTTGGCGTCCTCTCCCTGCGGCACCAGGGCGGCGATGCGGCATTCGCGCGGCAGTGCGCGGAGCGCGTCCGAGACGGCGCGGCCGCGCGCGACTCTCGCTGTGAACTTCCCCTGCATGGCCGGAAGCCTGCGTGCGGTCAGGACGAGCTCGTACGCGTGCGCCGAGACGGCGACCACGGCAACGGCGGCCAGCGCGGTCCGTACTGACATCACGCTTCCGTAGCGGCCGCCGAGCCGCCACGCGGACTCGACCACGATGCCGATCACAACCGGCACGAGCGGCACGACGAACCGAGCACCTTCGTCCCATGGCCACACCAGCAGCACGGCCCACGACAACAGCGCGAACAGGGCCGGTCCGCCTCGGTCTCGGACGGCGGTCCGCATCATCGCGAGCGCGATGACAAGCCCCACGCCGCATGCCGCCGAGCGAAGCGGCTCGGTCCACAGTCGCCAAGCGATCGAGCGGGGCAGCAACGCCTGCGCCAACTCCGCCAACCGCTTTGGCAGGAGGCGAACAGCTCGCTCGATCGGGAGTGTCCAGCCGGGCTCATCGTCTGCAAGCGCGTCTCGCGGGTGCGCAAGCTGCGCGAGATACGATCCGGGTTGGCCCGGGCCGGCATGCCCGCACAACCAAGCCATGCTCGGCGCCGACGCCATGCACGCGAAGATCAGGACGGCCCGGATGCGTGATCCGGCCGCGCCCGACCGCTTCGCCCAGATCGCCAGCATTCCGACGGGCACGAGGACAAGCCCCGCGATCCGCACCAGCCCAGCGGCGGCCGTCAGCGCCGCCGCAATCGCCAGGGACGCCGGGCCTGGCGATCCACGCGTGAGCCGCCAGCGTTCGAAGACGACGAGCGCGCCGACGGCGAGCGCAGTGAACGAAAGTTCGCTCAGCAGGTAGTTGGAGTGGTCGATCAGCAGCCCATTCGTGGCGACCAGCCCGGCCACGAGCAGCGCCAGGCGTTGGCTGATGCGCATTCGCATCAGGAGAAACGTGAGCACCGCGGTGGTGCTCATCGCAGTGACCGTGAGGACGCGAGCCGAACGCAGCGGCATCGCATCGAGCGCGCTGAGTGGCGAAAGCAGAAGCGGAAATCCGGGCGGTCGGTCATCGCCAACAATGGCGCGCGAGCCTTCTCCTGCGGCGATGGCCCGCGCGCTCGAAAGGTAGGCCACGCTATCGCCGGTGAGGCCCAGACCGGAGCCGGCGGCGCTCGAAACGACCGCGCCCGCCAGTCCGAAAAGGGCGGCAAGCACCACGCCGACGTTCGCGGCGAGCGTGCCGGACGCACTCGCAAGTAGGGAAGCTTCGATTCTCGGTCCCACCATCGGTGGATCGGCGGTTGCAGGGCTTGGCCGCCAACTCTGTCGCCGCGACGTGGCGTGGGAAGGCGCATCGGGGCTCGTGTTGCGAGCTCCCGGGCTCTATTGGGACGGCCGTCGCGAGGTGGCCGACGGGGCTGCCCAAGAAACGGGGTGCTGCACTTTATAACCGTTTACAAACGCGATAGTTATGGTCATCCAGTTCGGTTGATTTTGGAGAGGAATTTTCCGAATCGGAAGCTTGACATGCAGCGGCGAGTGCGGGTATTATGCAACGGTCTCGGAGGACTCCGCGCGGGAAGTGCATGGAGTCACCGCGAGGATTTGGGAGAGGATTCGAAGCAATCGAGCCGATCGGGTATGCGGGATCGCAACGCGGCTCATGGGTTTTCTGGAAAGGGGAAACACGTGTCCAAGTTCTGCAAAGTGATGGCGGCCGGCATCGTGATCAGCGCGGCCGTGAGCGGTGCGGCCTCCGCTGCGCCGTGCATCGCGCCGTTTCAGATGGAGATGTACTCCGACTCGGTTTCGTTCACGAGCGACGCCGAGAACTCCAAGACGATCAACCTTCCATCCTTCGATGAGATGGGTGGGCTTCGCACGCTGTGCGGGGTTCAGGTGGATGTCTGGAGCGACGCCTCGGTTGATATCCGCGGCGACAACGATGACCCCTTCAAGCCGGCGACGGTCCAGGCTCGCATGATCCGCAACTACAACGTGAACGGCCCGGGCGTAGCGGCCTTCTCGTTCAACACGACCCCGGGTGGCATGATCCAGCTTGCCCCGGACAACGGCGACGGCGCGGCCTTCGACCCGACCGCTCCGGATGGTTTCGATTTCGTGAATTTGGCCTACTCGAACTTGGCCGCTCTGGGTTCGCCGTTCAATCCCGCCGTCGGGTTGTACGCGACGCCCGGCCCGGGCAATGTTGCTTTCACCGTTCCGGGTCCGAATGGTTCGCCGGGCGCCGCCCTGCTGATGGTCAACGACCTTCAGTTCTTCGGCATTCCGCCGGATCAGTGGCAGCTCGAGGTTCAGAATCCGATCCTGACCGTGCACGTCAAGGTGAAGTACACCTACGTGCCGGAGCCGGCCAGCCTGTCGTTCCTCGGTCTCGGTGCGCTGGCCCTGCTTCGCCGCCGGTTCGTCGCCTGACAGCGCGAACTTAGCACGAACTTGTTGATGATTCAGAGGCCGCCCGGACGGGCGGCCTCTTTTCTTTTGGCAAGGCGGTCGATACAATCGAATCGTTCAACGCGCGGTGGGGTCTCTGCGGTGCGCGCAGTGATAAGCGCGAATTCACGGGGATGAATCTCCCGTAATGCACCTCGCGGAATCGGCGGCATGATGCGGACGACCGAGCGTCCCGCGGTTCTGGTTGTTGCATTAGCGGGTTCGCTGGCCATGCACGCGGCAGTCGGCCCAGCGCGGGGGGCCGTGCGTTACGTTGACGCGACCGCGTCGGGAGCGGAGACGGGCACCGGCTGGTGCGATGCATTCCGGTCGCTTCAGGGGGCGCTGATGGTCGCCCTCAGCGGCGACGAGATCCGCGTTGCGCACGGAACGTATCGCCCGTCAACGCACAACGTCCGCACCGCCGCGTTCAACCTCCCCTCGGGGGTCTCCATCTTCGGTGGCTACGCGGGATGCGGCTCGCCCAATCCGGACTATCGAGACCCAGCGCTGTATGAGACCGAGCTGAGCGGCGACCTCGGCGTTCCAGGCGACCCGTCGGACAACAGCTACCACGTTGTTCAGGCGGCGGGGGTTGGGCCAGGGACGGTGCTGGACGGCGTGACGATTACCAGCGGCAACGCCAACGATTTGTCGGCGCCCAACAACTCCGGCGGAGGAGTGCGCCTGACGGGCGGAGCGAGCCCGACCATCCGGAATTGCACGATCGAGTTGAACAGCGCGAATGGGAACGGCGGCGGCGTCTACTGCGACCCTTTCTGCAACCCGCGCTTCGAGAACTGCCGGCTTCGAGACAATGTCGCCCTCGTCGGCGGCGGATTGTTCGCCGTTAACGCGATGCCGCACATCGTCGACACGGATTTCATCAGCAACTCCGCCGGCTCGCAGGGCGGCGGGGCGTCGCTGCTCTTGTCGACCGTCGAGATCGCGAATTGCCGCTTCATCTTCAACAGCGGGTCGTTGTTCGGCGGCGGGCTTCACATGCTCTCGTGCGGCGGCTTTGTCACGGAGTGCGAGTTTCGCCAGAACACCGCCGTCAACGCGTCCGGCGCGTCGTTGGACGGCGGAGGCGGCGCGTACATCGACAACTGTTCGATTGTCCTGTCGCGGTCGGTCTTCTTGTCCAACTGGACGTCGGACGACGGCGGGGGCCTGTTCATCAAGATCGGCTCCGCGCTGATCACCGGCTGTCGGTTTCTCGGTAACGCGTCCTCGGAGAACGGCGGCGGAATCGCGACGCAGAATCGCGGCGGCCTCATCATCAACTGCGAATTCTCGGGTAACACGGCCGTCAATCTCGGCGGCGGCTTGTGGGAGTCCGGGGGCGTGCCGCGCCTGACCAATTGCACCTTCAGCCGCAATTCGGCCTCGTTCGCCGGCGGCGGGATCTATTTCTCCAGCGCGTCGCCCCTGATCGAGAACTCGATCCTCTGGACCAACAGCGTCGGTGTGAACACCGGCGAGCCAGGCCAGCTGAACGGCGTGGGCGGCACCGCGACGTTTAATCATTGCTGCGTCGCCGGGTGGTCTGGTCTCTACCCAGGCTTCGGGAACATCTCCAGCGGACCGCGGTTCATCAACTCGCTGGGTCTGGACGGCGTGGCCGGTACGCTGGACGACAACCTCCACCTTCGGATCGACTCGCCCTGCATTGACACCGGCCTGATCGTTCCCGGGCTCGCCGAGTCCGCTGATCTCGACGGTGAGCCGCGGATCATGGGCTGCGGCCCGGACATCGGCGCCGACGAGTACCCGCTCGGACCGCCGGGTTCGGGCGACTTCGATCGCAACGGCATCATCAACGGCGCCGACCTCCAGCACTTCACCCGCGCGCTGCTGATCCCGTCGACCCCGTTTCGGTGCGTGGCTGATATCAACTCGGACCTGATCGTCGATGCGTGGGATGCGCTCGCGTTCCAAGCCCTCCTGCTCGGGCTGCCGCATGTCTCGCAGGACCTGAACGGCCGGCCGAACCCGTTGGCGGGGCCCGTCGGCGGTCGATAGTCTCGACGTCCGCGCCCACACGCGCTTGCGGCCGCGCGCCAGCCGTCATAGTGTCCCGAAACGTATGCGCAAGCGAACGCTGTACGTCATCGACGGCCACGGCCAGATCTACCGATGCTATTACGCGCCGTTCCGCCCGCTGACCGCTCCCTCCGGCGAGCCGACCAAGGCGACCTTCGTTTTCCTCCAGATGCTGCTGAATCTCGTGCGGCGGCGCGCGCCCGACTACCTCGTCGTGACCATGGACACCAGCGACGAGACTGTATTTCGGACCGAGATCGATCCCGAGTACAAGGCCCATCGCCCGCCGCCCCCGGAGGACCTGCCTCCGCAAGTGGAGCGCATCGTGCAAGCGTTGGAGGCGATCGGCGTCCCGATCCTCCGGCAGCTCGGCTACGAAGCCGACGACTTGATGGCCACGCTCTGCGAGCGACACCGCGGTTCCGATCTGGACATTGTGCTGGTCAGCCGTGACAAGGACTTGGACCAGTTGCTGACCGACGGCGTGCGACTTCTCGATCCGCTCGACGACACGGAAACGGATGCAGGTACCTTGCTGGAGCGGAAGGGCTATCGCCCGGATCAGGCCGTCGATGCTCAGGCGCTGATGGGCGACAGCACCGACAACGTTCGCGGCGTCGAAGGCGTTGGCCCCAAGAAGGCGGCCGAGTTGCTGTCGCGCTATGGAACGCTCGAGTCGATCATCGCCCACGCATCGGAATTGACGCCCAAACTGCGCGAACGTATCGAGGCGTTTCAATCGCGAGCCGACCGCGTGCGCCAGCTCGTGACGCTCCGGCGCGATGTTCCGATCGAGTTCGATCTCGCGTCGGCGGACGTGTCGAGGTTCAACTTTGACGCCTTGCGGCCGATCTGTCGCGAGTTGGGCCTCAATCGCCTGCTGGAGCAGTTGCCGGCGGCGGAGTCGAGCCCGCCGCCCACCGCTCCGGACGGCGTGCCACATCGCGAGTCGATGCTGTTCGAAGCTGAAGAACCTTCGGCGCGGCCCGCGCTTCGACTGGAATCCGGCGCGCCGCCCCGGACACAGGCCGTGCTCGTCGACGACGAAGCGGCATTGAGCGACCTGGCCGGGCGCCTCGCGTCGGTCCGCGTGTTCGCATTCGATACGGAAACCACCTCGCTCTCGCCCGTCGATGCCGACCTGGTCGGAATCAGCGTGTCGTTCGAACTCGGACGCGGATACTACGTGCCCACTGCGGGCTTCGGCCGGCACCTGCCGCTCGAGGCCGTTCGCGAGAAACTGGGGCCGGTGTTTGCGAATGCCCGCATTCGCAAGTGCGGCCAGAACTGCAAGTATGACATCGGCGTGCTGCGGACCGCCGGCATCGAGGTTTACGGGCTCGATTTCGACACCATGATCGCCAGCTTCGTTCTGGATTCGTCGCGACGATCGCACGGCATCGACGCCCTCGCGCTGGACCTGCTGGGTTATCGAAAGATCGCGACGGAGGAACTGATCGGCAAGGGCAAGGCCCAGATCACGATGGACCGACTCGCCCCGGCCGACGTGTGCGACTACGCCGCCGAGGACGCCGACATCGCTCTGCGGCTGCGCGGCGTTCTGGAACCGCGCCTCGCCGGATCGCCCATGGATCGGCTGTTTCGGGAGGTCGAATTGCCGCTGGTCGAAGTGCTGGCCGAGCTCGAGCACAACGGGGTCGCGCTCGATACCGAGCTCTTGGCACGGCTCAGCAACGAAATGGCGGACGAGTCCGCCGCACTCGAGCGTCAGATCCACGCGGCGGTCGGCTACCCGTTTAACGTCGACTCGACCAAGCAACTGGCCGAGGCCCTCTTTGACAAGCTCGGACTGCCGTCGTTGAAGCGGACCAAGACGGGGCGATCCACCGACGCGGAGGTGCTCGAACAGCTGGCCGCCGCCGGGCACGCGGTTCCGCGCCTCGTGCTGGCCTACCGCGAACTGGCGAAACTCAAGGGCACGTACGTCGATGCGCTGCCGGAGGTCGTCGCTCGCCGGACCGGCCGCGTGCACCCCAGCTTCAACCAGACCGTGGCCGTCACGGGCCGCCTCTCCTGCAGCGATCCCAACCTCCAGAACATCCCGATCCGAACGCCGGCCGGCGCCTGTATCCGGCGGGCGTTCATCGCGGGCCGCCCCGACCGGGTGCTGTTGAAGGCCGACTACTCGCAGATCGAGCTTCGCGTGCTGGCGCACTTCTGTGGCGACGAAGCGCTGGCGCGGGCCTTTCGCGCCGACGAGGACATCCACGCGGTCGTCGCCGCCGAGGTCTTCGGCGTGCCCATTGATCAGGTCGGCAAGGAGCAGCGCGCCCGCGCGAAAACAGTCAACTTCGGCATCATCTACGGACAATCGGCCTTCGGCCTGGCCCGACAGACCGGCATGAGCCGCACGGAAGCGGCGGATTTCATCGATCGCTACTTTCAGCGGTATCCACGGATTCGCGCGTTCCTCGACGATTGCATTCGCAAGGCTCGCGAGCGGGGATACGTGGAGACCATCCTGGGGCGGCGACGCCGCATCGAAGACATCGCGTCGCGCAATCCATCCGCGCGCGCGGCCGCCGAACGCTTTGCTGTCAACACGGTGATCCAAGGGTCCGCGGCCGACCTGATCAAGGTGGCCATGCTGCGAATTCACCGCCGTCTGCGCGAGGAACGCAGCGAGACTCGCATGTTGCTGCAAGTCCACGATGAACTGGTTTTCGAGCTGCCGCGCGGCGCCGTTCGCGCTGAGGCCTCCGCCATCCGGGAGGCGATGGCTGGGGCGTTGCCCCTGCGAGTTCCCATCAGGGTCGATCTGGCGGCCGGCGCCAACTGGCTCGACATGGAGCCGGTCGCCCACAATTGATTGCCACAATCACCGGCTGCGTCGAGTCCTCAAGCGCGCCTTTGACGAGGGGCAACGCCCGTCGCTCACGCTGGCTTGGTGCAACCGCACGACACGGGACATGCGCCGCCGCGATTTGCTGGTTGACAGCGATTGGTCATCCTCGGTATCCTTCAAAGTACCGTTCTCGCGGCGCGCAATCGGAGGGAGCGCCGCGGCTGATCTTCCCACACGCGTCAGGGTAAATGCGGACGTGAGCGCCCGCGAGTGGTCATCGTCAGGCCGGCGGAACGGAAGCTGCCAGTGCCGGCCCGGCGAAGCCAGTCTTAGAGTGAGGAATTGCCAGATGCAGTATCGATCCCGAATCGTCCTCGGCCTCGCGACATGTATCGCCCTGCTCGCGACTCCGTGGGCCAGCGCCGTTCAACTGTGGACCGTGCACCACGGTGAAGCGGTGATCGTTCTCGACCGCGAACAGCTCAAGCAGGCCGGCCTCGCGATCCGCCCAATCGGCGAAGGGGCGGAGGCGACCGACGCCGGCACGATTCGATTCGATGTTCCGGGCGATGAGCTGCCTTGGGTGGCCGAGACGATCAATGGTCGCCCGGTGAGCATCACCGAGGGACTTCTGCGACTGGGCGGTCAACTGGAAATCACGTCTGGCAAGCGGGCGCTCATGGTCGACTCGAGCTTCGAGTTGGGTTCGGGTTCGGGGAGCGGAAAGTCGCGCGACTTGGACCTGCTCGGTCCGTTGATGGATTTCGACGCCCCGGCCGAGCTGGTCCGCGTCAATGCCGAGCACGTCGCCCTGACGGAATCCGCCGCTGCATCGCTGGGTCGCCCCGAGCTGGCCGGAACGATCGTTGGTCGCCTGGTGGCAAACGTTCATCTGGCGTATTCCGGAGGCGATCCGAGGCCCGCCCCGGTCGACGACACACCCGAACCGCGCACCACCCCGTGCGGCGGCTCGGTCGGCCCCGACGTGATCATCGGCGATCTGCCCTCGGTCGGGAACTACTCGGCCGTCGGCGGCATCGACGCCTTCTCGGTCGGTACGACCTCATGCAACATGGGCACGTCGAACTTGCTATGGCAGTCCGGCAACAATCAGCACCCGGTCATCCCGCAGCACATGTACCGCCTCAAGACCGTCGACGGCGCGATGCGGATGGAGCAGATCGGACTGAGCTGGATGAAGCACGGCTTTACCGCTCTCACGCAGAACCTCTGCTGCACATGCAGCGGCGTGGGCGGATCGGTGCTTGGTGTCGGCTGCTCCGACCCGTATAGCGCCAGCCTGAACGGCACGCAGTTGACGACGACGGGCGGCCTTGGACCCCGCTACGAGACCAACCCGCACTCGGGCTTCTTCACGTTCCCGTATCCGTTCCGAAACAACAACGGGAGCGTGACGGTCACGTCGATCACCCGGCGACTTCAGGTCGCGATCTCCGATCTGGAGCCCTCGCTGAACCCCGGGGCGGCCTACTATGTCGAAGCGCAGTACGTTACGCCGGACGACGCCAGCGCGAAGAATCAAAACAACAACTGCGCCTATCGCCAGGCGAACGTGGGTCAGACCGCTGGCAGCTACAACGGCTCGGTGTCCACCACTGGCACGACCTCTCGTGAGAAACCGGCCATTCGCCATTGGAAGGTGGTCGACCCGACGGTCGTCGAGCTTGACATCGACACGCCCGAAGTGGCCAACGGCGGCGGCGACACCACCGGCCTCGTCATACTTTCGGCCAAGGCCACCAACATCGGCGGCGGCATCTACCACTACGAGTACGCCCTGTTCAACATGAACTCCGACCGGGCGATCTCATCGTTCAACGTGCCCGTCCATCCGTCGCTGACCGTCACCGACATGGGGTTCCATGACGTGAACTACCACTCCGGCGATGGTTTCAACAGCACGCCCACGAACCAGGTGACCTTCGACGGCACCGATTGGACGCCGACATTCAGCGGCGGGCAGGCGAGCTGGAACATGGTTCCCGTCACACCGTTCGGAAACTCGAACGCGCTGCGCTGGGGTACCACGTACAACTTCCGCTTCCGGACCAACTCGCCGCCGACGACCGGCAACATCACGCTCGGGCTCTACAAGTCCGTCACCGGACTGCCGGACACCGTGGATGCCGTCGGCACCGTCGTTCCGGCCGTGCCGTGCCTGCCGCCGGTCATCAACGCCATCCCAGCCGCGAGTGTCGTTTGTGGCACGCCGTTCTCTTACATGGCGACTTCAACGGGCACCGGCCCGTTCACGTGGTCGTTGTCGGGTCAGCCGGTCGGCATGTCCATCAATCCCGCGACCGGGCAGATCGACTGGCCGGTCACGGTCGCCAGCGGCTCGCCGTATAGCGTGACCGTCCAGGTCTCCCACGACTGCGATGCCGCCACCGACACCGAATCGCTCGTGCTTACGGTGGCGCTGGGCGATTTCGACGGTGACGGCCTGGTCGGGCTCAGCGACGTCGGCCCGTTCGTGGACCATCTGCTGGGCCTGTCGTCGAGCACGGTGTGCGCCGCCGACATGGACATTGATGGCGACGTGGATGGGGATGACATCCAGTTGTTCGTGAACGAGCTGCCGTAATCCAAGCGGCCGAGATCGTTCTCAAGAGCACGAGAGCCCTGGGTCCGGAGGGGACCCAGGGCTCTCCTTGCTTCTCGTGAAGTGCGGGTCGGACTCGCTGGGCTGGTTACCAGGCGACGTACGAGCGGTAGTTCTGGCTGCGCGTCGCGCGGTTCGATGAGCTGCGCGTGCGGCCCGCGCGGCTGTACTTGCGCTGGGCGAAGTTCGACGGGTTGTTGCTGAACGACGACGTGAAGTAGCCGCGCGTCACCCAGGCGTTGCTGCCGAAGCTGTTCTTCTTCCACTGCTGGGCGAAGTTCTTGAGCTCGACCACCACGCGTCGAGCCTCGCTCTTGAGGAACGACCGCTCAGCCGGGTCCGAGCTGTTCTTGTACCGGCGAACCAGCCGCTTGAAGAACTGCTGCTTGTTGGCGATCAGTTTGCGGAAGGCCGACTTGTTGTTCGAGGGGTTCTTGGAGTTGAAATTGAAGCTCATCGCTCTCTCCAGCCAATGACATTCGGTCGACGCGACGACGCGCCGCATCTCGGTGGTTCTCGTCGGGCCGATGCCCGGCGCGGTTGAGCAATAATCGGGGGCGGCGCGGCGAATCAGCCGGGCGCCGTGGCTCGACGCGCACGGGCCGCGGCGGCGGGGGCCAGGCTTCGCAATGATCGGACGTATCCGTCCAGTGTCGGCGATGGATCGGGCTTGGGAACCAAGACGTAATCAAACGCCGTCGGGATGGCGCTCTGGATGGACCTGAAGGCCGCGCGCAGGAGACGCTTGCGGCGGCTTCGTGCGACCGCGCCACCGTGCCGCCGACCTACGACGACGCCGAGCCGGGGTCGGGCGGACGGAAATGGAGCGGCGTAAACTACCAGCCGTGCGTCGGCCGCGCTGGCCCGCAGTTCGAAGACTTCCCGGTACCGTTTGCGCGTCCGGATGCGGACCGCGCGCGGGAGATCGAGGCTCACACCTCGCAGCATAGCGGGCGGGCGGCTGCCGGGACAAGCGATGTAACCACCTGTCAATAATTGGGTTGAGTTTTCATGTTGACGGCCGAATGAATTGCCGTTAACTCTTTCAGTGCGCGGTCGGTCGGATTCTCGGCTCATTCGGGCAATTTCTGCACTCGCCGCGCGGCGTCGCCGGGTGACGCGCACGGAGGCCCTCATGATGAAGCACCGAGTTCGAGCCGCCCGCCTTGCCGGAGTCGTACTCACCTGCGGCATGATGTTTTCCGGCCTCAGCTGCGTCAGTCGCGCCGCCGAGACCGTTGTCAGCGGCGTCACGCTCGTCGGCTCGACGGGCGCGTTCGGCCTGCTGAGCCCGGCCGTCACGCAGTTCGGCGCGGGCTGGGATTTCCTGACCGACATCATTCGCTGGGCGCGGTAAGGGGACTTTCCGACGGCCGGCTGAGCCCTTCGCCGACCGCGGTCGCACCGTCCGGCTTGACGTCCGTCATCAGATAGCGGTGCTTGAACTGTTCAGATCGTCCCGCGTTTCGTCGTCGCTGCTCCGCGTCGGCCAGCGTCAATTCTTCGGGCGCGGTCTGTCGAACCTCGACGGGCCCGAGCCGCTGGGAGGACCTCCGGCCCGCATACTCGAAGTTGATGGCGGCGAGGGCCGTATCGAACGCCTGGCCGAGTCGGTCCGCATCGATGGGCTGGCGATCCGGCCGGGGTTCAACCAGCAGCCGGTAACGGGGCGGGTCGGCCCAGACCGGCACGACCACGAACTGGTCCGCCGCCACCACGCCGGCCGACTGGACGTCCCGCATGGCCGCCACGACCTGGTGCTCGGTCAGCTTTTCGCCGGCCAGCGAACAGGTATGCGCGCCTTTGCTGAGGAACTCGACCAGCGGCGCCCGTCCGTGGAAGCCGGTGACGCGCACGCGGTCGCCGATGTCGTAGCGGAACAGGCCGGACGAGGTTGACAGCACCAGGAAATATTCGGCGCCCACCCGCACGGACTCGATTCCGACCGCGCGGCGTTGAGTTGATTCGTACTCATCCGCTGGAAGGAATTCGAAGTAGTGGCTGGTGACGTCGAGGATGCCCTCGGCCGTGTTGTCCGCGATGGGAACCGACATGCGGCCCTCGCTCGCGAGCAGCCCCGGGTCGCGAACCGGCACGTCGCCGTACCATTCGGGGAACCGCGCGCGGTAGAGCCCCATGGTGCCGCCGGTCCAGTGCGCGACGAATGCGAGGTTCCAGTAGTCGCGCGGGCGAAGCCCGCCGTGTCGATCGACCAGCCCCTCGAGTCGGCGGGCGGTCGCGGGCTCGGCCGTGAGCCGATCGTGCAGTGCCGCGCGGACCTCGAGCGGAATATCGAACTCGTGGGATAGTGTCCCGTCATGGATGTCGCGGACCAGGCGTTCGCGATGAAGATCGGCGGTCTTGGCGAGCAGCAGCAGCGTGGCCGGGTTCGCCGCGATCAGGAAGGCCACGTCGCGCGGCACCGACAGCCGCATGATGGCGTAGTACTTCGCCTCGGCGTCCGGGATGTAGGCGACCGCCAGCGGCGCCGTGTAGTACTTTCGGACCAGGCGCTTCTGGGTGGCCGCCATCAGCCCGGTGATGGCCCCGGCTGGGATGCCGGCCGGCGTGCGCTCCTCACTCATCGGGCTGCTGACCTGCACGATGTGACGCAGGAACGACCCTGGATGGTCGAGCAGGGCCCGCAGCCCCCAGGCGTTCCAACCGCGCCGGTACTCGTCCAGGAATTCCCTCGTGACCGGGATGTACTTGGGGGCACGGGTCGTGCCGCTCGTCAGCGCGAACATGAGCACACGCTGGCCGCGACCGAGCAGCGAGTCGAACCGCCCGTGCCGAAGATCCTCGATGTACGGCTCGTAATCGCCGTACGTGCAAATCGGCAGTCGCGCGGCGAACGAATCGGGCCCGGAGACGGTGTCGAAGCGGTGCTCGCGCCCGAATCGGCTGTCGGCGTGGCGGGCGAGCTTCCGGCGCAGAACGCGGTGCTGGGTTTCGACGGCGCGCTCGGCGTCCGTAAGGAAGCGTCGCAGCGTTCGTCGGGCATGGCGCTCGGCCGCCAGCAGCAGCAACCGGTCGAGCCAGGACGGAGCGGCCATCGGGCTAGATGCGGGCGCGGTCTCGTCGCCGTCGCGACGGCCGACCGGCGGCGCGCTCGGTCCGCGCGGCGGTGGCGATCGGTCCGGGCAGCTCGCCCGGCTCGACGTCCGCGAACGGCTCGGCGATCGGCTGTGTCCAATCGGCGAACATGCCGCGCTGATAGATGTTGTCCTGGCGGCACTCGCCGGAGAGGAAGCGATCGAAGAAATCGACGGTTCGCCGGGCGTACTCGGCCGGCTGGACATCCACGCACTGGTTGTGCCGGGCGCCCGGCACAACCCACAGATAGCGCGGCTGCGGGGCCTGCGCGTAGAGTACGCGCGACTGCTCGACCGGGATGTAGCTGTCCCGGGCTCCGTGAATGAACAGCATCGGGCGCGGCAGCATGCCGCGCACCGCCTTGCGCACCGACGGGAAGCGACAATCAAACTTGCGCTCGGCCCGGCAGACCATGCACCAGCGCAGGAACATCCAGAACTCGGGCGGATGATTCTCGTACACGAACCGGACCGTCGCGAAGATGTAAGCCCAGCGCTTCATCAGGTGCTCGAGCGCCGCATCCGACGAGAAGACGCCGTCGGTTACAAAGCACTTGACCAGCGGGTCCCGGGCGGCGACCAGCAGGGCTGCCCCCGCACCGCGCGAAATGCCGAACATGCCGATCTCGGGCGGTCGATTCCGCTGCGCCAGCCAGTCGCGGACAAAGGCCACCGCGCCGCGCATGTCGCTCAGTTCGCGATCGCTGGGCCACTGGCGCGGAATGTAGCCGGGTTCGGAGGTCGATTGGCCATGCCCGCGAAAATCGAACGAGAACACGTCGTACCCGGCCCGCAGCAGCGGCAGGCAGTAGCGACTGCAACTGTGACGATCGCTCTTGAATTCCGGCGCAAACAGCACGAGGCCCTTGCTCGCCACGCCGGGCGGCGGGTGCAGGAACAGCCCGCGCAGCCGCAGGCCGTCCGCCGACCAGAAATCGACCTCCTCTCCGCCGACGCGAGAATGCCGAACCTGGCTCATCGAGAGCGGCGGCTCGGTGTCGGTGAAGATGTTCAGGCTGATCCGGACGTACTTCCGAACGACGAAGAAGGGGATGAGCAGCAGGGCCAGAATGCTCGCGGGGATGCTGACCAACGCCCAGTTGCGGGCGCAGTATTGCGTGATGTCGATCAGCAGTGTCATGCGTGCGAGGAACACCAACCTTCCGTGCCGTGCTCAGGCATGGTAATCCGCCGCCGACGGCGTGCCAAGGCAGGTCCAAATAATCAAAACGCCGGCGCGCGACGCTCGAAGCGGTGCGGCAGCGTTGCGGCGTGAGTCGCGGCCCGGCTTTCGTTACGATGAAGGTTGCCTCGCCGGCGCGGGTCCGGGCGAGAGGGGATCCCCGGCATGTTCGATTCCGGCGCAGACGCGCTTCGTTTCATCGCTTCCGGCGATGTCGCCATGGTTGACCTCAAGGTCGTCGGCGTCGGCGGCCAGTGGCTCCACCTGACAATCCCGGCCGCGAGATTCGGGGCCAAACACCTCGAACAAGGCGTGGGTTTCGATGGTTCGTCGGGTTCGGGCTACGCGCAGGTCGAAAGCGGCGACGTGGCCGCGTTGCCGGTGATCGAGTCGGCGTTCCTCGACCCGTTCTTCGAGAAGACCACCCTCAGTTTCCTCTGCCGAGTGGTGTCCGCCGATACCGGCGAGCCGGTGTCAGCCGATCCTCGCGGTATTGCGGAAAGGGCGGAAGCGCACCTTCGTCATACCGGGGTGGCCGACCAAGCTTGGATGGCGCCGGAGTACGAGTTCAGCGTCTTCGACGCCGTGCAGGTCCGCTGCGGACCGTACGACACGCGCGTGCGGATCGCATCGCACGAGGCCGACGGTCGCGACGGCGGCGTGGCGATTCCGCACCAGGGCGGCTACCTTCGTGTGCCGCCCGGCGATCAGCTCCACGACCTGCGAACCGAGATCGCGTCAATCCTGCTTGGGCTCGGCGTGCCCGTTCGCTATCACCACCACGAGGTCGGCGCCGCCGGCCAGTGCGAGCTTGAGGTGGCCTTGGAGCCGCTCGTTCGTGCGGCCGATCATGCCATGCTCGCCAAGTACGTCATCAAGAACGTCGCCCGCCGGCGCGGCAAGCTGGCGACGTTCATGCCCAAGCCCATCTTCGGCGAGGCCGGCAACGGCATGCACGTACACCAGCGGCTCACGCGGGCGGGCCGCCCGGTCTTCTTTGACTCCGGCCCCGACCGCTATGCCGACCTGAGCGACGTGGCGCTCTATTACATCTCCGGCATCCTCATGCACGGCCGAGCGCTCGCCGGCATCACCAATCCGTCCACGAACTCCTACAAACGCCTGGTCGAGGGGTACGAGGCGCCGGTTCACCTGTTCTTCGGGCTGGCGAATCGTGCCGCCGCCGTTCGCGTGCCGCGATACGCCGTGCGCCCGGACGAGAAACGCATCGAGTACCGCCCGCCGGACTTCACCGGCAACGTCTATCTGTCGCTTGCGGCGATGCTGATGGCCGGCATCGACGGCATCGCGCGGCGGTCGCTCCCTCGCGACCACTACTTCGGGCCGTACGAGTTCGACCTCTCGACCGCCGACGCGGAGTTCCGCGCGCGCATCGCGGCGCTGCCTCGCACGCTGGAGGAAGCCCTGGACTCCCTCCGGGCCGATCACGAATTTCTCACGGCGGGAGACGTGTTCACCCCCGCGTTCCTCTCTGGCTGGATGGGGGCCCGTCTCCGGCAGGACGCCCGAGCCGTCGCGGTTCGGCCTCACCCCTACGAGTACCAGTTGTACCTGGATACCTGATCGGCGATGGAGCACTTGGAAGGACGCGAGTCGGTGCTGGCCGCGCTCACGGTGGGGGAGCGCCGCTTTCGGCTCATCCTGATCCGCGACGGACTGCGCGACGAGCGCATCGCCGACCTTCTGGCGATGGCCGAGCGCCGGGGCGTGCCGGTCAAGCGCGTCGCCCGTGCGGAGCTCGACGCCGTGGCGCACGGGGCGACGCATGGCGGCATCGTGGCGCTGTGCACCGCCCGGCCGCGAATGAGCGCCGAAGCTCTGCTCGAGCGGCTCGACCGCCTGCGCGTTCCTCCGTTGCTGCTGCTGCTCGAAGGCATCGACGACGCGCGCAACCTCGGGTTCGTCATTCGCACGGCCGAGGCGATGGGCGCGCACGCGCTGCTCGTCAAGAAGCACCTGTGGGATTTCGACGCGGTCGAGGTCGCGCGACCCGCCTCGGGCGCCTATGAGCGCATGCCGCTGGTGCGGATTGATGACACGGCGCTCATCCGGACCCTGCGGAAGCGCGAGATCGCCCTCCTGGGATGCGTCCCGGCGGCCAAGCTGACCATCGACGCCGTCGACCTGTGCGGTCCGACGCTGCTGGCGCTGGGCGGCGAGAAGCGCGGCCTGAGCGGCGCGATCCGCGCGCTCTGCGATGTCTTCGTGACGATTCCCACCGTCGGCGGCGCTTCGTCGCTCTCGCTGTCGCACGCAAGCGCGATCGTGCTGGCCGAGGCGGCTCGGCAGCGGCGCGGGCCATCCGAGCCGGCCGACGCCCGCTCGCGGACCTGACACGAGGTCGGCGTGTTATCGACGGCGCTTCGTCGTCGCCTTCTTGGCGGCCCGGAGACCCTGCCGAGCGTCCTCCGCGGTCGCGAAGGCAATGTAGCCGATGAACGTCTTGCCGGCGGCCGCGCCGGAGAAGCCGCGCATGTTCAGTCCGGCGTCGGCGACGCCGCGGGAGAGGCGGGCTCCGAGCCCCGGCGCGTCGGGCCCCTGCACGCGGATGGCGTGTATGCCGTCGGTTCTCCGAAGCCCCAGGTCGGCCGCCACCCGCAACACCTTCGTGCCCTTCAGTGGACTGAGGAACACCCGCGACGTGTTCTCGTTGACGCGGCGCGCGATGACGAACTCCAGATTGGCTCCGGCGAGCGTCAGCGCCTCGAGCACGCGCGCCAGCATGCCCGGGCGATTCATGACATCGACGGCGTAGACATCCACTGCGCTGATCTTGTAAGGCATGATCGATCTCCCAATCACCAACCAGCGCCGCGGACTCAGGCCGGCGGCAGGCCGACCGCGCGACGCCAGGCCGAAAGCTGCCCCAGATGGTTCTGGACGTGTCCTCCGAGATAGAAATTGATGGCCGATCCGATGGTTGGGAACAACTCCCGCAGGCGACCCTCGGCCGGATTCGGACGAGCGAACAGCTCGTCGGGCTCGCGGCTGACGGCCTCGATCGCCGCGCGGTATCCGGTGAAGAACGTCTCCGTGATGAGCCCCATCGCCGGATAGATTGATCCCTCGGCGTCGTCGCGGCACTCGGCGCCGTTCTTGAAGAGCGACTCCCAGTCGGCGGGGACGGCGATCGCGTCCGCCGGCCGACCGAGCGCCGCCAGCACGCGCGGCGGATAGAGCGCCAGGTGGCCGAAGATGAAGGCCGGGTGATTGGTCTGGATGACCTGGCCGCCCGGCCGCGCCAGTCGCGCGAACCGGGCTGGTTCGATCCCGGCCAGCAAGCGTTCCGCGTACATCAGGCCGAGTCGGCCGCCGGCTGCAATCGCGTCACCAATCAGGCTCATGGCGGACTCCATTGTCGCAACGGTGCGGTCGTAGTCTAGTCACTACGGCAGGTCATGGCGACCGAGCGGCTCGGTCATGCCCCGGCCGCATTCGCCCGCTGAACGATTTCCTCCGCGAAGCGCCGCAGGGTCAGCGGCGCGGATCCCTCGGCCTTGTTGTTCGCGATGACGTACACGGGTTGGCGTCGAGCGGCGGCCGCCACGCACACGGCGGCAAGGGTCGTTCGACTGGGCACGTCTTCGTCAACCAGCCTGTTGAACGGGTGGTACTGTTCGCGTGCCGACTGATAGTCGTGAGCGGAGTTCAGCATCCAGCGGATGACGACGGCGGGCATGCTTTCCGGGGGCACCGCCGCGCATTGTTCGATCGGCGTCGGCATGGTCGGGTGCACGTTGATGCAGTGCGCCGCGCCGGCGTCGGCCAGAGCCTGCCGATAGGCGTCGATCATCAGACCGCGATTGCGAAGTTCGACGGCGTACAGCGGGCCGCGCGGCAGGGCGGTCAGAAAGCGATGCAGTCGATCGGCGAATGCCTTTGGTTCGCGTGCCATTTCCCGCGGCAGAGGCACGAACTGGAAGACGAGCGGACCGGCGCGGTCGCCGAGTCCGTTCACGAACGGTCCGATGACCGCGTCTGCGGCGTAGACCGCGTCGAGGAAGTGCGGGCTCGGCTCGTTCCGTGATCGGCCGGCCGGGTCACGTCCTCGGATGGTGGGGGACGTGACCGCATCCAGCGCCTTGCAGAGAAAGCGGAAGTCGGGCGGCACGTCCGCGGCGTAGCGGGCGAACTGCTCAGAGCGAAGCGGCGCGTAGAACGTGCGGTCGATGCCGACTGCTCGAAATAGCGGATGGCAAGCGTACGCCGCCAGTCCCGAGCGCGCCAGCACGCGCTCGGTCGCCCGCCGATCCCAGACGATTCCCTCCCACCCTGGGAAGGCCCACGATGAAGTCCCGAGACGCACGCAGGCCGGAATGCGCTCTGCGAGCCGGACCGTCGCGGGATCAGGCACGGCGGGTCCGACGGAAGGCTCCGCGCGCGGCTGCGAGCGACGCTTCTCCGGCTCGTCGTCGGCGTTGGGGAACAGCGGGAGCTGATGCGGATCGCGGCGTCGCGTCATGCGGCCATTGTACGCCGATGGGCTGACGCCTGTGTTCGCTGAGCGTCGGCGCAACGGCTCGCCTCGGGCGGGCCCAGTTGAGCCATATCATGGCTGCATCTACATTTCCGGCCATCCGGTCGGGATGGGTCGGCGACGACTTGGCGACCGGCTCCACCTCGGCAGGAACACGTCCATGAGCTTGCTACGGGAGTTTCGGGAGTTCGCGGTCAAGGGCAGCGTGGTCGACATGGCGGTCGGCATCATCATCGGGGCGGCATTCGGGAAGATCGTCGGTTCGCTGGTGGACGATGTGCTCATGCCGCCGCTCGGCGTCGTGCTGGGTCAGATGGACTTCTCATCTTTCGCGCTGACCATCAAGGAGGCCGCCGACGGCCGGCCGGCCGTCCTGCTGAAGTATGGCGCCTTCGTCAACGCCATCATCAACTTCACGATCGTCGCATTCGCGCTCTTCATGGTCATCAAGGGCGTGAACGTGGCTCGGCGGCGTGCCGAAGCGGCACCGCCGCCGGCCCCGCCCGCGCCGACGCGCGAGGAGACCTTGCTGGCGGAAATCCGCGACATTCTGCGGCAGCGCTAACTCCCGCTTGCCGATCGGGGACGTCAGATGACGAGCGGCACGACGATGAACTCGTCGTCAAAGATCGTCCCGTCGCCGTCGAAGACGATGATCACGGCCGACTCGCACGCGAAGTCGAGCGGGTTCGTGAAAACCACGTCCGGCGGCACGAATGGTTCGTAGTCGTAGAACGCCTCCAGCTCCCCGTCGACGAGGCTGTAGTACTCCTCCGACAGAATCTGGATGGTCAGCACGCACGGATAGGCGATCAGCAGGGTCTCGCCGTCAAGGACGTAGAACTCCTGTTCGACCCCGTCAATGCTCACGCGAATGACCGCGAAGTGAGGCGTGGCGTTGGAGAGCCCCAGCAGCGTGAAGTCGTCGGGATCGAAGAGTGCCAGATCGGAGTCGATGTCGGCGATGAAGGCGGCATCGCCGCTGATCGTGGGGCCGTCAGGCAACTCCAGCCCGGGCGGTAGATTCAGAAATCGCGGGTCGATCGTCTGAATGCTGCTCAGCCGGTTGAGCACGCGACTCTCGAAGTCCAGCAGGAGATTGAGCACCTGCGTCCGACAACCGGTAAGCGGAACGATCAGTGTGATCAGCGCGACGGCCGCCATGCGGCGGCGAGCAAGTCGTGGCGTCATTGTGTGTCCATCCCTCCTTCGCGCGCCGTCAGCCATGCGGCGCGGGTCGGGATGGTAGCATCCGACCGGCGGCGATGCCACGCACCGGCGGCATCAGGCGCCGCCGCGCCGCTTGAAGATGTACGGACCGGCCGTCGAACCCCAGACCTGGTTTCCGCTCTTGTCGAAACCCCGATCCCATGTGCGCAGTTCGTTCGAGGAGATCGATACGTCGGACGTCGCGTAGGCCGCGCCGCGGATGTCGCTGGCGCAGCCGTTCCCGTTGGTCGCTCCGGCGAATCCTGTCGCGGTCGGGAAAAGCGTGATCGCGCAGCCGTCGCGGCGTTTCAGATCGGCCGGGGTGATATCGTTCAGCAAGTTCGGCTGCTGCCAGGCGCCGGCAAATCGGAGCGGATCACCCGGCAGGGCGAACACGTCGCTCACCAGCATGCCGTCCGCCCGGGCCGAAAGCTGATACACGCGTTGCCGGTACGGCTTGTCGGCCGTTTCCGCCGTCGCCTGTTCGACGTACAGCCACGGTCCGTCGGACCGATCGCGCCAGATGGGCGTCATGTGCAGCACGATGTGTCGAAACTGGTCCGGCCGCGCCTGGGCCTGCGCGCTGCTGTCGAACGAACCGCTCATCATCGCCACCAGTTGTTGCAGATTCTTCTTCGGGTCGGTGGGGGGCGGCTGAATGCGGGTGGTGGGCGCCTGGGAGCACCCGACGGCCAAGGTGACGGTCAACGAGACGGAAATGAAACGGCGCATGACTCGACTCTTTCGGCGGGGCGGCGACTCCCGGACGAAATTGTCGAGCGGCACGGATGCGCCGTCAACGACCTAGCGCGCTCCGCTCTTGGAGCAATCCTCCGTCGAAGCGGACTTGCCCAGTGCCCAGTTCAGGATGTCATCGAACAGGTCGGCCAGCGGTGGTCCGCCACGCGCTGCGCCGGGGGGTGCGAGCGAATGCCCTCGTCCGGCATAGCGGCGGATGTCGACGTCTGTCCGCCCGGCGCGGATCAGTTCCGCGCAGAGCAGGTCGAACGCCTCGATCGGCACCGAGTCGTCCGCCGATCCATGCGCGAGGAACAGCCGAGCCTTCGTCCGGAGCAGCGCTTCGACCGGCGGGTGTGAGCAGAACGACGCCCAGCGCCGGTAGGCGTGCCCCATGAACAGCTTCTCCTCGTTGTCCCGATCCGCGAAGATGCGGCGAAAGTCAGCCTCAAGCTCCTGCACGGCCTGTTCGATTTGCTCCGGAGTTGCACCGGCCGCCGCCATGGCCTTGCGCCGCAGCACGATCAGGTCGAATATCTGCGTGGGCCCGCCGCCCGATAGGAACGCGACGTGCGTGACGCGCGGGTCCTCGGCCGCGACGCCCGCGGCGACGTCGGCGCCCTCGGAATGGCCGAGCAGCACGACGCGCGACCGGTCGACGATCGGCTGAGTCAGCATCACGTCGAGCAGTCGACGCGTTTCGGCGACGCGATCCTCGAAGGTCGCGTGATGGGCATACTCACGAGAGGCCTGTGTGGCTGCTCCGTGTCCGGTCTCGCCGAAGGTCACGCCGCGCTTTTCACTTGTCGCCACCACGAACCGGTCGGCCGCCTTCCGAGCGAGCGCGCCGAACACGCCCCAGCCGCGCTGGCCGTTGGCGAAGAAGAACTGCGAGTGCGCCCCCGAGCCGTCGACGAACACGAGCAGAGGCCGCTTCGCCTCGGACGGCTGTGCCGACTCCGCCAGGAATCCGATCTGCGTGCTGCCGTCCGGGCGAGGGAATCGAAACTCGCGGAACCCGGCCGGCAGGCGATCGTTCGATTTGAACGCCAGCGTCCAGTTCGTCGCACCATCGGCCGCCGCGGCAGACGAACCGAGCGTTCCGGTGAATGAGCACACGCTAAGGGTCCAGACTGCTTGCCGGAGGATGTGGCCGAACGTCATGTCTTTCAGCTCCCGATGTCCCTTGCGCAAGAGGTGACAGGCGCTCCGCGCGACTCGATGACAGACGGATGAGCGGCGTCTGTTCCTGTCAGCGATTTGGCGAGTCCGAAGTTTTCGGCCCGCGCCGCTCACAATCCCGCCAGCCCGCGATTAGGATCGCGGCCATGGCGGTGATCGTCGAGGCCCGCAACGTCCGCGTCGATTACGGGGACTTCACGGCCTTGCGCGAGTTCAACCTGACGCTTTCGGGTGGCGACCTGCTCGGGCTGATCGGCCCCAATGGAGCCGGAAAGACGACGGCCCTGCGCGCCCTGTCGGGGCTCCAGCCGCTGACGACCGGCGAAATTCGATTGTTGGGTCAACGGCTCGAACCTGGGGCCACCGACGCGCTGTCGCGCATCGGCTTCACGCCCGACACGCCGGCGCTCTATGACAACCTGCGTGTCATCGACTTCCTGAACTTCATCGGGCGAGCCTACCGGCTCGACGCCCAACTGCTGGAGGAGCGGATCGGCTTCTGGCTCGATCAATTATGGCTGACCGATCGTCGCGAATCGAAGATCCAAGCGTTGTCACGCGGCATGAGACAGCGGCTCAACGTCGCCCGAACGCTGCTCCCCGATCCGTCCCTGATTCTCCTGGATGAGCCCGCCGCCGGCCTCGATCCGGCCGGCCGCATCCAGTTTCGGCGCCTGTTGGCCAGTCTGCGGGATCAGCAGCGGGCATTGATCGTCAGCTCGCACATCCTGGCCGACCTGCACGAGTTCTGCACGCACATCGGAATCATGGAGCAGGGTCAGATGCGGTCGCTCGGCTCGGTGGCGGCCGTCGTCGGCGGACTGGAGGATCATCGTTGCCGCTATGACGGCGCCCTCGTGAATCCGCCGTTCGATGCCACCGCGCGGATGGCGGCACTCGCGGGCGTGACGGCCGTTCGCCTGGACGGCCAGTCGTTTTCACTTGAGTATGACGCGCGACCCGAGTCGGCCGCCGCGCTGCTGCGCGCTCTGATCGAACAGGGGCTGGTGGTCGCGTCGTTCGCCCCGGTCAAGGGTGATCTTGAACAAGCGTACCTGCGCGCGGGCATCCGGCAGGTCGATTGAGGGGACGGATCGGAGGTCGGCGGCGACGTCATGGCAAGCTTGGCCGAATTCACCAATCCGCTGATCGAAGCCCAGGCGCGCCTGGTCGGTACGCCGCGCACGCATGTGAGCGTGGCGATCGGTTATCCGCTCGTGGTCGCCGCGGTGTGCATGATCTGCTACCGCGCCATGCAGCCGGTCACGCTCGCCACCATCGCCGGCGGCGCGCTGCCCTTTCTGATGGGCATGCAGGTGCTGCTGCTGGTGCTGCTCGGCGGTGGTGCCATCCGGCAGGCGGTGCTGCGCGACTTCAGCACGGCCATGATCGACTCGCATCGCCTCACGGCGATGCGTCCGGCGGCCGTCATCGCGGGGTACCTGGCGGGCCCGACGTTTCAGCTCGGCATCCTGGCGCTGGAGGACTGGCTGATCGGGCTGCTGGCCTGCGCGCTGCTCCCGACCCGCCCGTGGGCCGGGTGGACGCTCCTGAACGGCTTCATCCTGAGCTTCGCCTTCCTGTCCGCGTCGGTGTCGCTTGCGTTCGCGATGGTCACTCGCGGCCGCGGCAACGCGATGGCGCTGCTGTTCGTCGCCGGATTTCTGGGAGGCGTGCTGTTCATCCGCACCGCACCATTTCTGATCGTGCTCATCGGCCCGTTGCTGCTCTTCATGAAGTTCAGCGGCATCGCGGTTGGCGTCACGCCGCCCGACGCCATGTGGCTGGCACTGCCCCTTCAGATTGGGCTCGGGCTAACCTTCTGCACCGCCGCGGCGCGGCGTTACCGGCGGGCCGACGTGCAGGCGTTCAGTCCCCGGCTGGCCATGCTCCTGCTTCTGCAAGTCGCCTTCGCGGCAACGCTGGCACTGCTCTCGGCCGAATCGCTCTGGCAGGCCGTGTTCCCTGTGACCTCAAGTCGTTTCGAGATCGGCGCCTGGCCGGTCTTCACGAATATCGTGGCCATCGCGCTGCTGGCCCTGCTGCCGGTCGCCTCGGCCGCCAAGCAGTCCGGCCGGTGGGAACGGCGTCGGCGACTCGACGTGATCTTCCGCGATCGACCGCCGGCACCGTATCTCCTCTGGACCGCGCTATCCATGCTCGTCGTCGTTGCAGTCAGCGTTGCCTGCGGGCGAGCCTTGGAGCCCGGCGTTGCGGCGAGCGGGGTGCATCTCTTGAATCGGCCGGTCGGGTTGCACACGGCCCCTGGCACGCTTCTCGCGCTCGGTCTGCTGCTGTCAGCGGTCCACCTGCGCCGCGCGTACGCCCGCGCCGACACCGTGCTGGGTCGGTCCGGGTTGATGCTGGGGGCCATCTGGTTGCTGCCGATCGTGATCGAGATGTCGTTGTTCGTCTTCCGGGTGAGTACCGGTTCCGCCCACGATTACTTCGTCGGCCCGATGCTGTGTTTTTCGCCGTTGGGCGCCGCCGCGGGCGTTCTGCTCGGCTGCGAGGCGGTCATGCTCCTGCCCGGGCTGGCATTTCAGATTCTCCTGACGGTCGTA
Source organism: uncultured Planctomycetaceae bacterium (assembly GCA_964576285.1). GTDB lineage: Bacteria > Planctomycetota > Phycisphaerae > UBA1845 > UTPLA1 > SpSt-539. The sequence goes on along the minus strand of CAZNUJ010000005.1, from coordinate 22,692 downwards.
CTCCTGTTGCGGCGAACGCCGCAAGCTCCGATCCCGACGAAAGCTGCCGACTAGGGCGCTCGGCTGCCCACAGGCCGGCTCGCCGAGTCGAGTCCGAATTCGCGTTGCAAGTGCGTCGCACGGGCGTTTAAGGTCCACGCCCGACGCGCGGGGACGGCCGGCGATCGATGTCGACGCTGCCCGACCGGGTGCTGTCATCGGGCCGGCAGGGACGAAGCCATGAAGATCATCCGCGAGCCGAGTGTCTACATCGTCGGGCGGCAGTCGATCGAGCCGGCCGCGCTCGATTCGTTTCTGGCGGACCACGACGTCTCGACCTGGACGACGGACTCCGAGGTCGCCGGCCAGAAGCTCTGCGAGGTGGCCGGCCGCGTTTGCTACATGTCGTTCGCCAAGCCGCGGCCGGGCGGAAACGCCGCCTACCTCAAGCACCTGCTCGAGGTTGGCCACGGCAGCGTGCTCGAGCACGCCGTCTGGAACCTGCTGATCACCGGCGTGTCGCGCAGTTTCACGCACGAGCTGATCCGCCACCGCGCCGGCTTCGGCTACTCGCAGTTGTCGCAGCGATACGTCGACGAGAGCGTGGCCGAGTACGTCGAGCCGGATATCATCGCGGACGACCCCGAGTGCCACGCGATTTTCACCGCGGCCATGCAGGAGGCTCACGCAGCGTACATCAAGCTGGCGGATCGGCTGGCGGCGTTGCTTGAGAACGTCGAGGATCGCACTGCCCGGCGCAAGATGGCCCGCCAGGCCGCGCGTTGCGTCTTGCCCAACGCCACCGAGACCAAGATCTTCGTGACCGCCAACGCTCGCGCCCTGCGGCACTTCATCGAGTTGCGCGGCAGCGAGGCCGCCGAGCCGGAGATTCGCAAGGTGGCCGTTCGCACCTGCCGGCTGCTTCAGTCCGAAGCACCGCACCTGTTCGGCGACTATCGCATTCGCTCGTTGCCCGACGGCTCCGAGGTGGCGGAAACGGATTATCGCAAGGTCTGAGTCAAGCCGTGCCGCCCCGTTTCGCAGCGCCGCTCCGCGCACTCGGACGCACTTTTTCGGATCGCGATTTGGGGAGTGAAGCGGCCGGGGCGTATAATGAACATCTTCGCCGGCGGATGCCGGTCGGTGCTGTTCGGGAGAGGGCATGCAGGCACGTCTCGGCACGCGTGGACCGGCGCTTTTCATGGCGTTGCTGGCCTTCGCTCCGCTGCCGGTTGTCCGCGCCGACATCCCTGCCAACCGGGTGCTCGTGGTCTACAACCTCGCATCACCCGACGCGGTCGCGCTCAAGGATGACTACCTCGCGGCCCATCCGGACATTCCGCCTGAAAACGTGTTGGCGATGAACAGCGTGTCCCTGCTGGCGGCCGACCTGCCGTACCCGTTTTTCGTTTCGCTGGTGCGGAATCCGATCCGCAATTATCTGCTGTTGCCCGGTTCGCCCGAGCCGGCCGACATCGTTGCGATCGTGCTGATTCGACCGTTCCCGCATCGCGTGCAGGATACGAACGCCGTCACCGCCGGCGATTCCCCGAGCACCGCGCTGGGCCAGTTCTTCAACGGCGACGCGAACTACTGCTCGGTCGACTCCGAGTTGACGCTCCTGTGGCAGGACCTCGACAGCGGCGAGGCCGGCGGCACGATGGACAGCCGCTCGGACAATGTCATCGCCAACCCGTATTTCAAGTCGTCGGACGCGATCGACAGCTACGTCAGAACGAACATCACGGTCCAGCGCACGCTGACCAACGTCCAGAACGTCGTCTGGCTGCTCGACAACTCCGGCCTGACGCCGGGTGACATGCTGATCGTCGCCCGTATCGACGGGAGCACGCTCGACGATGCCCGCGCCGCGCTGCAACGCGCCCAAGGTCTCTACGTCAACCGCGCCGCGTCGATCGTCGTGCTCGATTCGTACGACACCAACCTGCGATCACCGCTCGACGACGATAGCTTCTTTTCGCCGCCCGAGGATGATCCGTTCTGGGGCGGTCCCGACTACGACGACACCGACTTCGCCATGTCGATGGCCGGCTGGATGGTGCGGCGCGATCAGTCGTTCACGTTCGTGTCGCCCGCGCTCGAGCAGCGCCCCATCATCGCCTATGCCTCCTACGGCGGGAACCACAGCCTCGGTGGCGCGGGCGAGCCCCCGCCCGGCGGATCGCTCTACATGCTCGGCTTCCGATTCCCGCCCGGCGCGATCTTCAACACGATCGAGTCCTACAACGGCCGAGCGTTCAATTTGCTCGGGACGATGTTCAACCAGGGCCAGGTCTCCAGTTTCATCGCGGCCGGGGGGACGTTCGGCATCGGGCACGTCTGGGAACCGTTCAGTCCGCTGGTCTCGGATAACGAATTCGTGCTCAAGAACTTCCTGCTTGCCGGGCGCGCCTGGGGCGAAGCGGCATGGAGTTCCATCCCGGGTCTGAGCTGGCAGCAGATCGTCGTGGGCGATCCGATGGCGCGGGCCACCGTGATCTACGATCCCGGCCTGCCGCGCGGCGACATGAACGGAGACGGCCTGGTGAACGGCGACGACGTACAGCTATTTCAGCTCGTGCTGGCGGGCCGAATCGCCGCCTATCGCGCGAACTTCCCGGCGCTCGACCCGATATTCCGGGGCGATTTCACCGGCGACTATCGCGTCGACGCGAGCGACATCCCGGGCTTCCTGGCCGCATTGCTGGGTCTCTGATCGGCGGGGTGAAAGGCAAGCCCGCGCGGCTGGTGTTACAGCAACAGGCGATAGCCGATCAGTAGCGCCAGGCCGACGCCGAACATGCCGAAGACGATCGTCAGCCACAGGGTCAGCGCGCTGGCGGGCAGCTGGCGCATCGCCGTGACGCGAATGGTTCGATAGACAACGGCGACGCTGGCCGCCAGCGGCAGCAGCAGAACCAATCGCATGCCGCGTCCGATCGGCATCGGGTCGACGAACAGCATGGCCAAGAGATCAACCGGCATCAGCCGCGGCCCTCCGGCGGAGGGCGGGCCGTCCGGACGACCACGCCGGATTCCGACCGCGCCAACGCATCGATGATGACGAGCAGATTGAGCAGCCCCGCGATGCCGGCGTAGACCACGCCGATGTCACCGGCCGGATAGGGCGCCTCGTATCGGTCAACCTGTCCCGATCCGGGCGGCGGTTGAGGCAGGCTGCGCGACCACATCAGCGCCGCCAGTGTCTGCGGACCAGCGCACAGCTGCGCGGCCAGCCACGCCTGATTCTCGTTGACGTTGATGGTGCTGCGGACGCCACCCAGCGCGACGCCGCCCCAGAACGTCACGACGATGGTGACGAAGAAGACGACGGCCCGGTCTCGCAGTCCAAGGTACCAGTGGCCCATGCCGGGCACGAGCCAAGCCAGCACGCCCGTCAGCGGGGTCGAGAGCGCCGATCGGGTGGAGGTTGTGACCGTGCTGGATACTCGCGTCATGGGGGACTCGCGCTGAATCGATCAGGACAGGCCGCACGGTCCGCTGGGATCGCCGCAGCGCCCGCAGGGCCCACCGGCTTCCCGCGGACGGGGTTCGGCCGCCGTGCGGGCCGCGAAGACGCTCAACTTGCGCTCCGTCCGGCGCGACCCGCAGGCCGGGCAGGGGGGACGCGCGGCGCGATCGTCCGAGCGGACCAGCTCCTCATATTCGCGGTGGCAATCGCCGCAAACGTATTCAAAGATCGGCACGCACGACTCCTTACGAACCAACCAAGCGTGAAGAGTCTAACTGGAGCGGCGCGGCCCGACAATCGCCATCAACCTTCGTCCTGCCATCTCGCTGCGGCCTGTCGCACGGACGCGATGCGCCGCCAATGCGTGCCGTTCCACATGACGCGGACGCATCGCGTGCAGCGGTAAAACTCGGTCGCCCAGATGAGGCTGCGGGCCGGCACGCGGTCGCCCACTTCCTCGGCCGAGACGCGCTCCAGTTCGCCGCCGCACGACATGCAGCGCGGCTCGTGCACCGCCAGCCGCAGCCGGCGAACGACGAACTCGACCTGCTCCGCCAACCTCAGCCCGCGCGGCAGAAACAGCGACGCGACCGTGCCGTCCCGCAGCAGCCGTCGCGCGAACATCGGGCCGTCGCTCGAGATGAGCACGCGGCCCTCGTGCAGCGCGTGTCGCACCAGCTCGGCGTCGGACACCGACGGCGAGAATGTCGCGTCGTAGCCGAGGGCGCGCAGCCATCGCGCCAGCCCGCCGCACATGGCGTCGCAGGCGAAGCGCGGAACGGCGTGGTCGTTCGCGGCGGTCATGCCCCGGTTCCGCCGACATCGTCGCCGGGGTCCGCCCGCCGGGCAATCGGCGGCCGCAAAGCCGCACGGCCTCCCGCGGGTTGCGGAAGGCCGTGCGACGATCAAGCGGCCCGGCCGTCGCGCTCAGCCGGTCAGGGGCACAACGTGGTGGGGTGCAAGAGCAGTCGCGATACGAACAACCCCAGGTCCACGTTCGTGAGCACGCCGTCGTCGTTCATGTCCGCGCACTCGCACGGACAGGTCAGCGGCAACGGCGGGCACGGCGTGTACGCGCATCCGGGGTTGATATAACAGCTCACGAATCGCTGGATGTCAGGGCCATTGACGCGACCATCGCCGTTCAGGTCGCCGCGGCAGATGCAGTCCGTCGGCAGGAAGCCCCAGTCGGCGTCACTGTGGATGTCGATGCCGCCGCGATACGTGCCGGTGTTGTGGCGCACCCGCCGCAGCACGCCGATCGGCTGAAGCGTGACACGATCAACGAGTGGCACCGGAGCCGTGCTGAGATAGGTCGCATCCGACGGCGGAATTTCCCACAGCCCCGGCGGCGAGGCGACCATATTGACCGGCCCGAGCGTTCGGGCCTGAATGCCCAGCGCGGGTACGTCGATGTCAACAAATACGTCGAAGAAGCTGCTGGCGGGGAACACGTTGCCTGCCGGTCCCACCGCCTTACCAACGCTCGCCGGCGGGGACTGACTCCGCCGGAGGAAGATCTGCGCCGGCGGCGCCGGAGGAGGCAGGGCACCCTGCAGATTCAACTGGAGGATCTCCGTGTCGATCACATCCTGCGGCCCCACGTTGTACGGGTCGGTGCGGACGACGATGGTCGGCCCGGTCATGAAGACGTTATTGACCGAGCCAAAGAGGAACAGGTCGATGTCCGCGTCGCCGCTCGTGTAAGGGAATTCATCGTGCCCGCCGGGCGGGAAGCGGCGCGGCGGCCCCGGGACGGTCGGCGGCCCGGGTTCGTGCGGCTGACACCAGAGAATCGTCTCCGGGCCGCCGATCGGGGCGTTGGTCAGGTAGTACGCCATGTCCATCGACTTGGTCGGGTCGTCGGCGCACACGTTCCACGGTTGATCTGACCAGTGCAGGTGGTTCATCCAGCGATAGACCCACTCGCCGAAGCAGCCCATGCTCAGCATGCCCATGTAGGCGTCGTCGATGTGGTGATAGCCGGGCGGCGTGGTGTGCCAGCCCCAGAACGGCCGGTTGACTTGGGTTCCCGTCGCGATCGAGGTGCACCCCGGCCCGATCGCGTGGCCGACCACGGCTTGAATACTGATCCAGTACACGCGATTGGGAAGCGGCTGGATGCCGTTCGGCACGAGCAGGCTCGGATCGTTGACGTGCATGAGGCAACCGTTGGCCAGATCGACCTGGTAGCCCCACGTGCGATGCCCGTCGCAACCAATCTGCTGCGTCATTTGCAGATTCACGCTGGAGGGGTGAAAGGCATACTGCACCAGCAGGCGTCCAGGTCGGCTGACCGAGTCGCACGGCAACACCTGGTTGACGAGCAGGCAGGCGAGCGTGGCCGGGCAAGGGGGACAGTTGGGGTCGATGAAGCCGCAGACTCTGGCGCGCGTGCCGACCGGGGGAACCGGTCCGATGGCCGTGTAGATCGACGCGCTGCCGTCCGGCTGAAAGCCAATATTGGAGATCGGACAGCCGATCAGTGGGACGAACGTGCCGCATAGGTCGATCGGCGGCAGTCCCGGCGGCGGCGGTGGACAGGGCGCTGGCGGGATGTCCTCGTGGAAGGCGATCAGCCATGACTCGATCGGCCGGCTGGGTGGGCACGTGGGATGCGAGCACGGTTCGAACGCCGGATCGAGATACGATCCGAACCACCGCACGCGCGTGACCGGGATCGGCACAGGCGTCTGCTCAAGCTGGAAGTCGTCCGCGATAACCCAATTCTTGTAGCACTGGGCCTGCGAGCAGGTGCTGAGCGGCCCTTGCGATCGTCCGCCGGCCGCGGCGCAGTCGCTGGGCGGCACATCGACGCAGGTGCCGTCGGGCAGGCAGCAGGCCTCCACGACACCGCCGCACGGATCCGGCACGCATGCCGTTCCCGGCGGGAGTGGGTTGCCGCCGTTGAGCGAGCAGCACGATGGGTCCGCCGCGACGCACCCTCCCGCGAGGCAACACGCACTCTGGGGTTGACAGTCGGAGTTGTTACCGCCCGGGGTACCACCCTGCAAGATGCAGGTGGCCGGATCAAGTGTGACACACGACAGACCGACGCAGCAGGCTTGCGTGCAATCGGTCATTGCGCAGGAGGTGCCCGGTCCTTGTGGGGCGCCTCCGATGTTGAGGCACGTAAGGCGATCCGTATCGCGGCAGATCGTCCCGTTCTGAAGGCAGCAGGCCTCGACGTTCGTCACCCGGCGGATCTGGCCTCGAATGGCGCCCGCCGGGCAGAGTCCGGTGTGCACGTTGACGTAGTGCAACTGGTTTTGCATGTCCGCCTGCTGCGCCGGGGTGAGCGGACCGTATGACCCGACCTTGACCCCTCCGACGGGCAGTCCGAACAGCACCCCTGCGGTGGCCGGGCAGATACCGGCCGGACCGTGGATGTGCGCCGCTGTTTCGCCCGGTTCGTTGTGCACGATGTAGTAGGTCACCATCCCCGTGACGGTGTCCAGCGTGAATGCTCCGGCGCCGACTCCGTTCGCGGCGGGGCAGAGCGGACACTCGTTGGCCGGATTGATGGGGTCGGCCACGAAGTGCATCAGCACCGCGGATGCGGGCCGCGCGGCGACAAGCGCCAGCACCGCGGCCGCCCCAGTGAGCGCGGGACCGCGCCGAGGCCGAACCGGTCGATCCGTCGGGACTGGGGCGTGATTTCGTTCTCCGTTTCGCTTCATGCCGGGCTCCTTACCGCTTCGCGGTGAATGGGCGGCAGTCGGCCGCCTCTACCGGGACTCGTCGAGCGACGGGACCGCCGTCGTCCGAGGGCACGACTCGTTGTAACTGTGATGACGTCCGCTCGGCGCGAGTCGGACACTGGAAAACCTTACGGCGATGTTTCGAGCGGAGCATGGCCATGCGCCACCCATGATGCTGGCACGTCAACCGGCGGCCGGCCGGTCCGCCGTTGGCGTCGAGTTCGTCCGCCGAGCCGCTCCATCCGAAGCCGGGCCGGCCGGAAACAGAAGGGACAGGGTCAGTATCACGTGAGCGAGGTGCCGGATGCAATTGGGAATATCCCTCGGACGGCGGATCGGCCTCGCGGCGAGCTGGCGCTGGCGACGCGCCTCAGCGCGCTACACGGCCGCCGAGCGCGCGCCTGAAGATCTTTGAGCGGCGGGACTTGTGTCGTGGACGCCGATCTCGAAACTGCCCGTCGCGAGGCGGACTTGCAAACGCGGCGATGCGTGCTAATTTATGAAGAGGTCCCTCTTTAGTCTGCCTGCGGGCGGCGGGGCGAGTTGAAACGCCGCAGCGCGGGTTATCCGGCCCCCATCGTCTAGTGGCCTAGGATATCAGGTTCTCATCCTGGAGACCGGGGTTCAAATCCCCGTGGGGGTATGAAACAAGGGCGGTCGCGACGAAACGCCGCGGCCGCCCTTTGCCGTTCTTGGCGCTCGCCAATGGCGCGATCCCAGCCGCGATCCGAGTCGAACTGGCTTGACTCATCCCATGCACACCCTTTAGGCTGGCTTTCAGACGCACTCTATTCGCGTGATCATCGGCGACCTTCGTCGCTTTGAATGCGGTCTCTTGGGTCGGGCGTGACGTCGCCCAGCGCGAATGGGCGGGCGCGCTCACGAACCGACGCGCTGCGTTGGCGCGCGGTCACCCCCCAGTCCGTTGAATCAGCAGCACAAAGGAGCACTCGATGAATCGACGACATGGTCTGCAAGCGGCGTTGCTCGCCCCGGTGGCGATGATGGCTTGCGGCTGTCAACCGAACCTGCCGGACGCGATCAGCGTGCTGATTGGCCAGGCACAGTCCGTCAACGCGACCCTCGGCTCCGGCCCCGAGCAGCTCGCGAACAGCACGTGGGCCTTGAAGATCAACACCAATCCGGACGGAAGCGGCCAGGACATCGCGATTGCGAACTTCGTGATGGGAACGAAGGGTGAGGTCGTCCAAGTCTCGATTCTCGTCGACGACCAGATCACGCAACAACTCGGACCGTGGATCGGGCTGCTGCCGGGTTATCTGACCAACTTTGTCGTCGATGGCAACCTCCAGTCGGCGCCCTTCCTCCCGCCCGGTGTGGCTGGCTTCAAGGGCGGATCCTATGGTGCGGAGGACGGCGACGACGTCGGGTTCACCGTCGTCTTCCTGTACGTCGCCGGTCCGACGCAGGTGGCCCGACTCGACATCTCGTTCGCCGGCGTGCGGAATGACAACGTCATCGACGGCAACGCCAAGATCCGGGTCGAACTCGACCCAGCGGTCGCCGCCGTGTACTTCGTTGCGCTGCTCGCGAACGGCAATCCGTTCCTGGCGGCGATCACTGAGTTCGAATATCCGGCGACGCTGGAGCGCGTGCAGTAAGTCGGTGCTCGATCGAGCAAGCTTGCCGGCACGGGCGCGGATCGTGCGTACCGCGCCCGTGCCGTCGAATCATCAGCGTTGACGTCCGGCAAGCCCCGTTAGTGGATTCCGCTGCCGCCGGAGAGCTGCTTCACCAGGTCGCCGATCACGGCTTTGGCGTCTCCGAACAGCATCCACGTGCGATCCGAAAAGTACAGCTCGTTGTCGATGCCCGCGAAGCCCGGGTTCTTGCTGCGCTTGATCGCGAAGACCGTCCGCGCCTTGTCGGCGTCGATGATCGGCATGCCGTAGATCGGGCTGCTCTTGTCATGGCGTGCGGCCGGGTTCACCACGTCGTTCGCCCCGACCACCAGGCACACGTCCGCCTGCGGCATGTCCGGGTTGATCTCGTCCATCTCGACGAGGTCGGTATACGGGATCTCCGCCTCCGCCAGCAGCACGTTCATGTGTCCCGGCATGCGGCCGGCGACGGGATGAATCGCGAATCGGCACGAAATGCCGCGCTTCTTGAGCTGGTCGTACAGCTCGCGCGTCTTGTGCTGCGCCTGGGCGACGGCCATGCCGTAGCCGGGCACGATCACCACGCTGCTGGCCTGTTCGAGAATCTGCGCGGCGCCCTCGACCGACTCGGGCTTGTACACCTTCCCGTCGCTGCCGGCGGCGGACTGCTTCACCTGTCCGAACGCGCCGAACAGCACGTTCAGGAAGCTGCGGTTCATCGCCTTGCACATGATGATCGAGAGGATCAGACCACTCGATCCGTCCAGTGCCCCGGCCGTGATCAGCACCTTGTTGTCGAGCACGAAGCCCATCGCCACGGCCGACAGCCCGGCGAACGAGTTCAGGATCGAGATCACAGTCGGCATGTCCGCTCCGCCGATCGGCAGGACCATCATCACGCCGAAACCAAGCGACAGCACAACCACGACCACGAAGGCGAACGGCGCCCATCCGGCGGAGGGGGAGTTGATCAGCAGCACGCCGAGCAGGACCGCCAGCCCGAGACCGGCGAGGTTAATGGCACGCTGGCCCTGGAAGACCCACGGCCGCTGCGGAATCCACTTGAGTTCCTGGAGCTTGCCGGCTGCGATGAGCGAGCCGGTCAACGTCAGAAACCCGAGGATGACCTCGGCCACGATGGCCGTCATCCGGAACGCGGTCAGCATCTCCTGCTCGTGCGAGAGCCAGTAGAAGTACTTGCAGGTGCCGACCAGCCCGGCGGCCAGTCCGCCGAACGCGTGCGAGAAGGCCGTTCGCTGCGGAACGGCCGTGAGCGGAACCTGCGCCAGCCAGATGCCGGGCGGGACGGCCAGCAGGCACGGAATGATGATCCACCAGTGTCGCGTAATATGCAGGCCGCCCCAGGTTGCGAAGATGGCGATCAGCATGGCCGCGACGCCCGCGTAGACGCCGTTGCGAGCCGTCTTCGGATCGCTCATCCAGTGGAGCGAGAAGATGAACAGGGCGCAGGCCAGCAGGTAGGCCAGCTGCATGAGGTGATACGCGCTCATGGCTTGCCTCCCGGCTGGGGTTGCGTCTTGAACATCTTGAGCATGCGGTTCGTGATGAGGAAACCGCTGATGATGTTGGTCATCGAGGCGAACATCGCCAGCCCCCCGAGAAGCCGGATCCACGTCGGATAGCCCTCGCCGCCCGCGACCATGATGGCGCCGACGACCGCGATGGCGGAGATGGCGTTGGTGAGCGACATCAGCGGCGTGTGCAGCAGCCGCGACACGCGCCGAATGACCCCGATCCCGATGAACGTCGCCAGCATGAAGACGAACAGCATCGACATGAAGTCGAGCTCGCGCGTGCCGTGCCCCGCGGTCTCGCCCGCCGCGAGGATGCCCGCCGAATGAACCAGCCATTGCATGGGGGAAGGTCTCCTTTCTTGCGCCTCCGCGGCTCAGACGGCCGCCGGGGCGGCCTCCAGCGCTTGTTTCGTCTTGCCGTGCAGGATGTCGCCCTGATGCGTGACGACCGCGCCCTTGAGAATGTCATCATTCCAGTCGAGCTGGAACTGGTTGTCCTTCCAGAACGCCAGCACGAAGTTGGTCAGGTTCCGCGACCACATGACGCTGGCGTGCGTCGGCACGGTGGACGCGAGGTTCAGCGGCGCGAGGATCGTCACGCCGTTCTCGACCGTCGTCTCGCCCGGTCGTGAGAGTTCGCAGTTGCCGCCGCCGTCGGCGGCCAGATCCACGATCACGGATCCCGGCTTGAGCTGCCGAACCATCTCCGCCGTGATGAGCTTCGGGGCAAACACGCCGCCGATCAGGGCGGTGGTGATGATCACGTCCGACTGGGCGCACTGCTCCACCAGCAACTGCCGTTGCCGGGCCTGGTCGTCGGCCGACAGTTCCTTGGCATAGCCGCCGCCCGCCGCCGCGCTCTGCTTCAGTTCAATGCCGACATACTTGCCGCCGACGCTCTCGATCTGCTCCTTGACTTCCGGCCGTACGTCGGTCGCGAACACGTTCGCGCCCAGCCGGCGCGCCGTCGCGATGGCTTGCAGTCCGGCCACGCCCGCGCCGATCACGAACACCTTCGCCGGAAAGACCGTGCCGGCGGCCGTCATGAACATGGGGAAGTACCGCGCCAGCGTGGACGCGGCCAGCAGCACGCCCTTGTAGCCCATGATGTTGGCCTGCGACGACAGCGTGTCCATCGCCTGTGCCCGCGTGGTGCGCGGAATGCAGTCGGTGGCGAACGCGGTCACGCGCCGCGCGGCCAGGCGGCGCACCGCATCGAGGTTGCGGGTCGGATACAGACCGCACAGGAGGATCGCGCCTTCGCGAATCAGGTCCGCCTCGTGCGTGCCGGATTCGGGGCAGGGCAGCGGCGGCTGGACCTTGAGCACCAGGTCCGCGCCGCCGAGCAGGGCGGGCAGATCCTCTTCGATGGCGGCACCCGCGGCGCGATAGGCCTCGTCGTCGAAATACGCGGTCTGCCCCGCGCCGCGTTGCAAGGCGACTGTGATGCCCGCTTTGGTCAGCTTCTGTACGGACTCTGGAACAATCGCCACGCGGCGCTCGTCCGCGCGGGTCTCCCTCGGAACAACCAGTCTCATGAGCACCTCTCTCGCGTCGCGCCGCCTCGGTCCGAGGCCCCCTCCGACTGATCGCGGCATTCCGCGTGCCAGCGTCGAACCCCGATGGCTCGGCAGGCCGAGCCGGGGCGTATCCTAGCGGCGGTGGCCGGTGCGGAAAGTCGCGCACCGGGCCGGCCGCAATGGTCCGAATCAACCGTGGGAATCAGGACTCGTTCGGGAAGGCGTGGCCGTGCAATCGGGTGGACAGGTCCGATAGTCGCCGCCACGCGCTCCTCCGGAAGTGGGCCACGTGCACCCGCTCGGCCCACGTCCGCGTGGCCGCCTCCAGCAGATTCGGGCTCAGCAGCAGCGCGACCGGGTGCTCGCGTCCGTCGGCTCGAGCCACCAGCCGCAGCAGCATCCGTTCCGACCAAGACAACCCCAAGTCGGCCATCAGGCGACTGAACAACCTTCGCGGCAGCCGCTCGACCGGATTGCTCCGGCGAAGCTGCGCGATGCCGAGCAGGTAGAGCAGACCGTACAGCGCCAGCAGCGCGGCCGCCACAAGCGCCATCTGCTGCAGGATATCCTGCGTCGATCCGTGGCTCTCGCGGACCTGCCGCTGCATAGACTGCATGAACTCCCGGGTCTTCTCCGAGAGTTGCACATCGGCCAGCATCATCATGTCCGGGCCTCCGCCGTCGCCGCCGGGGCCGGAGTGGCGCGATGCGCCACACGCTCGAGCGCGGCCGTTGCGGCGCGACGGACAGCGCCGTCCGGGTCGCCGGCGGCGATGTCACGAATGCGGTCGGCGATGGTCATCAGCCGCATGCGCTCGAACAGCCAGATCGCGCTGGTCCGGTGCGTTCGACGCGGATCGCAAAGCATCTGGACCAGCGTTCGCGCCGCTTCCGGTCTACGGCGATGCAGAAGCGCGCGGACGGCGCCGGCGCGGACCCGGTTGTCGGCGTGCTCGAGCAGCGGCAGGAACAGCTCGACGCGCCGGGTCATCCCGAGTCGGTCCAGTCCCTCGACGGCGTTGGCGACGACGCGCGCATCGGCGTCGAGCAGGGCTCGCTCCAGAATGCGTCGCGCGATCGCACCGCCCGCCGTCGCCAGTGCCGTCATGACCGTCGCCCGGATGGTCGCATCCTCGTCGCCCGACAGCGCCGCCAGTTCGTGCGTGAACTCACCGGCCAGCCCCAGCGCCGAGACCAGCCGAACGGCTCGGCTGCGGTCTTCCAGCGACCGCGACGCCAGCCGCGAGCGAGCGCCGATGGCGAAGTCGCGCAGGTCAGAGCGCAGTCGCCGCCCCAGCGCCCGGGCGCTCGGCCCATCCAGGCGCTCGAATGCCTCCCAGATCGACTCGAAGATGCTCTCGCCGGGCTGAGCGTTCTGGTCGAGGCCGACCAGCTTCTGCATGCGCGCGTTCATCCGCTGCCGGTGCTTGAGCGCCCGCATCGCCATGCGTTGAACAACCGGTTCGCCGCGCCGCAAAGCGGGATCAAGCCCGCGCACCATCGCGTGGCCTCCCAGCCGCGCCAGTTCGCACACCGCCGCGACGGCCGCTGCGGGATGATCGCTCAGCGTCAGGTGGGTGAGCAGGTCGAGCTTCTGTTCCGCCGGCAGGCCGGTGGCGACGATCCACGCCGGCGCGGCCGGCAGTACGTCGAGCGGCAGATCGGCGATGCCTTCGTTGCTGCTTGCCAGCCAGCCCAGCCGGCGAATGTGTCCCAGTCCGCGCCGGACGGCCGGGTCGCGCGCCAGGTAGGCGCATCGCAGCATTTCGTAAAAGAACGCGGAATCACAGCGCGACTCGACCCGGCGGCAGACCGGGCCGCGCAACTCGGGCCGCGTCATCGCGAGGTAGGTGAACGCCGCGAGCCGCGGATCGTCGGACTCCTGGTAGAGCTCGAGCATCGCGTGTCCGAACGCCGAGCGGCGGCTCGACGACTGCGAGAACAGCAGGTCCGCCAGGTCCGGCGCGAAGTACATCGCCAGGGCGAGCGTCTCGGGACGATGATGCTCACTGAAGGAGTCTAGCGAAAGCGCCAGGGCGCGGATGACGGCCTCGCGCTGTTCGATCATGTCGGCGGCGGCTGAGTCCGTCGGCGCTGCGGCGCGCGTTGCAGCGTCGTTCGCGAAGTACCGATCGACGAGCGCACAAAGCGTCTGCGAGGCGGCCTGCCGAACCTGTGGCACTGGGTCGTGCAGTCCGACCACGGCGAACCCCGCCAGGCGAGGGTCGCACGCAGATTGCACGATCGTGAGCGCATTGTGGCGGGTCTCAGCCGACGGGTCGTGCAGCGCGGCGCCGATCGCATCGCGGGCGCGACAAGCGGCCGTGACGACGAACGCCTGAAGTTCCGACGTCAGCACGTGATAGTTGGCGATCAGGGCGAGCAGGCTGCCGGGCGTGCCGCGTCGCACCAGCGTCCGCGTGGCGTGTTCTCGAAACGGCGACTCCAGCCGGGGCAGGGCCTCGCGCAGCGCCAGGTCGGCCGCCGCGTTGTCGCTGCGTGCCAGCCATTCGTAGATGCGCGGAAGCTCGGACATTCGCGGCATCGTCCCCCGATGGTCGAATTATCGGTTCGCGGGCCCGCAGGTGTGAGCTTCGTGTCGGCCGGCATGGCGCAAGCGCGGCCGTCTGACATAGAATACGTGGTCGTGAGGGCCGCATCGGATTCAGCCAAGCCGACGTGTTCGCGGACGATCGCGCTGCCGGTCGTCCCGGGGCGCTCCCCTGGTCCGGTGCGCCCTTCGAAGATGGGACGCTGGCGGGCGTTGGCGCTCGTGGGCGTGCACGTCCTGTTCATTCTTCACTTGGCGCATTGGGGCCTTGCCGGCCGCACCATCTCGCCGGTCGAGCCCTCCGAGGCGATGGAGACGTTGCAGCACGGCCGCGTCAACGCCGGGGCGGTCTTTTTCGCGGTGGCTCTGACCCTGACGCTCGTTTTCGGGCGGTTTGTGTGTGGCTGGGCTTGTCACATGGTGGCGTTGCAGGACCTGTGCGGCTGGGTGCTGAAGCGTCTGGGGCTGCGGCCGCGCCCCTTTCGCTCGCGCCTGCTCGTCTGGGTGCCGCTGATCGCGGCCGTCTACATGTTCATCTGGCCGACGGCGTATCGACTGTGGGTTCGACAACCCGCGCCGCCTCTCACATGGCATCTGACGAAGGCCGATTTCTGGGGGACGTTTCCGGGGCCGGCCATCGCGGTTCTCACGCTGGCGGCGTGCGGTCTCGGCATCGTCTGGTTTCTCGGCAACAAGGGCTTCTGCACCTACGCCTGCCCGTACGGGGGGTTCTTCGCCGTGCTCGACCGGCTGGCGCCCGCCCGCATCCGCGTCACCGAGGCCTGTAATCAGTGCGGACATTGCACCGCCGAGTGCTCGTCGAACGTTCGCGTCGCGGAAGAAGTTCACCTGTTCAAGATGGTGGTCGATCCGGGCTGCATGAAGTGCATGGACTGTGTCTCCGTCTGTCCCAACGACGCCTTGTACGTCGGCTGGGGGCGACCGGCCGTCCTCGCGCCGAACGCGGCCGATCGTCGCCGGCCGCTTCGCTACGACGGCAACCTCGGTGAAGAGATCGCGATGGCGGTCGTGTTCGTCGTGTGCCTCTACGCCTATCGCGGGCTTTACGGGCATGTGCCGTTTCTGTTTTCACTCGGCCTGTCCGCCATCACGACCTTCATCGCGCTCAAGACGTGGCAACTCGCGCCTCGCCGCGACGCCACGCTGCACCGCATCCCCCTCAAGCGCGGCGGTCGTGTCGTCGGCGGCGGTTGGGCCTTCGCCGCCTGTTCGCTCGTGCTGCTCGCGTTCGTCGCGCACTCGGCTTTGGTGCAGTATCACCAGGCTCGCGGTGAACGCGCCTTCGCCGCCGTCACGCCGGCGGTGGCCGGTTGGCCCTTGGCGGGTTCGCTCGCGCCGCTGGTCACGTCGCAGGAAAGCGAACAGGCCGACCGCGCCCGCCGGCATCTCGCCTGGGTCGAGCGCTTCGGACTGTTGTCGAGACCGGCCAATCAGGCCGGCCTTGCGTGGATCGACTTGCTGGAGGGTGACACCGCCTCCGCCGAGGCGCGGCTGAGGCGCATGGCGGACGGTCCCGCGGCGCCCGCCGATGCGTCGCACGTGCTTGGTGAGGTTCTGCTTCACCAGGGTCGCGCGGCCGACGCGGAGCGCCTGTTCGACCGGGCGGTCGCGCAGGATGGCTCGAACCCGGTGTTCCGCGCCAGCCTCGGACTCGCACTGCTGGCGCTCGATCGACCGGCAGATGCGGCCGCCGCGTTCGATCAGGCCGCGTCGCTGGCCGCGCAACCCGGCGACGATGGGTCAGGTCCGGTGCCGCTCGATCACCTGTACGTCGCGTATCGCGCGGAGGCGCTTCGGCGGGCGGGGCGCGTCGACGATGCGTTTGACCTCGAATTTCAGCGGCACGGTGATGACGCGGCGCTGCTCGCCCGGATTCAGAGGGCTCTGCTCATCGCTCCACGGACCGCCGCGCTTCATCGGCTGGCGTCGGCCGCGTTCAATCGTCTGGGGCGCGCCGCCGAGGGAGCACAACACGCGGCTCTGGCCGTCGAGTTGGACGGCGCCGACGTGCTCGCACGCCTCCACGCCGGGCGCGCCGCCGCCGCCGCCGGTGACATCGCCGGCGCACTGACGGGTTTCGCCGCGGCCGAGCGGCTGGCGCCGAACTCGTGGCGCGTCTCGACGCAACTGGCGGCTGCGCTCGTGCTGGCGGGCCGAGTGGACGACGCCATGCAGCGCGCCCGACGCGCGGCGGAACTCCGTCCGGACGTTGGCGAGACCCATGCCACGCTCGGCGCGACGCAGATGGCCGCGCGCGACCTGGCCGGCGCGGTCGCGTCGTACGTGCGGGCCGTGCAACTCGATCCCGCCAACTCCGAGTACCGGCTGCGCTACGCCTTTCTCTTGGCCCAGTCGGGGCGCGCGCCGGAATCGGCGGAGTTGCTGCGGCAGCTCATGAACGACGCCAATCCCGACATTCGGACGGCGGCTCGGGAGATGCTGGACGAGCTGGTGGGTCCCGCCCCTCAGCCGCCGCGCGGCCCCTCTCGGTAGATCGCCTCGATCGCATCCACCATGCGAACGTGGTCGAACCGTTCCCGGCATAGACGCCGTCCGGCGCGACCGAGCGCATGGCGGCGCTCCTCGTTGCCCGCGAGTTCCAGAATGGCCCGAGCCAGCGCTGCCGAGTCGCCCGGCGGTGTCAGCACGCCCGTCTCGCCTGAGCGCACGACCTCCGGCGCGCCGTCGAGGTCGAAGCAGATGGCGGGTACCTCCATGAGCAGCGCCTGCACGACCGCTCGAGGCAGACCCTCCCACATCGAGGCATGGACCAACATGTCCGCCGCGGCCAGCAACTCGGGAAGCTGCTCGGGTGGTACGAGCCCGGTCAGTGTGGTCCGCGAGCGCAGGCCGCGCCGAGCGAGTTCCGCCTCGTACTGGCGGCGTTGCGCGCCATCACCCACCCACAAAAATCGCAGGCCGGGTCGTTCCACCGCGGCCAGTTCCATGGCGGGCAGAAGTTGCTCGTAACCCTTGTTCCGAAAGAGCCGGGCAACCGTCGCCACAACCAACGCGTCCTCTGGCAATCCGAGGCGGCGGCGGGCCGCAGCGCGGTCGTGGCTCGCCGGATCGAAGCGCGACACCTCCATGCCGCTGTACACGGTCACGTACTGGCTCGCGTGCCCGACGCCGGCCGCCAGCGACGCCCGCGCCATCGCTTCGGCCACGCACAGGATCCGATGCGTCCGCGCCGCGCATAAACGCTCGAGCTCCGCGAACGCGGCCTGCATCCATGCCGGCTGCGTTCGGTTGAAGCTCATGCCGTGGATCGTGTGTACCACCATCGGAGTGTGGGCGCGGGCCGCCGCCAGTCGACCCACAATGCCGGCCTTGCTCGAGTGCGTGTGCACGACATCCGCGCGCAGCTCACGATAGAGATGGCAGAGTTCGATGATTGCCCGCGCGTCGCGCAGCGGGTCGACTTGGCGGACGAGGCACGGGAGCTCGATGTAGCGATACCCGCCGCTTCGCGCCCGCCCCGTCAGCGAGCCCTCCGGTCCCGTGGTCGGGCCCGCGATCAACGCGACGTCATGTCCGCGCCGCGCGAGACCCTCGCAGGTGAGCAGGGTGTTCTCCTGCGCGCCGCCGACGATCAGGCGCGTGATCACGTGGCAGATTCTCATGCGATATCAGTGATGGAATGGGCCGGCCGGCTCCCGACCGCCGGCGGCCGGAACGTCAGCCCGAGGGCTCCTCTTCGGTGTCCACGCCCGCCGGCAGCACCGGCCGGGTTGACGACGCTGCGCCGACCGCGGCCGGCGAGTCCCAGCGCTCGGCCGCCTCCAGTTCGATCGACGCCGGGTCGGTCGGCAGGCCGGGCATGTCATACCGCACCCACTGAAGGCTCAGACCGCGCGCCGGAAGGGTCGGGCCGGCCTCGGCGCGCCTGCGGCTTTCAAGGATTTCGGTCACGCGTTGCGGCGGCCAGCGCCCGCGACCGACTTCGACTAGCGTCCCGACCATGTTGCGCACCTGGTTGTACAGAAATCCGGTGCCCTCGATATCGACCCGCACCTCCAGCCCGACGCGGTACACCTCGCAACGGATCACCGTCCGCACGTTGTGGATGCGGTCATTGCCGCTCGATGCCATGGCGGTGAAGTCGTGCGTGCCGCAGAACCGCTCGGCCGCCGCGCTCATCGCGGCCGTGTCCAGCGGGTGCCAGAAATGGTAGGTCACGCTTGCAAGCTGGTGCTCGACCGGCCGTCCGGGTGCGTTGTAGATGCGATATCGGTAGAGCTTGCTCAGGGCCGAGTGGGTGGCGTGAAACGACAGCGGCGCCTCGCACAAGTGAATCAGCGTGATGTCCTTCGGCAGGCGGGAGCCGATCGCATGGAAGATCGTCAGCGTCGGCAGGCGGCACAGCGAGAAGAAATTCGCCACCTGGCCGGCCGCGTGCACGCCCGAGTCCGTGCGGCCCGACCCGATCACGGCGACCTGGTGCCGGACGACCCGACGTACCGCCTGCTCGACCGTGTCCTGCGCCGTCCGCAGGCCGGGCTGCCGCTGCCAGCCGTGAAAGGCGCTGCCGTCGTAGGCCAGGACGAGCTTGAAGTTCCGCATCCGGCGGGCATGATACGAACCGTGCCGCGCGGCGACAAACTCGCGCGGGTGAGGCCGCGCGACTTTCCCGGATCGGTGCGATCATGCCGGTGGCTCCCTCCCGTCGACTCGAAGCGCTCCCGCCGTACCTCTTCATCGAGATCGATCGCCGCAAGAAGGCCGCCATCGCCGCCGGCAAGGACATCATCAATCTCGGCGTCGGCGACCCGGATCGGCCGACGCCCGGTTTCATCGTCGACGCGATGGCCGCCGCGATTCGCAGGCCGCAACACCACCGCTATCCATACGACGACGGCGCGCCCGAATTCAAGCGGACCGTGGCCGAGTGGTTTCAACGCCGTTTCGGCGTTCGGCTCGATCCTTCGAGCGAAATCCTCTCGGTGATCGGCACCAAGGAGGCGCTCGGACATCTGCCGCTGGCCTGCCTGAATCCGGGACAGGTGTCGCTCACGCCGCAACCGGGCTACCCGGTCTATGGCTCGGCCACGATCTTCGCCGGCGGCGAACCGTGGCCGATGCCGCTGGCCGAGTCGCGCGGCTGGCTGCCCGATCTGGATGCGATCCCGTCCGACGTGCTCGCCCGGACCGCGCTGATGTTCCTGAACTACCCCAACAATCCGACCGGCGCGGTGGCCGACCTGGCGTTCTTCGAGCGCTGCCTGCGGCTCGCGCAGCGGCACGACTTCGTCATCGTGCAGGATGCGGCCTACAGCGAGATGTGCTTCGACCGCCCCGCGCCCAGCCTGCTCCAGCTCGACGGCGCGATGGATCGCTGCGTCGAACTGCACTCGCTCAGCAAGACGTTCAACATGACCGGCTGGCGACTGGGTTTCGCGGCCGGAAACCGCACGTTGCTCGCCGCGCTCGCGAAGATCAAGGGCAACGTCGATTCCGGTCAGTTCGGCGCCATCCAAGAGGCCGGCGCGGTCGCCATCGCCGGCATCGATCGACCGGAGGTGCGCGGCATGGTCGATCTCTACCGGCAGCGTCGCGACGCGCTGGTTCCGGCTTTGCAGGCAGCTGGCTTCCGCCTACACGCGCCGCCCGCGACCTTCTACGTCTTCGCGGGTTGTCCGGCCGGCCTCGACTCGATGACCTGCGCGACACGCCTGCTCGAGGAGGCCCACGTCGTCGCCATCCCCGGCATCGGGTTCGGAGCCGCGGGGGAGGGATACGTCCGCTTCGCGCTGTGCGCCGAGGTCGACCGCATCGCCGAGGCTGGTCGCCGTATCGGCCGCATCCGCTGGTGAATCGTGAACCAGCACGACGCCGCCGGTCGCCACGCCGTCGCGTCGCGCTTATACTGACGCGACTCGAACCGCTGGGGATCCCGCCCGGAGCATCGGATGGACTGGCTACGCGAGGCGTTCCACCACTTCACCCACCTTGACCAGACGTTGGGCGACCTCGTGCGCCAGTACGGCGCCTGGAGCTACGGCATCCTGTTCGCGATTGTGTTCGCCGAAACCGGCCTCGTTGTCACGCCGTTTCTTCCGGGAGATTCGTTGCTGTTCGCCGCCGGCGCGCTGGCGGGGCTGGGATCGATCCGGCTCGATCTCGCGGCCGGCGTGCTGATCGTGGCCGCCATCCTCGGCGACACCGTCAACTATTGGATCGGGCAGTATCTCGGCCATCGCCTTCTGGCCTGGGGTCGCCTGATCCGCAAGGAGCACATCGACCGCACCCATGCCTTCTTCGAGAAGTACGGCGGCAAGACGATCATCATCGCGCGTTTTGTCCCGATCGTGCGGACCTTCGCCCCGTTCGTGGCCGGCGTCGGGGAGATGACTTACTCGCGCTTTCTGGCCTACAACGTCATCGGCGCGCTGCTGTGGGTGTTCGTCTGCGTCGGGCTTGGTTACCTGTTCGGCAACCTGCCGCTGGTCAAGAACAACTTCTCGCTGGTGATCCTCGCGATCATCGTCATTTCGATCATGCCGGCCGTGATCGAGTTCATCCGCGCGCGCCGGACCGCCCCGCGCCCCGCGACCGAACCGGTCCGGGACTGACGGCTTGACAGCCGGCGGCCCATCGGCCATAGTGGCATCTCAAGAACAGTCGCAACTCCGGCCGCATCTGAAGGTTGCCGCCCGCCGGACCGATCGCTCGGCGGGCCTCGCTGAGTGATTGCTGCTGCCCGCCGGGGCGTGTTCGCGACGCTGCGTCGTTGGTTCTGGCGTCATTTGGCCGCCGTGTTGGAACTTCTGCGTCGACGCATGAGCACCACGCCGATGGTCGTCGTCTCCGCGCCGGCCAAGGTCAACCTCACCCTTCAGATCGAGCGGCGGCGCCCCGACGGCTTTCACGACCTGGTCTCGTGGGTCGTGCCGCTCGATCTTGCGGACGATCTGCGCATCGCGCTCGCCGATGCGCCGGGCGTCCGCCTCCGCTGCGACGACGCCGACCTGCCGATTGACGAGCGCAACCTGGTCGTTCGCGCTGCGCGGCGACTGGCCGCCGCGGCCGGCATCGAGCCCGCCATCGACATTTCGCTGCGCAAGCGCGTGCCCGTCGGGGCCGGTCTTGGCGGCGGGAGTTCCGATGCCGCGGCGACGCTGACCGCGCTGACGCGGCTCTGGCGGCTCGACTGGTCGCGCGAGCGCCTTGCGGCGATCGCGGCCGAGATCGGATCGGACGTGCCGCTCTTCCTGTGGAACTCGCCGTGCGTCATTCGCGGCCGCGGCGAGCGTGTCGAGCCGGTCGCCGCTCCAAGGATCACGCGCGTCGTGCTCGTCATTCCGCCGTTCGGCGTGCTGACGGCCGGTGTGTACGCGGCGCTGCGATCAGAGGACTTCGGACAACCGCGCCCGCTCCCGGCCGAGCTGCTCGACCTGTCTGCCCGCGAGCTGGCTCCTCGCCTGTTCAACGATCTCGAGCCGCCGGCCTTTCGCGTCGAGCCGCGTTTGTCCGAGCTGCACCGGCGCTTATCCGACGACACGCGCGTGCCCGTCCGATTGAGCGGCAGCGGCAGCGCGCTGTTCGCCATCTTCGATGACGACGCCGCGGCCGACGCGTGGCAGGCCGATTGTCAGCAACGCGTTGGCGGTGACGTCCGCACCTTGTCTTGCAGGATTCGACCGACCTGATCAGGCCCCGATGCGAGGAGAACGGCAGCATGGAGATCACGGAAGTTCGCGTGCGTCTGGTGGATGGTGGCGCCGAGCGGCTGCGGGCCTTCTGCAGCGTGACGTTCGACGGCGATTTCGTCATCCGCGACCTGAAGGTCATCGAGGGCGCCAACGGCCACTTCGTCGCCATGCCGTCGCGCAAGCTGGCCTTCCGCTGCGGTCGCTGCGGCTGCAAGAACCACCTGCGCGCCAAGTTCTGCAACGAGTGCGGGTCGAAGCTCTCGGAGCGCGCCGCGCCCCGCGACGCCAACGGTCGATCGAAGCTGCACGTCGATGTCGCTCATCCGATCAACACCGCCTGCCGCGAGCGCATCCAGAAGGCGGTGATCGAGGCCTTCGAGGCCGAACTCGAGAAGGCCCGGCAGCCCGGCTACAAGCCCGCGCCGCTCGACGACGTGGAGGAGTTCGAGGGTTCCGAGTATGACGATCTCGTAGCCGAACTCAAGGAGTCGGCCGCGCGGCGGCACGAGGCGCGTTCGTCATCGGGCGGGCAGCGTTACGAGCCCGACGCCGGACCCGACGAGGAGCCGGTGGCGCCCGTGACGGCCGAGCAGCCCGTGCCGCGCGAACCGCGTCGCGACGAGCGACCGCCGCATCCCCG
>CAZNUJ010000004.1:0-168340 GCA_964576285.1 uncultured Planctomycetaceae bacterium | reverse complement strand
GGTGGGGGACTGGCTCGCCGCGCGGCTCGGGACGGCGCCGGCCCGCATCGCCGACCGCCTGCTGGCGGTGATGCTCCCCATGCTCGCCGGTGGCGCGGCCTACGCCGCCGCCGCCGCCGCTTTGCGGATGCGGGAACTGGCCTGGCTGTTCGGCCGCGCGCAGCCCGACGTATAATGCCGCCGTGATCCGCACCGACGAGATCGTGATCGCCATTGATCCCGCATCACGCGGCCAAGATCCGCGCGCGTGGTTCCCCGAGCCGGCCGACACGGAACTGGAGATCGGCTGCGGAAAGGGCGGTTTCCTGCTCCGCCAGGCCCGCGCCCACCCGAAACGCAACTTCGTTGGCCTCGAGTGGGCCAACAAGTACCTGAAGTACGCCGCCGACCGCATGGGCCGCTGGGGCGTCACCAACGTGCGCCTCGCGCGGGCCGACGCCCGGCACGTGGTCACGAACTGCCTCGCGCCCGCTTGCTTGTCGGCCCTGCATGTCTACCACCCGGACCCGTGGCCCAAGAAGCGCCATGCCAAGCGACGCTTGATCACGCCCGAGTTCGTCTCCGCCGCCGTGGCCGTCCTGCGACCGGGCGGGCGCTGGGCCATCCAGACCGACCATCGCGAGTACTTCGAGATGATCCGCGAAATGACGTTCGCTCGGCCGGAGCTGGTCACCGTCCCGTTCGACGACCCGGATTACGGAACCGTGGCCGAGCGCACCGAGACCAACTTCGAAACCAAGTATCTGCGCGAGGGGCGGACGATCTATCGGCTGGCGTTTCGCCGAAGGGACGTGCCGTGACCGTCGCAGGTCGAACGATGAGCGTGCTCTCGCGCGGGCTGGGTTGGGGGCTGATCGCGCTCGTCGCCGCCTACCAGCTCGCGTTGCGTCCGCTCTTGATCGGCGCCTGCAAGTTTCACCCGTCGTGCAGCGCGTACGCGATCGAGGCCATCCGCCGCCACGGGCCTTGGCGCGGCGCCCGCATGGCCACGACGAGGTTGTTGCGATGCCGCCCGGGCACGCTGGGCGGATTCGACCCGGTTCCCGGATAGCGAATTGCGCGAGTGGAGGTTGCCATGAGATCGATTCCGATGTGGTCACTAGTCACGGCGGTGCTGTCGACGGCGTGCTTTGGCGACTCTGCGGAGTCGAAACGCAAGGACGCCGAGTCGACGCAGGCGTCGCAGCCGACCACTCGCCCCGCCCCGATCGAACTGCGAATCGGCGAAATCACCGACGAGCACAAGGGCCGGCTCGTCTCGGTGACGGCCGAGGTCGACCAGGTTCTCGAAAAGCCCAGTCGCATGCGCGAGCGCATCCACATCGTGATGCTGGCCGAAGGCGACGACAAGATCGAACTGATCTTCTGGGCCGACGTCGCCAAGACCATCCCGCCCAAGCGATGGCCGAAGGAAGGCGACCGGGTTCGCGTTGTCGGCAAGGTCACCGAGTTCCGCAAGCGCCTTCAGATCACGCTCGAATCGGGCGACGACCTGCGCAAGCTGAAAAAGAAGCCCGCGGCGGAATGACTCCGAGCCGGCCTCGGTCTCGGCCGGTTGCCGTCAGGCGCTGCCTTGTCCGGACGCCGGACTCACTCCGTAGCGTGTCCCTTCGCCGGTGATGCGCTGTGAAGCCGGCATTCCCACTTCTTCGGCGGCGGATGGATGTCGCAGTTCGGGCAGCGACCGGTCCACTTGCGCCCTCAGGAAGTTCGCCGCGTCGTCCACGTCGTCGGTGACGTGAAACAGCGTCAGGTCTTCGGGCGCGATGGCCTGGTAGCGCTCCAGCATCATCTCGCGCATGAAGTCGATCAGCTTCGACCAGAAGGCCCGACCCATGAGCACGACGGGATACGCGGCGATCTTCTGCGTCTGGATCAGCGTCATCGATTCGAAGAACTCGTCCATCGTCCCGAACCCGCCCGGGAAACACACCAGTCCAACCGAGTACTTCACGAACATCACCTTGCGCACGAAGAAGTAGCGAAACTCCATGCGGTGGGTCTGGTACGGGTTCGCCACCTGCTCGAACGGCAGCGTGATGTTCAGGCCGACGCTTGTCCCGCCGGCCTCGATCGCCCCGCGATTGGCCGCTTCCATGATGCCCGGACCGCCTCCGGTGATGACGCTGAAGCCGCGCTCCACCAGGCGCCCTCCGAGGCGTCGCGCCGTCTCGTAGTCCGGCGAGTCGGTGGCGAATCGCGCCGATCCGAACACCGACACCGCCTGGCCGATCTGGCTCAGCAGCTCGAACCCCTCGACGAATTCCGCCAGGATTCGAAAGATCCGCCACGTCTCATCGGCCGGATCGCGATAGAGTCGGTTCGAGTTGCGCATGTCCGATCGCCTCCGAACGGCCCATTGTACCGCGCCGCGGCCCGTGCGGTCGCCCGCCGAATGGCCTATTCTTGGCCCCATGCGCGAGTGGTCCGTCCAGCCGAATGATCGGGTGCCGTTCGACATCCGCTACCGGGATGACGACCTGCTCGTGGTCGACAAGCCTTCGGGCGTCGTCAGCGAGCCCGGCAAGGGCCACGCCCGCGACAGCCTGCTCAACGGCCTTTTCTGCGAGTTCGCGCCGCTGCTCCAGAACATGGGCGAGGCCCGCGACTGGGGCCTGCTGCACCGCTTGGATCGCGATACCAGTGGCCTGCTGATCGTCGCGCTGCGCCACCGCGCCTACGACGCGCTGCGCGACGCCTTCGAGCACCGTCGGGTCAAGAAGACCTACTGGGCCATCGTCGCCGGTACGCCCAAGCCGCTCCAGGCCGTGATTCAGAAGCCCATCGCCGAAGTAGTGGGGGTGCGCAAACGCGCCGCCATTCGCCGCGACGGCGCGCCGGCCGTCACGGCCTATCGTGTGCTCGCCTCGGTCGGTCCAGTTAGCCTGATCGAGGCCCGGCCCGCGACCGGCCGCCTGCACCAGATTCGCGTGCACATGGCCGACGCCGGTTGTCCCGTGCTGGGCGACGAGACCTATGGCGGCTCAGCCCGCGCGCTGCGCGTGCCGCGGCTCTGCCTCCACGCCGCCGCCTTGTCCTTCGTGCATCCGGCCGGGCAGAAGCGCCTGAATGTGACCAGCCCGTGGCCGGCCGACCTGCGCTCCACGCTGTCGCGTTTCAAGCTGCCCGACCCCGGCGCGACGATCGCCGATTGACCCTGGCAGTCGACGCTACGGCTTGGCGCTCTTGGCTCGCTTGGCGGCCTTTCGCCGCAATTCGGCGTCGATGAATGGCTGGATGTCTCCGTCCAGCACCCGCTGTGGGTCGCCGACCTCGATGTTGTTCCGCAGGTCCTTCACGCGCGGATCGTCGAGCACGTAGTTGCGGATCTGGTTGCCCCACGCGATTTCACCCTTGGCCCCGTAGATCTTGGCCAGCTCGGCGTCGCGCTTGGCCTGCTCCATCTGTTCCAGCTTGGATTGCAGGATCGACAGCGCCAGCTTCTTGTTCTGCTGCTGGCTGCGTTCGTTGACGCACTCGACCACGAGTCCGGTCGGCAGGTGCTTCGCCCGCACCGCCGTCGAAAGCTTGTTGACGTTCTGGCCCCCCGCGCCGCTCGATCGGCGGAAGAAAACGACCTCGAGATCGTTCTCGTTCAGCTCGATCTTCTTGTCTTCGTACGCCGGCAGCGCGTCCACCGCCGCGAAGCTCGTCTGCCGCTTGCCCTGCGCGTTGAACGGGCTGATCCGCACCAGACGATGCACGCCCATCTCGCACGACAGGTATCCGTACGCGTACGGTCCGCTGACCTGGAGATTGATCGACTGGATGCCGGCCTCTTCGCCGTCCTTGCGGTCGATCTCCTCGACCTTCCACCCCATCTTCTCGAAGTAGCGCAGGTACATTCGCAGCAGCATCGACGCCCAGTCGCATGCCTCGGTGCCGCCCGCGCCGGCCTGGATCGCGAAAAAGCAGTCGCGGCTGTCGTCCGGGCCGGACAGCAACGCCATCAGGCTGACCTGCTCGATGTCGCGCGCCAGCGCCGCGTGCTCGGCTTCGGCCTCCGCCCGCGTGGCCGCGTCTTTCTCCGAGGCGGCCAGCTCGTAGAGGATGCCGATGTCCTCGGCCCGCCGCGTCACGGACTCCACCGGCTCGATCACCGACTTAAGCGTCTTGATCTCGGCGACGACCGCCTGCGCCGACTCCTGGTTGTCCCAGAATCCCGGCTCGCCCATGCGAGCTTCGAGTTGTGCGCGTCGGGCCTTCTTTGCGGGCAGGTCAAAGAGTGTCCCGGATCGTATGGATCCGGGCCGTCAGTTCGTCCAGCGTGGGCAGGTCGGCGACGATCGACACAGGTGCAACTCCTTGCCGCGACGCTTATAGTCTAGGGCCATGTCGCACGAGCCGCAAACGCCGCCCGCTGTCAGCGTATCGGCCAAACGCGCGCCGCGCGGCCCGACTTTCTTGGTGCTGCTGGCGGCGCTGCTGGCCGGCGCCTGGTTCGTGCTTGATCGCAGGCATCGCCCGGTGCTCATCGCCGGACCGATGGTGCAGTTCTGTGACGAAGGCCGTTCGTTCCGCGTCGTCTGGCAGGCCCGCGAGTGGGGCAGCGCTATCCCGGCGTGGTTTGAGCAGCCACTCGCCATTCCCGAGCAGGTCTCGACCGGCCCGACCGCGTTGCCGCTGCCCGAGCGCCGCGGGCACTCGATTGATTACGCGATTGCCAACCGCGGCTTCCTCGGCCGCCGCATCGAACTGTCGCGCGCCGCGGCCACTCGCAACGATTCCCCCGCGCTTCGCTTCCTGGCCTTCGGAGACTCCGGCAACGGCAGCAACACCCAGCGCGCCCTCGCCGAGCTCATGATCGCGACCAACCCCGACTTGGTGATTCACACCGGCGACGTGATCTATCCCGCCGGCGCGGCCGACGACTACCCCCGCAACTTCTTCGAGCCGTATCGCGAGCTGCTCGCCCGCGTGCCGTTCATGCCATCGCTCGGTAATCACGACGTCGCCACCGACAAAGGTCGGCCTTACCTCGACATATTCGCGTTGCCTCGCAACGGTCCGCCGGGCGTCGAGCCGGAACGAAACTACTGGTTCGACTACGGCCCCGCCCGCTTCATCGCCCTCGACACCAACCGTGCATCCGAACGCGGCGCCGTGACCGAGTCCGACATGCGAGACAAGGTCGCCCCGTGGCTGCGCTCCGTGCTTAGCGCCGCCGGCAATCGCTGGAAGTTTGTCTTCTTCCACCATCCCCCATACACGGGCAGCACGCATCCGGCCGAGGCCCAGGCCTTCGTCAAACGCGTCTTTGTGCCCGTGTTCGACGAGTGCGGCGTGAACATCGTTTTCTGCGGGCACAACCATCTCTACGAGCGCACCAAGCCCATCCGCGGCGACAAGGTCGTCCCGCTCGGCGAGGGCACGGTCTATATCGTCTCCGGCGCCGGCGGCGTCAGCCGCTATCCGGAGAAACTCCCGCCCCCCGACTACATGGAGTATTTCAACGCCGACGTGTTCAGCTTCACGCAGGTCGACCTGTCGCCCGGCAAGCTCGAACTCATTCAGATCGACGAGCAGGGCAAGGTGATGGATCGGCTGACGCTGCAGCGCGATGTCACGCCCTCCGATCCGGTGGCCGCCGCTGACGCCGCGCTTTGAAATCCCCGACCGCGCGGCAACTACCCCTTGCCGCCCGTCCGCACCGTGATGCGATAGCTGTCGCCCGCCGCGTCCACCTCCACCGTCTGGTGCTCGCGGATGTCGCCCGCAAGCAGCCGCTTCGCGAGCGGGTTCTCGATCTGCTGCTGGATCAACCGCTTCAGCGGCCGCGCTCCGAACGCCGGGTCGTAGCCGTCCCGCGCCAGATGTTGCCGCGCCGCCGGCGTCACCTCCAGCCGAATGTTCCTTGCCGCAAGCCGGCTCTGTAGCCCGCGCAGCTGAATGTCGACGATCTTCGACAGGTGCTCGCGCGACAGCCGATGAAACACGACCACCTCGTCCACGCGATTCAAAAACTCGGGACGGAAATGCCGCCGTAGTTCGCCGCGCACCGCCGCTTCGATCTCCTCATCCGCGCCGCCGTGCTCGCTCAGCCGCAGGATGTGCTCGCTGCCGATGTTGCTGGTCATCACGATCAGCGTGTTGCGGAAGTCCACCGTCCGCCCGTGGCCGTCGGTCAGCCGGCCGTCGTCGAGCACCTGAAGCAGCGTGTTGAACACGTCCCGGTGGGCCTTTTCGATCTCGTCGAACAGCACCACGCAGTATGGCCGCCGATGAACGGCCTCGGTCAGCATGCCGCCCTCGTCGTACCCGACGTAGCCCGGCGGCGCGCCGATCAGCCGCGCCACGCTGTGCTGCTCCATGAACTCGCTCATGTCCAGCCGCACGAAGGCCGCCTCGTCGTCGAACAGAAACGCCGCCAGCGCCTTGCACAGCTCGGTCTTGCCCACGCCGGTCGGCCCCAGGAACAGGAATGAACCGATCGGTCGCACCGGGTCGGCCAGCCCGGCCCGCGAGCGGCGTACCGCGTCCGACACGGCCCGGATGGCGTCGTCCTGCCCGACGACGCGATCGTGCAGCCGCTCTTCCATGTGGATGAGCTTCTCCTTCTCGCCCTCGAGCATCCGCGCCACCGGAATCCCGGTCCACTTCGAGAGCACTTCGGCGATCTCTTCGGCCGTTACCTCGTCGCGCACCAGCCCCTTACCGTCGCGGTGCATGTCCGCCAGTTTCGCCTCCAGCTCCGCCAGCCGCTTCTCGAGCTCGGCAATCTCGCCGTAGCGAATGCGCGCCGCCCGCTCCCAGTCCCCGCGGCGCTGCGCCTCCTCCAGTTCGGTTCGCTTGCGGTCGATCTGCTCCTTGCCGGCCTTGATCTCGCGCAGCGCGCCGACCTCGTTCTCCCAGCGTGTCGTCAACGCGCGATTCTGCTCCTGAAGCTCGGCCAGGGCCCGCTCGCAGCGCTCGAGCTGCGTTCTGCTGCCGGCGTCCTTTTCCTTCTTCAGCGCCTCGCGCTCGACCTCGAGCTGCATGATCCGCCGGCGGATCTCATCCAGCTCGCTCGGCAGCGAATCGTTCTCGATCCGCAGCCGCGACGCCGCCTCGTCCACCAGGTCGATCGCCTTGTCCGGCAGGAATCGGTCCGCGATGTAGCGGTGTGACAGCGTTGCCGCCGCCACCAGCGCCGCGTCCTGGATGCGCACGCCGTGATGCGCGTCGTAGCGCGGCTTGAGCCCGCGCAGAATCGCCAGCGTGTCCTCGACCGTGGGCTCGCCCACGTACACCGGCTGAAAGCGCCGCTCCAGCGCGGCGTCCTTCTCGACGTGCTTGCGGTACTCATCCAGCGTCGTCGCGCCGATGCAGCGCAGCTCGCCCCGCGCCAACGCCGGCTTCAGCAGGTTACCCGCGTCCACCGCCCCCTCGGCCCGGCCGGCGCCCACCACCGTGTGCAGCTCGTCGATGAACAGGATCACCTGTCCGTCCGACTCGACCACCTCGCGCACCACGGCCTTGAGTCGCTCCTCGAACTCGCCGCGGTACTTCGCCCCGGCGATCAGCGCGCCCATGTCCAGCGCCACCACACGTTTGTCCTTCAGAGCCTCCGGCACGTCGCCCGCCAGAATGCGCTGCGCCAGCCCCTCAACGATCGCCGTCTTGCCCACCCCCGGCTCGCCGATCAGCACCGGGTTGTTCTTGGTGCGCCGCGCCAGTACCTGCATGACGCGCCGGATTTCCTCGTCGCGACCGATCACCGGGTCCAGCTTGCCCTGCCGCGCGGCCTCGACCAGGTCGCGCCCATACCGTTGCAGTGCCTGGTAGGTGCCCTCGGGGTCCTGCGAGGTCACGCTCTGCCCGCCGCGAATGCCGCGTAGCGCCTCCTGGAGCGACTTGCGATCCACGCCGCACAGTGAGAGCACCTCGCGCGCGCCGCACTTCGTGTCGCTCATCGCCAGCAGCAGGTGCTCGGTCGAGACGTACTGATCCTTGAGCCGGTCGGCTTCCTTCTGGGCCGCGTTGAACACGTCGTTCAGCTCGCGCGCCAGCGTCAGTTGTGTCCCCTGCCCGCGCGGCAACCGCCCCAGTTCCGAAGCCGTGATCGAGCGCACGCGGTCCACCGCCGCCCCGATCTTGTTCAGCAGCGGCACGACCACGCCGCCCTCGTCCTCGCCCAGTAGCGCCGCCAGCACGTGCAGTGAAGTCAATTCGGGATGGCCGGCCTGCTGCGCGGCCTCCTGCGCGTTGGCAAGCGCCTGGCTCGCTCGGACAGTCAGTCGATCGGGTCGAATCGCCATGCCTGCAAACTCCCTGCACGGGGACGATCCCCGCGATAGCGGGTGTAGCAACGAGCGTTCCAGTCGCGGCGCCGCGTCATCGCGGCGGATGCCGTTCCGGATTCGCCATCCTGCCACTTTGACGCTGCCAACTCGGCACGCGCCGCGCGGCCGATTCGCGCATGCGCCGGCACGATACATCCGGGCTCGATGCTCCCCCTCGCGCGGGCAGACCCGTATAATCCGTGTCTCCCAGCCGCGCGTGCGACCGGGGCAGCCGTCCATCGAGATCCGACGCCATGCAAGTCCGCTTCAAGTGCCCGGCCTGCCAGTCGAGTCACGTACTCGACATGCCCGAGACCACCATTCACATGACCTGCTCGCGCACCGGCAAGCACCTCGTGCTCAAGCTCGGCCTCGGCGGCGAGGTCAAGGCCCGCATCGTCTCCGACGACGCCACCGCCGACGTCGACGCCGGCGAGGAGGCCGAGGAATAGCCGCCCGGCCGCGAGATCCGTTGTCAGATGTGAGCTTTCGGGAACGCCCGGCCGGATCGGTGCGACGAGAGCGGTCGGCGCGTCCTACTCGGCGTGTTCTTTGCCGGCGTAGGTGCGAGAGCGTGTGTCCACTCGGATGCGATCGCCGGTCTTGATGAACAGCGGCACGCGAATCTCAAGGCCGTTCTCCAGCGTGGCTTCCTTGGTGATATTCGCGGCCGCGCCGACCGAATGCCCGGGCGCGGCGGTCAGCGTCACCGTGAGCGGGATGATCTCCGGCATCTCCAGCATGACGACCTGCCCGTCGGCGAACATGACGCGATAGACCGCGCCTTCGGCCAGGAACGGCTCGCAACCTTGCAGGTGCGCCGGGCCCAGTTCGTGTTCCTCGAACGTCTCGCTGTCCATGAACACGCGCCGGTCGTCGCGCGCGTAGAGGTACTGCAATTGCCGATACTGGTGCTCCACCGTCTCGATCGGCAGCAGGTCATCGAGCGTGCGATCCACCGACCGCCCGTCGCGCAGATCGCGAAGCTGCACATGCACGGTCGGCTTCTGCTTGCCGGTGTGACGCTCGTTGAAGTCGGTGACGGTGAACAGGTGGTTCTGATGGCGGATCAACTGCCCGCGCTTGAGAGGGATGTTCGCCATGCGACGTCCTCCCGTCGAACGCCGCTATGATACGAAAAACCGAAAAAATGCCAAGAAACCCTCGAATCCGAGCCCGGAGCGCCAGCGACGGCCCGGGGGCCCGACGGCCTCCCGCACCGCTCGTGCCCGCGCTGTGTCCCGGGCGCGAGTCCGCCGGAGTCCGAAGCGAACGCACCCCGCCGACGATGGATACCCCCTCGACCGCGGCCGCCGGACACCTCGCTGCCGGCAGGATCAGAACTTGACACCCGCCGTCGCGCCTCGCGCCCGCTCGCTCGCGCTCGGGGATCGGTTCAGTGGCGCGCGGTGCCATCGACTCGCGCGGTCGGAGAGGCGGATGACCGCGCGGGCGTCAATCGCTCAGCTCAGAGACGCCGGACTGCGTCGTCGGTTGCGTGGAACTCGCGGCGCCGGTCGGTCGGCGCTCGGCCAGGCGACGATCGAGGAAATCATCGATCCGGCTGGCTTGGTAGGCCGCGATCCAGATGCCGGCCAGATTGGCGCCGGCTTCCAGCAGACATTCCGAGATGAACGCCTTCCCGGCCGGTCCGCGGAGTTCGCCGCTCTTCTCCAGCACGTAAAGCGGCTCCACTTTGTGGAATGAGCGCTCGAGCATGTCGGCGATCTGCGCCCAGTCGTCCTGTGGGTCGAAGATTGTGGGCCGCATCCGTCGAGCGCGGAGCGCTTCGTAGGTCAGTTGGTGGTGGGCGATGATCGTGCCGTCGATGTACTGGTGGAACTTGCGCTCGGTCGTGTAGCCCTTGGGGTTGTCGCCCACCCAGCCGTGATGGTGGCGCGTCAGGTGCAGCGGCTGGGCGGCGTCTCCAATGAAGTGGCTGAGCAGGCCCATGTGCTGGATGATGTTGTCGCGGGCGGCGTCGAGTTCGACCGGCGTGGCCACATCGGCGTTCTCTTCAAGCGTTCGCAGCGTCGTCCAGCTCGATGCGATCTTCCAGCGCAACTCCTCGACGGCCCACGGCAGCAGCCCGGGAACGCTGCGGGTGTAGTCGCGATCCGTCTCGGGCTGCGTGGTCGCGAACCGCTCCGGGTTGCGCACGCGGTGCGCTTCGAGGTGCTCGATGAACTGGTTGCGGAATCGCGGCAGATTCCGGAGCGTCAGGCCGAAGTCGGCCAGGTCCTCCACGTCGAAGTAGTGATCGGGCCCGTTGATATGGTTGAGCACCGGCGCGTCCTGACCGCGCCAGCGGTCCGGCTCGACCGAGAGGTACCGCAGCCGCGCTCGCCGCTCCTCGCGTTTGACCCATGCGGGGAAGTCGCCGGGCAGGGCGTCGATCGCCAGATCGGTGACGATCATGTGACCGGGGGCGTCCCATCCGAAGGTCGCCGCCGTGACGGTACAGATCGCCAGCGTGAGAAGCGGAAGTCGGCGGAGGTTCATCATGACGGCCCAGTCTATCCGCACCCGCGCGACGACAGAAGCCGGGCGCGCGGGCTGGGAGCGGTCGGGGACCTCCCGTACGATGCTCATCGTCGCCTGCGCCGTTGCGAGCGCGCGTGTCAGGAGTCGAGTTGAATGCGGTCCCGATCTCTGGTGTTCGTGTGTTTGGCCTTCGTGGAGCTCGCGCCGGCAAGCCTTTTCGCGGGCGATGCGCTGGCCGATGCGGTCCAACGGGCAATGCAACGTTACGCGCCGACCCTGCGGTCGGTCCGCATCGCCCTCGAAACCGAGGACGGCAAACGGGCCGAGGTCGTCTTCCCCGGGCTGGTGGTGTCGCCGACCGGCATGGTCATGGTGGCCGTCTCCGACGAACTGATGAGCTACCCGCGCGGCTACTTTCGCGCCATCGAGCTGATTCAACCGGGCGAGGCCGGCCGCCCGCAACCGGCCCGCCTGATCGCCACGAACGACCTGTTCAACCTGTTGTTCGTCGAGCCCCAGCCGCCGGCGGCGTCGCAGCCGTTCGTCGCGTTCAACGACGCGGCCGACGTGCCCGAAGCGGCCCAGCCGCTCATCTGCATCGGGCTGCTCGATCGGTCCCTCGGCTACCGCTGCACGTTCGAGATCGGTCGTGTCGGGCCGGCGATCGGCGGCGATGAGTTCACCATCAGTGGCCTGCCGACCGACGCCACAGGCACGCTGCTGCTTTCGGCGGACGGACGGGTCGTTGGCGTGTCACGGCCGGCTGCTCTCACGACGCCTGAGGATTTCCTCGCCGATATCGGCCCGTCCGGCGGCGGTTTCATCGTGCAGCCGCGCGGCACGCGAGCGTCCGCCGTCGCGTCGGCCGTCGAATTCGCGGTGCGTGAGCGTTGCGACCGGCCGGAACCCTGGATCGGCGTGGCCGGCCTTCAGGTGGCGGCGAGCGAGGTCTGCGAGGCCTACGGTCTGGACCGGGATATCGTCGCGATCGTGGTCGGCGCGACGGTGGATGACTACCCGGCGGCCAAGGCGGGCATCCGCGCCAAGGACTTCATCATTGGATTCGAGGGCGAGCCGCTGCGGCGCGGCGCGACGGATGACGAGACGCTCGCGCTGTGGACCCGTAGCGTGCGACAGAAGCAAGTCGGCGACAAGGTCAGCGTTGAGATCTGGCGTGACCGCAAGCGGCAGACCATCACGCTGCAACTGGCCGAGTCGCCCATGTCCGACGCCAAGGCGCCACGAGCGTTCAACGCGGCCCTCGGCCTGGCGGTGCGAGACCTCGTGTTCCGCGACCGCTTCGAGCGGCGGCTCGATCCGTCGGTTCGGGGCGTTGTCGTTGCGCACCTGGTGCAATCCGGCCCGGCGGAAACCGCCGAACTCCGAGATGGGGACATCGTGCAGCGGATCGACGAACGCACCATTGCGGATGTCGCCACGTTTCGACGGGTCGTCGAGGGGAAGCTGGGCGAGAAACCCAGCGATATGGTCTTCTCGGTCCTGCGCGGTCGCAGTCAGCAGGTCATTCTTCGCGTCGAACTGCACGCCGGGCGAGGCGACGGCCCCTGACGATCAGTGCGTTCGGGCGTCGTGACGGCACTCGAGGCGCGTCAGCGTCTGGTCGAGTTCCACCAGCGCCAGTTCGAGGCACAGCCGCGACAGTCGCGAGTCGGAATCCGCGGCGCTGCCGCCCACGGCGTCGATCATTCGGACCATGTCGGCCGCGCAAGCGCTCGGCAGACGGGATGCACGGTCGGCCAATTCGGCCTTGGCGGCCACAAGATCGATCGGTGACATGGCTGGCTCCTGCGGCGAAGCGCCCGCATGGGACGCACCCGCCCGGAAACCGTCAGATACAAGTCGTCACCGGTCAACTCGGAAGCGCCTTCGCGGTTGTTGGCGTGGTCCGAGAACCGCCGCGGCGACTGGTGAGCCGCGCCGTCGCCGCTACACTGCTCGCCGATGCCTGTGTACCTGCCGATGGTCTGCCTCGCCTCGGCTTTTCTCGCGTCCGCCGTCGCCACCGCCGTGGTCCGTCGCTGGGCCCGGGCGCATGGATTCGTCGATCGACCCGGCGGCCACAAGGCGCACACCGGCGAGGTGGCGCTCGGCGGCGGCATCGCCATCGTCGCGGCGGTCGTGCTGCCGATGCTGGCGGTCCTGATCGCGGCCCGCCTGCTGGTCCGCGTCGAGGCTGCCTGGCTGCCGGACCTGGTGCGCGTGCATCTGCCCGGCCTGGTATCCAAGTCGCGCGAGGGCACCGGCATCATCGCCGGCGCGATCGTGCTGCACATTCTCGGTCTCGTGGACGACGTGCGGCCGCTGCGGGCCGG
This sequence comes from uncultured Planctomycetaceae bacterium, assembly GCA_964576285.1. Taxonomy (GTDB): domain Bacteria; phylum Planctomycetota; class Phycisphaerae; order UBA1845; family UTPLA1; genus SpSt-539. Next base: position 155,262 of record CAZNUJ010000004.1, on the reverse strand, counting down.
CGCCAAGTTCCTCGTGCAGGCGACGGTGGCGGCGATGCTGGCGATCCTGTTCGACCTTCGCGCCCTGTCGCACCTCGGCCTGACGGCGTCAACCCTCATCACGGTGGTCTGGATCGTCGCCATTACCAATGCGTTCAATTTTCTCGACAACATGGACGGCCTGTCGGCCGGCGTGGCCATCATCGCCGGCGCGATCTACTCGATCACGGCCGTGCTGGCCGGGCAGGTGTTCGTGCCCGCGTGCCTTTGGCTGCTGATCGGGGCGCTGCTCGGGTTCCTGCCGTACAACTTCGAGCCGGCGTCCATCTACCTGGGCGACGCCGGGAGCACCGTCGTCGGCTACCTGATCGCCGTCTTCACGATCATGACCACCTTCTACGACCCGGCGGCCGGGCAGCAACCGGCGGGCGTCATCGCGCCGCTGGTGGTGCTCGCGGTTCCGCTCTACGACACGGCCGCGGTCGTGCTCATTCGCGCCCGCAGTGGCCGGCCGATCTGGGTCGCGGACCGTCACCATTTCTCGCACCGACTGGTGCGTGCCGGCATGTCGCCGCGGCGCGCGGTCGGTGTGATCTGGCTGGCGACGCTGGCGACGGCGTTGCCGGCCCTGATGCTGCCGAGGGCGTCGTGGCCGGTCGGGTTGGGCGTGCTGGCGCAGACGGCCGTGGTGGTCGCGCTGGTGGCGCTGATGGAATCGGCGGGTGCCCATGACCGCGCGCAGCGCTAATGCCGGTGGTCGGCGCGAGCCGAAATTCGACTCGAACGCATGGCCGGATCGGCTCGATCGCATCGCGTTGTTGGCTGTTCTGGCCGTACTCGCGCTGCGTCCGTGCATGCAGGAGACGAGCAGCTTCGAGTCGCCGAGCTGGACGCGCTCGCTGGATGCGCCGAGCGGCCCCGGGCCCGCCACGTCGCTCACCTTCACGCTGATCATCCTCGCGGCCGGCGCGTGCTCGCTGACGTCGCGGTGGTTGCGGGGGGCGGGCGTCCGCCCTGGCGCCGGGGCGTGGCTGGGCGTGCTGATGCTGGGTGTCGCCGGCGCGATCGCAACCGGCGTCGCCGGGCAGCATCGCGTCGCCCTGAACGGCTCGATCGCCCTGCTCGGCGACGTCGCCGCTTTCCCCATCCTGACCGCGCTGCTGACGACACAAGCGCGGCGTCGGCTGGCGCTGTGCGTGTTGCTCGCGAGCGGAGGGACCTTCGCAGTCAAAGCCATCTATCAGGTCCATGTCGAATTGCCGCAGACGCGGGAGTACTTCGAGCAGCATCGCGGTGAGTGGGCCGCCGCCGGTCCCGACGGGCAGGGTCGCCTCTACGACTTCGAGCAGAGGCTTCGATCGAACACCGGCACGGGCTACTTCGTGCACGCCAACGCGGCCGCGAGCTACCTCTTGCTGATCGTGAATCTTGCGCTGGCGGCCGCCATGGATCGTTGGCGACGACGGGCAACGGCCGGTCCGGCTGGTTGGATGCCGCCGGCGCTGGTTGGGGCCTTGTCTTTGACCGCGATTTATTACTGCGGCAGCAAGGGGGCGGCCGGCGCGCTGGTTCTGACCGTGACCGTCTGGCTGCTGGCCGCGCGGTTCGGCCGCGTCATGGAGCGGCGGCCGCGCGCCGTGCTCGCCGCATTGTGGCTCGCCGCGCTTGCGACCGCGGGCGGCGTCCTGCTCATCGGTTCCTGGCGCGGCGGACTGCCGACCCGCTCGCTGCTTTATCGCTGGCAGTATTGGCGCGGCGCGGACCAGATGGTGCGCGAGCACGGCTGGTGGGGCATCGGCCCGGAAAACTTCGGCCGCCTGTTCACCCGCTACAAGCCGGTCGAGTGTCCCGAGGAGGTGCAGGACCCGCACGGCTGGCCGGTGCGTCTGGCGGTGGAGTGGGGCGTGCTCGGACTGGTCGGGATGCTGGCGGTGCTGGCCGTCGGCGCGCGGTGCCTGGTCGCGCCGCGGGCGATGCTGCCGCCCGATGATTCGCCGCCGCGTGTGGCTCGCTTTGTGCTGCTGGTCGGCGCGTTCATGTTCGCCGGCTGGTGGTGGATCCACGCCGATGCGCCGATCGACTACGTGTTGCTGTCCCTGCTCATGCCGGCCGCCATCTGGCCGCTGACGGCGCTCGGCTGCGGCGTCGAGGCTGACGGACGCGGGTACTTTGCCGACGAGCCGATTCACTCGCTACGGATCGCAGCGGCCGCCGGCGCGATCGGGTTCGTGGTGCACACCGCCATCGACGTGGGCATGTTCGTGCCGGCTGCGGCCGGCACGTTCTTCGCCGTGCTGGCGTTGGGCGCATCGGACGCGGCCACCCCGGGCGCTGCTCGCTCGCAAGCCCGCCCGCGCCTGGCGGCGGCCGCCGGCATCGCGAGCGTGGCAGCGCTAATCGCGGCCGTCGGGCTACTCGTCGCACCAGCCGCGGAGTACGCCCGCCAACTGGCCACGGCGCGAGTGACCGCGCGGCCGGGCGACTGGGATACCTACGTTTCATCCCAAAGTTTTGCGGCGTACGCCTGCGCGGCAGAAATCGACCGGCTCGATGGCACGGCCGCCGCCGAGTTGATCGCCCAGCTCCTGCCGCGCGTCCGGCAGTTGGAGCACATCGAGGCGGTGCGCCCGTGGATCGAACAACTTGCCAAGCGGGACAGGTTCAACGCCACGGCCGATCGCGCATGGGCGTCGCTCTACGCGCTGAGGTTCTCTCTGACGAACGAGGCGACCGACATGAGCGAAGCGATCGCCCACATGCGTCGCGCGATCGCGGCCTACCCGGCGCTGCCGACGACGCGCGTCATGCTGGCGCAAATGCTGGTACGTCTCTACGTGGCCGCGCCGCGCCCCGACCTGCTGTCGGACGCAGCTGACGAAATCAATACCGCGCTGAAACTGGACGATCAACGCATCTACATTTCCACGCCGCACCGATTCTCGCCGGAGCGCCGAGCCGAATTGATCGCTCAGGCCAAGGCGCTGCGGGCGGGGACCGTTCCGCCCGGCTTCGTCGCGTCGCCTCAGACCGCCCCGGCGTCGAGTTCCGCCGCCCAGAGATCGTCGTAGCGTTCTCGGCGGCGGATGAGCCGCGGCTCGGCGCCGGCGACCAGCACTTCCGGGGGGCGCGGGCGCGAGTTGTACTGACTGGCCATGCTCATGCCGTACGCTCCGGCCGTGAAGACGGCAATGAGGTCACCGCGCGCCAGCGGCGGCAGTCGTCGACCACGACCGAGGAAGTCGCCGGTTTCGCACACCGGGCCGACCACGTCGTACTCGAGCAGGTCTCCCAGTTCGTGGGCGCGGGCGCGATCGTGCGGCACGAAGTGCGGCGGCGGCGCGACCGGCCAGATGAAGTGGTAGGCGTCGTAGAGCGCCGGTCGCACCAGATCGTTCATGCCGGCGTCAACGATGGCGAAGCGCTTGGCGCCCGATTGCTTGACGTAGAGCACGCGCGTCAGCAGCAGCCCGGCGTTGGCGGCGATCGAGCGGCCTGGCTCGACGACGATCGACAGGCCGCGCCCGGCCAGCAGCGGCACGACGGCGGCGGCGTAGGCGGCGGCGTCGGGCGCCTCGCTGCCACGATAGTGCGCTCCGAACCCGCCGCCGATGTCGAGCGTGTCGATCGCGTGCCCCTCGCGGCGCAGTTCGTCGGTCAGGTCGAGGGCCCGGCGGATGGCCGCGACGTACGGATCGACCGCGTTGACCGGCGAACCGATGTGCAGGTGCAGCCCGCACAGGTGCACGCCGGGCAGGCGACGTGCGCGGTCAAAGACCTCGGCCGCGCGATCGAAGTCGACGCCGAACTTGGTCTCCTTGCGGCCGGTGGTCGTGTAGGCGTGGGTGCGGGCATCGACGTCGGGATTGATGCGCAGCGCGGCCCTTGCGGTGCTGCCGGCCGCGACCGCGAGCGACGACAGGTTCTCGAGTTCCGCAGGCGATTCGACGTTCAGCAGGCCGACGCCGGCCCGCAGGGCGGCTGAGATCTCGTCATCCGTTTTACCGACGCCGGCGAAGACGATCTTCTTCGGGTCGCCGCCGGCCCGCAGCGCGCGGTGCAATTCGCCGCCCGACACGACGTCGAACCCCGCGCCGGCGTCGCGCAGCAGCCGCAGGACGTGCAGGTTGCCGCAGCTCTTGACCGAGAAGCAGATGAGCGGATCGACGGCCGCAAACGCGGACCGGAGCCGATCAAAGTGCGAGCGCAGGGTCGCGCTCGAGTAGACGTAGGCGGGCGTGCCGAAGCGCCGGGCCACTTCGGCCAGCGGAACCTGTTCGCAGCGCAGACCTTCGGGTCCGAATCGAAAATCGTCCATGCGCACTCCCTTCGGGCGGGCATGTCTTATCGGCTGACCGGCGATTCGCAAGCGCCGCGGCACCGCCCGATCCGGCAGTCAAGTCGCAAGCCGCGCCGCTCGATAGAGGAGGGGGGAAGGGAAGCCCCGCCGATCGAACTTTTTTCCCGGACGGCCGGTTCACGGACGATGCCGCGCGGCGATTTGCCAACGGAGTCGTTTGTCCTTGCCGCGGAGAATCGTAGGCTCTCATCGTGGTGGTGATTGCCTCGGCAATCCGAGCGGCAAAGACGTTCTATTCGGGGGAACAAGAGATGTCGCAGTTCGTGAACCGCATTCGACGCTTCCTTGCCAGCGAAGACGGCCCGACAGCCACTGAGTATGCCGTCATGCTGGCGCTGATCATCATCGTTGCTCTCGGCGCGATCACCGCGCTGGGCACGAAGGTCTCGACGACCTTCAGCAACGTGACGACGGCGCTGCCGACCGGCTAACGGAAACGGCGCAGCAAGCAACGGGGCCCGCGGCGCGGACGCGCTCGCGGGCCCCTTCTCATTGGGGCGCGGGACCTCCGGCGGGTGGCAGCGGTGTCCCGGGTTCCGTGGCGGGGGCGGTGGCGGCGGCCGCGATCGACAGGGCCTGCCAGCGGGCGGCGTCTTCCGGGCGGTTCAGGACCGAATACAGTTCCGCAAGCCGCCGCGCCAGTCGGCGAATCAGGTCTTCCGACATGGGCGGGTCACTGGAAGCGGCCTGGTGGCACTCGAGCAGCAGTTTCTCCGCGGCGTCGAAGGCGGCCGCGCGGCCCAGAATGCTGACCATGCTGGCGGCGACGGTCTGCGTGTCGGGATGCTTGAGGCCGTGAATGCGCCGGAACATGGCCAACGACTCGGCGACATTCTTCTCGGCCCCGTCCCAGTCGTCCTTGGCCGCGCAGAGGGTGCCGAGATTGTGAAGCGTGGTGGCCAGTTCGGGATGGCCGTCCGGAAACACGTTGCGGCGGATCGCCAGCGCCTCGCGATAGGCCGCCTCCGCGCCGGCCATGTCGCCGCGGGCGGCGACCACCACGGCGATGTTGTCGAGATTCGTGGCGACGTTGGGATGAGCGTCGCCCAGCAACGCGCGATTCACCGCGAGGGCCTCGCGGTAGAGCGGCTCCGCTTCCGCGTCCTTCTTCTGGAAATGCTTGACCAGGGCCAGGTTGTTCAGCGCCTCGGGCAGGACGGTCTTGCCCTCGTTCGCCGGCAGGCGCGCGATCGCCAACCCCTCCTGGAGCAGCGCCTCGGCTTCGTCGAGACGCCCGGCTCCGGCCACGGTCGTGCCGAGGTCGCAGAGGTTGGATGCCAACAGCGCGTCGTCCGCGGCGCGTCGACGGCGGTTGATGTCCAACGCTCGCCGAAAGAGCGGCTCGGCGGCGGCGTAGTCGGACTTGTTGGTGAAGAGGGTCGCCAGCGCCGTGAGCGCGTCGGCCACGTCCGGGTGATCCGGTCCGTGCAATTTTTCCTGACCATCCAGCGCGGCCCGAAGCTGGCGCTCGGCTGGTTCGTACAGCGCCAGTTCGCGGTAGGCGCGGCCGATCGTCGAGCGCAGCGACGATTCCACCTCCGGGCGCGCTTGCAGCCGGCCGGAATCGAGCTTACGCACGGCGTCATCCAGCAGCGTGCGGACCTTCAGGTTCGGATCGCCGTGGACTTTCGGATCGGCGGCGCTGAGCATCTCGAGCAGGAAGTCGCGCATCGCCAGCGCTTCGGCCGCGTTGATCTCGGCCAGTTCGCGAGCCCGGTTGGCCGCCACGAAGCCCGAGATCGACAGTACCAGACCCCCCAGAACGGCAATCAGCAAAGACGAGGCCAGCGCCAGCGGCGCGCGGTGGCGACGGGCGAATTTCCGCAGCCGGTACACCGCGCCCGGCGGCCCGGCCGAGACCGGCTCGTGACGAAGGAAACGCTCGAGGTCCTGGGCCAGGTCGCCGGCCGATGGATACCGCCGCGCGCGGTCCTTTTCCAGGCATCGCATGATGATCCAGTCGAGATCGCCGCGCAGCAGGCGCAACAGGTCGGCCGCGTCGCCCGCCGATGCGGGCGCGGGCCTGTGCTCATGTGCGGCGGCGCTCGACGTCGACTTCGATCCCGTCGTCCGCCGCCCGACCCGCGTACTGGGACGCGGCGGGTCGACTTCACGGATCATGCGACGAATCTCGTCCGGCGGCGTCGTCCGCAAAGTGTGGGCGTCGAACGGCGTGCAGCCGGTGAGCAGCTCATAGAGCAGCACGCCGAGCGAATAGACATCGCTGCGGGTATCGACATCGAGGCTGGATCGACCGGCCTGCTCCGGACTCATGTAGGCCGGCGTGCCCACGAACTGGCGAGACTCGGTGACCAGCGTGCCATCGGTGAGCGGCTCGCCGAGGGCCTTGGCGATGCCGAAGTCGATGATTTTCGGGATGGCCCGGTCGTCATCGAGACTGACGAGGATGTTGCTGGGCTTGAGGTCGCGGTGAATCACGCCTTTCTGATGGGCGTGCTGGACCGCGTGGCAGATCGGGACGCACAGCGCGACGCGCTCGCGCGGCGTCAGTCCGTGCCGGTCGCAGTAAGCGGTGACGTGCTCGCCGCGCACGAGTTCCATGACGAAGTAGGGCAGTCCATCCGCCGTGTGTCCCGCGTCGAGCACGCGGGCGATGTTCGGGTGGTCCATCAGGGCCAGTGCCTGGCGTTCCGCTTCGAATCGGCGCACAACCTGCACCGAGTCCATACCCGGCTTGATGATCTTGAGCGCCACGTCGCGTCGAACCGGCTGCTCCTGCTGGGCCCTGTAGACCACGCCGAAGCCGCCCTCGCCGATGACTTCGATCAGCCGGTAACGATCGATGCAGTTCCCGGGAGCGTGGCGGCCGGGCGGCCGGGCTTCGGGTGCCGGTGGCGGAACCGTCGGGTCCGCCAGAAAGTCGCCCGCTTGTGCGTGTGATTCGAACAGGGACGAGACCAGGGCGCGGAGTTCGTCGTCGTCGCCGCAGGCCTGGCGCAGCCATTCACCGCGGTCGGCCGGCGGCACGTCGAGGCCGTCGGCGAAGATGGGCTTGGCCCGCTCCCATAAGGCGTCGCTCATGCGTGCATCCCGGCAGCTCGTCCGGTCCGTCAATCGGGCGCGGCCTGCATCTCGCGGAAGAGCCATGCCCGCGCGGCGGCCCAGTCGCGCTTGACGGTGCGCGGCGCGAGATCGAGCGCCTCGGCCGTTTCCTCGACGCTGAGACCGGCGAAGAAGCGGAGGCGAACGATCCGCGCGGCGCGCGGGTCGCGCTCCTCCAAGCGACAAATGGCGGCGTCGAGGGCCAGAATTTCGTCCGGGTCGTGGTCGACGGCCAGATCGACGCGTTCGATCGGTCGGCGGGAACGGCTGCCGCCGCGCTTGAGGCGGGCCCGGTGTCGCGCGTGCTCGATCAGGATGCGGCGCATGGCCTCGGCCGCCGCGTGGAAGAAGTGGGCCCGGCTGGCCCACTCGATTCGAGCCTTGCCCATCAGTCGAAGATAGGCCTCGTGCACGAGCGCCGTGGCCTGAAGCGTGTGATCCGCGCGCTCGGACGACATGCGCCGGTTCGCGATGGCGCGAAGCTGTTCGTAGATGAGCGGCAGCAGTCGCTCAGCCGCGGCGCTCTCGCCGCCGGCGGCTTCCTGGAGCAGGCGGGTCAGGTCCCCCGCGCTGGTCGGCTCGGGACTGGATGGTTCATCCAGCATCCGCGCAGTGTATCAAATTCGCCGCTGGCGCGACGGATCGAGTTTGCGCGCGGGTTCCGCGCCCTACAATGCGGCCGAGTGGTGATCGGCGCGGTCGTGGAACGCTCGCCACGCGCTTCGGCCGGCAATCGGTACGGTTCGAGCCGCGGCTCATGGGCAGTCGACGATCCGCGCTGACCGTCTGCCAGTGCGGCCTGTACGCGAGTGGAGTCGTCATGCTTCAACATGGGTTGTTCTTCTTAGGCGGCCTGCTGCTGCTGCTGGTGGGGGGGCGCCTGCTCGTGTCGGCGTCGGTTGACACAGCGCGGCGGCTGGACGTGTCCCCGCTGGTGGTCGGGCTGACGCTGGTGGCGTGGGGCACGTCGGCGCCGGAGTTGGCGCTCAATCTGATCTCCGCCTTCAAGGGTCGCGGCGACCTGGCCGTCGGTAACCTGATCGGGGCCAACATCTGCAACATCGCGCTGGTGTTGGGCGCGTGCGCGCTGCTCACGCCGCTGGTCGTGCAGGAACGGCTGATCCGGGTCGAAATCTGGCTGAACGCCGCGGTCCTCTCGGTGCTGGCCGTTCTGGGGCTGCTCGGCGACCTGCAACGCTGGAACGCCGCCGTCATGCTGCTGGTGTTCGCGGTTTACAGCGCGCTGACCATCCGAGCGGCGCTGCGCGAGTCGCGGCAGTCGGCCGTGCCGGTCGCCGCCCTCGCATCCGACGCGGATGCTGCGAGCGAAGGACCGCCGATGGGCTGGGCCCTGATCGCCGTCTGCTTCGTGGGCGGGCTGGCGCTGTTGTCGTTTGGCGGCTCGCTCGCCAGCGATGGGGCGTCGGGCATCGCCATCGCGCTGGGCGTGGCGCCGGCCGTGGTGGGTGTGACCGTCGTGGCCGTCGGCACGACCCTCCCGGAACTGATCACCGGCCTGCTCGCCGTCCGCAAGGGTCAGACCGATCTGGCGATGGGCAACGTGCTCGGTTCCTGCCTGTTCAACGCGGGCGCGATCTACGGCCTGGCCGGGCTCGTCGCTCCGCCGCAGTCGAGCGAGGTTCTTAACATCCCTCTGATGTTCATGGCGGCGTTGGCGCTGGTGCTGATTCCGATCAGCCGGACGCACGCGCGGCGCGTGGCGCGGATCGAAGGCGCGGGGCTCCTGGGGATCTACGCCACATTCATCGCCATCTCGGCATGGCGAAGCCTGGCGGCCTGATTCGCCGGTTCAGAGCGAGCGGCGACGCCGCGAGCGGATGCGCCAGCGCATCGACGCCAGTCCGATCAGCACGGCGGGGATCATCCCGGCCGCTCCTAAGCCGCACAGCGAGTTCCGAAGCAGCAGCGCGAGCAGGCTCGTCTGAGCATCGGGATCGACCAGGATGTCGAACGGCGGGCGCGGCTGCGGCGCCGGCGGCGAGGACGCGAGCACGTCGAACGGCGACGAGTCGGCGGTCGCCAGCGCGGGGGCGCTGGCGCGCAGCGTGTAGCCCGTCCCCGGCGCGTTGATCGAAAGACCGCTGAAGGTCGCCAGGCCGCCGACGGCGCTGACCCCACCGCCGCCCGTCAGCGTCGCGGACGACGGGTTGTTCGCGAGGGCTATGCTGACGGCATTCGTTGCGCTGGCGACGAGATTGCCCTGCGCGTCGACGATGGCGACGACCACCGCCGGGCTGATGTTCAGTCCGGCAACCGTGACGCCGGGTTGAACGAAGAACGTCAGCCCCGCCGCTGGGCCGGGCTGGAACACGATCGTCGCGGTCTGCGTCACGCCGACGCCGTCACCGAGATTCACGGCTCGCAGCGTGACCGTCTGTGCCTGCGTGCCGCGGATCGAGAAGACCGCCTGCCCCGATGCGTTGGTCGCGGTGGATGCGGGCGAAATGGTCACCCCGGCGGCGCCTCCGGAGGCAAGCAGCAGTTGCACGTTCGCGCCAGCCATGAGATTGCCGAAGGTGTCCCGCAGCGTGACCGTGACCTGCTCAACATCGACGTTGTCGGCGATGGCGGTGCCATCCGCGGCCACCACGGTTGAAAGCGACGCGCTCGTAAACAGCGGCGGCGGAGGTGGCGGCGGAGCCGGCGGCTCGAAGATGTTGAAACTCGCCGATGGCGCTGACGTGAGCCCGCCGGAGAGTGCTCGCAGCGTATAGCCAAGACCGGGCTGATCGAAGCTGACGTCCGGGAAGGTCGCGATGCCGTTGACGGCCGCGATCGGGCCGCCGTTGGCGAGCGTGGCGCCGCCCGGGTTGGCGTCGATCTGAAGCGTGACAGCGGCGTTGCTGGAGGATGCGCGGTTGCCGAACGCGTCGCGCAATTCCACCTGGACGGCCGGCTGGATCGCGGTGTCGACGAGATTGTTGGTCGGCTGCGTCAGGAAGACCAGTTGCGCCGGGGGACCGTGCACGAACGACACCAACGCCGTTCCGTTTGTGGCGACACCGTCACCGAGGCTCGCGGCTCGCAACCGGATCGTGCCCACCCGGGTCGATCGCACGTTGAAGAGTGCCACGCCGGACGAATTTGTCCGCGGCGAGATCGCCGTAATCTGAACGCCGGTCGGGTCGCTGTCCACGATGCTCAGGCCGACGTCTCGGCCCGCGAGCGGGTTCCCGAAGAGGTCCCTCAGAACGACCGTGATCGGCTCGGAATCCGACCCATCGGCCACGGCGACGCCGTCAGCGGCCGAAATGGTCGACTGCGAGGGACTGGTGTCGGTGTCGAGGAAGGTCAGTTGGCCCGCGCCCATCGCGACGCCGTCGCTGACGGTGATGGCGATGGGACCCTCGGCCAGCGTGTTTTCAATGGTGAAGTCCGCTTGGCCGGCGGGGCCGAAGGTCTGTCCGGGCACGGCCGGAATCGTGGCCGAGTTGCCGCTGCCGTTGACGACCACGCTGCCGACGGGTCCGTCGGCGAACGTCAGGTTGCCGCTGCCGGCGGTGGCGACCTGGATCACGATGTTCGTCGCCGGCTGAAAGTTGGGGATGGCGTTGCCCAACGCGTCGCGGGCCGTCAGGACGACGCGAACCGGTTCACCGACGACGCCCGGATCAGGCGAGGCGCTGACGCCGAAGGACGCGAGCGCCCCGGGCAGGATGCGGAACGTGGAGCTGATCGCGCCTGCGATCGTGCTTGGAACCGCGGACGCGGCCAGCGTGTAGCCGATTCCGGGGGCGGCGATGTTCATCGCGTCGGCGGCGGACCACGTCGCCACACCGGACGCGGTCGGGCGGCTGGTGGTGCCGCTCAGCGGCGCGCTGGTCGGGTTGCTGTCGATTACGAGCGACACGGTGAACGACGCGGTGTTGACCACGTTGCCGAAGACGTCGTTGACGGCGATCGACGGCAGGAGCGGCTGCCCGGCGATCGTATCGACCGGCTGCGCGAGGAAGATCAGTCGATGCGGCGCCGCCGGCAGGATGGCGAACGGTGCGCTTTCGGTGGTCAGGAACAGCCGCCGGAACTGGTCGAACGTGCTGGCCTGCAAGGTAGAGCCCGCCGCGGCCTTGGTCATGTTGAGATGGTCGAGACTTGACCAGCTCGCCTCGCCGCCGGCCGTCAGGCGCGACAGATTCCCGTTGAGCGTCGTCATGCCGGGGTTCTGGCCGAGCTCGAGCGTGATCAGGCGCGGTTCATCCGGGATGAGGTTGCCGAACTCGTCGAACGCGCCGACGGCCGGCGTCAGGTCCTGGCCGGCGATCGTGTCGACCGGCTGCCGGGTGAACTCGATGTAGTTGATCGGCCCGGGAACGATGGTGAACAGGTCCGAGAGGACCGTGCTCGAGGTGGCGAGCGGCGGACCGCTGACCGTCGCGCGAAGCCTGTAGCCGGTGGCGGCAGTCGTGATCGAGAGCAGGTCGGCGTAGTCCCACTGGGCCGCGCCGCCCACCAGCGGTCGTGACGCGTTGCCCGACAACGGCCCGCCTCCGGGCGGAATGATCAGTTCGAGCGTCACGGTGCGGGCGGGATCATCGACCCATTCGCCGCACTGATCGACGAGCACCACCATTGGCATGAGCACATCGCCGGCGGTCGCGACGCCCGGGACGTTCCAGAGCAGCAGCCGATCCGGCGCGCAGAACTCGTGCGCGCCCATGTCAACGATCGGGGCGGTGCCGCAGGTGCCGGGGGCCTGGGCGCAGTCGGCCGTCGCGGGGTCGTTCAGGAAGCGCGGATTCCCGACGAGATCGACGGTCAGTCCGGCCGCGCGGGCGTTCTGCCCGGCGTCGATGCACGGCGAGCCGGCGCCGAGGCGAAAGTCGCCGTACATGGGATCTCGAAACTGCGGGTCGGCGTCGATGTTCCCCGCGCCCACAAAGCCGCCCCGCACATCCGAATATGTGACCAGCACGGTGCCGCCGCTGGGAACGGCGAAAATCTCATCGCGGCCGAGCCATCCGGCCCCGTTTTCCCAGGAGATGGAATTGGCGACCGTCAGGTCCTCGCCTTCCGTGACGAACGCGTAGACACCGCCGCCGCTGTAGCCCGCGTAGTTGTCGGTCAGCGTCGAGTTCCTGACGATGGCGGTCGCCGCGAAGGCATGCACGCCGCCGCCGTCGTAATACGAGAAGTTCGACATCAGCTCGCAGTTGGAGAGGTAAACGCTCGAGTACCGGCCCGCCACCGCGCCGCCGTCGTACGATGCGTAGTTGTAGGCCAGCCTGCACCGGCGGAGTTCGACGTAGCTGAGGTCGGCGTAGACCGCGCCGCCGGAACCTCCGGTGGCGTTGTCGTAGAAGTCGCATCGATCCAGTTCGGCGTAGCCGTAGTAGACGACGATCGCACCGCCGTTGCCGCCTTCACGCGTGCCCGCGTTCCCGCCACGGGGGATGTCTCCGTTATAGACGAACACGCAGTCTCGGATGGTGGCACCGGAGTCGTCGATCACGACGGCGCCGCCGTCATAACCGAGCCCGTCCGTCAGGGTGAAGCCCTGAAGCGTGGCGCTGCTCGGCTCGCCGCTGGTGAAGCAGACCAGCGTCCCGCTCTTGCCGTCGCCGCTGATGAACGTCACGTCCGCGCCATCCGAGCTGCGCACGACGATGTCTTTGCCGAGAAAGTCGAGCTGCTCGTAGTAGATGCCCGGCGCCACGACGATCTCGTCCCCGTCATATGCGGCGTCGATGGCGGATTGGATCGTCGGGTAGGCATACGGGTCGACCGGAAGCACGTCCGCTCGAACGGCGGACGCGGCCGTCAGCATGGCGATCAGGGAGAGACCGAGGCAAGTCGCGAATCGCGGCGTTGCGGGCGAGGGCGAACCTTCTCCGAATGTCGAGCGCATGAAAGACAGCTCCTGCCAGAGGTTCCGGACCGCGATCGCGGCCGGGTGCGAGCCCAAGAGTCCCATTTTACCCGCTTCCGATGGGCTGGTCGAGCGGGCGCGCGACGCCCGGCCCGCCGCGTTCAGCGGTCCGGGAAGGACGTGCCGGTCGATGCCTGCCGCGTCAGGGACCCAGCAGGGCGTTGACGAAGAGCTGCATGTCGTCGCCGTTGATCAGCATGTCCATGTTCATGTCGGCGCGGATGATGTCGCACAGCGGCTCGGCGGCGGCGTACGCGTCCGGGTCGATCTGCGCCAGCACGAACAGCGGCTCGTCGACCAGGTCGACCACGCCGTCGCAATTCATGTCGCCCTTCAGGACCGGAATCCAGACCGCGATGGAGCGCGGCGCGATGCCGCCGGTGCTGACGATCGGACCGTTCTGCGTGAACGACCCGTCGGCGTTGATCGTGAAGGAGTAGATGCCCATCAGCCCGTCGGTCGCCGTCGAGTTGTCGGTGACGAACATCAGGCCCGGGGCGGTCGCCACGTCGCCCAGGGTGCCCTGGAGTCCGACGTCGAACATGAACCCGGTGGACAGCAGGCTGCCGTTGAACGCGTCGATCCCCATCGAGCGAACGGTGGCGTCGGTGCCATGCCCGACGAACAGGAACTTGCCGTCGCGGGTCGCGAAGACGTTGGACGGTGACGCGCCGGCCGAGACGAACGGGGAACCCGGGATCAGGCTCAACGTCCCGTCGCCCGCGACGTTCAGCCCGACGACCTTGTTGCCGCTGTCGCTGATGCCGCCGGCGGCGTACATGCGATTGCCGGCCGGCGTGATGGCGAGCTCGAGCGGAAACGGTGCGCCAGTCGGCTCCGAGTCGATCAGGGTGAGCGTGCCGCCCGCGCCGATGGAGTAGGCCAGCACCACCTTGTTGGTCGAGTCATTCGCGTAGAGGTAGGGACCGGTCGGGTGCCGCAGCAGGTGGGCGGAACTGCTCCCCGCGTTGTAACTGTTGACTTGAATCAGCGACGGCACGGCCGGATTGAATCGGAAGACGAGGATGCGATCCGGGATGGGCTCGGTGGCGGCCACCGCCAGGTACTCCTCGTCGAGCCACACCAGGTCGAGCGGTCCGTCGATGGTCGGGGTCATCGTGATCTGAATGACCTGAGTGATCGTGGCGTTCGCGGCCACTTCGAAGACGGTGAGGCCATCCTCCGGTCCGGCCGGATGGGCGGTCGCCAGATAGCGTCCGCTGGGCGTCAGCGCGATTTCGTACGCGTTGCAGCCGCGACAGGGATCGTTGAGGGCCGCTCGCGAGCCGGTCACGATGCGATTGACGAGCGTCAGTGAACCGCCGGGGCCGATGGTGAACGCCGTGACGCTGCCCTCGAGATTGCCGTTGTTGGACACGAACACCGCGCGGCGATCGGCCTGCCCGAACACAGGCGACACGGCCGTAGTCGCCAGGAGCGCGACGACGAGACAACTCGCAACGGGTGGGAAGGCAGACGGGGTGCGTCGGAACATGTTCAGTCTCCCAAGTGTTGGAGGCCGTGCGGCTCGGTCAGAGCGCCAACACGGCCTGCACAAACGGCTGAATGTCGGCGCCGTTCAGGACGCCATCCATTACGAAATCTCCAAGCGACATATCGCACGAAGGGTAGGCGGTCGCGTACGCGGCGGAATCCAGCAGCGCGAGGACGAACGCCGGCACATCGAGCGCGTCAACGAAGCCGTCGCAATTCAGGTCGCCCTTCCGCGCCGCCAGCGCGAGGTAGACGCCCGTGCCCCATTCGATCTGGTTGTCGGCGGGTGGCGTCAGGGCGGCATTGAACGCCACGTCTCCGAACGCGTTGATGCTGGGCGCACCGCCGAACACCGGGCTGGTGTCGTGCTGCTCGACGCGGGCCGGACCGAGGTCCGACGGCAGGATGTCGAGGTGCGTGACGACTTTCGCCAGGCCGGTCCCGTCTCCGATCCAGATCGCCCGACGGCCCGACGTGTCTCGGGAACGAAAGACGACGTGACCGGCGTCGTTGCAGGCGGGGGCGAAAAACTCTATGTCGGTCACCGGCGTGCCCGGCGCGGTGGTGGTGGCAATGGTGAGGGTCGTCGTGCCGTTGGAAAGGAACACGCCACGCCCGCCGGCCATCAGGGTCGAGATGAACGCGACCTGGCCCACGCTGTTGACGCCGACCGAGTTGTCGAAGCGCATGTACGGCGAGCCGGGCACGGCGTCGGCATCGCTGGCGATGAGCGTCGAACTGCCGTCGGCCGCGAACAGGCGGATCTCGTCGGGCTGCGACTCGCCGGTCTGTCCCGGACCGCCGCGTCGAACCTTGGCCGCGATCCGTCGGTTGTTGTTGAAGTTCGGCGTGAACAGGAAGGAATACGGGCTGGGCGGATCGACGCCGGCCTCGGCGACGTGGATCAGGGTGTTGTCGGGCGGCTCCCACGACACGAAAGCGGTTCCGCTGCCGGAGAAGTTGGCGCGGTAGCCCACGTGGCCGGAATCGTTGATGCGAGGCGAGCCCCAGCCGCTCGCTCCGAGCGGCCGATTGGTCAGGAATCCGCTCGTCGCGGAGGGATGATCGTGGAAGTAGATGCCGTTCGGCGCGGCGAACTGCGTTTCCCACACGACGCGGCCGAAGTTGTTCAGGCTGGTCTGCCCGAGGAAGGCGAAGTCGGCCGAGTTGTAGACGATGCCGCCGACTCCGTTCTGGCCGAACCAGACGCACTGGAAGTCGGCGCCGCCGACGACGGAGATATGAAAGCTGACCTGCCGGAAATCGTTGACCTTGATATCCTCATTGCTGAAGAAGTAATTGGGCGGGATGTTGTACGCGCCGCCGGGGTTGACCGCGAAGTTCGTGCGGGCCTGGATCTGAAAGCCAACGTGGATCGGCAACGCGGCGCGAGACGCTGGGACGCCGGCCGTGCAGATCGCCAGTGCCGCCCAGTGTGGCAGCCGGCTCCGTGCCATTCCCGATTCCTCCTCCGACCTGACGGGCCTCGTTGCGAAGATTGTACTGGAATCGACGTCCCGTTGTGAAGCCGGCAAGCACTTGCGGAAATTGGAGTTATGGCCGCGAAGCGGATTACCTGAGCTGAACGTCCAGATAAGCCTTGAATCCGGGTTGTCCCATCAGTTACGCTGGTTTTCCTTGGGACGTCGGGCTCCCCGGCGCACGTCAGACAATTCCGGGAGGACGGAAACATGAACCGCCTGCTCATCGCGCCTCTGGTCGTCGTTTCGCTCGTCGCACCCGCCCGGGGTCAGTTGATGGTCCCAGACAGCGGCGCCGGCGATCGAGTCATGCTGTTCGATTCATTTGACGGCTCGCTCATCGATGTCAACTGGATCACGGACATCGGGGCGGTCGGCTGGTTCTTCACAACGCCAAAGGAAGCCATGGTCGTCGGCAACGAGATCTGGGTGTCGGACCAGGTCGCGGACGCCATACACCGCTTCGACCTGAGCCGGAACTTCCTCGGGAGCGTGACAGCCCATCCAGCCGGCGGGACGCTCGACAACATCCGCGGCATGGGCACGGACGGCTCGAAGGTTTACGTGACCGTCTTCCACGGCACCGCTGCCCGGCGGGGAATCGCGGTCTACAACACGGCGGGGGCTCCGGCCGACTTCCTGTTCCGCGATGCCAGCCTGTTTGACGCTGAGCCGTTCCGAGGCGATCTGCTGGTCTCGAACTCAACGTCAAACAACATCGAGCGTTGGGACATTAACGGCAACTTCCTCAACAACTTCCGAACCGGCGTCGTCTTCCCGCAGCAGGTGGCGATTCTGCCCGACGACAGCGTCCTGGCCGTCAGCACGATCGCGGCGCAGGGCATTGAAGGCGTCTACCACCTGAACCCCGACGGATCGCTGCGGCTGTTCATCGATACCCAGGGCATCAAGGACGAGTTCGGCGAAGTCGTTCCTCGCGGCGCCTACCTGCTGGGCAACGGGAACTACATCATTACGTCGAGCATCGGGGTCTTCACCTACAACCCCGGTAGCGACGCGTTCGCGCGCGTGATCGGCGGCGTGGATGCCCAGTACGTTACTCTGCTGCCGGAGCCGAGCGCCATCGTGCTGCTCGGACTGGCGGCCACCCGACTGATCCGCCGTCGGCGCTAGGCCCGCTCGCCGGCTTCGCCAGCCGTGATCGTGTTCCCGCCCTTGACCGCCGACGCGCCGCGCGCTCCGTTCTCGCGGTTCGAATGGTCGAGCCGGTCTTGTTCACCCGCGCCCACAGTCTTAGACTAGCCCCTCCCGCGAACGGCCGCGGAAGCCGCGGCCGCCGGATGCGATCACCCTTCGGTCGGAGGAGCCATGCCGTCGTACACAACCGCGGATATTCGCAACGTGGTCCTGGTCGGGCACGGGGGCGGAGGCAAGACGTCCCTGGCGGAGGCCATGCTGCACGTCACGGGCGCAACCGGCCGGCTGGGTTCGGTGACCGATAAGACCAGCCACCTCGACACCGACGACGAGGAGCGAGAGCGCGGCTTCTCGATCGAAGCGCACGTGATGCACGTTACGCACGACGGCAAGCACATCAACGTGATCGACACGCCCGGCGCGACCGACCTGATCGGCCCGGCCATCTCGGCGCTGGCGGCGGCGGAAACCGCGGTCGTGGTCGTCAACGCCGGCGCGGGCATCCAGGTCAACACGCGCAAGCTCTACGAGCACGCCCGCAACTACGGGTTGGCGCGGGTCGTGGTGGTCAACCGCATCGACATCGAGCCGGGCGGGCTCGAGGAGCTGCTGAAAAACCTGCGGGAGGCGTTTGGCGAGACGCTGGTGCCGTTCAACCTGCCGGCGCAGGGCGGCAAGTCGGTGGTGGCCTGCTACGACGCCCACGGGCACAAGGGCAGCGGCACGCCCGATTTCGGCGACGTGGGGGAGATGTACACGGCCATCGTCGAGCGCGTCATTGAGACCGATGAGAAGCTCATGAACGAGTACTTCGAGAAGGGCGAGGTGCCCGCCGAGAAGGTGCTCGAGCAAGTGCCGGTCGCCATCGCGTCCGGCCACCTGGTGCCGGTGCTGTTCACGAACGCGCGCGGCGAGATCGGCATTCGCGAGCTGCTCGACTGCCTGGCCGACGAGTGTCCCTCGCCGCTGGCCGGACGGGCGCGGACGGTGGCGGTCAACGGCCAGGAGACGGCGCTGACGGCCAGTGCGGATGCGGTGTTCACCGCCGTCGTGTTCAAGCTCTACTTCGAGGCCAAGAGCAACATCAAGTACGCGTTCCTGCGGATACTCTCCGGGCGCGCCAAGGGGGACACGACCATCTACCCGACCGGCGACCGGCGGGGATTCCGCATCGGGCACATGCTGAAATTCCAGGGCGCGCACCACGCGGAGGTCGACGAGGGCATCGCCGGCGACATCGTCGGCGTGGCCAAGCTCGACCTGCACGTCGGCAACACGGTGTTCGCCGCGCCCAGCGACGGAGCGGTGGCCATGCCGCGACTGCCGACGCCCATGTTCTCGCTGGCGATCGAGCCCAAGAGCCGCGGCGACGAGTCCAAGATCACCGACGCCTTGCGGCGCCTGACCGAGGTCGATCCCTGCTTCCGCACGCGGCAGGACTCGCAGACCCACGAACTGGTCATCTCGGGCGTCGGCGATCTGCACCTGCGGATCATGCTGTCGAAGATGCATCGCTCCAGCAAGATCGACGTCAACACCAAGCCGCCCAAGATTCCGTATCGCGAGACCATCACGGGCAAGGCCGACGGTCACTACCGCCACAAGAAGCAGACCGGCGGCGCGGGCCAGTTCGGCGAGGTCTTCCTGACCGTCTCGCCCCTGGCGCGCGGGGCCGAGCCGCCGCTCGAGTGGGCCTGGGACATCTTCGGCGGGTCCATTCCCGGCCAGTTTGAAAGCGCCATCAAGAAGGGCGTGGTCGAGTTGATGGAGCAGGGCGCCATCGCCGGTTTTCCGATGCAGGACATCAAGGTGTCCATTACCGACGGCAAGCATCACCCGGTCGATTCGAAGGAAGTGGCGTTCAAGATCGCCGGCAAGCTGGCGTTCAAGGACGCCGTGCTGAAGGCCAACCCGGTCCTGCTCGAGCCGATCGTCAACATCGAGGTGACGGTGCCGGCCGAGAACGTCGGCGACGTCACCGGCGACATCGCCTCGCGCCGCGGCCGGCCGCAGGGGCAGGACATGCTGCCGGGCAACATGGCCGTCATCCGAGCCCAGGCGCCGCTGGCCAAGATGGCCGATTACCACTCACGCCTGAGTAGCATCAGCGGCGGCAAGGGCAGCTTCGCGATGGAGTTGAGTCACTACGAGCCGGTGCCGAACCACGAGGCCCAGGCGATCGTCGCGCAGTACAAGCCGCAGAAGGAAGAAGAGGCCTGACGCCCCGCTTAACGCTCCACGGCTAACGCCGTTCCGTTTGCATGCGCATCGGTCGTCGTGATATCCTGAGGGATTCGCGGCAGGGCCGAACGCGGTGACGGAAAGCCTCTCCACGAGGCGGGGACAGGCCGATGACCAGCGACGCCGGCAAGTCGATTTACATCCGCGGCGCGCGTCAGCACAACCTCAAGAACCTCACACTGGACCTGCCACGCGACCGCCTGGTCGTGATTACCGGCCTGTCGGGGTCGGGCAAGAGTTCCCTGGCCTTTGACACGCTCTACGCCGAGGGGCGTCGCATCTTCGTCGAGTCGCTGTCGGCCTACGCCCGCCAATTCCTCGAGCAGCTCGCCAAGCCCGACGTGGATGAGATTGAGGGCCTGCCGCCGACCATCGCCATTCAGCAGCACGCAGGGGCTGCCAATCCGCGTTCGACCGTGGCGACCACGACGGAAATCTACGATTACCTGAGGCTGCTGTTCGCCCGCGTCGGCACGCCGCACTGCCCGCGTTGTCGCCGACCGATCACGCGCCAGACCGTCACCCAGATCGTCGATGCCGTCAGCCGCCTGCCGGAGCAGACGCGCGTCATGGTCTTGGCGCCGCTCGTGCGCGGCCGTCCGGGCGAGCACCGCGACGTGTTCGCCCGCGTGCTGCGCGAGGGGTTCGTGCGTGTCCGCGTTGATGGTGAGTTGATCGAGGCCCGGCAGATTCCGCGGCTGGAGCCGCGTCGAAAGCACGTCATCGAGGCGGTCGTCGACCGCATCGTCATGAAGCCCGACATGCGCTCGCGGCTGGGCGAGTCGATCGAAACATCGCTGCGTCTGGCGGACGGGCTGGTGATTGTCACCCATCAGAGCGGCGCTGACGAACCCTGGCACGATGCGCTGTATTCGTCGCGCTACGCGTGCCCTCGCTGTGACTTCTCGCTGCCGGAACTCGAGCCGCGCATGTTCTCGTTCAACTCGCCTTACGGCGCGTGTCCGGCCTGCGGCGGGCTCGGCAACGTGCTCGAGTTCGACCCGGAGCTGGTCGTGCCCGACGCCTCGCGCCCCCTAGATGCCGGGGCGATCGACCCGTGGCGGCGCGGCGGGCGATCGACCAGCGCGTCGTACACCAAGCTGCTGAAGCGATTCTGCGAGCTGGCCCAGGTCTCGCCGTCGACGCCGTTCGCGGCGTTGAGCGAGGAGACGCGCCGCGTGCTGCTGCACGGCACGACCGCCGAGGACGCCGGCCGGCTGGGTTGGGAGTTCGAGGGGGTGCTGCCCAACCTGCAGCGCCGCTGGAAGACGACCGACAGCGAGTCGATCAAGCACCGGCTGCACGCCTATCTGTCCGAGCATCCGTGCGAAGCGTGCCGCGGGGCGCGGTTGCGCCAAGAGTCGCTGGCGGTGCGAGTGGGCGAGTTCACCATCCGCGACCTCGTCCAAATGAACATCGCGTCGGCCGCGCGGGCGTTCGACGGCCTGGCGCTGGCCGCCGAGCAGCGCGCCATCGCCGAGCCGATGGTGCTCGGCATCCGGCGGCGGCTGCAATTTCTGATCGACGTCGGGCTTGGCTACCTGACCCTCGACCGCGGCAGCGCCACGCTGTCGGGCGGCGAGGCGCAGCGCATCCGCTTGGCGACGCAACTCGGCAGCGGACTCGTGGGCGTCTGCTATGTGCTCGACGAGCCGACCATCGGGCTGCACCAGCGCGACAACGACAAGCTGATCGCGACGATCCGGCGGCTGCGTGACATCGGCAATACGGTCATCGTGGTCGAACATGACGAAGACGTGATCCGCGCGGCCGACTGGATCGTCGATATCGGGCCGGGCGCCGGGGCCGAGGGCGGCGGGCTCGTCTTTGCCGGCGACCTGGCCGGGCTGCTGGCCTGCCCGGAGTCGAGCACGGCGCGCTATCTGCGCCGCGAGGCCGTGGTCGAGTCTCCTCCGCGCCGCCGGCGCGCGTCTCCGCGGAACTCGATCCAGGTGCTCGGGGCGCGCGAGAACAACCTGAAGTCGATCGACGTGAGCTTCCCGCTGGGCGTGTTCTGCTGCGTGACCGGCGTGTCCGGTTCGGGCAAGTCGACGCTGGTGTCGCGCATCCTGCTGCGGGCGCTGCAGCGCCGGCTGGGCGGCTCGCGCGAGCGCCCCGGCGAGCACGACCGCGTGGTCGGAGCCTCGCGCATCGACAAGGTGGTCGAGATCGATCAGAGCCCGATCGGTCGGACACAGCGAAGCAATCCGGCGACCTATACCGGCGCGTTCGACCTGATTCGCGATCTCTACGCCCGGACGCGCGAGGCAAAGGTGCGAGGGTACGACGCCGGCCGGTTCTCGTTCAATGTGAAAGGCGGGCGCTGCGAGGCGTGCCAGGGTCAGGGCCTCAAGCGCATTGAGATGCATTTCCTGCCGGACCTGTTCGTGCCCTGTGCCGAGTGCAAGGGGTCACGTTACTCCCGTGAGACGCTCGAAGTGCGTTATCGCGGCAAGTCGATCGCCGACGTGCTCGACCTGCGCGTGGACGAGGCGGCCGAGTTCTTCGAAGGCTTCTCCGAGATTCGGCGGCTGATGGACGTGCTGCGCGACGTCGGGTTGTCTTACATTCGCCTGGGCCAGGCGTCGTCGACGCTGTCCGGCGGCGAGGCGCAGCGCGTCAAACTGGCGGCAGAGCTGGGGCGGGCGCCGGTCGGGCACACGCTGTACGTGCTCGACGAACCCACCACCGGGTTGCACTTCGCCGACATCCACAAGCTGCTCAACGTACTCAATCGCCTGTGCGACTTGGGGCACACGATTCTGGTCATCGAGCACAATCTCGACGTACTGGCGCAGGCCGACTGGATCATCGACCTGGGTCCGGAAGGCGGCGACGACGGCGGGCGGGTGGTGGTGCAGGGGACGCCGGATGAAGTCGCGGCGCATCCCACCAGTCACACCGGCCGCTACCTGCGAGCCAAGCTTGAGTCGATGGGGAGGTCGCGCAGCCTGCGGGCAAGTTGATCGCGGCTCGCTCCGTTCGTCCTGACGTCCCGCGTGCCCGGTCGTCGACGCGTCATTCCCTGCGATGGAAAAGAAAGAGGCGATGGCCGATCGGCCATCGCCTCTGAAGGTACGCCTCGTCGCCTGACGCCGGCTTAGCGTCGTCGGCAGGGCTACTACGAGCCCACGCCGCCGCCGCCACCGCCGCCGCCTCCACCACCGCCGGCACCACCGCCTTCGCTGCCGCGCGGGTCATCGGGGTCGTCGCCGCCGGGGCCGCCCTCGATCGGCGGCAGAACGCCGCCGTCGCCGCAGCCGCGCGGAATGGTGCAGGAGGGATCGGCGCGGAAGTCGGGAATTCTCAGGTAGGGGAAGACGAGGTTGAGCTGGTCGACCGGCGTGCAGATCGTCAGCGGTACGACCGTGCCGCAGGGCGTAATCGACAACAGCGTATTGATACAGGGACCGGTCTGGAGCACGGTCCCGCCCGCGACGATTGTCGCGCTCAACAACATGATCCGCCGATAGACTCGAGTTCTGGACATCGCCATCGTTCTCCGTCATCGCCGGGCGGCTCGCACGCGCCCGGACTGGGGTTCGTTACGTTCCCGTCCCGATCGGAATGAGGGTCACCGGACAATCGAGCAACAGATCGTCCTCGGCGTTCTGGATCGGCCCCAGAGCGCCGGTGTTCGTGTCGATGGTTCGCGTATTGGGGATGCCGCACGGGGCGAACGGGCCGATCGTGCAATCGGGCGTCAATGTCAGGGAGCACCAGTCCAGCGCGCCCAGGGCGAGGTTCACGAACACCGCGCCGCAGTTCCCGATTTGCAGCAGCATGCCGCCGCTTAGAATCGAGGCCGCCAGCATGATTGCCCGCATACGTCGACGTCGCATGTTCAGCACTCCGAGGCGGGGGAGGCGGGAGTCGGCCCCCGGCCGAGCTTGTCGTGAGGCGAGTTCTTTCACCAGATATTAACCACTCCGGCGGGTCGAATCAAGGGATCCTCGGGAGCCCGCCGCTCAGGGATCATCGGCCAGATGGCCGGTTCCCGTTCACACGGGGGCCGGGCTCAAGGCTTCGTGACCTCGGGCCGCCGCCAGCGCGCTCGCAATCGCGGCGGCGTTCACGGGCCGGATGAGGCCGCGTTCGCAGATCAGGCCGTCGATCAGCTCGGCAGGCGTCACGTCGAAGGCGGGGCAGTAGCAGGGGACATCCGGCGGGGCGGCGGGGTGGCCCATAAAGCGGCGGATTTCGTCCGGGCTGCGCTGCTCGATCGGGATGTCCGAGCCGTTCGGCGTGGCCGGGTCGAACGTGGTGGTCGGGGCGGCGACGTAGAACGGCACGCCGTGCGCCCGAGCGAGCACGGCCAGGCCGTACGTGCCGATCTTGTTGGCGGTGTCGCCGTTGGCGGCGATTCGATCGGCGCCGGTGATCACCATCCGGACGCGACCCTCGCGCAGGACTTGCGCGGCCATGTTGTCGCAGATCAGGACGACGTCGATACCGGCCTCGCGAAGTTCCCACGCGGTCAGCCGTGCGCCTTGCAGTAGCGGGCGGGTTTCATCCACGTAAACGCGGAAGCGGCGGCCCTGCTCGTGGGCCCAGTAGAGCGGGGCGAGCGCCGTGCCGTACTCGGCGGTGGCGAGCGCGCCGGCGTTGCAGTGTGTCAGCACGCCCATGCCGTCTTGCAGCAATGGACCGCCGTGGCGACCGATGGCGCGGCACATGGCCGCGTCCTCGTCGCGGATGGCGTGCGCCTCGCGCAGCAGTCGCGCGGCGGCGGTCGCCCAGTCGCATCCGGCGGCGGACTCGGCGCAGCGTCGCATCCGATCCAGCGCCCAGAAGAGATTGACGGCGGTCGGGCGCGACTCCGACAGGCGATCGCAGCAGCGCCGGACGGCGCGCTGCCAGTCGGTCTCGCCGCTTCGACGCGCCTCGGACAGTCCCAGCACGACGCCGTACGCGGCTGCGCAACCGATGGCCGGCGCCCCGCGCACACGCAGGGCACGGATGGCCTCGAACAGCGTCTCGACTTCGCGACAAGCGATCCAGACGACCTCGCCCGGCAGGCGGGTCTGGTCGAGCAGCTTCAGCTCGCCGTCGGCGTCGCCGCACCAGCGGAGCGGGCGGATGGGCGTGTTCGTGGGGGCGGCGTCGGGCATCGGTCAGGAGATCTCGGCGGTGATCTCGACCTCGACGCACGCGTTCATCGGCAGGTCGGCCGCGCCGACCGCGGCCCGGACGTGACGGCCGGCGTCGCCGAAGACGGCCGTCATGAGGTCGCTGGCGCCGTTGGCCACCTTGGGCTGATCCGTGAATCCGGGGGCGCCGTTCACGAAGACGGCCAGTCGCACGATGCGAATGATGCGATCGAGGCCGCCGGCCGCGTCCGCGAGGATGGCGAGGCCGTTGAGGCCGGCCTGTCGGGCGGCGGCCGAGGCCTGCTCGAGCGTGAGGTCTCGCCCCACTTTGCCGACCGCTTCCAGCTTGCCGTCGACGAACGGTAGTTGCCCGCTGCACATGACGAGTTGGCCGACGCGAATGCCCGGCACGTAGGAACCGATCGGCTTGGGGGCGGTCGGCAGATTCAAGCCGAGCTGGGCGAGTCGCTGCGATGGCGTCATCGGGTCGGCTCCGTTCCGTCGGGGTGCGCGTGCCCGTCGTCCAGCGGCAGGTCGGTGGGGATGCCCGCCAGCTCGTCGAGCACTTCATCGCGCTCGTCGGATTCCTCGTCGACGATTTCGGTTGGCGACTCGACGGGAGCCTGATCCGCCGCGAAGGGAACGTCGTCGGACGCGGTCGCGGGTGCGCGCTCGTCCCACTCGCTGCCGATGGTGATGGGTTCCAGGCTGACGGCGATCACAATGATCTCGCTCTGTCCGTCCGGCTGCTCGACGCGAACGCGGCGCTGGCGAATGAGCTCGAGCAACGCAAGGAACAGCCCGATCATCTCGGACCGGGTGCGGCCAGCGAACAGCGACGCGAAGGGCAACGGGCCGTTGCGGCCGAGACGGTCCTGGATGTCGACCGCGTGCATCGCGATCGGCGTGTCGTCAAGCACGACGTCGTGCGTGGCGCGGTCGCGGCCGATGGCGACCATGAGCTGGTTGAACGCGGCCACCAGGTCCCAGACCTGCACCTCATCGAGGTCGAAGCTGGCGGGCGCGGCGGCCAGTGCGTTCACGGGGTTGCGCGGCCAGCGCGCCGCCTGGAGAGCGGCCGCGTCGGTCAGCGCCAAGGCGGCGTCCTTGAATCGCTTGTACTCGAGCAACTGCCGCACGAGCTGCATGCGCGGGTCGCTCAGTTCGGTCGGCAGAGTCTCCTCCGGCGCGATCTGCGGCAGCAGCATGCGCGACTTGATCTCCATGAGGGTGGCCGCCATCACGAGGAACTCGGCGGCCGCCTCAGGGTCGATCTGATGGAGACATGCCACGTAGTCGCAGTACTGGCGCGTGACGTCAGCGATCGGGATGTCGTGGATGTCCAGCTCGTCGCGGCGGATGAGGTAGAGCAGCAGGTCGAGCGGGCCGTTGTAGACGTCGAGCTGCACCGTGTAGCCGTTCACGGCGGCCGATTCTAGCGGCCGGCGAGCGTGGAGTGCAAAGCCCGGAACTCGAGACGGATCCGGAAACGTAACCGTCCCGACACGCCCTTGCATGCCGGGACGGGGTACGCATCTCCGCGTCGCGTTGGCGGCCGAATGATCGAGACGGCGTCAGCGTTGCCGGCCGCGCAGTGCGATCAGTCCGCCCGCCACGACCAGGAGCACGACCGACGGCTCGGGTGTGATGACGAACGCAAGATCGAGCGACTCGCCGGTGAACGGATCGCGGAGCTCGTGCCAGTCGATCGGGACCGGCGGGCCGACGAGGTGGCCCCACACCGCGTCGTCATTGAAATGGTTGATCGAAGTCTTCCAGCCGATCTGACCGATGGTCCCGGGGAAGAGCCTCACCGAGATATCCAGCCAGTAGATGGTTCCGACCTGCTGAATGAACGGCTGCGGGATGTCAATGATGTTGGCCTGGAAGTACGCGAAGTGGTCCGGCCGGACGGCGATCTGGTTCTTGGGGTCGTACCAGCCCTGTGGACCTGTGCCGTAGGGACGCAGCAGGACGTTCGGCTGCGTCGGCAGGAAGTCGGACTCCCACAGAAGGGCACCGGGGCGGCTGAATGGCGCGTTGGGCCCGGCCGGGATGTCGCTGTGGATGCTGAGGTGAATGCTCTCGATCGGCACGGGGATATCGCGCTGCCACGAGAACCAGAAGTGCACGTCCGACACCGGCCCGGTCTCGGTGCAGAGCCAGTCGTCGGCCAGGAATTGCGGGAAGGTGAAGTTCACGTCCCAGCCTTGCGGATCGGGCAGTTGCGGATAGTGCATCTTGAACGTGTCGCCTGGGGTCCAGTCGGCGGCTGCCGGCAGGACGGCGAAAAGGAAGGCCGCGACAGCGACCATGCGCGAGTTCGTCTTCATGGTGTACCTCCTCGACGAGACGTGCCGAGGATCAGACTACGACATGCGGCGGCGCGATAACAGTCGGCTGTCGGCCTGACAGCTTCGTCATCGACAGTGCGACACCTGATGGGGGACCGACAAGCCCCGAGTCGGCTAGGGTGATGCCCGCGGCGCGACGAGGTCCTTGTACGCGGCGAAGACGCGCAGCAGGACGCCGACGCGGCTACAGACGTTCAGTTTGCGATGCAGGCGGTCCTGGTGGGTGTGGACCGTGTGCGGTGAGATCTCGAGCGCGTCGGCGATGGTGGTGTCCTTCGCGTCGTCGAAGATCAGCCGCGTCACTTGAAGTTCGCGATCGGAGAGCCGTAGTCGGCGGCCGATCTGCTTCCATTCGCTGTCGGTGAGAAGGCGTTGGCCGAGTTCACCAGGGGGTTCGGTCGGTTCCTGCTCCATGATGCGCTCCGGAGCGGTTGGTTCGACGATGGAGCTGCGTTTGTATATTGTAGATTGTCGCGGTGTCGATTCAACGGCCGAACGTTCGGCTCAGTGGTCGGCGCCCTGCATAGCAATCGCCGTGCCGCCGGAACGTGAGAGCGTGGATTCGACGGCCATGAGCGCGAGGGCTTGAACATGCTCTCTCGTCGCGCGTTTCTCGGGGGAGCCGCGGTTTCCATCGCAGCCAGGCGATCCTCCCTGCTCGCCGATACGGGGGCTCCCGCCATGCCGACGCGCGTGCTTGGTCGGACCGGGCTGCGCGTGCCGGTGCTCGAGGTGGGGGGCACGTATCGCTTCACGAGGCGTTATGTCCAGCGGGCCATCGAACTCGGCTGTACGTTCTTCGACACGGCGGCGTCCTACGTCAACGGCGCCAGCGAGACAACGCTCGGGCAGTCGGTCGCAGCGCTGGGCGTTCGGCGGCAGGTAACCATCGTCACCAAGGGCCATCCGCGCGACCCGGGCGGGTTGGCCGGCGCGGTCGAGGCGTCGTCGCAGCGCCTGCGATCCGACACGATCGACGTGTACTACCTGCACAATCTGAGTCGGCCGGAGGTGGTGACCGATCCGGAGTGGGGGGCCGCGGTGGCGGAATTGCAGCGTCGCGGACGCATCCGCCATTTCGGCTTCTCGTGCCACAACGAGCACGTGGTTCCGCTATTGCATGCCGCCGCGAAGAGCCGCTTCGTCGACGTGGTGATGTTCAAGTACAACTTTCGATCGTACGGTGACGAGGAGCTTAACGGGGCGATCGATGTCGCGCACAAGGCCGGGGTCGGTCTGATCGCCATGAAGACGCAAGGCTCGGCGATCAGCTTCTCCGAGCGCGTCAATCCGTTTGTGGAAAAGGGGCTGTCGAAGCATCAGGCGGTGCTCAAGGCGGTCTGGAAGGATGAACGCATCGCATCGGCCGTCTCGTGCATGCCGTCGATTCAGGTACTGGAGCAGAACGCCGCGGCGACGCATCAGGCATTGACGGCGGCCGAGATTGAGGCCATTGAACGGTACGCCGCCGCCACCAGGTCGCTTTACTGTTCGGGCGGGTGCGGCGGTTGTCGGCGCGAGTGCGAGGCCGCGACCGGCAATCGGATCGCCATCGCCGACACGCTCCGATATCTGATGTACCACGACAGCTACGGATGGCGGGAGGAGGCGCGACGCAAGTACGCGAGGCTGGCGATTGGTCGGAACTTGTTAACTGATAAAGAGTTGCGAATAGCCGCAGCGGCCTGCCCAAGGGGGGTCGCCGTGCACGAACTTGTCGCTCGCGCGGATCGTATGTTGTCTGCGTGATGGGTACGCGCCGCTCCCGCATTGCGGACGGGTACCGAAGGTGGAATAATCCACGCAATCTGGTCGTTACCGGGGCAGGGCTCGTGCATCCTAGGAGGTGGCGGGTCCGAGGCTCTCGGAAGCGCAGGCCGGCCGTGGCAGGGAGCCGGTTTTGAGTTCGACAAACGAAAACGGCAGGCACGGCGGTCGAGGACGTTCTTCGACGGGCGGTGCCGGAGTGAACAGGTAGATTCGGAGAAGCAGAGCATGAATCGTCGCATCCTGACAGCGGTCGCATTGGCGTGCATGTGTAGCGTGGCGGTTTCGGCCGCGTACGCGGGCGAGGGTTGTTGCAGCAAGGGCGGCAAGACGGCCAAGGTCGCCGCCGGCGAGTCGGGCGGCTGCCCGATGTCGGCGAAGAAGACCTGCGGCGGCGTGAAGGAGGAGTTCCCGACCATGTCGATGATGGTCGGCGAGACCAAGTACGACTGTCCGGATTCGGCGATGGCGGCGGCCAAGAAGGCGAACGGGTCGGTTCGCTATATGGTGGCGGGCGAGGAGTTCGACGACGCCGAGACGGCCTACAAGGCCTATGCCTGCGCGGCCGAGTGCTACGCCAAGAGCTTCACCTCGATCGCCTGCGAGAAGGACGGCAAGTGGATCGTGTGCAGCCCGTCGGGTTGCGGCGGCGAGGCGAAGACGGCCTCTTCGTGCATGAAGGACCAGGACACGACGATGTCCGCGGACGCGTTGAAGAAGTGCACCAAGTTCCGCGTCGCCGGCCACACCTACGAGAACTGGGATGCCGCGAAGAAGGCCCATGAGCGGGCCGTGGCCGCGACCAAGGACATGAAGATGGTCGCGATGGTGGACGGCAAGAAGGTCGAGTCTTGCGAGAACATCTGCTCGACCATGAAGAAGAGCGGCAAGGTCGAGTACATGGTCGGCACGCAGAAGACGCACTGCGAGTACAACGCCCGCGCGATGATGGCCAAGGCCCGCGTCGAGGCGGCCAAGAAGGCCGTGGATGCGATGGCGAAGGCCTGACGCGTCCATCGTTCACTGATGGGTTGATGATCGGTCGACCCGCGTGCCGCCTTGGCGGTGCGCGGGTCGATCGCATTATGGCGTCGATTGCGCGGAGCCGAGCATGGAAGCGAGCTCCGGCCAGCGCTCGGCGACGAAGGCATCGAACGCGGGCGCGTCCGGCACGCCGGCGATGCGCGACATGAGTCGCGGGGGCACGCAGTAGCGGGCCATGTAATCGAGCGGTCGTGAATCGGGCGACGCCGGCAGCGTGATGTTGCGGGTTGGAATCGGAATCGGTCCCGTCGGTACGGAGTCCGCGTAGCGCGCGACAGCGGTTCCAATTCGCGACTCGAGCTCGAACAGGGCATGCGGCCCAGCCGGCACGCTGCGGATGCCACGCATGGCGCCGAAGGCGGCGAGCATGCCGAGGGTCGCGGCGAGCAGACTTCCCAGTCGCATCGGCGTGATCCAGCTGGATGGGCGGGGGATGGAGGCGGTTCGCATGAGTTCGCCCAGCCAGAGCATGGCGCCGACGGTCGGCAAGAGCGCGTAGCGGCTGGCCCGGCCGATGCCGGGGAACTCCGCGCGGAAGGTCGTCGCCAGCAGCAGGGGCAGCACCATCAGGAGCCCGCCAAGCAGCATGCAATCCGGATTCAATTGCCGGCGTCGCCGGACGAGGAGGACGAGGCTGAGGATGCAAACGATGCGTGACAGGTCCTGTCCGCCGATCAGGCGACCGGCGGTTGCCCAGAGGCCCCGAGCGGTCTCGATCAGCCCGAACCGCAGGTCCGGGGCTGGCGCCGCGTCCTGCGCGAGGAGTTGAGCGGCGGCCGCGATCGCCAATCCGAGGACGGAGAAGACGCCGGAACTCCATCTCCGACCTGCCGAGGCGTTCGTTGCTCGGATACTGAGGAGCAACACGAGCACGAAGGTGAGGATGCCGGTGGCGGTGGAAGCGAACGACGTGAAGGCCGCTGCGAGAGCCAGCGCTAGCCACCCGCGTCGATGACCCATCAGAAAGCGCGACGTGGCATGCAGCGCGATGACGGCCGCGCAGCCGGTCACGAGGTGGTTGGCGGCCGGCGGGTCCATGAGCTGGGCGCGGTAGTTCCCGCTGACGGCCAGCAGGCCGGTCAGCGTAGCGGCGATGGCGCGGCTGCCGCACAGCCTTCGTGACCAGTTGGCGAACGCGACCAGTGCCGTGGTCCAGACGGCCATCTGCAAGACGTGCCACCAGAACACGTCGCGACCCAGCCAACGCCAGACGGCGAAGTAGGCCAGTTTCGTCGGCACGCTGAAGTGGCCGTTGCCGGGCTGCCGCAGCCAGTCCCACCAGGCGCCGTTCTGCAGCGCGAGGCACATTCCCGCGAAGAAATCGACGTCGTCGGCGAAGAAATGAGTCCGCCACATGGCGGCCTGCGCGAGCCACCCGCAGGCGATCACGGCCGCCACCGCGAGCGCGTATCGGCCGCGCTCGTTCAACCATTCGTCGAGCGAGGCGACGACAGGTGTGCCGGCAGGGGTCGAAGCGACGGATCTCGTCATGGCAACTGAGCCTATTCGACCGCCCGGCGCGCGGATGTGGATATCAAGTTGGTCAGGACTCGCCCCAGCCGCCGCCGCCCGGCGTTTCAATCCGCAGGCGCTCTCCGGCCGAGAGCGAGATCGTGACCTTACACGGGAGCGCTTGCGGCCCACCGTCGGTCGGAAGCCGCGTGACGCGCAGCGGTTGGCCATCGCGGCCGCCGGCGAGTCCGGCTCCGCCGCGGCGGGCGCGGTCGGCGAGGATGGACGCGGTCAAGTTCGAGAGGGCCTCGACTTCGCGAATTACGCCGTCGCCGCCGGCGTGGCGGCCGAGACCGCCGCTGCCACGACGCACGGCATACCGAACGACTCGGATCGGATACGCGGACTCCAGCGCCTCGATGGGGGTGTTCAATGTGTTCGTCATGTGCGTGTGCACGGCCGACTCTCCGGGGCCGCGCGAGCTGGCGCCCATGCCTCCGGCGATGGTCTCGTAGTACGCAAACGACCGCCCGGTGCGCGGGTCCGCGCCGCCCAGCGAAAGCGAACTCATCGTGCCGGCCGCGCCCGCCGGCACGACATCGGGCACGGCCGCTGCCAGCGCCCGCAGGACGACATCGACGATGCGCTGGCTGGTTTCGACATTGCCGGCGGCGACGGCGGCCGGGTACTGCGCGTTCACCACGCTGCGGAGCGGAGCGATCACGGTGATCGGCGCGAACATGCCGGCGTTGTGCGGCAGGCGGTCGCCGGCGAGGCAGGCGAAGACGTAATAGACTGCCGACTGCGTGACCGCCAGCGGGCAGTTGACACACCCGGCCACTTGCGCGGATGAACCGGCGAAGTCGGCCGTCACGCGGCCGTCGGCAATGTCGAGCCGCGCGCGAATTCGGACCGGGTCGGGCGTGATGCCGTCGCCATCGAGTGCGTCGTCGGCGAAATAGGCGCCCTCGGGCAGGGTCGCGATCGCGGCCCGCATGACGCGTTCCGCGGCCCCCAGCAACTCGGCGGACATCGCGTCGAAGGCCTCGCGGCCCAATTGCGAATAGACGGATGCCAGTGCGTCGGCGCCGACGCGGTTGGCATTGAGCTGAGCGCGCAGGTCGCCGAGGCGCTCGTCGGGCGCGCGGGCCGCGGACAGCAGCGTCTCCAGAAACTCGGGCTGCTCGCGGCCGGCGGAGAACCAGCGCGTCGGGGGGATGCGGACGCCCTCCTCGTCGATGTGCGTGGTGACGCCCATCGAGCCGGGCACGCTGCCGCCGACATCGGCGTGATGAGCGCGGTTGGCGGCGAATCCGATGATGCAGCCGTTCAGGATCGCCGGCGTGACCAAGGTGATGTCAGGGAGGTGCGTGCCGCCTCGGAATGGGTCGTTCACCACGAACACGTCGCCGGGCAGGGGGCTGAATTCGGCCAGCACGGCCGCGACGCTGGCGGGCATCGAGCCCAGGTGAACCGGGATGTGAGCGGCCTGCGCGAGGAGCCGCCCGGAGGCGTCGAACAGGGCGCAGGAGTGATCTCGCCGTTCCTTGATGTTGGGCGAATAGGCGGTTCGGGCGAGCGTTTCGCCCATCTGCTCCGCGGCCGCGACGAGGCGGTGGCGAAAGACCTCGATGCGGGCGGCAAGCGGCGAAGTGGTCGTCATGCCGGCGGCGATTCTACCCGTCAGGCTGTTGCGGAGCGACGCGGTCGGCTGGCGGTCCGGACGAGTTACAATGCCGCCGGAAGGAGCCCAACTTGTCTACGCCCGATTACGAAAAACTTGGCATGTTCTATCTCGGCAAGGCGTATGACCTCGATGCGCGACAGCGGCGAGCCGACCTGTTGCTATATGACGCCAGGGACCTCGTCACCCACGCGGTGGTCGTCGGTATGACCGGGTCCGGCAAGACCGGGTTGTGCATGGCGTTGCTCGAAGAGGCCGCGATTGACTCGATCCCAGCCATCGTCATCGATCCAAAGGGCGATCTGGCCAACCTGTTGCTGACTTTTCCAGAGCTGACGCCGGCCGACTTCGCGCCGTGGATCAATGAGGACGACGCCCGCCGCAAGGGCGTCAGTCCGGCCGACTATGCCCAGCAACAGGCCGACCTCTGGCGGCGCGGGCTGGCCGAGTGGCACCAGGACGGCGCGCGCATCGAACGGCTGCGGGAGTCAGCGGAGTTCGCCGTCTACACGCCCGGCAGCACGGCGGGCCTTCCGGTGTCCGTGCTGCGCTCGTTCTCGGCGCCGCCGATCGAGATCATCGAAGACCATGAGTTATTCACCGAGCGCGTGTCCACGACGGTCTCGAGCTTGCTCGGTCTGCTCGGGGTGGCGGCCGATCCGCTTCAATCGCGCGAGCACATCCTGCTCGCAGGGATCCTGTCGCAGACGTGGTCGGCGCGGCGAGACCTGGACATTCCCGGGCTGATCCACGCCATTCAGACGCCGCCGTTCACGAAAATCGGCGTCATGGAAGTTGAGACGATGTTCCCGGCCAAAGAGCGGTTCGGGCTGGCGATGCGACTCAACAACCTGCTGGCATCACCCGGCTTTGCGCGCTGGATGGAGGGCGATTCGCTCGATATCGGCCGGCTGCTGTACACGCCGCGCGGGAAGCCGCGGGTCTGCATCTTCTCGATCGCTCATCTCGGCGACGCCGAGCGGATGTTTTTCGTCTCGCTCCTGCTGAATCAGGTACTGGGATGGGTGCGGACGCAATCGGGTACCACGAGCCTGCGAGCGCTGCTGTACATGGATGAAATCGCCGGGTACTTCCCACCGGTCGCCAATCCTCCCAGCAAGCGGCCGCTGCTGATGTTGATGAAGCAGGCGCGTGCGTTCGGGCTGGGCGTCGTTCTTGCGACGCAGAACCCGGTTGACCTGGACTATAAGGGCCTGTCAAACGCGGGCACCTGGTTCATCGGGCGACTTCAGACCGAGCGCGACAAGGCCCGCGTGCTGGACGGGCTCGAGGGCGCGGCCGCCGCCGCAACGGGCGGATTCGACCGGTCGGCGCTGGAGCGGTCGCTCTCCGCCCTGGGCAATCGCGTGTTCCTGATGAACAACGTGCATGACGACGGACCGGTGATCTTCGAAACTCGCTGGGTGATGTCGTATCTGCGCGGTCCGCTGACGCGCGGACAGATCGCCATGCTGACGGATCCCGCGCGCCGCGTCGCGACCCCGGCGTCCGCGCCCTCCGCGCCAGACGTGGGCGGCAGCGCGGGGCGGCCGCAGGTTGTCGACGGTGATTCAGTCCGGCCGGTGTTGCCCCCTGACATCCCGCAGTACTTCGTGCCGAGTCGGACGAGCGCGGGCGAATCGATCCTCTATCGTCCGGCGGTGATCGGAATCGCGCGGGTGTATTACATCGATCCGAAGCTCGGAATCGACGAGGAGCGGCCGGCGGCGATGCTGGCGCCGCTCGGTTCCGGACCCTTGGCCCTCAATTGGGATCAAGCCTTCGAGTTGCCTTTCTCGGAGAATGATCTCGATTCCGCGCCGGTCGCGGGCGCTCGGTATGCGTCCCTTCCGCCGGAGGCGGGCCGGAAGGCGGCCTATGACAACTGGACGAAGTCCTTCGTCGATGCGCTGTTCCGGCGGCACCGGGTGGAGGTGTTCCGCAGCCGGGATCTGAACGCGACTTCCCAGCCCGGCGAGAGCGAGCGTGACTTTCGAGCCAGACTCGCGCAGTCCGCGCGCGAACAGCGCGATGCACAGGTCGACCGGTTGCGAGCCCGGTACGCGCCGAAGCTGGCGACGCTGGCGGATCGCATTCGCCGCGCCGAGCAACGCGTTGCCGAGCAGCAGCAGCAGGCGAAATCGGCCAAGCTTCAGACGGCGCTTTCGTTCGGATCGGCACTGCTGACGGCTTTCATGGGCCGCAAGGTCGCGTCGAGCGGCAACGTGGGCCGCGCGGCCAGCACGATTCGGGGCGTGTCGCGAAGCATGAAGGAGTCGGGCGACGTCGGTCGGGCGGAAGAGAATGTCGATGCGTTGCGACAGCAGTGCGCCGAGTTGGAATCGGCGCTTCAGCGGGAGATCGACGAGTTGTCGGTCCGAATCGATGCGACCGCGATCGCGCTCGAGCCGGTGACGTTGAAGCCGAAGCGGTCAGACGTGCGCGCACGAGTCGTCGCGCTGGCATGGGCGCCTTATGTGACGGAGCCATCCGGCCGCGAGACGCCTGCCTGGACTTGACGATCCGCGGCGGTTCCGCGAAGGCTCGGTTTGGTGACGCGTCGCATGGCCGGTCAAACCTACGACACGATCGTCCTCGGCGTCGGCGGCATGGGATCGGCCGTCTGTTATCACCTGGCGCGGCGCGGGCAGCGCGTGGTCGGCATTGAACGGCATGACATTCCGCATGAATTCGGCAGCTCGCACGGATCCAGCCGCGTCATTCGGAAGGCCTATTTCGAGGATCCGCGCTACGTGCCCTTGCTGCACCGGGCCTACGCCCTTTGGCGGGAACTGGAGCTTGAGTCGGGAGAGTCGCTGCTGACCCTGTGCGGCGGGCTAAACATGGGCCCGCCGGGGCATGCGTGCATCGTCGGCGTGCTCGACAGCGTGGCGCGTCATCGACTGCCCCACGAGGTTCTGAGCGAGCATGAGATTCGCAGTCGGTTTCCGGCGTTCCGGCCGGCCGCCGGCGACATCGGGGTCTTCGAGACGGATGCGGGCTTTCTCGTCCCGGAGCGATGCGTGTCGGCGCACGTGCGCCTGGCCGTTCGACACGGCGCTCAGATCCTGACCTCGTGCACGTCACGCGCGGTGGAGCGATCGTCGGCCGGCTGGTCGGTTCACACCGATCAGGGAGCGTTCACCGCCGAGCGGTTGGTGCTGACGCTCGGCCCGTGGCTGGCGCAGCACGAGTTGCAGCTTGGGCCGCGAAGCCCGTTGCAGGTCGAGCGGCAGGTCCAGCTATGGTTCGAGCCTCGCAATGCCGCGCTGCACGCGATCGGTCGCATGCCGGTGTTCATTCATTTCGGCGAGGCCGGCAGCTTCTATGGGATTCCCGCGTCGCCGGGCGGCGGCGTGAAGGTCTGCCGGCATCACGGCGGCGCGACGGTGACTCCGGACGACGTGGATCGACGCGTCAGCGAGCGCGACGAAGCCGACGTGCGCGCCTATCTCCGGCGGCACCTGCCCGGCGCGGACGGGCCGCTGGTGGCCGGAAAAGTCTGCCTGTACACGAACACGCCCGACGGCCATTTCGTGATCGGGACGCGGCCGGATGATGTCAGCGTCATTGTGGCCGGCGGCTTCAGCGGCCACGGATTCAAGTTCGCGTCGGTGGTCGGCGAGATTGTCGCCGACCTGGCGATAGCCGGCCGGACCGCGCACGACATCGAGATGTTCTCGCCGGCGCGGTTCGCGACCGCCTGAGCGGGCCGATGAAGCCCGCATTCCGGCCGTCGCAGGGGGCTCTCAGTCGGCGGCGGCCCAGTTCTTGTCGACCCACGCGCACAGCTCCTTCACGTGGTCGACGCTGGTGGTGAACATCCTGCGCTCGGCGTCGTCGAGTTGAATCTCGATGACCTTCTCGACGCCGTTCTGGCCCAGCATGCACGGTACGCCCACGAAGAAGCCGCCGACGCCGTACTCGTTCTTGCAGTAGGCCGCGCACGGCAGGATGCGGCGCTTGTCGCGGATGATGGCTTCGGCCATCTGGACCGACGCGGCCGCCGGGGCGTAGTAGGCGCTGCCGGTCTTGAGCAGCGCGACGATCTCGCCGCCGCCTTTGCGGGTGCGATCGACGATGGCATCGAGCCGGTCCTTCGCAATGAGCTGCGTGACCGGGATGCCGGCGACGCTGGTGTAGCGGGGCAGCGGCACCATGTCGTCGCCGTGGCCGCCCAGAAGCAGGGCGTCGATGTCCTCGATGCTGCAATTCAGTTCCATGCCGATGAACGCGCGGTATCGGGCGGTGTCGAGCACGCCGGCCTGGCCGACCACGCGGTTGGTCGGGAACTTCGACTCTTTCCAGGCGGCGTAGACCATCGCATCCAGCGGGTTTGAGACGACGATCAGAATCGCGTTCGGGCTGGCGGCCGCCACCTCGCGGGTCACGCCGCGGACGATCTTGAGATTGGTCGCGAGCAGGTCGTCGCGGCTCATACCCGGCTTGCGGGCCACGCCCGAGGTGATGATGACGACGTCGCTGCCGGCGGTATCCGCGTAGCTGTTGGTGCCCGTGACTCGGCAGTCGAAGCGCTCGACCGGTCCGGCCTGCATCAAGTCGAGACCCTTGCCCTGGGGCATGCCCTCGATGATGTCGAGCAGCACGATGTCGCCGAGTTCCTTGGCGGCGGCCCAGTGCGCACAGGTGGCGCCGACGTTCCCGGCTCCGACGATGGTGATTTTCGCGCGTCGCATGGCGCATCCTCCGGTGTTGAATGGGCCGACCGGCCCGCATGGCGCGGATTGTACGAAGGCGGCAGGCGGCCGCAATGAGGCCCGGTGCGTCGACGGTCGGTCAGACGAATCCGTTACCGATGTCGCACGAGCGCGATATCGGCCTGATCCGGGTGGCCGTGCGTCAGCACCGGGTAGAGGTTGGCGTTGACGAGCTGGACGCGACCTCCGTAGACCACCCGCCCGCGCATGGCGTACCTGCGACGCGGATCGATCTGCGCGGGGTCGACGGCAAGTCGGAATGGCGTGGGTGATGTACGAATCGGGAGCGAGTCGCGCGCGACCATGCGCCCCGGGCGGCCGTCGTGCTGAAGCTCAACCAGTTCGACGCGCAATTGGGCGTCCGGCGGCAGCATCATGCGTTCGCGGTAGAAGGCGTTCCCGCTGACAAAGGCGCCGATGGGCGGCCGACCGGGGCCGGGGTTCCAGTCTCCGCGTGCAACGAGGAGAATGTTGGCACGGTTCGGGTGGCCCTGCGTGAGCACGCGGTAGCGCTCGGGCGACGAGTATCGTATCTGGCCGTCGGCGACGAGGTCGGCGCGAACGGCATACAGCCGGTTCGGGTCGATCCGACCGAGGTCGACCGGAAGGCGCCAGCGGACGGGTACGCGACGAACGGCCTGCCGCGTCTCGGCCACCAGTCCGAGCGGCTGGCCGTAGGGGCTCATTTCGATGAGCTGGACGTGCAGCATGGCGTTGCGCGGGACGTTCATGCGCTCGCGGTAGGTCGCTTCGCCGATGAGGAAGTCCCGACCCTGGCCGGGCTGGTTCCATTCCGGGTAGTACTCATCACGGTCGCGAACGCACGAGGCGGCGCTGAGCGAACCAAGCACCACGGACACCAGGAACAGCCGGATTCTCATTGATAAGCCTCCAGTTTCAGGTCGAGATCGGTAGGCAGCGAGTGTAGTCGCGACGAACGGCGCCGCAAGCCGACTTCGATCGGGCGGGTCGCGAGTGCGTTCATCGGAGCCTACAATCGCCGCGTGAGCCGAGACAGGCGGTCGCCGATCGCCGGCATACTGGCGATCGCGTTGACGCTGATCGGATGGGCTTCCGCGCCGCTCTTTCTGAAGTACTTCGTTCCGTATATCGACGCCTGGACGGCGAACGGTTGGCGTTACGGCATGGCCGCCCTGTTCTGGGCACCATACCTGATCGCCGCGAAGCTGGCGGGGCGGGTTCCGTGCGGTCTGTGGCGCGCGGCCATCTTGCCGAGCGTGTTCAACGTGTCGGGGCAGATCCTGTACGCGTTGGGCCCGTACTACATCGATCCGGGGTTCTTCGCCTTCCTGCTGCGATCGCAGATCGTATTCGTGGCGCTGGGAGCCTACCTGCTGTTTCCTTCGGAGCGCGGCGTGCTGCGGGCTCCGATGTTCTGGATCGGACTGGTCATCGTCGTCGCCGGATCGGTGGGAACCGTCGTGTTCGGGCCGGGATTGCCGCGCGGGGCGACGGGCGTCGGCGTGATCATCAGCGTATTGTCAGGCGCGCTGTTCGCCGGGTATGGCCTGGCGGTGCGGCGGAACATGCATGGCGTGAATGCGATGGTGTCGTTCGCGGCCATCAGCAGCCTTTCGGCGCTGGTCTTGTGCGTGCTGATGGCGGTCGTGAGCCCGACGCACGGTATCGGCGCGTGGCGTTTGAGTTGGCCGCGGTTCGGCCTGCTGGCGGCGTCCGCGCTGGTGGGAATCGGCTTCGCCCACGTCTTCTATTACATCGCGCTGGCCCGGCTGGGCGTTTCGATCAGCGGCGGCGTCATCCTGCTGATGCCGTTCCTGACGGCGGTGGCGTCGTACTTCCTGTTTCACGAGCGGCTGCGGCCGGGACAATGGGCGTGCGGAGCGGCGGCGATCGTCGGCGCCGCGCTGATGTTGACAGTTCAGGGGCGGCTTGTGCAGGCGCCTGCAAAGCCGACGGAAGCCCATTCGAACGAGCGCGGCGCGCTGGCGGCGTCAGGCGTCACGCGCTAGAATGCGGGCGCGGCTGGAACCGACTTGGATCGGGAGAAATCACTCGATGTCGGCGAACGGAAGGATTCAACTCAGGATCGCGCGGCAGGATCGCCCGGGCGGCACTCGGCACTGGGAACGATTCGACATTCCCTATCAGCAGGGTATGAACGTGATCTCGTGCCTTCAGGCCATCGCCGCGAACCCGGTGACGGCCTACGGCGCGAAGACGACGCCGGTGGCCTGGGACTGCAACTGCCTCGAGGAGGTGTGCGGGGCGTGCACGATGGTCATCAACGGGCGCGTGCAGCAGTCGTGCACGGCCCTGGTGGACAAGCTGCTGGGCGAATCCGACGAGATCGTGCTCGAGCCGATGAGCAAGTTCCCGGTTCTGCGCGACCTGGTCGTCGATCGCAGCCGGATGTTCAGCGATCTGAAAAAGGTGCACGCCTGGATGCCGGTGGCCGGCTATTACGACGCCGGTCCCGGGCCGCGGTATTCGCCCGATGATCAGGACGAACTCTACCCGCTGTCGCGCTGCATGACGTGCGGCTGCTGCCTCGAGGTGTGCCCGCAGTACACCAAGATCGAGGTGTTCCGCGAGGCCGGCGAGTCGGACGAGGACTATGCGCGACGGCGAGCGGCCGCTCACGAGGGGGCGTTTCTGGGCGCGGCGCCGATTTCGCAGGCGGTGTACTTCAACAGCCATCCGGTCGGCAAGCTGTCGAGCCGTGAACGGCTCGAGGCGTTGATGGGGCCGGGCGGCATCACGGACTGCGGCAACGCGCAGAACTGCGTCAAGGTCTGCCCGAAGGAGATCCCGCTGCTGCGGAGCATCGCCAGAGCCGGCCGACAGACGACGCTCTATTCGCTCAAGCGCTGGTTCATGAAGTAGCCGATCACACTCGGCATCCGGCGTCTTTGACGTGGGCGGGCCCGCCGCTACCATGCCCCGCCGCGCCGGAGACGCCTTGTGCCGCTGCTTCACGGATCGTTGACGCTCGCCCGCTTTCTCATTCACGGCGGCGCGCCCCGGCGGCTTGACCAGGCTCTCATCGACAAGCTCGCGGACCACGCCATCGGCCGACATAAGGAGGCGGGCGATGGCGTCGACGTGGGCTGGTCCGGCGGCCTGCACGTGCTCGATACCGCGTTCGACGTGTCGAAGAACGTGCTGGACGACTGCCTGCACTTCGGTCTGCGGATCGACACGGCGCGTTGCCCGCCGGAACTGATGCGCGCGTACGTCCGCATGGAGCTCGACGCGCTGCTGGCCGAACGTCCGGACGCGCGGCCGACGGCGCGGCACCGCCGGGCGGCGCGCGACGCGGCGCGGCGACGAGCCGAGCTTGAGATTCGCCAGGGTCGCTTCCGCCGCATGCGCGAGTACCCGGTGATGATCGACTCCCCACGCGACGTGTTGCTGATCGCGGCCACGTCCAACTCGGTCCACGAGCAGTTGCATCCGCTCTTCAAGGCGACGTTCGGAAAACGATTGGAGGCGCTGTCGTCCGGGCGGCTGGCGTGGCGCTACGCCGAGGAACACGGGCAGACGCGGCGACTGGAGAACCTGTCGCCGGCGGAGTTCGTGAAGTTCCCCGGCGGCGAGGGCCGGCCCGGGGTGTACTGGACGCTGCACGACCCGGCCAGTCGCGACTTTCTCGGCAATGAGTTTCTGCTGTGGCTGTGGTGGAAGGCGGATGAGGATGGCGGCGAGATCGCCCTCTCGGACGGCTCGCAGGCGGCGGTGGTGTTCGTTCGCCAGCTGGTGCTGGAGTGTCCGTGGGGGCAGAACGGCAAGGACTCGATCGTCGCCGACGGCCCCGCGCGGCTGCCGGAGGCGCGGCGGGCGATTCGTAGCGGCAAGCTGCCGCGCCGCGCCGGGTTGATTATTCAGCACCGCGGCGAGCAGTTCGAACTCGCGTTGCTGGCCGAATCGCTGGCGATTTCCGGGGCGAACCTGCCGAAGCCGGACGAGAAGAACGGCAGCGAGTCCGACCCGCGCGAGCGCATCGGGCGCATCCGCGATCTGTGCGCGGCGATCGACGGATTGTTCAACGCGTTCCTCAAGCAACGGCTGGACGGGGAGTTCGACGATCGTGCGAAGATCGTGCGCTGGCTGAAGTCGGCCGACTAGGCGCGCGGGGGAGTCAGTTGCGGGCCAGTACCCGGGCCCGCTGGGCCAACTCGAGCAGGCGTTCCTTCCAGGGCGGCCCTCCCAGATCGGGATACCACGCCTGCTCCGCCTCGATGCCGCGGGCGACTTCCTCGGCCTGCCCGCGATCGAGCTGCCAGCGCAGCCAGTAGTAGCGGGCCTCCCAGTATCGCGCGGGAGCGGTTTCACGCAGCGTGGCGTCCTCGAGCAGGCGAGCCCATGCGGCCTCGGCGCGCGCGGCCGCCTCAGACGGGTAGCCGGCCGCGCGGGCGATCTGCTCGAAGGCCAGCGCCTGATAGCGGCGGTAGCCCGCGTCGCCGGGGTGGTCGCGCAGCATCGCGTCGAGCAACGGGACGGCCTCGGACGCGCGCCCTCCGTGAACCAACATGCGGGCCATGCTGAAGCGGGCGATGGCGGCGTCCGCCTCGCGGCGCGGCTCCGATTCGAGGCGGTCGAGAATCCGCTTGAGGATCGGAACGGTCTGATTGGCGAGGCGCTTGGCGTCGTCGAGTCGGCCGGCGTTGACCAGTTGTCCGACTTCCGTTTCGAGTTCGGCGGCGATGGCCAGCAGCGCGGGGCCGGGCGTGAGATCGGCGGCCCGCGCGAGGAGTTCGCCGGTGACGGCGTCCGCGTCACCGGGCTGACCGAGCGCGCGGCGGCACTTCATGCGCAGCGCGATCACGCGAGCGAGGTGTTCGGAGGCAAGTTGCCCTTGCTCGATCCGGGCGACCCGCTGCAAGGCCTCGCTGTAGCGGGCGACGCGCGGATGCGCCAGCAACTCGGCCGATTGAAGTGCGGCTTGTGATGCGAGAGCGGCCGCGTCCGACGACGCCGCACCCGCCGGTTGGGTGGCCGACGCCAATCGCTGTGACAGCCCCTGCCATTCCTCGGAAAGGGCGAACGCCTGTGCCGCGAACTCGCTGTCTTTCAGGGTGTCGCCGCGTTCCAGCAGCGAGGATTGTTTGCAGCGAACGAGGGCGAATTGGCAGGAGGCATGGTGGGGCGACGTCGGCGGGACGCGGGCATAGGCGGCCTGTGCCTCCTCGAATCGGCGGGCGCGCTCGAGCGCGGCGGCGGCCGGCATGATCCATTCAGTCGCGGATGGCATGTCTGGCAGGCGGTCGACCAGTCGCAGGCTGACGCGGGCCAGTTCGAGGTCGTCCTCGAGCAGGCCGGACGCGGCGGCGACGCGGCGCAGCGCTCCGACCGCGCCGCGGGCCGCGCGGCGGGCGAGATCGCGGTCCG
Organism: uncultured Planctomycetaceae bacterium; assembly: GCA_964576285.1. Taxonomy (GTDB): domain Bacteria; phylum Planctomycetota; class Phycisphaerae; order UBA1845; family UTPLA1; genus SpSt-539. The sequence goes on along the minus strand of CAZNUJ010000004.1, from coordinate 112,123 downwards.
CGGTTCGCTCGGCGACGTCGGTATAGAGCTCGGCAGCGGGCTTGGACTGCCCGGCCTTCTCGAGGCACTCCGCCAGTTCGACGCGGACGACGTCCTTTTCCGCCGGCGTCTGCGGGTCGGGTCGGTCGAGGTAGGCTCTGAACGCGGCCGCGGCCTTGGTGACGTCTCCGCTGGCGGCCAGCTTTCGCGCCAGGGCGATCTGCTCGCCGGCTGCGAGCGACGATGGGCTGGCGTCGGCGGGAATCGCGTCGCTGATGTAGGTGTCGACCACGGCCGGCCACACGCCGTCACGCCGGCGGATGGCGTTCAGTTCGTCGATGCCGCGCCGGCGAAGTTCCGCGCCGGCCAGTCCGGGCTTCGTGCGCCCGTCGAGCACGCGCGCGTAAGCGGCCAGCACCGGGGCCAGCCGCACATAGAACGCGGCGTCGCGATCCGTCGCGATCTCGGGCCGGTCGGCCTGCGAGGCCAGGCCGTCGAGCAGGTCCGCCGCGAGCGCGGGCTCGCCGCGTCGCAGGTGGGTGTGCGCGAGCTCATACTGGCCACGGCACTTGAGGCCGATGGGGTCGGCGGTTCGCGTCGTTCCGCCGAGAACCTTGACGGCATCGTCGAGTTTGCCGAGTTCGCGGAAGGCGACACCAGCGCCGATCAGCGCCACCAGACGGTCGTCGACCTTCTCAGTGGCGCGGGCGGCGGTCTCAAACCGGCGAAGCGCTTCACTGAGCGCTGCGGTCCGCTGCGGATCATCGACGGCGAGCAGGCGGGCACGATAGGTCAGCGCCCAGCCAAGGTTGAGCGAGCACTGTCGCGCGAGCGGTACGATTTCGTCGGCGAACCCCTCGGCCATCAGCAGGTCATCGTCGCGCGCCAGGCCGGCCTCGAATTCCCGCAGCGCCGGATCGGCTTGACGATAGGCGCTGATGGCGCGTGCCAGCCGGTCCGACAATCGAACCGGTGGCTTTCGGAGCCGGTTGTGCATCTCGAGATCGTCCAGATCAGGACCGCACTGGAGGCGGAGAATGAGATCGCCAAGTTCGACATGCCACCGGGTGATCGCAAACCGGCGGCGGGGCGAATTGCTCCATTCCGGCTGGACACCCGCTTCGAGCGCCTGACGATATCGGGATTCGGCCTGATCGAGGTCGGCCTCACGGCGCTTTGGGTCCAAACCCGACTCGGCGGCTCGAGCCAGGGCGCGCGCCATCAGGACCTTGTGCGGCATGGAGTCCGGCGGCAGGCACTGTTCCACCAGTTCCGGAAGACCCTCTTCGACCAGAAACGCAATTAGCCTGGGTTCGTCGAAGGATGACGGAGTCGCTGCGGGCGTGATCTGGGACTGCGCGAACGGGTTCCCAACAAACAGGGCGAGCAGAGCCGGTACCAACCTTGGCCAGAGCGGGAGGGGCCGCCGCGCGATCCGTCGCATGGGTGACATTATCGCGAGATGTCCGCGGTCGAACCAGTGGCGGCACCGGATTTCACGGCGAACTGGATGTTCCGCTGCCCGGCGCGCACGCAGGCATCGATGGTCGACACGACCGACTGGTAATTCACAGCCGGATCGGCGTCGATGACGATGCGCCCGTCTGGGTCGGCGCCATCATCCACCTTCCGCCGAAGGAAGCGATAGAGCCGGTCGAAGCCGCCCGCCGCCAGCGGCTGGCCGAGAACCGAGATGCGGAATCCCTCGGCGCCGGCATCCGGGCGCAGCGTGATCCGTACGACGGGTGCGATGGCCACGCGGTCGCCCGGTCCCCGGCCGAGGTCGGTGGGCAGCCTGGTCGGCAGGATGCCTTCGCTGATCGCGAACGTGGTGCCGAGCATAAAAAAGATCAGGATGACCATGACCACGTCCACGAGCGGGGCGAGGTTCGGGGTCACGTGCGCGGGTTCTCGACGCAGGCGGCGCCACATCGGTTCATCGCTCCGGGGACCGCGGGGCGTTGGTGGCGAAGGTCACGCGAGCGATCCCCGCATCGGCGCAGGCCAGGAGCACCGGCTCAATCGCGGCCCAGGGCAGGGCATGCTCAGCGCGGAGATAGCAGGTCACATCGCGGTCTCGCCGCACCTCGGCGGCCAGGCGCGCGGGCAACTCATCGGACGTCAGCGTCCGGTCGGCGATGACGTACGCCGGACCGCCGGAATCGTCCGGGCCGGCCGGCCGGACGTTGATGATGACGCGGCTGCCTGTGGGACGGGGCGGGGCGAGCTCGGCGCTGGTGGAGTCGGGTAGCGCCACCTGCGTGTGCTCGCGCTGGACCATCTTGGTGGCGAGCATGAAGAAAATGATCAGCACCATCACCACGTCGACCAGCGGTGCGAGGTTGAGGTCCCATTCGACCGGCGCGTTTCGGCGATGGCGCGGGTTCACGTTCCTAGTCTCTCAGAACTGCGCATGTCTTGGCAAACGATCATCGACCATCCGGCCGGCCTTTCCGGCCGGTCGTCAGGACTGATTAATCGGTCTGGGCGCGGTGCCGCCGCCGATCTGAACGCCGCCGGCCGCATCACGCGCGACGGCCGGCGCGGCCGGGATGCCGCTCCGCGGCGCGGTTGCCGGGGGCCTCTCGGGCGAAAGAATGCCCGACCGGGGCACGGCGTCAGGCTCGACGCGCGGCGGCTTCCCGAGCGTTGCACCCGCAAGCCCGGTTGGCGACCGGAAGTAGTCGAGCAGATCGACCGCGGTCGACAGCGCGAGGTGCGTCATGGTCTCGATCCGATTGCGGCAGACGCCGAAGAAGCCGAGCGCGACCACCGCGAGCAGGAGCCCCAGGAATGTGTTGACCAGGGCGAGCGAGATACCGCCGGCGAGATCCTCGGTCTTGTAGGCGCCCTGCGTTTCCTGCATCTTCGCGAAGGCGCGAATCATTCCGAGGACCGTGCCCAGCAGGCCCATCAGCGGACCGAGGTTGCCGAGCACGTGGAGGTACTCCGCGCGTCGCTGCATGCGGCTCATGCGTGCCACGGCGGTGTCTTCGGCCGTCTGCACCATGCCGTCGTAACCCAGGCGACCCTCGCGCAGCGCCGCCAGCAGCGTGGCGGAAAAGAGCGTGTCCTTAGTTTGCAGTTGGGCGATGCACTCCTTGAAGCGGCGGCTTTCGATCAACTCGCGGGCCGCCTCGACGTCGGCCGTCGGCACGAGTTTTCCGCTTCGAATGGTGAAGAAGTGGTCGACAATGATGGTTACGGCGGCGATCGACATGAGCACGATGACCGCGCCCGGAAGTTCGGCCCCTTGCCAGAGGATCTGAAGGAACGTGGAGCCGGATTCCGCGGCGGCGGCGGGAGTCGCCACAGCGGCGGCCAGCAGAACGAGGCCGCTAGAGATACAGGAACGCCGATGGAGCATCGCGCCGCCCGAATGTCGGCGGACCATCAACCGCCGATCAGTTCTTCCGTGACGTGCTTATACGTTCCGCCGCCGAGTTCCGCAATTCGGCGGAGAATCCGCTCGCCCGACTCGCCGGAGTCGTGCACGAACAGGATGGTGTGAATGCGTGTGTTCATTTCCATCGTGGTCTGGCCGGTCAGGAAGTCGATCACGGGCTGATTCTGCTCCTCGAAGTCGCCATCCGACAGGAGGTAGAGCACGTCGGGCTGGAGTTCGAGACCGCGTTGAAGCGCCGCCAGCGGCTGGGTGCGGCCGGCGGGGGTCACTCTGCGTATGGCGTCGAAGCTGCGGCGCTTGTTGACGATCGAGGCGGGGATAAGGTCGGGCGACAACGCCTCGGGCGGCCCCTCGGAGAACCAGATGATGTTGAATCGCTGGTCCTCGTGGAGCGAACCGATGGCGCGGATGAGCTCGCGTTGCAGGAGGTCGAAGGTGTCCTGCATCGAGCCGGATCGATCGAGCACGTAAACGATCGACCCCGCTTGCCGGCCGCCGCCCACGCCCCACAGGCTACCGGCGGCGCCCCCCGCGCGTTCGCGACGTTCTCCGGCGACATGCACGCCGGCGATCTCTCGGCCGGGCGCCGCGGCCGACCCAACGCCCGCGCCGGGATCGAGTCCGCCGACGCCGGTACCGATCAGGCCGCCGCGTCCGGCGCCGGGCGTCGCGGCCGACGGCGTCCTGTTCATCGCGAGCGAGTCCAGTCGTGGTGAGGCGGTGGGGTCGAGTGCCGCCGCCGGCCTCGGCGCGGGATCGGCCGCGACGACATCGACCTCACGGAGCGTTCGGCTTGGCACGTCCGTCGGCCGATCGGAGTCGGGGAGCGACTCCGAGACGACGCCGACCTCGAACTCGACGACCGGCGGTGGGCGCGCCGGCGTCGTGCCGGAGCGAATGGCGAGTCCGACGCCGATCAGGACGACGGCGTGCAGGCAGAGGCTCGCGGCGACGGATGGGACCAGCGGACGCCGGGCAAGCTCCCGTGTCGTTGCGGCTCCGCCGGCAAGCTGCGCGATGGCGATCGCATCGGCGCTGGGCGGCGCCGAGATAACGCGCCTTCGCACTGATACGGTACGTCTGCGGGACATCACTCGAATCAGAAGGTCCGCGCCGTCGAACAGTCGCGCGAACCGCGACCCGTCACCCGCTCCGCCGACGATCGTCGATGGCCAGCGACAACGCTGACAGCGGACGTACGATCAACTCTGCCGGACTCTCGAGCCCGATCTTACGACGAAGCCGTCAGAGTCCACCGAAGCCCACGAAGCCCGCCGTCGTGACCGCCTTGATGGTACCGCCACCCCCATTGAGGGTCGCCGTCACTCTGGACCGCGTTCGCGAAAGCTCAGTCACGGCGAAGCCGGTCAGGTCGGCGTTCACGAGTCCGGCCGATGTCCGCAGGTCGAGACCGGCCTTGACGTTGATAGGCAGCTGGAGACCTATCGCACCATTGCTGGTTGCCAGATCGACCATCGGGTTCTCGGCGGGCGGCGTCACGCGGGCCTCAATTGCGCCGTTGGTCGCGCGGGCGAGCAGGTTGCCGTTCACGCGGTCCGCGATGACAGCTCCGTTGGTCGTGGCGAGATCGCAATCGCCCGCGTTGCCATCCACCACGATGCCGCCGTTGCTGGTACGGACCTTGGCCGGGCCGGTATTGCCAACCACGGTGATCGGGCCGTTGTCGGTGGCGAGGTCGAGGATCAACCCAGCCGGCAGGGTGATGTTGAGGCTCACGCCGGTTCGACCGTTGCCGCCGAACTCGAATGATCGGCTGGTTGTCCCGTCGGGATTGGGGAGCATCACCGTGATTTCGAGAATCTCGTCGTTGTCGCCCGAGCGCTTGATGTCCACGACGATGTTGTCGAGCAACTCGCCGGCGGCCGCCTGACTGGACGAGTTGGCGAACTTGAAGACCCGAACTCGCGCATCGGTGCGCGCAGAATCGACACCCACGCGGATCGAGCCGTTCTTCGTGACGACCTTCAGCGTGGTGACGCCGTCGACCGGTACGGACACGGTCGACGTGTCGGTCGACGTTTCCGGGAAGCGGAACTGGAACGAGAACAGGTCGCCGTCAAAGCTGAAGGTGCCGCTGAAGGTACCGTCGCAACCGGTCCATGCGGCCGTGGCTGCCGCCATGAACAGCAACGCACACATCCGTGAACGGAGCATCGCGGGGGTTCGGCGCGGCATGGGTTCATACCTCCCTGTCATGAAGCTCGCCTTCGAACGCAATTTAACCTGCGAGGGCGCCCCGGTGCCATTCGGGGCGTCGATATCGTACCTTCGGCGACAATGGGCTGGCAAGAATTCCCTTCGGCCGAGATCGGGAGAGCGCTAATGGCGCTGGTTTGCGACGCGCAAGTGCCGTTGCTACATTGACCTGTATGAGTCTGACAGCCTCGCAGATCCGCCAGCAATTCATCGAATTCTTCGTGCAGCGATGCGGCCACGTCTTTGTTCCGAGCTCCCCGGTGGTGCCGCTCGACGACCCGACGCTGATGTTCGCCAACGCCGGCATGAACCAGTTCAAGCCGCTTTTCCTCGGGACGGCCGACCCGGCGACCGAGTTCGGCCGGCTCAGGCGGGCGGCGAATTCGCAGAAGTGCATCCGCGCCGGTGGCAAGCACAACGACCTCGACGATGTCGGCAAGGACACCTACCACCACACGTTCTTTGAGATGCTGGGCAACTGGTCGTTCGGCGACTATTTCAAGTCCGAGGCGATCGAGTGGGCGTGGGAGCTGCTCACCGGCGTGTGGGGCATCGACCCGACCAGACTGCACGCGACGTATTTCCAAGGCGACGCGGCCGAGCACCTCGACCCGGACGCGGAGGCCCGCGACCTGTGGCGGCGGATTCTACCGGCGGAGCGCGTCCACCCAGGCAACAAGAAGGACAATTTCTGGGAGATGGGCGATACCGGGCCGTGCGGCCCATGCAGCGAGATTCATATCGACCTGACGCCCGACAAGAGCGGCGCGTCGCTGGTGAACAAGGGCGACGCCCGGGTGATGGAAATCTGGAACCTGGTGTTCATCCAGTTCAATCGCGGAGGGGATGGCAAGCTCACGCCGCTGCCGGCGCGGCACGTCGATACCGGCATGGGGTTCGAACGCGTCACATCGGTGCTTCAGGGCAAGCGCAGCAACTACGACACCGACATCTTCACGCCGATCTTCGCGGCGATTCAGCGGGTGACCGGCGCCGGCGATTACCGCGGGACTTTGCCCAGCGCGGGCGCGGCGACGCGCGATGAACTGGTCGATGTGGCGTACCGCGTCGTGGCCGACCACATCCGCTGCCTGACGTTCGCCATCACGGATGGCGCCGAGCCATCCAATGAGGGTCGCGGGTACGTGCTGCGGCGCATCCTGCGGCGCGCGTTTCGCTACGGCTGGCAATACTTCGGCCTGCACCGTCCGTTCCTGTGTGAGCTCGTGCCGGCGGTGGTGGAGGTGATGAGTCCGGCCTTTCCGGAACTGCGCGGCAATCCGCGGCACGTGGCCGACGTCATCCGCGACGAGGAGGAGAGCTTCGGGCGGACGCTGGAGCGCGGCATCGCGCTGTTCGACGAAGCCGCGCAGTATGCGGTGACCCACCACAATCGGCGAATCCGCGGCGAGGATGCCTTTCGCCTGCACGACACGTTCGGATTTCCGATCGACCTGACGCAGATCATGGCGGAGGAGACGGGCCTGACGGTCGACGTCGCCGAGTACGAGCGTCTGATGGAGGCGGCTCGCGAGCGGGCGCGGGGCGCGACCGCGGCGGACGCGGAACTGTGGCCGAGCGGCCCGTTGCCGCCGTGGACGGCGACCGACGACAGCCTCAAGTACGACCTCGCCGCGTCTCAAGCCAACGTGCGCGGCTGGTTGCAAGACGGCCGGGTGCTGCAATCAGGCCGGGTGCCCGACTCCGCGCGGATCGGGCTCTTCCTGGACCGCACGGGATTTTACGCCGAGCAGGGCGGGCAGGTCGGCGATCGCGGCGAAATCGAGACGCCCGGCGGCCTGTTCGTGGTCGAAGATACGCAGCGGCGGGGCGATGCCGTCGTGCATCTCGGCCTGGTCATGCGCGGACATATCGAAGTGGGGCAGCGGGCGGAATTGCGGGTCAGCGAGCTGCGGCGGCCGACCATGCAGAACCATACCGCCACGCATCTGCTGAACTGGGCCCTGCGCGAGGTGCTCGGCGACCACGTGCAGCAGAAGGGTTCGCTGGTCGATCCGGACAAGACGCGATTCGATTTTTCGCACTCCTCGGCGCTGGACGGCGATGAGATTCGTCGAGTGGAGGCGCTGGTCAACGAACAGATTCGCGGTGACCTGCCGGTGCACGCGCGCGAGACCGCGCAGCAGGACGCGCTCCAGATCAACGGTCTGCGAGCGGTGTTCGGCGAGAAGTATCCCGACCGGGTGCGGGTCGTCTCCATCGGACCGGCGGTCGAAGAACTGTTGTTGAAGCCCGACGACGCGAAGTGGCGGCGGTTCTCGGTCGAGTTCTGCGGCGGCACGCATGTGCGCGCCAGCGGCGCGATTCGCCGGTTCTGCATCGTGGAGGAGTCGGCCGTCGCCAAGGGCGTTCGGCGCCTGGTGGGCGTGGTCGATGAGGCGGCCGAGGACGCGCTGCGGGCCGCGGCCGAGATTGGTGAGCGGCTGGACACCGCCCGCAGGCAGGAGGGCGAGGCGCTGGTCGAATCGGTCTCGGCGATTCAGGCCGCCTTGGATGGGCGTTTGCTCCCGGTGGTTGAAAAGGACCGTGCGCGCGATCGCCTCGCGGAGCTGATGGAGAAGGTGCGGGCCTTTCAGAGGCAGCAGAGCCGGCACGATACGGCCGACATCGTCGGACGCGCGGCGGCTCTGCTGGCGTCGGCGGAGCGAGTCGGCGGGGTCGCGATCGTCCGCGGCGATCTCGGGGGGGCATCGGCCGATCAACTGCGCGCGGCCAGCGATTCGCTGCGCGACAAGGCCGGCTCGGCCGCGGTGGTCCTGGCCTCTCGGCACGAGGGCAAGGTGGTCTTAATGGCGGCCATGACGGCCGACGTCGTCGCCCGCGGCGTGAAGGCCGGCGACGTGATCCGGGAGATCGCCCCGACGGTCGGAGGGCGCGGCGGCGGGAAACCGGACCTGGCGCAGGGCGGCGGAAGCGACGTGAATCGGATCGAGGCGGCTCTTCAGCTCGCGGCCGATTGGCTGCGCGGCCGGCTCGGCCAGTGAACGGCGAGATCGCGAGGCGGTCTCGACCCACAGGAGGAAACCCGATGACGATGACGCGAACGATTCCATGGCTGGCGGCCGCCGTCTGGGCCGGCGGAGCGGTCGCCGCGGCGAGCTTCGATGACGACAAGTCCGTCGGAAAGCACAAATGCCCGGCGCTGGCGGCGATGTGTCCGGTGGCGGACGAGCCGATCGACCCTGACGAGAGCATCGACGACCCGCACGGCAAGATCTATTTCTGCTGCGACAAGTGCATCACGAAGTACAAGGCCGATCCCGCGAAGTACGCGGGCAAGGTGGCGAACCAGCGTATCGCCCTGAACCCGAAGCGCGTGCAGGTGCGCTGCCCGGTGTCCGGAAAGCCGGTGGACAAGTCGGTCTCGGTGGAGCATCACGGCGCGAAGATTCATTTCTGCTGCAAGGGCTGCGTGCCGAAGTTCGAGGCCGACCCGCACAAGTACATGGGCGACCTTGCGAAATGGTTTACGTTGCAGACCAAGTGCCCGGTCAGCGGCCACGACATCGACCCGGCCGTGAGCGTGACGACCAAATCGGGCGACACGGTCTACTTCTGCTGCCAGAAGTGCGTGAAGCCGTTCGAGGCCGATCCGGAGAAGTACTTGAGGAAGATGCACGAGACCGCGAGCGAGGGCGTCGAGAAGGGAATCGACAAGGCCAAGGATCTGATGGGCGGGAAGAAGTAGCGGATTTGCCCTCCGTCTGAATTTTCATCGTATGGCATGGCGGCGGCGCGATCCGGTTGCTCGCGCCGCCGCGACATGGCCTCATCCGCACGAGCAGGTTCTGGACCCGTGGTCGCGCTGCTCGCATAATCGGCCGCATGGCAGCCAGAAATGATCGCGCGGCGCGGTCCGGCGGGTATTTCCCGCCGCGCGCGCTGATCGGCATGGTGCATCTGCCGCCGCTGCCGGGGCGGAAGGGGGACGGGTCCGCGATGGCGGGGATCGTCGATCGTGCCTGCCATGAGGCGCGGCAACTCGCGTCCGCCGGATTCGATGCCGTCATTGTCGAAAACTACGGGGACGCGCCGTTTTACGCCGAGAGCGTCCCGGCCGAGACGGTGGCCGCGATGGCGGTCGTCGTCAGTCGCGTCCGCGAGGCCGTGCCGGTGCGAGTGGGCGTCAACGTGCTGCGCAACGACGCTTTGGCGGCGCTGGCGATCGCCGCCGCCGGCGGCGCGGATTTCGTGCGGGTCAACGTTTTGGCGGGGGTCTACGCCACGGACCAAGGCGTCATCACCGGACGCGCCGCCGAGGTCGTGCGGTACCGTGATCGACTGTGCCCCCGCGTGCGGATTGCGGCGGACGTGCACGTCAAGCACGCCGTACCGATCAGTCACGGCGACCTCCGCGTCGCGGCGGCGGATACGGCGTACCGGGGCGGGGCCGACATCCTGATCGTCAGCGGGCCGGCGACGGGGCAGCCGACGGATCCGCGCGAACTTCGTGCGACGCGCGAAGCGGTGCCCGAACGGCCGCTGTGGGTGGGTAGCGGCGTGACGGCTGAAACGGCGGAAGATCTGCTGTCGGCGTGCGATGGTCTGATCGTGGGGACGTGCCTGAAGCGTGGTGGCCAGACCTCCGCACCGTTGGACCCTGCGGCGACGCGTGCGTTCGCGCGCCGCGTTCGCGGGCGGTTGTCAGGCAAGATCAAACAGTAGCACTTCGCTTTCGCCAACCGCGACGACAGCGAGCGTCCGCTCGTCGGAAATGGCGGCGCCGTCGCCTTCCTGGAGCGTCAGTTCGCCCAGACGGACACTCCCGCGAAGCACCTGCAGCCATGCATGTCTGGATGCCGCCAACTCGATCGAAATCCGGTCACTTGGCGCCAGCCGCGCGAGGCGGACGCTTGCGTCCTGATGGATCGTGAGCGCATCGGGCCCGGGACTGGCGGATGCGATCAACTGCCACCGCCCCCGACGGTGCAACTCGGCGAATTCGCGCTGCTCGTAGCGCGGCGCCAGACCGGCTCGCTCGGGCAAAATCCAGACTTGGTAGAAGTGCACCGGCTGGGTCGAGCTCGGATTGAACTCGCTGTGGCGGATGCCGGTTCCGGCCGTCATGGCCTGCCACTCGCCGGCGCGCAGCACCGATCCGTTGCCGAGGCTGTCGCGGTGTTCGAGCGCGCCGCTCATGACATAGGAAAGGATCTCCATGTTGCGGTGGGCGTGCAGTCCGAATCCCTGGCCGGGTGCGACGGTGTCGTCGTTGATCACGCGCAGCGCCCGAAACCCCATGCGGTCGGGATCTTGGTAGTCGCCGAACGAGAACGTGTGGCGGCTGTCGAGCCAGTCGAGTTTCGTCCGGCCGCGCTGGTTAGACCGGCGAACGGTTACCAAGGCGTGCACCTATGACTTCGGGCGTTCCGGATTGACGTGCGAACGGGATCAGCAGTCGGACTCATGGGAAAGAATCGGGGCCGCTGCGCCGCGTTGAGGGGAGAAAAGGAAGCGTAGACTGCGAGAGAGGCCGGTATTGCTGATTGAAGCCTGCCTTGTCAGCGTTCGCTCCCGATTTTGTCCTACTTTCGCCTCTCTGCCCTCTCCTGCTCTATCGCCGCAGAGCGGCAATCGGGGCGACTGGATTCGAACCAGCGACCTTCTGCACCCCATGCAGACGCGCTAACCGGACTGCGCCACGCCCCGGGCGTTTGGTTAATTAGACGTCGCGCGACAACGGATGTCAACGCGACCCAACGGCCACCGCCGCGTTGATTGCAGCCTGCGGGCGTAGTGCCGTGGGCGCCGCTGGCGGGGGGCTGCTACGGGTCGAGGGCGGTCGGAACGGGAACGGAAGGTATCGCTGATCGCCTTTTCGGCATGCGGCGCAATCGGTATCTTCCACGCCGCCGCGTATTTCTCGCGGTTAGGGTATCGTCCGACGCTCGTCGGCGCGGCGTGAAGTCCGGCCGGCGCGGACGTTTTGCTCCCCGGTCTCGGGCTCGCAAACCACGGTTTCTCGGAGTCGCCACATGACGCGAAGGTTCCCGATTACGGCCTCCATTTCGCTGTTCGCGCTGGCGGGCGCTGTCTTCGCCGATGACTTGTCGAAGTTCCCCCTGTCGGCCGGCGTCCCCGAAGACGTGTTCGTCGTCGTCGCCAGCCGGCCGAATCCGAAGCGAGCATTCCTCGACAAGTACTGGCAGGACGTCTTTCAGGCGTTTCAGAAATGCGGGGTAACGGAGGAACTCTGGGGACTGATCGAGTCGAGCGTCTCGGCCGAGGATCGGGAGCGCGTCGAGGAGGCGCTGACGAAGATCCGGCGGCTGGGCGCCGGCGTGGAGTGGGGCGAGTTGTTCGGCGGTGACACGGTCTACATGGGCCGGCAGGCCCTGCCCACATGGGAGAACTGCGTGCTGACCCGCAACTCGGCGGCCTCGTCGGAGCGCAACTTCCGCGGACTGGCCGCCATTCTGCGCGAGATCGCGCGAACCGTCGGCAGTCCCGCAGCCGTCGAGGAGTCGGAGATCGAAGGCGCCAAAGTCTTGCGTCTCAGTTTCGCGCCGGAAGTGCCGATTGGCATCTCGGTCGCCCGTCGCAAGGACGTCATCGCGCTGGGCATCGGCGACACGCTGCTGCGCGACAGCCTCGGGATGCTCGCCGGCCGCTCCGAGAAGAAGGCGTTGACCGCAACGAAGCGGTTCAAGTCCGCGCTGGCGATGCTCCCGCCACCGGAGGATCAGTTCGTTTTCTTTGACGCGAACCGCATGATCGGCGACATGCGGACGACGTTCGTTGGCTTGCAGCAGATGGCGGCCGGGGCGAGAACTCGACCGGCCGAGGACGAACAATCGCCGGACGACCCGAGCGCCGCCGTGTTCGCCGTGATCGAGGCGGTGCTGAACGACGCGGCGATCATCGATTACTCGATGACGACCGCGCGTACCGAAGGGTTCCGGGTGATCGAGGACACCGTCACGACACTGTCGTCCGACGCCAAGAAGCGGGCGGGCTACGAGATCTTCGTGCGAGCGCATCGCTTCGAAAAGCTGGATCGGCTGGTGCCGAAGGAGGCGACGGCGTTCAGCGTGTCGGACGGGTTCAATTTCCTCGGTCTGTACGATTGGGGCGTGCGGTTGATGCAGGACCGCGTTCCCGGCGGACGCGAGATGCTGTCGCAATGGGAGGACTTCCAGGAGGAGAAAGAATTCAACCTTCGGGACGACGTGCTCGCGCTGCTGTCCGGTCCGAGCATCGAAGTCACGTTTGGTGGCGGCGGGCAGGCGCAGTCTGTGACGTTGTTGAAGGTGCACGATAGTGAGCGAGCGGAGAAGGTGATTGGCGACCTGATCCAGCGATTGAATGCCCTGCTCGGTCCGCAGCAGGGATTGATGATTTCGACCGTGAACGTGCCCGGCGCCGGAAAGTTCAACAGCGTCGGCCACCCGATGATGATGATGATGCAAATGAAGCCGATCGTGTGGGGGACGGCCAACGATCACCTGATTTTCGGCTCGGATGCGCAGTCGATCGGGATGTGCCTGAAGACCATGGCGGGCAAGCACCCGGGCATCAGCGAGAACCCGCGGTTTGCCGCGGAGGGAGTCATTCCGAAGGGCGCGTTCGCGTCGGCCAGCTTCCACGATACGTCGCGGACGGCCGAGGAACTGGGCGCGATGCTGGCGGGTTTCTCGATGGCCTCGGGCATGGTCGGGGCGTTCGCGCAGATTCCCGACGAGCAGGGCGGACGAATCCTGAAAGCGGTTCCATCGATCACCGGCAAGCTGGCGCGCGTCGCCGGGCGGCTGAACTTCTTCCAGTCGGACTCGTCGGTTACCACGTTCGACGGCAAGGCGTGGAAGACGACTACCTATACGAACTACAAGGATCCCAAGTCGTTGACGGCGACGACGGATGATGAGCCCGCCGGCGACGAGGACGAGAACGGCGAGGAGTAACTCACGCGCGGTCCTATCACGTGGCGACGCCCGCCGAATCGCGGTTGGACCGGATTCGACGGGCGCCCGCCGTGAAGGATTGATGGACTCGTTCCCTTACGGGAAGATGCCGCGCTCCTTATAGACCAGCTCGAGCTGCGTCAGGGCGACCACGTACGCGGCCGTTCGCCAGTCGATGCGGTAGCGTTGCACGGTCGAGCGAACCTGCTCGTAGGCGCTGCTCATCTTGCGCCGGAGCTTGGCGTCGACCTCGTCGAGCTCCCAGAACTCGCTGCGCTTGTTCTGCAACCACTCGAAGTAGCTGACGACCACGCCGCCGGCGTTGCAGAGGATGTCCGGGAGAACCTGGATGCCGCGCTGCTCGAGGATGGCGTCGCCATCCGCGTCGGTCGGGCCGTTGGCGCCTTCGGCCACCAGACGAACCTGTAGCAGCGGCGCGGTTTCGAGCGTGATCTGGCTCTCCATGGCGGCCGGAATGAAGATGTCCGCCGGTGTGGCGTAGAACTGATCGGCGTCGATCGGGCGGGCGCGGGTGTAGCCCGCGACGCCGCCGCGGCGCCGCACGTAGGCGGCCAGGTCTTCGGCGTCGATGCCGTCCGCTTGAGTGATCGAGCCAGTGACATCCTGCACGGCCAGCAGCTTGGCCCCATGCCGGGCGAGCAGGCGCGCGGCCCACGAACCGACGTTTCCGAAGCCCTGCACCGTGAAGGTGCAGTTCGACAGATCCAGCCGGTTGTCGCGCGCCCAGTGCTCGATCAGGAAGACGACGCCCTGACCGGTGGCCTTCTCGCGTCCGAGACTGCCGCCGGATTCAATCGGCTTGCCGGTGACGACGTGGGTACAGCGCTGTCGCTCCTGCGGCGGCTTGAACGACAGGTAGGTGTCGAGAATCCACGCCATGATCTGGGCGTTGGTGTTCACGTCGGGCGCGGGAATGTCATACTCGGGCCCGAGGTTGTCGCCGAGCGCGAACGTGAAGCGCCGCGTGATGCGCTCGAGCTCGCTATGGGAGTAGCGCGACGGGTCCATCTGGATGCCGCCCTTGGCGCCGCCGAATGGGATGCGGGCGACGGCCGTCTTCCACGTCATCCAGGCCGCCAGCGCGCGGACCTCGTCCAGATCGACCGACGGGTGAAACCGCAAACCGCCCTTGAACGGGCCGAGGGCGTTGTTGTGTTGCACGCGGTAGCCCGTGAACATTTCGATCCGCCCGTCGTCCATCCGCACCGGGAAGTGGATCGTCAGCTCATTCATCGTGTGCGACAGAATCTTGCGGACCGAGCGATCGAGATTGAGCAGGTCCGCCGCCCGATCAAACTGGCGAATGACGTTGGCAAACAAGCCGGCTCGTGCCGGCTTCTCGACCGGGCGCTCCGGCGGCCAGACACGGTTCGATTCGATGCGAAGCGCGGCCTCACTGAACTGCGCCGACGGCGGTTGAGTCGAGGTGGCATCGTGCTGCTGCATGGGACAATCTCCTTGTCTCAGGGGAGCCAGGGATCAGTCAAACTCCTCGCACTGCCAGACGCCGCCGGCGGGCTTCGGGAACGCGCAGGTTGCAAACTTGGAGCACACGCGGCAGAGCCCCGCCGCAGGGTTCACCCGAGTGGCCGATACTGCCACCGGCGTCAGTGACAACGACCGTGGCGCGGCAGGGCGGCCGGTCCCGTCGAATTCGTCGCAGAACACGATCGGCCGGTCCGTGGGTCGCGGGAAGCGGCATTCAGTCGCACGATTGCACGTCGAGCACAGGCCGGCGTGGGCGGGCTCGACATCCATTGGGGCTGGACGCAGGATCGGGTCCCGCGTTGCAGCGCCCATCAGCCAAGGCGGCGAGGTCTTCAGGTTAGCAGCCATGACACCTACTCCTCTCTTGCGAAGCCGGACAGTCGGCTAAGTCACCCGCCAAAGATGCACGTCTCATGCCGGGGAAGGCTGTCGGCGCTCCTGCGATGGGCTGTCTCATAACAACTGATGGTATAGCGAGTTATGGTTCTTGACTTGCATCGCGTCGAGATACAGCGGGCGGCCCGATCGGAGGAGAAACGTATCGGCTGGGGAGAAAATACCCGCGTGGGGCGTCAGGAATCGGGCGGGTTCGCCTCGGGCGCGTGGGCCAGCTTCTCGCGCAGGGTCTTTCGGTCGATACCGAGGATCTTCGCGGCCTGGGTCTTGTTTCCGCCAACGCTGGCGAGCACGGCGCGGATGTAATCGCGCTCGACCTCTGCGAGGGTGCGCTCCAAGCCCTCCCCTCGGAAGGCCGAGAACCGCATGAGCGGTGGGAGGTCGGGAGCTTCGATACGCGGCCCGTCCGCCATGACCACCAGCCGGTGAATCACGTTCTCAAGTTCACGCACGTTGCCAGGCCAGTGGTAGTTCCGCAGCACGCGAACAGCGTCCTCTGAGAACTCGGGCTCCGGCTTCTCCCCTTCCGCGGCGAACCGCCTGGCGAAGTGGTTGATCAGCACGACGATGTCGTCGTCGCGCTGACGGAGCGGCGGCACGTCGATGGTGATCACGTTGAGGCGGTAGAAAAGGTCCTCGCGAAAGCGGCCCTGGCTGACCAGGACCGGCAGATCCTTGTTGGTGGCCGCGATGATCCGAACGTCCACGCGCTGGGGCCGTTGCGCGCCCAGCATCGAGACTTCACCATCCTGCAGAACCCTCAGGAGCTTCACCTGCACGGCCGGGCTGACCTCGCTGATCTCATCGAGGAACAGCGTCCCGCCTTCGGCGGTCATGAAGAACCCGGCACGCGATACGTTCGCGCCGGTGAAGGCGCCCTTGACGTAGCCGAACAGCTCGCTCTCGATCAGCGTCTCCGGAACGGCGGCGCAGTTGATCGGCACGAAGGGCGCGGCGCCGCGCGGTCCGTTGTAGTGAATCGCGCGGGCGACGAGCTCCTTGCCGGTTCCGCTCTCCCCGGTGATGAGCACGGTGGCGGCGCTTCGGGCGGCTTTTTCGATGTCTCGGATGACGCGCTGTAGCGCGGCCGAACGGCCCACGAGGCCGAATCGGTCACCGCGCGGGTCGGGCGGTTGTTCGGCGGATCGGCGCTCGGCCAGCCGAGCCAGGCTGCGCTCGACGGCGGCCAGCAACTCGTCGTTGGTGAAAGGTTTGGCAACGTACTCGCCGGCGCCGCCCTTGACCGCGCTGACGGCCCCGTCGATCGAGGCGTAACCGGTGACGGCCATGACCTCCGTGTCGCGGTAGTTTTCGCGTACGTGTCGGATGACGTCCATGCCGCCGACCTTGGGCATCTTCATGTCGGTGATGACCAGGTCGATCGGCGTGGCCTCGAGCGCGCGAATGGCCTCGGCCGCGCCGCCGGCGGGAATGACGTGATAGCCGGCCGACGACAGGATTCGCTCGAGGACCTCGAGCGTTTCGGGCGAGTCATCGACGGCCAGGATGGTTGCTCGTGGCTCGGTCACGCGAGTCGGCCTCCGGATTCGCCCTGGGTACTGCTCGGCAGTCGGATCTCGAAGCGGGTGCCGACGCCCGCTCGGCTCGATACCGAGATCGTGCCGCCGTGCGACGTGACGATCCCGTGGACAACCGAAAGGCCCAGCCCCGTGCCCTCGCCCACGTCCTTGGTCGTGAAGAACGGGTTAAAGATCTGGCTGACCACCTCGGGTGGCATTCCGACGCCATTGTCCTCAACCGCGAGACATGCGCCGAGCGGGTCGGCGGCCGTCTCGATGATCAATCGGCCGCCGTTCGGCATGGCCTGAATGGCGTTGACCACCAGGTTCACGAGCACCTGGTGAAACTGGGAGGCGTCGACGGTTACGGCGGGCAGATCCGGCGCCAAGCGTCGCTCGACGACGATGCCGTGCTTGGCGCAGCGCGACTCCAGGAAGTACAGCCCGTTTTCCACGATGTCGTTCAGTTCGCCCGACGTCTTCTTCGGCTGCGACTGGCGCGCAAAGACCATTAGCTTTCGGATCACTTCTCGCCCATGCAGCGCGGCCGAGATGATCTTGTCGAGGTCTCGCGCCACCGACTCGGGCAGACCGCCGGCCTGCCGCGCCAGTTGCCCGAAACCGAGGATGTTGCCAAGCGGTTCGTTCAGTTCGTGGGCGACGCCGGCGGCCAACTGGCCGATGGTCGCGAGCCGATCGGCGTGGCGAAGCTGGTCTTGGAGTCGACGGCGTTCGGTTTCCTCCTCGTGTCGCTCGACAAGCCAGGCAATCTCGCGGGCGACCGTTTCGATCAGGGCGCGCTCCTCCGGGAGGAACGCGCCCTCGACGAACTCGTCCCGCTCGGCGACGTACCCAACAACAACTTCGCCGCGCGGCCGGCCGCGAACCACGAGCGGCGTGCTCTGGATGTGGTGCATGATTTCGAGCAGCCCGGCCTCGAAGACACGGCTGTCGAGCACGATTCGAGCACGGGCGATGCGTGGAAACTGCCATGCGGGCGGCAAGAGCGACACGATTCGCTGCAGCTGGTCATCCAGCGATGCGGTCATGTGCTCGGAGATGCGGGCCACGCCGTAGAGACAGGTCAGTTCCTTGATGCGTTCTCGCAGGGCGGCCTGGGCGCGACGATTGGCGATGGCCAGCCCCAGCGCCAGCGCGACGCCGCTCAGCTCGGCCAGCGTGGTCTCGTGAAATGCCGACGGGCGGCACGCTTGCAGAATCAGCGCGCCGGGTGTCGTGTCGTTTACAAACAGCGGCAACACGGCCATGGAGCGAAACGCGCAACCGGGGACCTCCGCGAGGTGCGGGCCGTCGGCGGTCCAGACCTCGATCGACGCGGCCGTTGAGGCGGCGGGCGCAGCGGGAGCCGGCGAGAGGTCCCGAACGGCGCCGATGACACGCTCGAGCGGCTGGTCCGCCATCGCGCACGAGCCGGGCTCGATCTCCATGTGACCGCCGCGCGGCGAGGCTCGCGAGGCGGTCCATCGGTAGCCGAAAGCGCCGTCCGTCAGGCGGATTTCGAGGGCATCGCACTCGGCGTAGCGCAGCAGCAATCGCGAGATGGCCCGGAGGAAATCGGTGCGCGTCAGTCCCCGGTTGCCGAGGCGCAGCAGGCGGTGCGTCAGGAGAAAGAACCGCCGCGAGCGTTGGGGCGCGTTGGAGTTCAATCGATGACCGTCCGCCGGTGGCAGTGCCATGTTCCCGCAAGGTCAATCGTCGGTCGAGCGCCTTGGCGGCCCGCTCGACGCGGCATTGGAATGGCTAGCAAGTCTTGTGCCGCGCGGACGTCTCCGGGTGGCGAAATCGCTGCCCTGGTGGCCGGCAGGCCCGAATATCGGCGGGCGGCGCCGTGCGCGGCTTGGGATCGAGCGCGGATTCTGGTAAATTGGAGCGGGCGTTTCAGGTCACGTGCACACGCGGGAGAGATTCGGGATGAGCTTGCGATCGATCAACCGGGTGAGCCTCGCAGTCGCGGCGTTCGGATTGTTCGGAGGCGCGATCGCGGCGGGCGGTCCGGCCGAAGGCGCGGCCGGGACCCGCGTCGTTCGGGTGTCCGCATCGGCGAAGGCTCGCGCTGCCGTCGCCGGCCTTCAGACGCAGCGGCGCATGGACTACGGCGCGTTCGAGTGGGTCGAGCTCTCCTCGGTCGAGTTTGCGAAGTTGCAAGCCAGCGGCGTGCCGTTCGAGGAGCAGGTTGAGCCGTTCACACTGACCTTGGGCGAATTGAAGTTTGACCCGGCGCAGTCGCGCCCGGTGGTGGGCGGCTGGGATCAGCCCTTGGGAGCCGGGGAGGACCTTCGCCTGGTGCAGTTCCACGGTCCGACGCGCCCGGAGTGGCTCAGCGAATTGGAAACGCGCGGTCTGCGAGTTGTTCAGTACATCCACCCGCACACGTACGTTGTCTGGGCCAACCAGCGGCAACTTCAGGGATTGACCGCCGTTCCGGACGCTCCCGAGCCCCGCGCCGTTGGGGAGGCGGAGCCGGCGCCGATGTCTGAAGTGCGCTGGACCGGGGAGTTCCTGCCGGCCTATCGCGTGCTGCCTCGCTGGCGGAGCCTGGCCGCGGAAGCGGTGGATACGCATGTCATGATCTACCGCGGCGCGAACGCCGCGTCGGTCATGCAGCAGTTGCAGGGTCTCGGCGCCAAGCTCGACAGCGTATCCGACACCGACCCGGCGTTCCGCATCGTTCAGGTCCGGATGAGCGGCGATCAGTTTCGCAAGGCGGCCGGCATCCCCGGCGTCTACTCGATTCAACCCGTGCCGACCGACGGCGGCGATCGCGGCGAGATGAGCAACCAGGTCAATGTCAACAACGTCAACGCCAGCAATCAGGCGTTTCCCGGCTACCTGGCCTGGATCTCCAGCGCGGGCGTCAACGGCAACGGCGTCATCATTGCGAACGTGGACAGCGGCATTCAGGACACCCACCCGAACCTCGTGAACCGGATGCGACCGTGCACCGGCTCCTCGTGCGGCGGTGCGACCAGCAGTTCGCACGGCACGCACACGGCCGGCATCATGGCCGCTGACGGCACGTCGGGTGTGCTCGATGGCTTCGGGTTTCAGCGAGGATTGGGCGTCGCGCCGGGCGCGGGGATCGTAGAACAGCTTTATAGCCCGACCTACACCCAGGCCGGCGGCATGCTGTTGCTGATGACGCACTCGTACAACAACGGAGCCTCGCTGTCGGGCAATAGTTGGGGCCCATCCGGTACGCCGCGCGGTTACGACGCGAATACGCGGCAGGTTGATGTCGGCGTCCGGGACGCCGACCCGAACGCGTCCGGCAATCAGCCGCTGAGCTTCGTCCTCTCGTTCATGAACGGGAACGGCGGGACCAGCACGCAGGGCACCCCGGACGAGGGCAAGAACCTGCTGTCGGTCGGATCGACCAAGATGCAGACCAGCGGCGGAGCGCAGATTCTCGCCATCAACGACCTCTCCTCCAACAGCGGGCACGGACCGGCGCTCGACGGCCGGAAGATCCCGCTGATGGTTGCGCCGGGGTGCCAAGTTGACTCGACGGTGCCGACCAATTCGTACGGTTTGCTCTGCGGCACCAGCATGGCCTCCCCGCACGTCAGCGGCGGCGTGGCCTTGTTCATCGAACGCTATCGCAGCCTGCCGGATTATTCGGCCGACCCCAGCCCGGCACTGGTCAAGGCGGCGTTCCTGGCGGTGTGCCGCAACCTGGCGGGATTTCTGGATGCGAACGGCGGCACGCTCGGCAATCCGTTCGACAGCAAGCAGGGCTGGGGCCGGTTCGACTTGCAGGCGATCGTGACGCCGAGCACGTCGGTGCGTTACTTCGACGACCCGCAGCTTTTCACCGCCACCGGCCAGGAGTGGTCGCGAACGGTCTCGGCGCAGGATCCGTCCAAGCCGCTTCGCATCATGCTGGTCTGGACCGATGCTCCCGGTCATGGATTGGGCGGCTCGACGCCGGCTTGGAATAACAACCTCGATCTGGTGGTCGAGTCGGGCGCGAACACCTATCGCGGAAACGTCTTCGCCGGAGCGGGCGGCTGGTCGGTTACGGGCGGTACGGCGGACGACCGCAACAACACCGAGGCTGTCTTCATCGGTCCGACGGCTCCGAGCGCTTACACCATCCGCGTGATCGCGGCGAACATCAATTCCGACGGCGTCCCCGGGAATGGGTCACCGACGGATCAGGATTTCGCGCTGGCCTGCTATAACTGCGCCGAAGAGCCCGGGTTCACGGTGGCGGTGACCCCCGCTTCAACCGAGGTTTGCGCTCCTGCGGACGCGAATTACACGGTGCAGGTCAACCAGATCCTCGGCTTCACCGACCCGGTGACGCTGAGCATATCCGGGAATCCGGCTGGAACGACGGCGGCGTTCTCACCGAATCCCGTCACGCCTCCGGGATCGGCCACGCTGACCATTTCGAACACGTCGGGCGCATCCGACGGCGAGTACGGCATGGTGGTGACCGGTACCTCCGGCGCGGTCGTTCGCAACGTCGCCGCCAATCTGAAGATGTTCACCGGCTCACCGGCGACGCCATCGCTATCGGCTCCGGCGGATGGCGCGACGGGAGTCAGCCTCCAGCCCAACCTGACCTGGTCGCCGGCGGCCCAGGCCCAGACCTACGACGTGGAGATCGCCTTGGATTCGGGCTTCGGTTCGATCGTTTCGAACGGCTCGGGGCTGATCGCGGCGAACTTCACGCCGGCTTCCGCGCTGAGCTCAGGCACGTTGCACTACTGGCGCGTGAGGGCCGCGAACGCGTGCGGCCAGAGCGGGTGGTCGGTGCCGCGATCCTTCACGACGCGCGTGACGCCCGCGATTCTGCTGGTCGATGATGACGACAACGGGCCGGACGTCCGGTCTTATTACACCAGTGCGCTCATGGCGATCGGCCGGGACTATGACCTATGGGACACGAACAACACGGACAACGAGCCCTCGGCGGCGTACCTGTCGGCCTATAGCACCGTCATTTGGTTTACCGGTGATGAGTTCGGCGGCACCGCCGGGCCCGGCGCGGCCGGTTCCACGGCGCTCGCCAGTTATCTCGACAGCGGCAAGTGCCTGTTCATGAGCAGCCAGGATTACCTGTACGACCGCGGATTGACCGCGTTCGCGTCCGGGTATCTGGGTGTCGGCAGCTACACGAACGACACGCGGCAGACGAGCGTGACAGGCAGCGCGCCGCTCTTCGGCGGGATGGGACCGTACACGCTCTCGTATCCGTTCACGAACTGGTCGGATTCGCTGGTCGGGGGCGCGGGTGCGGGCGTTGCCTTCGCCGGGAACCTGGCGACCGCCGCGATCTACAAGGATACGGGCGTGTATCGGTCGCAATTCTGGGCGTTTCCGATGGAGGCGATCCCCGACGCGGCGACACGCGCCGCGCTGATGAACATGATCGTCAACTGGTGTGCCGAGCTGCAATGCCAGACCGCGCGCGGCGACATGACCGCGACGGGCGGCGTCAACGGCGACGACATCCAGCAGTTCGCCGGCTGCATCATCGGCGGCAGCGTGACCGCTCCGGGATGCCGGTGCGCGGACATGGATGCCAACAACGCCCTCAACGCCAATGACGTAACGCTGTTCGTCAATTGCGTGCTTGGTGGGCCGTGTCCGTAGGCCGCGCGGCGGACTGAAACAGCGGGACGGCCCACTCGGGCCGTTCGTACTCGGACTGCGCGAGGGCGTCGCGCTCGAGCGGGTCGGCGTGCAACCACGCCACGAGTCCGACGGGCGACAGCGATTGCGGTGCGCCGGCGGCGCCCAGCAGTCGCCAGACGTCGCGTTCGCAGCGCGATTCGCCGAGCGCTGGTTTTCCCATCTCCGCCCAGGTCGTCGCCAGCGTTTGCGGCCAGCGCAGCGGCTGGTCGGCGCGCTGCGTGGCGGACTTGAGGCACGCGAACGCGAGCAGCGCGGCGGATGGGAGATCGGGCTCGATGTGGTGAGCCATGCCGAAGCAGCGAGCCGACGCCGACCGGTCGCGCTCGCGGCAGACGACGCTGCCGAGCAGATACCAGGCGGATGCCGAGCGCGGTTCACGTCGCGTGGCGGCCTCCAGCATGGCGCGCTTCGGCGAGCTGCCCGGCGCCGGCCACGATCGCAGGCCGGCGTCCCAGCGAGCGCGAGCCGTTCGACGCCTTCGCCACTCCGAAAACCCCAGGGCGGCGATCGCGCCGATCGCCGCGAGCATCCCGATGGGCGTCATCCGGTTCCGGCTCCTCTGCTCCGCTTCAACCCTCATCTAGCCGTGGTCGCCCGCGCGGTCAACGCCCGAACGCTTGACGCCCAGGCGTGAGCGGGCAGAATCCAGGACTTCGGAGCCGATCGAGGACGCGTCAGGAGCCCTGCAATGGCTGCTATTTCTCATAAGAGAAGCTTGTTCGTGGGACTGCTCGCGGCCGTCGGCATCGCCGGCGGGACGTGGGCGACCAGCGCGCCGCCGGCCGGGAAGGCACCGCCGTTCGAGCCGCTGCTGTCGGTGCACGACCTCATGGAAGGCCAGCAGGCGGTGATGAAGAGCCTCAAGGCCGGAATCCTCGACCAGCGATGGAAGGACGCGCGGATTCACGCCGCCCTTTTGGCCGAGCTTGGAAATGTGAATCGGCAGCACGCCGAGGACGAACGATACGGCGATCTGGCGGGGAGCATGTCCGCGGCGGCGAAGGAGCTGGCGGATGACTTGAAGAAGCCCGACGCGAAAACGGCCGCCGCCGGTTTGTCGAAGCTGGGCGCGTCGTGCAAAGCCTGTCACGACGTGTATCAGAAGAAGTAACCGCTGCGGCGCGAAGCGAGCCCGCTGCGAAATTTCTCCGTCCGGACTTCAGGAACGCGGCGTCCACTCCGTGATCTTCTCGTAGATGCGAACCGCCGCTTCCGGGTGGAACTCGACGGGCGGGCTGGCGTAGAGCAGCCTGAACGAGGGTGAGCCGTCCAGATCGCCGCGCAGAATGCCGTTCCACGGCTGTTCCGCGTAGAAGTAGTCCCAGATGACCAGCGTACCGGGCTGCGCTCGGCCGATGGCGTCGCGCAGTTGCCGCGGCACCGCCGGAAACGTCTCGCCGCGCGCCGCCGCGATGCAGAGGTCGGCATAGATCATCGGACGATCGGCAAGTCCCTGTTCTCGCAACCAGTCGAGCGCGGCGGCGGCGACACGTTCCTGCGGCAGCGGCCGGACCGGCCCCACGATGTAACCCCAGACCGCGAGTTGGACGCCGGCGAGCGCGACGAGCAGCATCACGGTGACCACGAGCGAGCGGACACGGTGAGCCGCGGTCAGCGCCCGCTGCGACCAGCCGATGACGCCGAGCACGAACGCGACGGGAGCGAACACGCGGATGAACCACTGGATGTAGTGCGAGTAGGACACGTAAAACGGCACCAGCGCGGTGCGCATCTGGATTTCGGTCGCGGATAGCATGATCCCTGCCAGCCCCGCCACGCCGATGCAGACGAGTCGACGCCGGCGCGCGTCGGAAGCGAGCAAGGCGTTGATCGATTCGGCGGCGGTGATCGCGATGAACGGCGCGACCGGCACCAGGTAGCGGGGCAGGCCGCCGCCGCCAAAGAGCCCGAATCGCCAAATGATCGTATGCACGACGAAGTACCCCAGGAGCGGGCCCGCAACGAGCAGGGCCGCGGCTTGTCGGGCGTCGCGGCGAAGCAGCAGAACGAACGCGCCGCACAGTGCCGATGCCGCCAGCCCAGGGCCCCAGGCCTCAAACGAGCGGCACAGCATCGAGAGCCAGCCGCCGCTGCCGTAGTAGTCGGTCGGTCGCAGGTTGGTCCAGCGCTGCCACACGCTCTCCGACGTACCCAGCGAAATCAGCAGGTGTTGGGCGAGCCAGGCCCACCCCACGGGCCAGAGCCGCCAGACCGAAACGCGTTGTTGCCGAGCGGCCCACGCCCAGATGGGTACGAACAGTACCGCTTCCAGACGCGTCACCAGCGCGATCGCGAGGACGAACGCCGACCACGACCAGCGATTTCGCTGCGCCAGATCGACCGCGACGGCGAGGATCAATGCCAGCAGGGTTTCGGTCAGGGTGCAGTATGACAGCACGAACAAGAGCGGCTGGAGGTATAGCAGCGCGACGCAGAGCCACGGCCGCGCCACGCCCGTTCGGCGGGCGATTCGGAATGTGAACCATGCGGTCGCGGCGCACAGCAGGGCGGTGAAGCAGCGGGCCCAGAACCCGCCCAGCGCGGCGGGCAGGGCGTAGAGTACCGTGAAGCCCGGCCGTCCCCATTCATGGACGAGGTAAGCCGGGTGCGTCCACGCCCAC
Organism: uncultured Planctomycetaceae bacterium; assembly: GCA_964576285.1. Taxonomy (GTDB): domain Bacteria; phylum Planctomycetota; class Phycisphaerae; order UBA1845; family UTPLA1; genus SpSt-539. Next base: position 86,889 of record CAZNUJ010000004.1, on the reverse strand, counting down.
TCCGCGAACTTCAGATGCGCCAGGTCATCAAGCTGGTAGGCACCCGTGGAAAACCACGCCAAGGTGATCGATGCGCCCAGCGCGATCGCGATCAGACAACGGGCGAGCAGGGCGTCATGATGTGTGGCGGCGGCCGCCTCGGGGTTGTCGGTCGAAGAAGGGATCGCCATCGCCGGTCGATTCTATCGGGAGGGGCGCGGAGGCGAGGGCCAGTCGCCGATCTTCTCGTAGAGACGGAGCTGAAAACCGCGTTCACCCTCGGCGGCGTGTAGAAATCGAAGGGCGGGACTGGCCTCGGCGTCGGCCAGCGAAAGCTCCTGTTGCGGTGCCGGCGCGAACTGCGAGTCCCAGACGAGAATGGCTCCGATGGGCGCGTGGTGGAGCCTGCCGCTGAGCCCGGGCCGGTTCGGCGGTTGGGCCTGGCCGGTAAGGAACTCCGCGTAGGCGTGGGCCGAAACGATCGGCCGGTCGCCCAGTCCGGCGCTTCGCAGCCAGTCAAGTTCCCGCGTGATGACCCGCTCATCGGTCCCCCGCGCGAGCGGACGCGCCAGCACCGCGATGGTTGTGACAGCCAGTGCGATCAGGACGGCGCGGAGGAGGGAAGCTCCGGGGTCGAGAGCGGATCGTGATGGGTTACGGCGGCGGAGTGACACGGTGGCCGCCCCGCAGATGAGCAGGAGGCCGCCGCAGACCGCGCGCGTGGCGATGGCGGCTTGCGCGACCTGCGGCAGATCGCGCGGCGTCTCCGGACGACGAATCTGCAACTCGACCGACAACCAGAGCACCGCGACCGCGATCGCGAGCCACGTCACGGCGCGGCGGCACCGACGGGGTTCGGTGCTACCGAGTTCTTGCCAAAATGCGGTAGCCGAGATGGCGAGGAAGGGAGCAATCGGCACAAGGAATCGGGCGTATCCGCCGGAGTCGAATGCGCCCAGCGCCCGAATCGCCGTCTGGACGGCAAGATGCACAATGACGACGGCGGCCGCCATGCGACCGGGCCAGGGAGCGCGGATCAACGCAGGCAAACCCGCCAGACCCATGGCGGCGACCGCCGGGCCGCAGGCTTCCGCAGTGCGGGCGAGCATCGTCAGCCAGCCGCCGCTCCCATACCAGGCCGTGGGCCGCGGCGAGAACCAGCGCGCGACCGGTACCGGCATTCCGAGGAGCGCGGCCGCGACGCTGACGACGACAACCGCCCACGGCAATGGCCAGAGCCGCCACCACGGTACGCGTTGCCGCCACGCGAAGAACACCCAGACCGGCAGCAGGGCGATGGATTCGTAGCGCGTGACGAACGCGATCGCGAGCACGGCCGCCGAACAGGTCCATTGGTTCCGTGCGGCCAGGAGCAAGGCCGCCGTCAGGTAGAAGGCGAGCGCGGTCTCCGTCAGCGTGGTCAGCGTGAGCTCGAAGAATAGCGGTTGGGCGTAGATCAGCGCCGGGACGAGCCAAGCGGGCTTGACGGCCGCGTGCTGCGCAAGTCGAAACGCCATCCAGGCCGTCAGCGCGGAGATCAGGGCCGACCATGCCCGGGCGGCGGGCCAGCCGATGGCGGCAGGGATCGCGTACAGCGTCGTGAACCCCGGTCGGCCCCAGTCGTCTACCAGCCAGGCCGGATAGCTCCACGACCATTTCGCCATCAGGAAATGGGCCAGATCGTCTACGTGGTGCATGCCGTCCGAGCGAAATCCGAGTGCGAGCGAGGCGGTCAGGCCGAGCAGCACGATCGCCGCGGCGATGCGAACGTCGATGTGGCGCTCCATGGCAATCACAGATCGCGAGTGTCGCGGATCAGCCCGGCCAATCCAAGGCGCTGGCGCGGATCGCCTCTCTGTTCAATTCGGGACACGCGGCCTATCCTGCGAGACGTGCGGCGCGTCGTGGTTGGGATCGATATCGGGGGGACGTTCACGGACTTGTGCACTTTGGACGGCGACCGCGTTCGCCGGGCCAAAGTGCCAACGACGCCGGATGACGTCATTCGCGGCGTGCTGCACGGACTCGAGGCTCTCGGTGTGGAGCCCGGGTTCATACTGGTCGTCGGCTCCACGGTCGCGACCAACACGCTTCTTGAGCGAACGGGGGCTCGCGTCGGCTTCATCGCCACCGAGGGATTCGCGGATCTGCTCCAGATTGGTCGGCAGAACAGGCCCGATCTCTATGCTCTGCACGTCCGCCGGCCGGCCGCGCTGGTCGATGCGGCCGACTGCTTCTCGGTTCGAGAACGTCTGGATGCGGACGGCCGCGTCCTGACACCGCTGGAGGAAGCCGCGGCCGCCGCCACGCTCGCAGACATCCGGGCGCGGGGCATCGAGTCGGTCGCCATCTGCCTGTTGTTCAGCTATCTCGATCCGACGCACGAGCGACGCGTGGGCGAGCTGGCGGCGGAGCGCGGGCTGGTGGCGTGCTGCTCAAGCTCGCTGTTGCCCGAGTTTCGCGAATTCGAGCGTGCCTCAACCACGTTGGTCAACGCGTATGTCGCGCCTCGCACGGGCGATTACCTGCGATCCCTCGACCGTGCGTCGCGGCAGGCCGGGGCCCGCGACGTCCGCGTCATGCTGTCCAACGGCGGTCAGGCGTCGCCGCTGGACGCGGCGCGGGAGCCGGTACGGACCATCCTGGCCGGCCCGGCCGGCGGAGCGATCGCCGCGGCGCGGGCCGCGGCGCTACTCGGATTGCGGCGTGTGTTGACGTACGACATGGGAGGCACGAGCACGGACGTGGCTCAGTGTGACGGCGAGGTGGCGGTCACGAGCGAGGCCGTTCTCGCGGGCTGGCCGATCCGCGTGCCGCAGCTCGCCATCCACACCGTCGGCAGCGGCGGTGGTTCGATCGCCGCGATCGACTCCGGCGGGCTGCTGTCGGTCGGGCCGCGATCGGCAGGCGCGGTACCGGGTCCGGCGTGCTACGGAGTCGGAACCGAGGCGACCGTGACGGACGCGAACGTGGTGCTCGGTCGCATCGTCCCCGAGAGGTTCCTCGGCGGGCGGCTCCCGTTGCTGCCGCAGCGTTCGGTGGAAGCCGTGGGACGCGTTGCCGAGAGCATGGGTTGCACAGTGGAAGAAGCGGCCGAAGCGATCGTGGCCGTGGCCAACGCGGGCATGGAGCACGCCTTGCGCGTGGTGAGCGCCCATCGGGGTGTTGATCCGGCCGACTACTGGTTGGTCTCGTTCGGCGGAGCGGGGGGGCTGCATGCGGCGGCGTTGGCAGGGTCGCTGGGCATGGCCGGCGTCATTGTGCCACCGGATCCGGGAATTCTGTCGGCCACCGGGATGATTCTCGCGGACGTGGTCAAGGATGTTTCCCGCACGTTGCCGCGTGCTTCGCGCGGTGGCATCGACCTTGAGCTGATCCGTCGCGAGTTCGGCCGACTTATGGACGCCGCGGCGGAGGTCGTCTTCCGCGACGGATTCGACCTCGATGACACCATCTGCCATCGCCTCGCGGACATGCGGTACGTCGGGCAATCATACGAGTTGACCGTCCCGGTCGATTCGCTCACGGACGAGGCGCGGCTGACGGCTCCGTTTCATCGCGCGCACCTGGCGCGGTACGGAGCATGTGATGAGCGGGCGGCGGTCGAGGCGGTCACACTCCGTGTGCGAGCTGTCGTGGAAACTCCCAAGCCGATGCCGCCGGAACTGGCGCCGACCAGCGGCGGGCCCCCGCGGGCCGTCGGCCGGAGCGGAACGTTGCCGGTGTTCGCGCGGGAGGCGCTGCTGGCCGGCCATGCGTTGCGCGGTCCGTGCCTGATCGTCGAAGATCACGCGACGACGTGGCTGCCGCCCGGCTGGCAGTGCGTCGTGGAACGATTCGGGCACTTGCGAATGGTGGCGTGTTCAGATGCGTGACGGGTGCGAATGAGGAGGCAGGCGGCGTCAGTCGCCGCTGGAGCTTGCGCCGCCCGTGAGCTCAATGATGGACGCGAGCCGCGCGATGTTGAGAAACAGTTCCTCCTCCGCGCGGGACATCGCTACGTTGCGGCGCGACATGGCCTTCTTCGCGACATCCAGTGCTCGGGCCGGATCGTAGCCGGTTCGGCCGCCGTCGGTGCACCAAGCGAAGCTGGGGGTGAACTTGTCCGCGAAGCGGCTGACGTTCACGTTGGATGCGAATCCGACGACCGCGCCCGTCGGCAGAGAGACGTTGATCGCGGTCTTGGCGTGATCGGCGATGAACGAACCGACGAACATCCGGCCGGTATCGATCGCCGCCCCGGTAAGAGCCACGCGAACCGACCCGTACGTGTTCTTCAGGTCGCTGTTGGACGTTCCAGCGCCGAGATTGACCCACTCGCACACGTAGGCGTGGCCGAGGAACCCGTGGTGCTGCTTGTTGGAGTATCCGTGGATGATGGTCCCCTCGATCTCGCCGCCGACCTTGCACCAGGCGCCGATGCTCGTGGCCTCCCGGATGACGGCACCCGGTTGCACGAGCGTGTGTCGTCCGATGTAGGCGGGCCCTTGGATCGTCACATGAGGCGAGATTCGGGCCGACTCGTCGATGATGATCGGACCCGACTCGGCGTCGAGCACCACGCCCGGTTTGACGACCGCGTCGTGCGCGACATGGACAGCCGACTCGTTCACGACGTGCACGCCGCTCATCGACGGCGGAGGGCGCCGCGCCGGCTCCCCGGCATACCGCCGCAGTTCGGCAGGGTTGTGATAGATCAGATCCCACGGAGCCGAAACGAGCTGGGCGGCTTCCCCGTTGAGCGGCGCGGCCGTGACAGCCTCCAGCGCCTGGCGTGTCCGGACCGGGTCGAGCAGGACTTCCGGTCCCATGCGCGCAGCGTCGGCCGGATGCAGGTGAGCGGCCAGCAGCACGAAGTCACGGCCGGATGACGAGGCGATCCACATCGCCGAGCCCAGCGGCAGATCGAGCGGGTGGTGCAACAGGGCACGCCCGTTGACGAACAGCGTGGGACGATCTCCGGAGATACGATTGACCTCGCGATCCTGCCGCCCACGCAGGGCGTCCGCCAATTCGGGGCGCGCGAGCAGCGCCGCCCGCGCCGACTGTCGCCGCTCGATCCGTTCGAGCAGGCTCTCCGCCCCGCATCGCAGATCGAAGGCGGCCCGCCAGTAACAGAGCGGCAAGAGGTCGCGCCAGCCGGCATCCTCAAACACGACGAGCTGCGTGTTCACGATCCCGCCTTTCCAGCGTTGCACGCCGCGGACGATCCGAGTCGGTCGGCGCGGGTGCTTCGATACGATACGGTCCGGCGCGTCTGGGCGAAATGGCATCGCCTTCGGCGTGAGCGTACGATGTCCGCATGACGTGGCCGTCGCTTCGAATCAGCAAGCCCGCGGCCTTTGCCGGCGGCATGGTTCTTTCGGCCGTGGCGGTGTTCATGCCGCCTGGATGGACCGACTGGCTGAAGGGGATCACGCAGCTCCTGGTGCCGGCGCAGGTGGTGCTTTACGGCCTGGGCGCGGGGGCCGCGAGATCGATGATCAGCGTGGACGAAATCCTCTCCGGTCGGCCGGGTGCGACGACGCAGGCGGCCGACCGGGCCGGGCTGGAGCACCAGCTCGCCGTGCAGGCCGTGATGATCCAGGAGTTGCAGGAGCGCAACGCCGCGCTGCGGGCGCTGCGCGAGCGGTTTGTGGCGGAACGCGTGCGCGTGCTCGAGGCGCGGGTTGTTGCTCGCGACATCGTGGCGGCTCGCGATTCGCTCCTGCTTGGCCGCGGAAGCTGGCGGGGGGTTCGCTGGCAGGACTGGGTCACCTCGCGAGTGTTCATCGACGTGGGCGGACATGATGGCGTCGAACGGCAGTTCGCCGTGCTGGCGCGCGAGGCCCTGATCGGCCGAGTGGAGTCGGTCCGCCCCAACATGTCGAGGGTGGCGCTGTTGACGGACGTGGAGTCGCGCCTGGCCGTGCGCGTGGGCCGGCTGGAGGGAGAGCGGTTCGTCATGATCGACTACCCGGCGACGCTCAGGGGCGCGGGCCGTGGCCGCATGACGATCGAGGACGTGCCCGAAGGCTACGTGGCGCTTGATGGCGTCGCCACGGCGGCGTTGGCGAAGAGCGGCCGGATCGCGCGCGGCGACCTCGTATTGACGGCACCGGGTGAGCCGGGTCTGCGGGCGCCGATGACGGTCGGACGCGTGGCCGCGATTACCGCCGATCCGGGGAAGCGGCTCGTGTACACGATCGAGGTTGAGCCGGCGCTGGCGCTGGATGAGATCGCGAACGTCTATATCGTTGCGGCCGAAGTGGCCCGCGACGATCTCGCGGGATCGCGAATGCCGTGAACGTTCCGCGGCACCGCGACTGATCGTGGGGTGGGGCGGAGCGCGGCCGGTTAGTTCAACCGGGCAAGGGGTGGAAGGGACGCAAGTGGCCAGACGACCTAGAGAATCGGAAGACGACATCGCCAGCGATGCAGCGTTCGGTGGCGATCCGGCGATGGAAACGTCGGTTCCGCCGCGCCGGGAGCAGCCGGCGGTTCTGTTTTCGGATGACCTTTTGCTCGTTGCCGTGAAGCCGGCCTGGGTGGCGATCGAGCCGGCCGCGACGGGGGAATCGTTGCTCGAGCTCATCGGCGAGGATGTTCTTGTTCCGCCGATCAACCCCGTCGACGACGACGCGAGCGGGTTGTGTCTGTTTGCTCGAACGGAGTCGGTCGCGAAGGCGCTGGCCGCGCAGCTGGCCGATGGACGCATGGAGGTCATCGTGTCGGCGCTGGTGCGGGTCAGCCTGCCGAAGGCGTCCGGGGTCGTGGACGATCCCCTGGTCGTTCCGCGGAATTCCGAACGGAAGGTTCGCATCGCGCTGGATCGGACCCGCATCCTGCCTTCGCAGGCAGCCCGCACCGAGTGGCGGCTGGTGGAGGCGTTCGCCGGGCACGCGCTGCTGGAATGCGTGCCGCGTTCGTGTCATCGGCACCAGATTCGCGTCCACCTTCGCGCGGCCGGCATGCCGCCGGCTGTCGATCCGATCTATGGCGGAGGCGCTTTGATGCTGTCGGCCTTCAAGTCCGGCTATCGGCCGAGCCGCCGGCACGGCGAACGCCCGCTGATCTCCCGTCTGAGCCTGCACGTTGAGCGGCTGACGCTGGAACACCCCTCGAGCGGCTGCCGGATGAAATGGACGGCGGAGAGACCGAAGGACTTCCGAGCGGCACTGCGACAATTGGACAAGTATGGGCGGTTGCGCGAGCGCGCGGAGTAGGGCGGCTTCCCGACTTGACAACGGGCCGAGCGCGGCACATATACGCGCCGGGTTTACGACGGCATCTGCGGCGAGGTGATTGGTGCGAGCCTGATTCATGTCGTACTGGGCGCGGTTCGGCGAGCTGTGGACATTCCGTGAGGTGGTCAAGAACTTCGTTGCGCGCGATTTGAAGGTCCGTTATCGGCGATCCAGCTTGGGGTTTCTCTGGTCGCTGCTGAACCCGATGCTGCAGCTTGCGGTGCTCAGCACGGTGTTCTCCGTTTTGCTTCGGATTGAGGGGCTGGCGCTTTACATTCTCGCCGGCCTCGTGCCCTGGTCGTTCTTCGCGACCAGCATCGAGGGTTGTTCGACCAGCCTGGTGACCGCCGAGTCGGTGCTTCGCCGGCAGTATTTTCCCAAGTTGGTCTTCCCGCTTAGTCTGGTCCTTCAAAACCTCATCACCCTCGGACTTTCGCTCGCCGCCTTGCTTCTGTTGCTCGGCTGGTTCATTGATTTCCGCCCCACTTGGCCGATGCTCGCAATTGTGCCGGCGTCTATCTGCATTTCGGCCTTCGCCCTCGGCTTGGGGGCGATTCTGGCACTGGTCACGGTGTATTTTCGCGACATGCGCCACTTGATCGGTGTGTGCGTGAGCGCCTGGTTCTACCTGACGCCGGTGCTGTATCCGCTTGAGACGCGTCCGCCGCGCGTCGAGTCCTCGTCGAACGCCGCGGCGCTCCATGTAGCGGCGGAGGCGCCCCGGCAGCCTCCAACCCGCACGAGCCCGGTGCCCGAGCCGTATCGGTGGTACTTCAAACTGAACCCGATGTACTCGATGGTGGCGATGTTTCAGCGGCCGATCTACTACGAAATGTGGCCGACCCGGGCCGAGATGCTCTCGGCATTCGCGTCATCAGGCGTGGTCCTGACGGTGGGTCTGCTCGTCTTCTGGCGGCACGAGGACACCCTGATCTTCGCCCTGTAGGTGGTCATGCCCGGGAGCTTCATCACGCTGGAGCAGGTCACGCTCCGCTTCCGTCATCACACGGCGCGGACGCGGTCGCTGAAGGAGTCAGTGCTGAATCTGCTGCTTCGGCGGCGTTACGGAAACGGCGTCGCGGAGATCCTGGCACTCGATGGGATTGATCTTCACCTGGCGGAAGGGGACCGGCTGGGTATTGTCGGCGACAATGGTGCCGGCAAGTCGTCGTTGCTGCGCGTCATCTCGCGCATTTACCCGCCGACCAGCGGTCGCGTCACTTGCCGTGGATTCTTGGTTCCGCTGCTCGAGATCGGCGCCTGGTTCAACATGGAATTGTCCGGCGTCGAGAACATCTTGCTGACCGGCGCTGTGATGGGCTTCTCGCGGCGGGAGATGCTCGCTCGCGTGGATGCCGTTCTCGATTTCGCCGAGCTTCGGGCATTTCGGGACACGCCCGTCAAGTACTACTCCACGGGCATGACGCAGCGACTGGCATTCACGGTGGCGACGGCCGTCGATCCGCAGATTCTGTTGCTGGATGAAGTATTCAGCGTCGGTGATATCCGCTGGGTCGAACGCGCGAGGGAGCGCATGCGGGCCCTGATCGACCGCTCGCGCATCCTGGTCCTTGTTTCGCATCAGTTACATCAGGTCGAGCAATATTGCACGCGCGCCATTTGGTTGCATGGGGGGCGGATCGTGGAATCCGGGTCGCCGGGGGAAGTCGTGGGGGCCTACCGCAGGGGTGTGTCACCAGCTAGCGCAGCGGAACCAGCGTCGGTAGCGGTCATCTGAGCATTCGGCTCAGACGACGGCGGTTTGCTGACGGAACCGGAAGCCGGGCTGTCGCAATGCTCGTAGCCGAGTTCGCGCATCATCGGGCCCGCTATCTCGGCGAATCTTGTGCTCATCTCGGGCGTCCAGACCAGCTGGGACTGGCCGCACCGGGATTCAGCGACGCCAGCGACAGAGTCCCTGAGGGTGGTCGGTTCGAAGCTCGAGTTGATTCGGCCCTGTTGGAGGAACTCGCTCGCGGGCCGCCAGTCATGTGCGCCGAGAAAGGTGAAGACCCGCGACATGACACCCTGCGGATCGCGGAGGAGATCTTCCTGACGCACCTCGATACAGCGATCGGCATGGCTGCGAGCAAATCCAGCCCCGACCCGGACGTAGTGACTCCACGTGAGGCAGGCCTCGTCGAAAGCCGACGCCCACGAAACGGGAAACTCGCTGCGCAGCATCGAACGGACGACGGCCCGGCCATCGCGAATGATATGCACGAAGCGGGCGTTGGGAAACATGATCGCCAGCTCGTGGGCGATGAGCGTATGGCCGGGAGTCTGGTCGATCCAGCGCCTGCCGCCGGACCGAGACAGAAACAGGCGGTCGACACCGAGGCCGAGGCTGGCCGCGAATTCCGGGTACGAGACCGCGTTGGCCTGCAACCAGCCGCCGTCTTCTCGATTGTAGTTTGTTTGATACGCGATTCGCAGGCGCGCATTGCGCAGCAAATAGACCAGAAAGTCAGATTCGTGCGAGGTCCAGAAATCGGGATGCTGCGCGATGGCCCAGGAAATCGCCGAGGTTCCGGAGCGCGGGCAGCCGATCACGAAGACTGCCGCCGTACCGGAATGTTCAGCAGGTTCCCGGTTCACATCCGGCACGGCACGCTCTCCCAACTCGCGGCTGGCCGCCACGGCCCGTGTTTGGATGCCGGTATCCAAGGGCTGGTCGCCACGTCGCTCAAGACTCCGGACGTGGTGACGGACCGCCGCGTTGCTCCTTCGTCGCGCGGTAGCGATGCGGCGTCCACGGTCCCCATTTGGCCTCGAACCGGCGACGATTCTCCTCGAACAGAGCCTGTCGGCGGTCGCCGTCCAGCTTGTTGAACGTGGCCGACAGGTGGTGGTGAATGAAGACGTCGTCGGCGCAGGCGCAGAAGAGTCCCTTCTCCGCGGCGCGGCGGGCGTAGTCATCGTCCTCAAAGAACCCCTGTCCGAACTGCTCGTCGAGCTCGCCGACCGCCTCCCATGCGGAGCGTGAGACCATGACACAAAAGAACGCGGCGACAGGCAGGCGGAAGTGATGACCGGAATGCTGACGCGTATGCGCGCGGGCCACCAGCGCCATCTGGTCCATGTTGCCGTAGGCGATATCGATTCTGGCCTCATTGCCGATGTTGTTCGTGACCGGATTGAGCATGGCGAGGCGTGGCGCCGCCTCGAAGTGGCGGAGCATGTCGAGCATCCAGCCGTCGGTGACGTAGGTATCGTTGTTGAGAAAGACGATGAAATCACCCGTTGCGACGCGAGCGCCGGCGTTGCAGCCGGCCGCAAAGCCGACGTTTATCTCGTTCATGATCAGCTTTACGTGGGCCTTGCCTTCCGCATAGGCGCGCAGCCATGTCGGCGTACGGTCGCTGGATGCGTTGTCGACAACGATCAGCTCCCAGTTCGGGTAGTTCGTAAATCGATCGAGGCTGTGCAGGCATGCCTGGGTGAACTCGAGCTGGTTGTGGGTCAGCACAACAACGCTCACCTTCGGGTAAAGGGCGGCGATGGCCGTGCACAGGTCGTTTCCGCGGTGGGCCCAAGTCTGGCCTCGCGCAAAGGCGCGGCGGCGCTCCCGTGCATCGCGGCCGTTGTCGTCGAGGGCGGCGCGGAGCGCGGTGATGAAATCACTCGACGTCGCGGCGACCGCGACGACGTCGGACATCTGTCGCAGCTCGGGCAGGGATGTGGCGACGACGGGCTTACCCGCGCTGAGGTACTCGTACACTTTGACGGGGTTCGTGCAGAGGGTCAGTTCGTTGACGCGGAAGGGGATCATGCAGACATCGAAGGTATGCAAACGCTGCGGCAATTCCGCGTAAGGAGTTTCACCGATCAAGTGCACGTTGGGCAGCTGAGTGAGGCGTCGGATATCGGCGCCGGCGGTCGAACCGACCAGCACGAAGTCGCAATCCGGCATCGCGCGGGCGGCGTCGGCGACCAGGTCCGAGTCGAACCACTCCGCGATCGCACCATAGTAACCGATGATGGGACGTTCTTTCCACGAGGGGACGGGCGAGCGCGGGTTGGCAAAGTGGTTGTATTCCGCGGCGTTTCGGATGGTGACGAGTCGCTTTGCCGCCGGAGCGTGGCGGGCTGCCAGGCGATCGGAGGAGACGACGACAAGATCGGCCGATTCGATTAGGCGGCGCTCGGACTCCTCGATCTGCGGACCGGCATTGGAGAACCCGCCGTGATGGTCCATGCAATCGTACACGACGCGGTTATTCGTCAAAGCGGACGCCACCGGGTACCAAAAAGGATGATCGACGATCGATACGGTGGTTGAGAGATCGAATTTCCGTCGAAGTTCGGCGATGTAGTCTGCAAGCTCGGCCACCTGCTGTGCGGTCGGATGATCGTTGTAGATCACGGGGTGGGGCGGCGAGCACCGCAGGGTCACAAGGTGCACGTTGGGAGCGACCACCTTGGCGTCCGGGAGCGACTCATCGGCGGCGGCATCGAACTTGGTCGCGAAGTAGAAGACTCGATGTCCGCGCGAGGCAAGTTCGAGCGCGAGGTGCTGCGGACGCTGATGACGAAAGAACCAGTCGATCACCGGGAATACCAGCACATCGAACGGGCGCGGACCGTGGTGGTCGAGTGTCGTTGGAATCGCCGTGATGAGCGCCGTTGCGGCGCGCTGGCGTTCCTGGAACTGCATATACTCGTCAAATCGGCGGACACGCTGGGAGGTTGGATGAAATCGGCGGAGCAGGCCGTAGAAAGCCGCCTTCCCGCCAAGACGAAGTCGCTCGCCGATCGGGAGTCGCTTCCACGCAAATCGCGCCAGTGCCCAAATGGCGTCCATACAGGCGGCGCCGACTGCGCGCCGGCGTTGTTCGCTGCGGGCCAGTTCCGCTCGCAACCTCACTTCACTCGCCCTCAGGGAGGCGACGTCGTCGTCTCTAATCCGTAATTGCCGTGAGAGGTCGTCGATGTCGTGACGCAGTCGCGCAGCATCTGCGGCGGCCGCGGCGGACCTCGCGTTCGCATCGCGGACCTCTGCTTCAAGTTGCCGGTATTGCCCTTCGTCCATGGCGGGCGGCGGAGCCTGCAATCGGGCCTCCATCACTGCCAACTGGGCGGTCAGCGTGGCCTTAGTGGCCGCTAGTTCGCAGATCCTGTCTTCGCTTTCCTTGACGGCCTGCTCCAAAGTTCGGGCGGTGTCCTGCAGGTGACCGATGCGCGCGAGCGAGCGGCTCAGATCGGATTCCGTCACGTTCAATTCTGCTTCAAGGTAACCCTGCCGCTCTCGCGCGGAGGTCAGCGTCGCTTCCAGTTCAGCGATTCTGGCGGTCCCTCGCTCCAACTCAAGCACCTGCATCCGACTGGCCGCGACCTCGGTCAGGGCGTTGTCGAGGCGGGTGCGCATGCCTGCGAGTTCAGCGGTAAGGGTTGTCACGCTCGCCTCCATCTCTTGGAGTTGCGAGAATGCCATGGCTGCTTGCTGCTGGTGCGCGGCCTGCGCGGAGACAAGCTGAGAGTGTCGGGCGCGGAGCACGGTCAGCGTGGCTTGCTGCCGCCAGCGCGGCCCCAAGCCCTCGAATCCGTCGAAGCGCGGAGTGAAGGTGGGTAACGATGCGAGATAGCGATACAGGTTCTTCTGGTAGAGTCGGACGACCGGGTCCGTCAGGAAAGCGTCGTCACTGCGGCGCCAGTGCCGAAGCTCCTCCGAGAGGAACGCCGACAGTTGATCGCCGGTGGGCATCACGAGGTCGGGGACTCCGAGTTCGTCGAGATGTGTCTTGAGTCGGGCGATGCACTCCGGAGCGTGATCGAGCAATTCACCGTAATCGACCATGATCAACGGCAGACCGGAGGCATGGTGAAGAGCGGACTCGACATAGAGCGCCCATAGCGCCAGCGACTGCTGCTTGCGAAACCCGTTGCGCTTCTCCAACGAGCGGCTGATCTCCAGCGGGTTTCGTCGAATGAAGACGAGAATCGGCTCACTGGGCAGGAGATCTCGCCAGAACGGCAGCAGCAGGCAGTTGCGCGGGTCTTTCCAGACGAATCGATCCTGGCCAAACGCCTGCTCGACGAGCGTCGCCGCCTGCGTTCGAAGGTCTGCAAGCGCGGTTGAGTTCCACCAGCGTTCGGAGAGCACGGGCGGCGTGCACCAGTCGCCGCCCAGCCGCTCGAGAATCCGCTCGTTGAGTCCCGTGAGCCGCAGATTCTCCCAGAAACCGCGGGGGTTGTCGGCCGCGGGAGGGGCGAGGTCGCCCTCCGGACCTACCGGAAGTCCAACGAGGTTCAGGCAGCGAGCCAGCGCGGACGTACCGCTGCGGTGCATGCCCAGGACGATGACGGAGGCCGCTCCGCCGCTGGGCGCCGGATGCGCTTCGGCCTGCTCTTGAGTTGGCAAGGGCCCGCTCAGGCGCGGCCCGGTCGTGGGCATCGTGGTCCGGTCGGCAGCAACGTCAGGTTTACGAACGTGCATCGCCTTGCTTCACCATTTGTTGAGTGGACGTCCGGACGCCCTCCGTCATGGAGTCGCACGGGCGCGACGCCACATCGCTCCACGGACGGTTCTCGCTTAGGCGGCAAAGCCGATTGCGAACCACGCCGATCATGATCTCCAAGTGGAGGATCAGCAAGATCCCCAAGCAACAGAATCGATACGAATCGGGCCGCAGCGGACCTGCTCGCGAGGAGTGCCCTTCCGAACCAACGCTATCGCGTCGAACCGGCGGAGTCAAGGAATTCTGGCAAGGCCGCGCTGTGAAATGCCTGTGAACTGCTCAAGATGCGTGAGGCTCGCGGGAATCCGGTGTGCCGAAAGCGTCACACGCGGCGAGCCGCTTCATGCAGATGTTCAACAATGCGCATGCTCGCGCGGCCGTCGCCGTACGGATTACGGGCGCGCGCCATTGATTCGTAGAGGTCGCGGTCGGCCAGCAGGTGCCTGACGCGCTCGACGATGCGGTCGCGGTGCGGGCCGACCAGACACGCGTTGCCGGCCGCGATGCCCTCCGGCCGCTCGGTCGTATCCCGCAGCACGAGGACCGGCTTGCCGAGCGACGGAGCCTCCTCCTGAACACCGCCGGAATCCGTCAGGACGAGGTGCGCCGCCTTCATCGCGGCCACGAACCGGGGGTACTCGAGCGGCGGGAGCAGCCGCACGTGCGGTCGGTTCGCCAAGGTCCGCTCGACGATGCGGGTAACGTTGGGATTGGGATGCACCGGAAACAGAACGGCCAGACGTTCGGTCGAGGTCAGCTCCACCAGCGCTGCGCAGATTTCTTCCAGCGGCGGACCGAAGTTCTCCCGGCGGTGCGCCGTGACCAGCAGGATCCGGCGATCGTCGTCGATCCCGGCGTCGAAGTCGCCGCAGTGCCGGGCGGCCCATAGCAGGGCATCAATAACGGTGTTGCCGGTCACGAGAATCCGGTCGGCGGCCACGCCCTCGCGGCGCAGGTGGTCACGGGCCCGTTCCGTCGGCGCATAGTGCGCGGCGGCCATCTGGCTTGTCAGGACGCGGTTCATTTCCTCGGGAAACGGGGCTGAGCGATCGAAAGTGCGGAGGCCCGCTTCGACGTGACCGAACGGCACGCGACGATAGAAGCAAGCCAGCGCCGTGACCATGACGGTGGTCGTGTCGCCCTGAGCCAGCACCATGTCTGGCTTTTCGGCTTCAAGGGCGGCATCCACGGCGATCATCATGCGGCTCGTCAGGTCGGCCAACGACTGTTCTGGCCGCATGAGGTTCAGGTCGACGTCGGTCGTGATCCCGAAGAACTCGAGCACCTGGTCGAGCAGGCGGCGATGCTGAGCCGTGGCGAGGACTCGCACCGTCGCCCAGGGGACATCGCGAAGCGCCATGATGACCGGGGCCATCTTGATGGCTTCCGGACGGGTGCCAACAGCGCACACGATCCGAAACGGCTTCGTCAACGAATGCTCCGACTGGGACGGCGTGCGGAACACGTGCGGCGATGGCGCAACATCGCGAGATTGCGCACCGGGACCCGCGAGACCGTGCCTTCAGCACCCATGCAATCTATCTCGATCGCGGTCGTCAGGTCAACGTGCGTGGGCGGACCGGCACCGCGCGGCATGCTCCACGCGGCTCCTTCACTTCCCGCGGACGGTGCCGTCCTGCGTGATTGTTGAATTCGAGGGTGGAGCCAGTGCCGCGTCCAAACGCGTCAGCAGGACGCGGTGAAAGGGGCTCGTGCTACCGTCGGCGGCGTCGAAGGAGAGCGTGAGCCTCAGGGGTTCGCCCGTCGCCTCTTCGCATTCGACCACGAGCTGGCTGGCGCGCGGCGACTCGCTGTCGGCATGGAACACCGCGTCTGCGCGGGCGACGAGCGTTCCATCCAGACGCGCCAGCGCCAGGTTGACGATGCCCTGAACGCGGCGCGCGGCGGCGGCGTCGTCGAGATGGACGAGGAGTTCGACGCGTCGTGCGGGCAGGACGACGGCGATCGGCTGCCTAGAGCGCAGCACCAACCCCCAGGTGGGGCGGCCACTGACCGTCGAGCGGCGGTTGTCGTACTCCGGCTTCCGGTCATCAACCAAGGGAACCGTACCAAGCATGATCGCCTCGGCGACATCGAACAGCTCGTCGGACGGATCCCGCGGCTCGGGCCGGACACGGAAGACGGTCTGGCCCTCCACGGCAAACAATCGTTCGATGTAACGCGACCGGAACGTCGAACCAGGCTGGAGGATCGGCCAATCGGTGAACGCGTGCGGCTCGCGGAATGTCCAGGTCAGGTATTCGACATGGGCATTGCGCAGCCGGCTCCACGTATGTTCCGCGTCGTTCGGCCGCTCAAACACCGGCGAAAACTCGTCCCAGTCCAGTGGCCGGCCGCGGACGAGAAACGGCTCGACCCGTCCGGGCGGAATCGTAGCGAGGCGGGATGAATTCGTGATCGGAAGTGCGTTGATAGCCGTGGCCGTCTCAAGGCCCTGCACGCGCGGGCGGAGATACTCGGCCTGCGATTGCGTGCCCAGCACGACATCGGTCGGGATCTCTCGGACCGCCAGCGACCATTGATCAAACCAGAGCTTGGCAAACGCCGGAAGGCTGAGGTAGGCAGCGAGCATCCACAACGTGGCAACCATGCCCGCCGTGAGGCGGCCCACACGGCCGCTGGCTCGCATGTGATCGAGCAGCACGGCGAACGCCACCGCGAGCAGCGCTCCGGAGATCGGGAAATGCCGTCCGATGGCGGACGTCTGCTGCCACATCCAGGCGGAGAGCAGGCCGAATGCGAGCAAGAGGATGGTCGGCACGGAGGCCCGTCGGACGAATAGTAGAAGCGGAACCGACATGAGAAACACCGGCCCGATCGCCGACTGGATGCGGAATCCCTCGAACGTCACGCGAAATGGGAGCAGGAGCTGCTCCCGCCAGCCGGGGCCGAAGTGCATGGCTTCGTTCAGGTGCGAGCTGGCCAGCTTCGCCGCCTGAACCTCGGTCACGGCGTTGGTCGGAAACACTCGGTGTAGGAAGGGAAACACCGGGTTGCCGAGCCAGAGGAAATTCCTGGCGTAGGGTGGCGTAGCGACAAGAACGTAGGCGAGGGAGGCGAGCGCCACAGCGCGAAATCGGATGGTTGGGCTTCCGCCGTCGGCCGGATCCTGCGCACGCGGCCGCAAACGCTGGATCATCCAGAATACAGACACGACGACGGCGAGAAGGGCGGCCAGCGCCAGTCCGTTGTATTTCAGTCCGGCGGAGATTCCGGCGCAGCCCGCTGCGATCCAAGCCCACGCCCCCACGCCCGCTTGCAGCCAGCGCGCCGAGGCAACGGCGGCACACAGCATGAAGAAGGCCAGTTGGGCATCGGAGTACGGAACCGTGGCCGTCCATGTGAACGCGGGCACACTGAGAAGGACGACCGCGCCCCAGATCCCGGCGCCACAGCGCGCAGCGAACTGCTCCGCCGCGCACTGCACCAGCCGGATCGACGCGACGGCCATGGCGAAGGTCAGTAGTTTCGCGACGGCCGAACCTTGCAGCAGCAACGAGACGCAGCACAGCAGAATGCTGTACAGTGACATATGCGTCCGAATGGGGCAGATATCAACAATGCGTCCCTCTTCCACAAAGACTCGGGCGTAGTAGAGGTAGGCATTGAGACTGTCGAACTCGCGTTCCGGCGCCAACGATGCCACCGCATAAGGCCAGAGCAGGATACAGACCACCGCGACGACAAGACCGTTCAGGGCACGGCGGATCCACGTCGGGCGCACGACGGAAGGGTTCGCTTCCGTCCGACGAAATCGCGACCCGAAGTCGATTCGATATGATCGGATCGCGAAGACTGCCAGCACGCCGAGGGAGACGCACAACGTTTGCACGTGCAGGGCCCGTGCAAAGCCGAGCGAGGCGGTGATCAGGATCAGAATGCCGATTCCGACAGCCAGCGCGAGGCTGTTCATTCCACGTCGATCGGCCTGTGCCAGCAGGCCGAGCCGCCGCAGGGCCGCTCGTCCGACACCGATCAACAGCACGACCAGCAATCCGGTGATGATGATCGTCTTGCAGACTTCAGATCGAAGTTGCCACGACCCATCCACGAACGGCGTCAGCCCGAGCACTTTGGAGACTCGATAGTCGGACAACCTCTGGCGCAAGACGGAGTCTGGCGCGAGTCCGGACCAGCCGATCCCGAGTTCGCTGAGGGTACGCGCGAAGTATCGAACGAAGACGTACGCCGACCAGGAGAGCACGACGCACGCTGACGTGGGAGCGAACCACTGAGCGCGGCGCGCCGTGGGGAGCGTGGTCATCATGGTTGCGGGCGGATCCATCCGCTCCCGATCCTACGTGTGCGGGAGGCCCGGTCAAGCTGGCGCGGGCGTTGCGACGAAACGCGCCGAGGGCTAACATGAGTCCGTGCCGGCTTCTCGATCAGTGGGTCAATCGTCGGTGATAGACCATCCAGCCGACGGACAGCGGGCAGTCGCTTCGCCGGCGGCCGCCGCGCAGTCCGCCATCGCGGGTTCCCCCTGTGGAACCGACGATCGGGCGTTGGGCCCCGTGCGCGTTCTGCTGATCATTCCTGCGTTCAACGAAGCGGAGAACCTGCCGGCCGTCATCGCCGAGATTCGCGACACGTGTCCGGCGGTCGACTTCGTCATCGTCAACGACGGCTCGACCGACAACACGTCGGCGGTCGCCCGGCGCCTGGGCGCCCTCGTCCTGGATTGTCCCATCAACCTTGGCATCGGGGGGGCGGTCCAGTGCGGGATTCGATTTGCGTTCCGCGAGGGCTACGACATCTGCGTTCAGTGCGATGGCGATGGCCAGCACGATCCGCGATGGGTCGCCGATCTCGTGCGGCCGATCGTCGCCGGGGAGGCCGACATGGTCGTCGGCTCCCGGTTCCTTGAGCGCGAGGGCTTTCAGTCGACCGGGCTGCGCAGAGCCGGCATCCGCTTTCTTTCCGAGTGGATTCGCTGGTTCAGCGGCCAGCGCATCACGGATCCGACCAGTGGGTTCCGGGCGATGGGACGATCGCTGATCAGCGAGTTCGCCGCGCGCTACCCGCGCGAGTATCCCGAACCCGAGTCGGTGTACGTGGCACTGCACCGCGGGTATCGGCTTCTCGAAGTCCGCACCGTCATGCGGCCCCGCCGATCGGGTCGCAGTTCGATCCAGCAGCTCGATTCCGTGCTCTACATTCTGAAGATCTGCCTGGCGATTCTGGCGGACCGCTTTCGCGATCCTCGTCGGATCGACATCGAGTGACAATGTCATGGAAATGCACAAACTTCAGCTCCTTGGCGTCATCTTCTCTCTGATCTATCTCGCCTTCGTATTTCACAAGCTGCGTCGTCAACAACTGGCCCTGGGGCGAGCGCTGGCGTGGCTTGGCTCAGGGCTGCTGCTGCTCCTGCTCAGCCTGTTTCCGGGCCCGGTGACGATCGCCGGGCGCTGGGCCGGATTCGAGGCCGCGTCCAACGCGCTCTTTGTGTTCTGGTTGCTGATCATGACGGTTCTGGTGTTTGTGCAATCATTGGCGCTCAGCAAGCACGAAGAGCAGATCGTCCGATTGGCTCAGGAATGTGCGATCCTGCGGGCCAAGGCGGAAGCCGATGGCGAAGCATGACGGGTTGACACCAATCGTCGAGCAAGACCGGTTGGGGCACGCGCCCGGCTTGAGCGCACCGAGGCAGTTCATCAAGTTCACGATCGTCGGCGGTGTCCAGTACGTCGCCGATCTGTCGGCATTCTGGGGCCTGACCGCGGTTTTCGGCAGCCCGGTCGTCGCGAACGTCTGCTCGCGCCTCCTGGGCGCGATGATCGGGTATTACCTGAACGGCATCTTCACGTTCGGGGTGCTTGGCCGTCGACGCGGTCCCTATTCGCCGCGATTCGCGATCGCCTGGCTCGTGATGACCGGCGTCAGCACGGCGCTGATCAAGCTCGCCACCCATGTGCTGGGGACGGCGGCGCCTCACACGCTCATCTGGGTCAAGGGCGCCATTGAGCTCGTCCTATTCGTCGTCGGTTTCGCCGTATGCAAGTGGTTCGTGTTCGCTACCGGGGATGACGTGGATGAGTCGGGTGCGAGCAATGCCGCGCCGACCACCGCCGTCGGCTCCAACTTGTTCGTCTTCGCGCACCCCGACGATGAGATGTTCTTTCTGCCGAGCATTCGCGCCGCCGTTGTTCGGGGTGAGCAGGTGGTCGTTTGCTACCTGACGGATGGCGGCGCGCGCGGGACGCAGCCGTCGATTCGAATCAGCGAATCGACCCGTGCGCTCGCGCGGCTCGGAGTTCCGAGCAGCCAGATTCATTCGATCGGCGTCGAACTGGGTGTGCGCGACCAGACGGCTCACCTTCACCTGTATCGACTGCATGCGGCCATGCAGGGTGCTTTGAGATCCCACGGCCCTCTCTCAACCATCTTCGTGCATGCATGGGAAGGCGGTCATGGCGACCACGACGCGGCCCACCTGGTCGGAGTGGCGATGGCAAGAACACTCGGCGTCCACGATGTGTATGAGTGTCCCGGCTATCACGCCGCCGGGATCCCCAGACCGTTCTTCTGCGCGTTTTCCGCCGCCGTTCCATCGCCGGACGGATGTCTGAGCCGCCTGACGCTGGCCGAGGGGCTCTGGTTCTTTTCGTTCTGCACCCTGTATCGCAGCCAGTGGCGATCGTTCCTGGGGCTGGCGCCGTTCGCGTTCTGGCAGTTCGTGGTTCGGCGGCGGCACCACGTACGTCCCGTGCGGTCGCACGCGTACGATCATCCTCCCCACCCGGGAACGCTGTTGTACGAGCGGCGTTTCGGCCTGACGTTTCACGATTTTCGGGAGGCGATCGCCGAGTTTGTTGCCGAACTTCCTGAGCGATCGAGGGTGAACGGGGATCCGGCTTGCGGGCCGACGTCCGGTCGGCGCACCTCGATCGGAAACGCGGAGGCCGTGTCATGAGTAGCGGCGCGCTAGAGGCGTACGAGTATCGGCCGGTCGAGACGTCGGCCGCGGCATTGCTCGCCGTCGAAAACCTGTTTCGCCTGGTCTGGCCGACCGCGCGACACCTGACCCGCGATTACCTTCAGTGGTTGTACGCGGACAATCCGTCCGGGCATGTGCTCGGCTTCAACGCATGGGCTGGCGACGTGCTCGCCGGGCACTACGCCGTGATCCCGATCGACGCCGACGTGCGGGCTCGGCGTGTGCGCGGCAGCCTCTCGCTCAATACGGCCGTGCACCCCGAACACCAGGGCAAGGGGCTCTTCACGCTGCTGGCTGGTCGCACGTACGAACTCGCGCGCGACGCCGGCATCGACCATGTCATCGGCGTGGCGAATGCCAACAGCACGCCGGGCTTCGTGAAGAAGCTTCAGTTTCAGCTTGTGCGTCCGTTGGATGTTCTCGTGCTGTGGCGATCGGCCCGTCGGTTCGCAGAGGAGCCCGGCGTCCTCCCGGCGTGGCGACGTGCGTGGGATGACGACAGACTGTGCTGGCGTTTGTCGAACCCGTCGGTGCGCTATGGCGTCCGGGTGCGGCGCGGCTGCCGCCAACTGCTCGCACCCACCGATCGGCCCGGTGTTTACGCCGTTCTCAAAATGGACAGACTCCGGCCCGGGCTGGCGCGGATTCCATCCTCGCTTCGGCGCGGTCCGCTGGCGGGCATCCAAGTCTGGATGGGGTTGAGCCGGTACTTGCGCCCGCCGGCACTGGGTCGAGTCCGGTTGCCCGAGCGGCTGCGGCCCTCGCCGCTCAATCTGATCTTTCGCGACCTGACGTCGGCCGGTCGCGCCCTCGATCCGGCGGACGTGGAGTTCGAGGCGCTGGACTTCGACGCCTACTGACGCCTGACGCGGCACGACTCATCAGGCCGAGCGGGTGGCCGGCTTGACAGGCGCACTCGCCGGTCTAATCTCGCCCAAGTTCGTTGATACGATCACATAGGGCTACTGGAATGGGGCTATCCGGCCGATGAGCAAGAACGTTCGATCGCTTCCGCCCCTGCGTACCGTCTTCGCCGACGAGTCGCTGCTGATTCGCGGCCGAGCTGCCCTCATCGACGGCGTTGGCGCTCGTCGTGCCCGCGTCCTACCCGACGAGCGCGGGCGGCTGGGCGAGATCATGCGGGCCGATGACCCGTGGTTCGTGAAGTTCGGCCAGGTGTATTTCACGACGACGTACCCCGGTGTCGTGAAGGCGTGGCACTTCCACAAGCTCCAGACCGATCACTTTTACGTCCTGCGGGGCGCGATCAAGGTCGGGCTCTACGACGCACGCACGGATTCGCCCACGCATGGCGAGGTCAACGAGTTGTATCTGTCGGAGCACCTGCCCGGTCTGCTGCGCATTCCGCCCGGCGTCTACCACGGCTGGATGTGCGTCTCGGATTGCGAGTGCTTCGTCGTGAACGTCACGACCGAGTGCTACGATTACAAGCAGCCTGACGAGTTCCGCGCGGACCCGCACGACAACGACATCCCATACGACTGGGCGCGGCGCGACGGCTGAATCGCTTCGGTCTCAATCGCTGCCGGCGCGCCAGACGCTGACGGCAACGCCTCGATGGGGGCAGCTCTCAAACACCGGCGCCGTGACGCGGTGACGCTTTCGCCAGTCGTTGGCGAGAGTTGAATCGTGCGCGGATGCGTCGCCGGCGTTAACCTCAAGGACAAGCCAAGACGCGCGGGCGTCCAACGCCTGTTGCGTCCACGCTTCAACGTCGTCAGCACTCGGCCAGAACCACGCGCGATCGGCGTACAGGGCGAGCGGTTCCAGGCGCGGCGGGACCAGAATCACAGCGTCGGGAGGGGCGTGCAGACGCAGCCAGTCGCCGGCTTCCCGCAGGGCGGACTTGCCGCGATTGGGGGCGTGCCACAGCGGCAGGAGCAGCGGCGCCGCCACGGCTGCCGCGAGTGTCCAGCGCCACGCCGGCGATCGAGTTCGCAGCCGTTCGAGGACGGTCACGACCGCCGCTGCGGCCCACGGGATGGTCAGCGCGACCGGAACGACCAGATAGCGGACGCTGATGACGCCGAAGCTGCGACCTCTGAGCAGGACCGCCGCCAGGTGCAGCACCGCAACGGCCACGACGATTTGCCGGGGGAGTCGCCGACTGGCCGGCACGCTCGGCCAGATCCACGCGACGACACCGAGCAGACCGAGGACATAGCGGCCGCTGTATCCGTACGCTTCGACGGCGGACCAGACCGGCCCGCGATCAACGACCGGCGCAGCCAGGAGCGGCGTTGCGGCACGCCATTCCCCCACGTCGAGCGTGCGTGCGGACTCCGTGCCGGGTGCTGGAGGCTCCAGCAACTGTCGCAGGCTCTTCTTGTGCAACAGCTTGCCAGTGACGTAGACGTACGGCGCGACCGGCAGGACGAACGCGGCCGCCAGCACGGCGACGCCGACCGTGCGTCTGCGCCAGCTTCGGCCGTCGGGTTGCAGCACCCAGTTCAGGCCAGCCACGATGGGCAGGGCCAGCGCCTCCTGCCGAAAAAGATACGCAACAGCGGATATGACGCCGCAACTCCCCAGCGACGCCAAGCGGTTTCCTCCCACGGCGCGAATCGAGAGCAGGAGGCAGGCAATGTACAAGGCGAGGTGTGGCATGTCCGTCAAGACGTCGGCCGAGAGTGCGACCGCATGGGGCCATACAGCGGCCAGGAGAGCAGCGACAAGACCGATGCGAGCATCGTAAAGCGTCCGTGTGAGCGCGAAGATCAAGGGAATGACGGCGATGCCGCCCGCCAGCGCGATGAGCTGCCCGGACCGCTCCCACGCGAGCACCGGGTCCGCCGACAGCCAATGACCGAAGGTTCGGTTGACTGCCAGCAGGGCGACCGACAACCCCGGCTGCGCGAGCTGTTCGCGCATCGCGCGACCGGGCTCGGACGCCAGATCCCGGGCGAAGCGAACGTAGAAGGCGCCGTCGCGGCTGATGGCCTCCAGTCGGGTCGCCTGCACGAGGCGAATCCCCGCCGCGAGCACGACGATCAGCGCCAGCCATCGCCAGTAGCTCGGGTCGCGTTCACCGGGGGTCAGGCTTGGCGCCGGGACGTGTGTCACGCCGCGATTATGCATGCTTCGACGTCGAGCTCCAACCGGACGGCCGCGATGGCGATCGGGCTGCGCCCAACGTAGAATTGATCTTGTAGGTAAGCCCGCGGCGCCGGTTCAGCGGTAGGGACGGAGACGCCATGAACGCATCCACGCGCGAGCAGATCGGCCCCGCCGTCGGTCGCATTCCGAGCGGCCTGTTCATCCTGACCGCCCGCCATGGCGACTCGCGAACCGGAATGTTGGCATCCTGGGTCCAGCAGGCCGGATTCGAACCGCTGACGGTTAGCGTCGCGGTCAGGAAGGGCCGCGCGATCGAACGGGTGATCGACCAGTCCGGCCGGTTCGCGTTGAACCAGCTTGCGGCCGAACCCGGGTCGCTCTTGAAGCACTTCGCGCGCGGCTTCGGCCCGGATGACGACGTTTTCGCCGGACTGGTTGCCCGGGAGGTTGAGGGCGGCGTCGGTCTGGCGGACGCCATGTCGGTGCTCTCCTGCGACGTCCACGGGCGGCACGATGCGGGCGACCACTGGCTTTACGTCGGGGCCGTCGTGGCCGCCGAGTGTTCCGGCGATCAGGCGCCGTACGTGCATGTCCGCCGAAGCGGCTTGAGTTACTGACAGGAGCCCCGCGTGCATCGCAGCGTTCTCAAGCCGAAACGGCCGGTCGCGGCGTCGCGCCGAACCCCATTGACAGGCGTGTTTGCGACGGCCGCGGAAGCCGCTTCGAGCCTTGGCAAGAACAAGGTCCGCACGTCGCTGGCGACGCTCGGCATCATCATCGGGATCGCGGCGGTGATCACCATGGTGGCGATGGGTGAGGGCACCAAGCGTCGCGTGCAGCGCGAGATCGCCGCGATGGGCGACGACTGGATGTTCATCGGGTCGTGGGGCATCCAGCGGCAGGGCGTCCAGATGGGCGCCGGCGTTTCGGCCACGATGACCACCGACGACGCCATCGCGATCATGCAGCAGTGCAGTTACGTCCGCGCCGCGACGCCCAGCAATCGCATCACGATGCAGGTCGCGTCGCCCTACGCCAACTACCAGACCGGCGTCGTGGGCGTGTTCGCGAACTTCTTCGACATCCGGCGGTGGCCGGCGGCGTCAGGTCGGCTGTTCACGCAGGAGGATGACGACTCCCTCGCCAAGGTGTGCTGCATCGGGCAGACCGCCGCGCGAGAGTTGTTCGGGTCCGTCGATCCCGTGGGCGAAGTGATCCGCGTCAATCGCGTGCCGTTCGAGGTCATCGGGCTTCTGGCCGCCAAGGGGCGCAGCGGCGACGGCCGGGACTACGACGACACCATCGTGTTTCCGTTCCGCACATTCCAAACGAAGGTCGCCGGTCAGGAAAAGTCCGCCACGATGCTGGCGGCCGGCCGGTCGGGCGTGCCCATGCCGATGGTCCGCGAGCAGGTTCGCCAACTGTTGCGGGAGCGGCACCGTCTCGGTCCAAACGATCCGGACGATTTCCGCATCTTCGACCTCTCCGAGAACGCCAAGGTTCAGGAGGAGACCACCGCCATGATGAGCCAACTGCTGCTCGTGATCGCGTCGGTCTCGCTGGTGGTCGGGGGGGTTGGGATCATGAACATCATGCTGGTGTCGGTGACGGAACGCACGCGGGAGATCGGCCTGCGGATGGCCATCGGGGCAAACCCGGGGAAGATCCTGGGACAATTCCTGATCGAGGCGATCCTGCTTTGCGGCGTTGGGGGGCTGGTGGGCGTCGCGGTGGGATTTGGGGCGGCCCGCGTTCTGGAGGATACCAAGGGCTGGGAGACCGTCGTGACGCCGTGGTCCGTGGGTTTGTCGGTGCTCTTCGCGGTGATTGTGGGGGTTTTCTTTGGGTTTTACCCCGCGTGGCGCGCGAGCCGGCTCGATCCAATCGACGCGCTTCGGTTTGAGTAGGCTCAACTGCCTACGGCTGACACAAGATTCTTCGGAATTCGCAGACTAGATACGGCCGTCGGTTCGTCTATACTGGTAACCGATCGGGCCCCATGCACTCGCGGGCGACGATCCGCTGGGGCCCGGGGTCGGTTGAAGGAGGTGGGCCATGACGATGGGCGCACTCGTCGCATCGGTCATTTCCCTCGGAGTGTTGCTTCCCGCGCCGCGCGGCGAACTCGAACAGTATCAAGGTGCGGTCACGTTCAGCACACCGCTGGACTTCGGCAAGCGGCTCGAGTTTCCGCTATTCGATACACGCGGCGGTCGTCGCCAGCTTCTCAGCGTCACGATCGACATCTTTCAGTCTGGCGAGACAGTCCTCGCGTTCGACAACGATGACCCGAATCGCTCCGCGCTGGTCGAGGCGTCGATCCTGCGACAGTTCTTGTTGACCGGTCCGGGCATCGCCGCGTTCGGGACGCTGTCGCTTCAGTCGCCCATGTTCCAAGTCGCGCCGGACGACGGCGATGGAAGCGTGTTCACGCCGGATGGACCGGATGGGCTCCGTTTCAACTTCTCGTACGTCGATCTGCTCGTCGGGCGATTCCGCCCGCCGCCCGAGCTGTACGGGTCCAGCGGGCCCGGCCAGTTCTCGCTCGAGGTGCCCGGCCACGGTGCTCCGGGAAGCGGTTATCTGTTTCTCAACGAGTTGCGATTGCTCGGCGTGCCGCCCGATTCGTATCAGTACGATTTCTACGACGCGTTCCACGCCATCAGCGCGGTGGTGACGTACGAGTACATTCCGGAACCCGGAACGCTCATTCTCGCCTTGGTCGGCTGGTCCGCGACGGCGCGGCGCATTCGGCGAATCTGACCACGCGACGCGGACTGCCCTTTGACGGTTTGCGACGCAGGCCGTCTCCCGGCCATAATGCGCGCCGATCGAGGAGGCCCGACCATGACGACCGCCGTTGTTGCCGCCCGGGACGTACTCGCGCGGCTCGATCCCGCCGAAATCTGGGGCTATTTCGCCGAGTTGTCCGCCATTCCGCGCCCGTCCAAACGCGAAGAGCGCGTTCGCGAGTGGGTTCTCGCGATCGGGGCAAGACATGGGTGGACCCATCGCACGGATGCCGTTGGCAACGTCGTCTTCGACGTTCCCGCGACTCCCGGCCGCGAGCGTGCCGCCTCGGTGGCGCTCCAGTCGCACCTGGACATGGTTTGCGAGAAGAACGCCGACGTGGTGTTCGACTTCGACCATGATCCGCTTCGCCTGCGCGTGGATGGTGACGAGGTGCGTGCCACGGGCACGACCCTGGGAGCGGACAACGGCATCGGCGTGTGCGCGGCCTTGGCCGCCGCGTCCGCGAAGGGCGTGAAGCACGGTCCGCTCGAACTGCTCTTCACGATCGACGAGGAAACCGGCCTGACCGGCGCGAGCGCCATCTCGCCCGAGCTCGTGAAGTCGCGTCGCATGATCAACCTGGATTCCGAGGAGGACGACACGCTCTACATCGGATGCGCGGGCGGCCGGACGACGACGCTCTCGACCACGCTGGAGTTGTCGCCGGCCGCGGCCGACGAGGCGGCCGTGCGCATCCAGGTGACGGGCCTTCGAGGCGGTCATTCGGGCGGCGACATACACGAATGCCGGGGAAATGCCAACAAGCTCCTGGCGCGGACCCTGGCTCGGTTCGACGGATCGTTTCGCCTGGCCTCGATGGACGGCGGCAACAAACACAACGCGATTCCACGGGAGGCGAAGGCTGACGTGCTTGTGTCGCGCGGCCGCGTCGACGAGCTTCGGAAAGCGGCCGATGCGGCCTTGGCCGAATTCCGCCGCGTGCTCGCGGGAATCGACGACGGTGTGCAGGTATCCGTCGACAACGGGCCCTCCGGCCTGCGCGGCGCCGATGCCGAGGCGTCGCGCCGCCTGGTTGATCTCGTGAACGCCCTGCCCGACGGCGTGCTCGGTATTAGTCGCGTCATTCAGGGCCTGGTTGAGAGTTCCAACAATGTCGCCGTCATCTCGTGGGAGGACACCGGCGACGCGAAGGCCGGGGTTCGCATCGTCGCGTCCTCGCGCAGTTCGTCCGGCCCGCACCTGACGGCGGTGCTCGAACAGGTCGCCGGCGTCGCCCGCTTGGCGGGCTGGCGAGCGGCGCGTTCCGACGGCTATCCCGGCTGGGCGCCGAACCCGGACTCGCAGTTGCTGGACGTCTGCCGCAAGGCGTATCAGCGGCTCTTCGGTGAGGCTCCGCGCGTCACCGCGATCCACGCCGGGCTGGAGTGCGGCGTGATCGGCGAGCGCATTGGCGGCATGGACATGATTTCGTTCGGACCGACCATTCGCGGCGCCCACTCGCCGGACGAGCGCGTTTCCATCCGGTCGGTGCAGAAGTTCTGGAGGCTGCTGAACGCCGTGCTGGCTGATCTGGCGACGTGAGGCACCGCGCCGTGACGATTGCGCGGGACCCTCAGGCTTCGATGATCTCGCCGCTTCGCCGCGTGTAATTGACCTGTCCCGGCTCGAACCGGTCGGCGCTTTCTTGCCGCAGTCCCGGGGCGTGCACCGACTGGTATCGTTCAAACGCTTGGCGCGACTCGAACTCGAACTGGACCAGGTAGGCGTGGGCGGGGTTATCGAGACGCACGAGGCGGCCGGTCTGCGCCCCGCACGCCATCACGCGGGCGATGTGCTCGTCGTGCATCCACCGCACCCACTCCTCCGCGATGTTGCGATCGTCGATCTTGACCGTGACTTCGTAGTAGATCCGGGTCATGGGCTTGCTCCGATTGACGGTCGCCGACTCCTGTAGTTCTATGGCCATCGCCGCCCATCCGCAACCCGGGCACGGCTCGAAGCCGCTCGAGTGGCGCCGGCGCCGACAGGTTTCGAATCGATGCTGACCCAACCCTTGCCCGATCCGCTACGCCACGCCTGGTCGCGCGAAAACGCCGATGGCCACGTCATCCTGTTGTCCACCAGCACGGATCTGAGCCTTGCCGGCGAACTGGTCCGTCATTGGCTGGTAGTGACTCCACGTGAACTCGCGGTCCTCTCGGACGCCGATCCCTCACGGGTTGTCGGTCGCTGGCGCATCGAGCGAATCGCCGCGGTTCGCGTGCATGGCGTGGTGGGATCGGGTTTCTTGCAGGCGCGCATCGACGGCGTCTGGGTTGACGTGCTTCGCTTCTCCAATGCACTGGCCGAACGCTTCTCGCGCGTGGCGCGCAAGATCGAGCAGCTACAGCAGGAAGGCCGGCTGGAAATCCATCCCGAGGACGAGGTCGATCAGCGTGCCTGTCGGACCTGCGGGATGGCACTTCGCTTCACCGGCGATGTGTGCCCGCGCTGCATCGACCGGCGCGCCATCCTCGCCCGTGTCTGGGATCTTGTGCGGCCGTATCGCGCGCAGGCCGCCGGTATGTTCGCGCTGCTGGTGATCAGCGTGGCGGCCGAACTCGTCCCTCCGAAACTGCAGCAGGTGCTCGTGGATCACGTCCTGCGAGTCGATCATCACGGCCCCACGCTGCCGGCGCTGCTGTCCACGCTGCTGGTGATCGTGCTGTCGCTGGCCGCCACGCGCGTCGTGCTGGCCGTCGTCAATGAGTTCAAGGGTCGGCTCTCGTCCCGCGTCGGGACCGCCATGACCTTCGACCTGCGGGCCCGCATGGTGCGCAAGCTGCACGAGTTGTCGGTCGCCTACTACGACCGCCACCAGGTCGGCGTGCTCGTCAACCGCGTCGCGTATGACACCGAGGTGCTGCACGGGCTGGTCCAGCAACTGACCGGCGGATTCCTGCTCCAGATTCTCCAGCTCGTCGGCGTGGGCGTCATGCTCTTCACCCTGAACGCCAAGCTGGCGCTGCTGACGCTGATTCCCGCGCCGCTGGTCGTCGCCGGAAGCTGGATCTTCTGGCGCTTCGTCTACCCGCGCTACCACCGCTACTGGGACTCGACCAGCAAGCAGGCCGGCGCGCTCTCCGGCATGCTCTCCGGCATTCGCGTCGTGAAGGCATTCGCCCAGGAGGACCGCGAATTCGAGCGCTTCGCTCGTCACTCCAGCTACCT
This sequence comes from uncultured Planctomycetaceae bacterium, assembly GCA_964576285.1. Taxonomy (GTDB): domain Bacteria; phylum Planctomycetota; class Phycisphaerae; order UBA1845; family UTPLA1; genus SpSt-539. Next base: position 57,223 of record CAZNUJ010000004.1, on the reverse strand, counting down.
CCGGCAGTCGCGGATGGGAGTCGAGCACGCCACCACCTCGTTCTCGGCGGCGATGCAGATGATCTTCAGTCTCGGCGGGCTGGTCGTGTGGTTCGTCGGCGGCCGAGACGTGCTGTCGGATCACATGACGCTCGGCTCGCTCATGGCGTTCCTCGCGTATCTGCAGATGTTCTACAGCCCGCTCTCGACGCTGGCCGGGCTGACGACATGGCTTACCAGCTTCATGACCGCCAGCCATCGGATTTTCGAGCTGTTGGATACACCAGCGGCCATCTCAGACCCCGGCGAACCGAAGCGTCCGCCGCAGCCCGCGGGCCATATCCGCTTCGAAAACGTGACCTTCGGCTATGAGCGGCACCAGCCGGTGCTGCGAAACGTGACGTTCGACGTGAAGCCCGGGGAGATGGTGGGGGTGGTCGGACGCAGCGGGTCGGGAAAGACGACCCTCGTGAACCTGATTTCGCGCTTCTACGACGTGGACGACGGCCGTGTGACGATCGACGGGGTCGATGTTCGCGAACTCGGGAAGGACGTCCTCCGGCGCCAGGTCGGCATCGTTCTTCAGGAGCCGTTCCTCTTTCGCGGCACGGTCTGGGACAATCTGGTTTACGGCCGGCCGGAATCGACGCCAGAGGAGGTCTTTGACGCCGCCCGGGCGGCGAATGCTCACGACTTCATCATGGCCATGCCGTTCGGGTATGAGACGGCATTGGGCGAGCGCGGCGCCGGGCTGTCAGGGGGGGAGCGCCAGCGCGTGTCCATCGCGCGGGCGTTGCTGTTCGATTCGCGCATCCTGGTACTGGACGAGGCCACGAGCAGCGTCGACACCGAAGCCGAGAAGGCGATCCAGGACGCGCTGGCCATCCTCACGCGCGGCCGGACGACGATTGCCATTGCGCATCGATTGTCGACGCTGCGGAACGCGGATCGCATCCTGGTGTTTGATCGCGGCCGGCTGGTCGAGCAGGGGACGCATGAGGCGCTGTTGGCGGCCGGTGGCATCTACGCTCGCCTGGTGCGAATGCAGACGCAATTGACTCGCGAGCCATCGATCGACCGACTCGGTGCCGATGCTGCGCCAGCTTCCGAGCGCGTACCGGAAGCGGTGGTGGTCGACTCGCCTCACACCAGTGCGACGTTTCGTACCCGCTGGCTGACGCCGGACAACGCCCGCATTCATCTCGGCAATCACGAGGCTCTGCATGTGACGGCACGCGACGATCGCATCTACGGCGGCGTGTTCGCGGTGCGTGCCCTTCCCGCTTCCACGCCGGACGGCTTCATCAGCCTGCGCTACAGCGATGCGGACGGACGCGAGCATGAGATCGGCATGGTGCGAGCCATCGCCGAGTGGAGCCCCGAAGTGCGGAGCCTGCTGGCGGACGCGTTGCGGCGACGATATTTCGTACGAGAGATCACGTCGATTGAGTCGATCGAACTCGAGCACGGGTATCTGGTCTTCGACGTGCAAACCGACCGTGGTCCGGCGCGATTTCTCATGCGGTGGACCCAGAGCTCGGCGGCTGATCATGGTCCGGCGGGGAAGATCCTCGTGGACGTAGATGACAATCGGTTCCTCGTGCGCGACGTCGATCGACTGCCGCGCCGGCAGCAACTGCTGTTCCGCCGTTTCGTCTACTGGTGATTTGCGAGTTGTCGTCAAGAAAACGGCCCCGGGCGCGTCAACGCCCGGGGCCGGTCTTGCGTCATCGAATCGCCGCCTGCCCGTTACGGGTTCAGCAGCTTGGTCACCATGGCCGGGATGTCCAGCGTGTTGATCGCGTTGTCCTGGTTCACATCCGCGGCACAGGTCTGCGCCGGGCTGAGCAGGAACGGGTCGATCATGGCGTTGGCCATGCCCTGGATGTCGTCGCCGTTGACGAGGGAGTCGCCGTTGAGGTCACCGGGAACGGTCGGTCCACAGGTCGACGGGACCAGCCCCCAGATCTCCACGTCGTCGATGTTCCAGCCGGGGTAGGTCACGGAAGCGTCGGTCGGTCCGAGACCCCACCGGATGTAGACCGTCGCCTGGTTGTCGGCGGTGGCGGAGATGCTGTACGTCTGGAGCGACCAGGCGTTCTCCGAAATCGTCGTGCCGCTATGAGACCAGACGTTGGCCCACGTCGTCCCGTTGTTCGAAACGTCGATGTACGCCTTGTCGAACGTGGACGACTCGATGCCGAGCCAGCGCCGGAAGCGGAGCTGAACACCCGTGACGCCCGTCAGGTCGAGGGCGGTGGTCGTCAGCCAGAGCGTCGCGGGCATGCTGTTCGGGTAGTTGCCGTTCAGGTTATAGCCGTAGACGTTGGTGCCCGTGTAGCCGCCGGTCGGGTCACCATTGCCCGTCCCGCCGCCGGTCGGCTGGCCGAAGGCCCAGTCGCCTTCGCTGGTCCAGCCCGGACTGGAGTCAAGCGGGAAGGTCAGGACTGGCTGCGGGCCGCCGACCGTGATGCCGACCTGAGCCACGTTGGACGTGTAGGTGCCGTCGCTGGCGGTCCACGTGAACTGGTCGGTGCCCGCGTAGTTAAACGCCGGCTTGTACAGCACGATGTTCCCACCGGCGGCCAATACGTACGGAGCCGATCCAATCACGCCGCCGTTCGGATCCTTCAGCAGGCCGTTGGTCGGCAGCGTCTCGATCCGGTAGGTCAGCGGGTCCATCTGGGGATCGGTCGCCGGCAGGTTGACGGGGAGCACCGTATTCTCCGCAACGGTCACCGCCGTGCTGGTGGCGGTCGGTGCATTGGCCTCCACGATGCCGATGTCGTCCACGAACCAGTCGTCGAACGCGCCGGCCGTGCCGTTGCTGCGGATTCGCAGGCGGAAGCCGGCATGCATCGCCGCCGGGGGTAGCATCATGGTGACCTGTTCATACGTGGTCATGTCCGGGCCCGAGCCCAGGTGCTGCTGCAGCAACTGCCAGTTGCCGCCGGAATCGCGATACTCGATGAAGAGATCGTCGCCGGCTTCGGGACTGTCGCCCCCGCCGCGGATCTGATACCAGTAGGTCAGGCGCACCGACGTCTGACCGGCGAGATTGATCGGATAGCTGATGATCGAATCGCCGTTGGCCGTCGGATTCCCGTTGAAGCGTGCCGAGTACGGGGCGCTCGGCTCGTTGATGCCGACGTCGTCGATCGTCGCGTTCGTAACGGTCTGCCACTTGGCCGGGTCGAACGTCGTCGCCGGGAACTGGTCGACGAAGGGCAGCGACAGCACCGGCTCCACCAGGATGGACACGGTGGCCGTGTTGGAGTCATAGGTTCCGTCGTTTACCTTGAAGGTGAAGGCATCGGTGCCGCCGTAATTGGTGTTTGGCGTGTAGCGGACGATGTTTCCGCCGCCGACGAGCGTATACGGAACCGTGTTGATCGGCGAGTTGCCGTTCCCGACGTCGGCCAGAGCGCCGTTGGTCGGTAGCGACTCGATGATGTAGGTCAGCGGGTCGTTGGTCGGATCACTCGCCACCAGTGTGATATTGGTCGGCGTGTTGAACGGCACCGTGAGGTTGGCATTGTTGGCCGTGGGGGCGTTCGCTTCGACCAGGCGGATGTCGTCGACGAACCAGTCGTCGAAAGCACCGGTCGTCGCCGTATTGCGGATTCGCAGGCGGAAGGCCGAGTGCAGCGCCGGCGCCGGCAGAAGCATGCTGACCTGGGCGTAAGTGGTCATGTCGGGGTCGGCCCCAAGGTGCTGCTGCAACAACTGCCAGTTCCCGCCGCTGTCCTGGTACTCGATGAACAGGTCATCATTCGCGTCGGGGGCCTCGCCGCCGCCACGTTGCTGGTAGTAGTAGGACAGCCGCACGGCTGGAATGCCGGACAGATTGAACAGGTGCGTCCGGATTTCGTCGCTGCCGGACGGATCACCGTTGAAGCGGGCCGAGTACGGCTCGCTCGGCTCACTGAGACCCACGGTGTCGATGGTCGCCGTTCGCACGAACGCCCACTTGTTCATGTCGAACGACGTCGCCGGGAACGGCTCGAAGAACGGCAGGGTCAGAACCGGCTGGACGTTGACGGTGACGGTGGCGATGTTCGAATCGCCGCCGGTTGGGTGCGTACCGCCGTCGTTGGCCTTGAACTGGAACGAGTCGACGCCGACCGTTCCGCCGGTGAGGTACGTCACCTGATTGCCGCCGCCGCTGAGCGTGTAGGGCAGGTCGCCGGGCGTAATGACGTAGTTGTTGCCGGCGTCCCTCAACGTCGTCAGCGTCGGCAGCGACGTGATGATGTAGGACAGCGGACCCGGCTGGCCGTCATCGCCGGCGATCAGGGCGATCGTGATCGGCGTGTTGATGGGCGTCTCCACCGTGCGGCTGGCAGCGGACGGTGGCTGCGGTCCGCAGCTCGGGAACGATGACAGGTTGGACTCGGCGAAGTCGGCCGGGATGCCGCCGCCGGCGGACAGGCCGGTGATGCCGGATGTGGCGTTCACCGTCAGGAACGTCAGGCGGATGCGCCCGTCGAAGAAGAGTTCGTACTGGAACGAGTTGGAGTTCGTCGTGCTGGCGATCGGGACGTTCTCGAAGGTGACCGCGACTCGATCGGCCAATTGCTTCCAGGAGACGGTTCCGCCGATGGCGGGGTTGAGGTTGGCAAACAGAGCCGAGATACGCGGGCGGTTGAAATGGTCGGCAAACGTCGGCGTCGAGTCGGTGTCGGCCGTGTTGAACGTAATGTAGCCGTTCGCACCGATGTAGAACGTGCCGTAGTTCACTCCGTACAGCGACACCTGCTGACCGCCGCCCAAGGTGATCGTGGCCGTGCCGTTGTCCGCCAGTGTGAGGTTGGTGCCGCCCGCCGGATCGGTCGGGAAGGTGAACGCCGGCGCGGTGCATAGTGCGTACACGTCGATCGACCCGTTCGGTGACCAGAGCAGGCTGGTGTTCTGAAGGTCGAAGTCGCCCAGGAACTCCTCGGTGTAAGGATCGGGAATTTCCGTCGTCGTAAACGCGTAGCACGACCCGCCGTTGTCATCGATGGTCTGGTTGGCGGCGATGTCGGTCACTTCGATCGAGAAGAAGTGCTGCGTGTCGTCCGCCAGGCCCGTCAGCGTAAACGAATGCGCGGTTTGCAGGCTCGTTCGACTGACGTCGCTGTTGAGCGCGCCGCACGCGGTGCCGTATCGCACGATGGCCGAGCAGGGCTCGCTCGTGTCGAACGTAATGGTCGCGGTTCGCGGTCCGATGTTGGAGACGGCGACGTTGGAGATGACGGGCGGGACGCAGTCGACGCTGGCGTTGGCGATGCGGGGGATGTTGAAACCGCCCTGTCCGTCGTCGGCGTCGAGGTAGGTGGCGGTGAGGGTGTCGCCGTGGGCGACCTGGAGGACGCCGGCGGCGTCGGTGGTGCTGAGGTTGATCGCGCCGCGGAAGTCGGCGGTCTGGGGTCCGGTCTCGGTCAGCAGGACCGACTCGCCGCCGGGCTCGGTGGTGGAGGCGATGGTGACGGTGACGGTTTCGATCAGGTTGTCATCGGTGTTGAGGTCGCAATCGACGACGCGCAGCTCGGCCGAGGTCTGGCACTTGTAGGTGCCGCGGTTGAGCAGCATGACGCCGGCGCTGGAGCAGTTGACCAGCAGGGGCGAGGCGCACAGGGAGAAGGGCTGGGGTCCCTGGGGGACGTTGAAGCCGCGGACCTCGACCCGCCAGACGCCCGGGGCGGGGCTGGCGACGAAGACCTGCTCGATGTTGTCGACGTGGTTTTCCTGGGTCTGGACGGCCGCAGCGCCGGGGTTGTTGAGGTCCAGGGTCCAGGGGTATCGGCGGACGTTGTTGGGGTCGAAGACGACCAGGTCGAGGTCGTTGACGAGAACCGGGTTGACGTTGGGGGTGCCGGGGACGTCGTCCCAGGCCAGGGTGGCCTTGAAGGCCGGCTCGCCGGGTCCGACCACGACCAGGACGTTGTAGCTGCCGCCCTGTCCGATGTCGGCCTCGAGGAAGTTGCCGGTCCGCATGAAGTCGACCGCCGGCTGGATGCGGACCGAGCCGTATCCGGTCTGGTTGTCGGGCCCGGGGTTGAAGAGGTCAACGGCGGTGTGGGCCAGCAGGATCTTGAGGGTGGAGTTGCGGAAGTCGGGTCGGCCGGGGAACTGCACGCGGTAGTCCTGCAGCAGCAGGGCGCTGAGGCCGCAGACGGTGGGCGAGGCCATCGAGGTGCCGCACTTGGAGGAGTACCCGGTGTCGCTGCCGCTGGAGCAGCTGGTGACGCCGGCGTCGCCGCCGACCTGGCAGCCGGGGGCCGAGACGTCGGGCTTCATGCGACCGTCGTCGGCCGGTCCCCAGCTGGTGAAGCTGGTGACCGAGTCGTCGTTGGAGTTCAGAGCGCCGACGGTGATGTGGTTCTTGGCGCAGGCCGGCGGGGCGGTGGTGCGATAGGTGGAGCCGCAGCGGGCCGTGCCCTGGCGTTCGTTGCCGTTGGCCCAGACGACGCGGAAGGGCTGTCCGTTGGTGACGCCGGGGGTGCCGCGGACGATGTTGTCGATGACGACGTCGGTGGCGCCGTAGTTGCCTTCCCAGGAGCAGTCGAAGCCGTTGGGGGCGGTGTTGGTTCCGATCGAGTTGTTGGCGATGTGGGCCCCGTAGTTGACGATGGCCCAGGTGTAGTTGGTCTCGATATCGCCGGGATCGGTGTAGAGGAAGCCGGCGGCCAGGCTGCAGTTGGGCGGATTGCCGGTGTTGAAGCCGTAGGAGACGATGTTGACGGCCGGAGCCATGCCCTTGTGGTTGGGGTTGGCGATGCCGGCGCCGCCGATGGTTCCGGCCACGTGGGTGGAGTGGTCGCTGACGGTCTCGCAGGCGGGCTCGCCGGCGCCGTTGACGGCGCGGTTCTGGAAGTCCTGGTGAGTGGTGCGGATGTAGCCGCCGTCATAGACCAGCACGGTGACGCCCTGCCCGTCGAGGTTGTAGGGGGCGGCCTGGACGATGTTGGCGCCGGTTCGGACCCGGTTCTCGCCGTTGTTTTCCTGGAAGGCGGGAATGGGCGGCTCGATCCACTGGACGGCGTCCTCGCCGGCCAGGTTCTGGATGTTGGCCAGCGGCATCTCGACCACGAGCATGTTGGCGGACTGGACGACCGATCGGATCAGGGCGCCGTGCCGCAGGGCGAGCTGGACGCCGTCGGGATTGAGGGGCACGTCGGGGTGATACATGACGTAGGCGGCGACCTGAAGTTCGGCGCCGGCCTGGGGCTGGACCTGGACGGGCTGGGCGGGTTCCTTGGCGGACTCGCCCTCGGCATCGGGCTGCTTCTCGGGCGCGGCGACGGGCTTGACGTCGACGATGGACCAGGAGGGCGGGGTGCCCTGGAGCAGGGCGGGGTGGAGCTTCCACTCGGCCTGCACCGGGAGGATGTCTCGGACGGCGCCGGTCTGGACAACGCTGGCGACCTGGAGATTGGCGGCGCGGGCGGCGAAGTAGGCGAAGTTGCCGAGATAGGCGTTGAGGGTCACGCCGGCGGCGGCGAGCCGGGCGCGGGTCTGGTCGGAGACGGGTTCATTGAACTGGATGACGAAGTGTCGCTCGGAGGCCTGGGCGACGGCGGCCAGGGCGGCCTCGACCTGAGCCGGAGTCTTGATGGCGGTCTGCACGGCGCCGGTGCGGAGCGGGATGGTGCCGGCCAGCGGCCGCGCGGGCGGCGCGGCGAAGGCTGCGGCGGTGACGGCGCAGGCGGCGAGGATCGAGGCGATGGCAAGGCGGCGGCGTGTGGAATCGGGGTTGGTGGTCATGGGATGAGATGGCCTTCCATGTCAGGTGACCGCTGCCGGACTTCGGCCGCGCGACGGGCGTGGTTGCGAAGCGGAGCGCTGTCAGGTTGGGGCAGAAGACGGCCGCGACGTGTACGGGCAGCGACGGCCTCGCCCAAACCCTGCGGAGAGTTGCCGAATCGCGATATCGAAATCCCGGCACCCTCCGGAGGATAATTTACCGCGCGTGCACGTTGCGATGCAAGCCCAGCGGCAACCGCGGGATTTGCGGACCGGTGGCGAAGAATCGGGCCGATGAATGGCTCGAACAATCTGCGTGAAAACGACCTCCCCGGGCGTCGAGATGCCCGGGGAGGTCCGTAACCGCAGACAAGGGCGGGAGCTGCGCCGTCAGGTCAGGGGCCCAGCAGCTTGGTCACCATGGCCGGGATGTCCAGCGTGTCGATCGCATTGTCCTGATTCACGTCCGCGGCACAGGTCTGCGCCGGGGTGAGGAGGAACGGGTCGATCATGGCGTTCGCCATGCCTTGGATGTCGTCGCCGTTGACGATCGAATCGCCGTTCAGATCGCCGGGAATGGTCGGTCCGCAGATCGCCGGCAGGAGCCCAAGAATCTCGACGTCGTCGATATTCCAACCCTGGTAGACCACCGAGCTGTCCGTCGTGCCCATGCCCCAGCGGATGTAGACCGTGGGCGCGTTGTCGGCTGATGGCAGGTTGTAGGTCTGGAGCGACCACGTCTGCTCATTCAACGTCGGGCCCGAGTGACTCCAGACGTTGGTCCACGTGGAGCCATTGGTCGAAACATCGACATAGGCCTTGTCAAACGTGGCCGACTCGATGCCGAGCCAGCGTCGGAAGCGAAGCTGGACGCCGGTGACACCCGTCAGATCGAGCGCGGAGGTCGTCAGGTAGCGCGTGGGAGTCAGGCTGTTCGGGTAGCAACCATTGAGATTGTAGCCGAACACGTTGGAGCCGGTGTAGCCGCCGCTCGGGTCGCCGCAGGTTCCACTCGGCGTGCCGAATGCCCAGTCGGGGTCTCTCGTCCAACCCGGATCGCTGTCGAGCGGGAAGAAGTAGACCGGCTGCGGTCCGCCGACCGTGGCGCTGACGTTGGCGGTGTTGGAGTCCAACCCGCCGTCGTTGGCCTTGTACGTGAATACGTCAATACCTTGGTAGTTGAACACCCCCTTGTAAAGAACCTGATTGCCACCCGCGAGCAAGGTGTACGGCACGGCGCTGATGACGCCACCGTTCGGGTCCTTCAACTGCCCGTTGGGGGGCAGCGAAACGATGATGTACGTCAGCGGATCGTCGTTCGGATCGGAGGCCGGCAGCGTGACCGAATACACCTGATTCACCGGCACGCTGAAGCTCGTGCCCGCGGCGGACGGCGGCAGGGGCCCGCAGCCGCTGGTGAGCGCGGTCAGGTCGGTTTCCGTGAAGTCCTGCGACAGCCCGGAGCCGTCCGATAGCCCCGCCAGTCCATCGAGGGCCGCGATCGCGAGGTAGTTCATGCTGATGCGGCCGTCGAAGTAGAGCTCAATCTGGAACGTGTTCTGGTTGGTCGTGCTGTATTCCGGCACGTTCAGCCAGGTGACGGCGACGCGGTCGGCCAGTTGCTTCCATGTGACCGACCCTCCCGTCCCGGGATTGAGATCGTCGAACAGCGCCGAGATGCGCGGCCGATTGAAGTGTGCCGCCAGAGATTCCGTGTAGGTGGTGTCGCCGGTGTTGAAGGTGATGTATCCATTCGTACCCACATAGAACTGGTTGTAGTTGACACCGTAGAGTGACACGGTTGCTCCGCCCGACAACGTGATCAGGGCGTTCCCGTCGTCGGCCGATCCCGTCCACGACGTGATCTGCGTGCCTCCGGCCGGGTTGGTTGGAAGCGCGCCGATCACGAACGAGCAGCCCTTGTACCGGCTGATGCTCGGATCCGGCGTGAACAGGATCGTGCGATTGTCGAGATCGTTGTCGCTGGCCGTGAATATCTCGGTGAAGAAGTCTGGCACGTCCGGCGTCGTGAACGAGTAGCAGCTGCCGCCGTTATCGTCCGACGCAGAGTTGTCGCCGGCGTCGGTGGCATCAACCGCGAAGTAGTACGTCGAGTTCGGATCGAGTCCGGTCAGCAGAATGCTGTGACTGGTCTGGGCGCCGGCGCCTGACGCGGTGTTGCTCAGCGCGCCACAGTCACCCGACCAGCGGACTCGACCGGTTGCCGGTTCGTCGGTGTTGAAGGTCACGGTCGCGGTTCGCGGTCCGATGTTGGAGACGGCGACGTTGGAGATGACGGGCGGGACGCAGTCGACGCTGGCGTTGGCGATGCGGGGGATGTTGAAACCGCCCTGTCCGTCGTCGGCGTCGAGGTAGGTGGCGGTGAGGGTGTCGCCGTGGGCGACCTGGAGGACGCCGGCGGCGTCGGTGGTGCTGAGGTTGATCGCGCCGCGGAAGTCGGCGGTCTGGGGTCCGGTCTCGGTCAGCAGGACCGACTCGCCGCCGGGCTCGGTGGTGGAGGCGATGGTGACGGTGACGGTTTCGATCAGGTTGTCATCGGTGTTGAGGTCGCAATCGACGACGCGCAGCTCGGCCGAGGTCTGGCACTTGTAGGTGCCGCGGTTGAGCAGCATGACGCCGGCGCTGGAGCAGTTGACCAGCAGGGGCGAGGCGCACAGGGAGAAGGGCTGGGGTCCCTGGGGGACGTTGAAGCCGCGGACCTCGACCCGCCAGACGCCCGGGGCGGGGCTGGCGACGAAGACCTGCTCGATGTTGTCGACGTGGTTTTCCTGGGTCTGGACGGCCGCAGCGCCGGGGTTGTTGAGGTCCAGGGTCCAGGGGTATCGGCGGACGTTGTTGGGGTCGAAGACGACCAGGTCGAGGTCGTTGACGAGAACCGGGTTGACGTTGGGGGTGCCGGGGACGTCGTCCCAGGCCAGGGTGGCCTTGAAGGCCGGCTCGCCGGGTCCGACCACGACCAGGACGTTGTAGCTGCCGCCCTGTCCGATGTCGGCCTCGAGGAAGTTGCCGGTCCGCATGAAGTCGACCGCCGGCTGGATGCGGACCGAGCCGTATCCGGTCTGGTTGTCGGGCCCGGGGTTGAAGAGGTCAACGGCGGTGTGGGCCAGCAGGATCTTGAGGGTGGAGTTGCGGAAGTCGGGTCGGCCGGGGAACTGCACGCGGTAGTCCTGCAGCAGCAGGGCGCTGAGGCCGCAGACGGTGGGCGAGGCCATCGAGGTGCCGCACTTGGAGGAGTACCCGGTGTCGCTGCCGCTGGAGCAGCTGGTGACGCCGGCGTCGCCGCCGACCTGGCAGCCGGGGGCCGAGACGTCGGGCTTCATGCGACCGTCGTCGGCCGGTCCCCAGCTGGTGAAGCTGGTGACCGAGTCGTCGTTGGAGTTCAGAGCGCCGACGGTGATGTGGTTCTTGGCGCAGGCCGGCGGGGCGGTGGTGCGATAGGTGGAGCCGCAGCGGGCCGTGCCCTGGCGTTCGTTGCCGTTGGCCCAGACGACGCGGAAGGGCTGTCCGTTGGTGACGCCGGGGGTGCCGCGGACGATGTTGTCGATGACGACGTCGGTGGCGCCGTAGTTGCCTTCCCAGGAGCAGTCGAAGCCGTTGGGGGCGGTGTTGGTTCCGATCGAGTTGTTGGCGATGTGGGCCCCGTAGTTGACGATGGCCCAGGTGTAGTTGGTCTCGATATCGCCGGGATCGGTGTAGAGGAAGCCGGCGGCCAGGCTGCAGTTGGGCGGATTGCCGGTGTTGAAGCCGTAGGAGACGATGTTGACGGCCGGAGCCATGCCCTTGTGGTTGGGGTTGGCGATGCCGGCGCCGCCGATGGTTCCGGCCACGTGGGTGGAGTGGTCGCTGACGGTCTCGCAGGCGGGCTCGCCGGCGCCGTTGACGGCGCGGTTCTGGAAGTCCTGGTGAGTGGTGCGGATGTAGCCGCCGTCATAGACCAGCACGGTGACGCCCTGCCCGTCGAGGTTGTAGGGGGCGGCCTGGACGATGTTGGCGCCGGTTCGGACCCGGTTCTCGCCGTTGTTTTCCTGGAAGGCGGGAATGGGCGGCTCGATCCACTGGACGGCGTCCTCGCCGGCCAGGTTCTGGATGTTGGCCAGCGGCATCTCGACCACGAGCATGTTGGCGGACTGGACGACCGATCGGATCAGGGCGCCGTGCCGCAGGGCGAGCTGGACGCCGTCGGGATTGAGGGGCACGTCGGGGTGATACATGACGTAGGCGGCGACCTGAAGTTCGGCGCCGGCCTGGGGCTGGACCTGGACGGGCTGGGCGGGTTCCTTGGCGGACTCGCCCTCGGCATCGGGCTGCTTCTCGGGCGCGGCGACGGGCTTGACGTCGACGATGGACCAGGAGGGCGGGGTGCCCTGGAGCAGGGCGGGGTGGAGCTTCCACTCGGCCTGCACCGGGAGGATGTCTCGGACGGCGCCGGTCTGGACAACGCTGGCGACCTGGAGATTGGCGGCGCGGGCGGCGAAGTAGGCGAAGTTGCCGAGATAGGCGTTGAGGGTCACGCCGGCGGCGGCGAGCCGGGCGCGGGTCTGGTCGGAGACGGGTTCATTGAACTGGATGACGAAGTGTCGCTCGGAGGCCTGGGCGACGGCGGCCAGGGCGGCCTCGACCTGAGCCGGAGTCTTGATGGCGGTCTGCACGGCGCCGGTGCGGAGCGGGATGGTGCCGGCCAGCGGCCGCGCGGGCGGCGCGGCGAAGGCTGCGGCGGTGACGGCGCAGGCGGCGAGGATCGAGGCGATGGCAAGGCGGCGGCGTGTGGAATCGGGGTTGGTGGTCATGGGATGAGATGGCCTTCCATGTCAGGTGACCGCTGCCGGACTTCGGCCGCGCGACGGGCGTGGTTGCGAAGCGGAGCGCTGTCAGGTTGGGGCAGAAGACGGCCGCGACGTGTACGGGCAGCGACGGCCTCGCCCGAACCCTGCGGAGAGTTGCCGAATCGCGAAAACGAAATGTCGGCTCCCTCCAATCTTCAGCATACCAAGAACAGTGCCGCCGAATCAACGCGTGCCATCGCGAATTCGCTGGTCGGCGCTGCTTGCGATCAGTACTTGATAACGCTGTGCAGTGGGTAGCGAGCCAGCTTCTCGCGACCGCCCAGGGCGGTCAGCTCGATCAGGAACGCGACGCCCACGATCTCTCCACGCAGCGATTCGACCAGATGGCAGCAGGCCGCCATGGTGCCGCCGGTCGCGAGAAGATCGTCGATCATCAGTACGCGGTCCCCGGGTCGGACCGCGTCGGCATGAATCTCAAGCCGGTCGGCGCCGTATTCCAGCTCATAGCTGGCCGATCGTGTCTCGCTCGGGAGTTTGCCGGGCTTGCGAATCGGCACGAAGCCGGCCGACAGGTTGCGAGCCACGGCCGTGCCAAAGATGAAACCGCGCGATTCGGCGCCGATCACGAGGTCGATCGACGCCGCTCGATAGGGTTGGGTCAGGAACTCGACCGCCATCGACAACGCGGACGGGTCTGACAGCAGCGGCGTCACGTCCTTGAACTGAACGCCAGGTTTCGGGAAGTCCGGGATCTCGCGGATCAGGTTCTTGAGGTCCTCCGCGCTGCGGATGGACATGGATGCGTCCTGCATGTCGGGCACTCCTGGGTGGGCCGGGCGTCGCGGTCCTGACTATTCCTTCTTCGCCTCGGCCGTGAGACGGCGCGCGAGGATGGGATGAAGTCGATCGATAACCGCCGGCGGCGCCTTGCCGATCTGTGACCATACCGCGAGGTCGAGCGATGTCTGACAGGAACACGCCGCGGGCGGGCTCCCGGCCATCGCCCGCAATGCCGCCTCGACGAGTCGAATGCCTCGCTGCGTCGCCAGTTCGACGTTACGGATGATCTCTTCGAGCAGTGCGTGGCGGTCCTTGCCGGGGTCGTGCGGCTTCCAGCAATCGTAGTCGGTCGGCAGCGCGACCAGGGCGTAGCACATCTCCGCCTCGCGCGCCAGCTTCGCCTCCGGCAGGCAGGTCATCCCAATCAGGTCGCCGCCCCACGCGCGGTGCATGCGGCTCTCGGCGACGGTCGAAAACGCGGGCCCCTCCATGCAGACGTAGGTGCCGCCATCGTGCACCGTCGTCCCGGCCGCATCCGCGACGGAAAGCAGCACGCGCCGCAGGGTGGGGCAGAACGGGTGCGAAAACTCCACATGCGCCGCGAGTCCGTGGCCGTCAAAGAATGTGGATTCTCGCCGATGCGTGCGGTCGATCACCTGATCCGGAATGACCAGATCGGCCGGGCTGATCTCCTCCCGCAGGCTGCCGGTTGCACCGCTCGCCAGCACATGGGTGCAACCGAGCGTTTTCAGCGCGTATATATTGGCTCGATAGGGCACGGCCGAAGGCGGGTACACGTGCCCGTAGCCGTGGCGCGGCAGGAATGCGATCTCCACGCCGTCCCAGCGCGTGCGGAGCAAACGTGCGCTCGGTTCGCCGAAGGGCGTGTGAACGCGATGCAACTCGCCGCCGGGGCGCGCGCTGAGGGCCTCCCCGAATCCGGTGCCGCCGATGATGCCGACCATCAGTCCGCCTGCCGCGTGCGTCATGAGCACGGATCGTAACGTCGGCCACCGGCGCGGTCGACGCCGCGCGGTCGTCGGGGCATAATCGCCGCCGCATGGGCCGATCGCGCCTGCACGTCTGGATCTTCCTCGGCATGATCGTCGGCGCGGGGGTCGGGCTCCCGCTCAACATCCTGGCGGAGCGCGGCGACATCGACGCACAGGTTCCGCGGCGGCTGGCCGCCATCGGTCACGAGGTGGGGTCGCTCTTCCTGCGGTTGCTTCAGATGATCGTCGTGCCGTTGATCATCACGTCGATGGTTTCCGGCGTTGCGAGCATCGGCGACCTGCGCCGCCTCGGACGCATCGGCGCGCGGACGTTCGCCTTGTTCCTCATCACCGGCCTGCTGGCGATCGCGCTCGGTCTGGTCCTGGTGAATCTCATCCGCCCCGGGGTCGGCGCGGATCTTCACTCGCTCCAGGCCGCCGCCGAGTCCGCGCCCGCGACGCAACCCGGACTGGTCGGGACCCCCGGTGAAGTGGTCTGGCGACAGATCGTCGCCATGATTCCGAGAAACCCGCTGGCCGCCGCTGCGGCGGGAGACATGCTGCCGGTCATCTTCTTCTCGCTGCTGACGGGCGTCTTCATCAGCCTCGCGGAGCCGCGGCATCGCGATGTGCTGGTCGCGTTCTTCGGCGCCGCCTTCCATGTCACCATGCAGATGACGCAGTTCGTCATTCTGCTGGCCCCGGTCGGGGTGCTGGGCTTCATGCTCTATGCCGCCGCCGGCAAGGGCCTGGGCGTGTTCGCGTCGCTCGGGTGGTACATGCTGACCGTGTTCCTGGGTCTGCTGATCCACACCGTCGTGACCTTGCCGTTGCTCGTCCGTCTGGCCGCGCGGCGCTCGCCTGGTCAGTTCTTCAAGGCCATGAGTCCGGTTATCGTGACGGCCTTCAGTACGTCGAGCAGCAACGCCACCCTGCCGGTGACGATGCAGTGCGTGGAGGAGCGCGCCGGCATCAGCAATCGCATCAGTTCGTTCGTGCTGCCGCTCGGCGCCACCATCAACATGAACGGAACGGCGCTGTATGAGCTTGTCGCCGTCCTCTTCATCGCTCAGGCGTATGGCCGGGATCTCCCACTCGCGCAGCAGCTCGCGGTCGCGTTCACCGCACTCCTGGTGAGCGTCGGCTCGGCGGGTATTCCGCACGCCGGGACGGTGCTGATGTTCATCGTCTGCAACACCGCGGGCGTTCCGGCCGACGCCGTCGGACTGATCCTCGCCGTCGATCGCGTGCTCGACATGTGCCGCACGGTGGTCAACGTCTTCTCCGATGCCGTGGTCTGCGCGATCGTCGCCCGGCACGAGCCGGACCTGGCGCACGAATGACGCGTCCGCCTTGCCTCAGAGGGCGTCCCCGCGCATAGTGCCCGCAACGAGCATGACGCTCCCGGGCTCCACCACCGACACGACGGCGCACAGACGCAAACGGCTGGGCCCGACCTCCATTCGCGGCCGCCTGCTCGCGGGTCTGGCCATCATCACGCCCGTGGTCATCACCGCGCTGATCGTGAGCTGGCTGTTCAACGCAGCGCTCTGGATCGGAAAGCCGCTCGTCGCCTGGACCATGGAGGGGCTTCGCGTCGCCTTTCGTCTGGACCAGGTTCGGAACCTCGGCCCGGCCGAGAACATCGTCGCCATCTCGTTGACGGCGCTCGTGCTCTACATGCTCGGTTGGCTCGGCTCCAACGTCGTCGGACGCAGGCTGATCGATTTCGCCGAATGGCTCGTGAGCCGCATCCCGTTCGTGGACACGGTCTACAACGCCGCCAAGCGGACCCTCCAGGCGCTGTCGGGCCCGCCCGGCGGCGATTCCGAGAAGCGGCAGGTGGTGGTGCTGGTCGAGTTTCCCTATCCGCCTCTGCGGGTGCTGGGCTTCATGACCAACCGTGTCCGCGATGCCGACAGCGGCCGCGTCTTCGCGACCGTGTTCATCCCCACCTCGCCGAACCCGACCTCGGGTTACATGGAGTTCGTGCCGATCGAGAACATTCAGGCTACCGATCTCTCAATGGACCAGGCGCTCACGTGCATTCTCTCCGGCGGGGCGTCGGCGCCGTTGGAAATGCGACTCAGCAGGGTTCGAGAAGAGGCCAACCGCGCCGCCGGCAAACCGGATTGAGGCGGATCTGGTATTCGCCGGTCGCCGCTCGGCGAAGATCGATGGGCCGTTCGACGGACGTTGAGCGGCCAGTCGGCGACCGCCGTTCGGGCGTTTCCGTCCGTTCTATCGCTTGGCTTGCCATGCTGCCGCGGCGAGCAGCGCCCACCCAACGAGAAATGCCGTCCCACCGAACGGCGTAATGATGCCCAACTTCCGCAAGCCGGTCAGGCAGAGGGCGTAGAGGCTGCCTGAGAAAAGCACAATGCCAATTGTGAACGCCCACCCGGCCGCCTGCGCCGCGCGTGTCGGCGAGGCCGTGCACAGCCACGCGACCGCGATCAGGCCGATGGCGTGGTACATCTGATAGCGGGCGGCCGTCTCGAACGCCGTCAGCGCTTCGCTCGCCATGCGATGCCGGAGCCCGTGCGCGGCGAACGCTCCCGCCGTCACGGAGATGAACGCGTTTACGCACGCCGTCATGAGCCAGAATCGGGACACAGGCGTTCCTCTGGTGCGGCGCCGGCAGAGTAATCCAACCCGCGCCAGCGCATTATTGCCCAATCCGCCATGATGGTCGCGTTTTACCCGCTCATCGCGCCGCCCGCACCTCTGGCACGCGGATTGTCATCACGGGTCCGGTCGCGACGATCTGCCTTCCAATTGGCCGACCGCCGTCCGACCGGGAGATAGACTGGTGTCCGTGTTCGTGATGATGCCTGATCCGGTGCTGACCGCCTCGGCGCTGCTGGCAACGAGCCTTCTGGGCGGCGGGACGCTGATTCAGCACGTTCGAGCGTGGTGGCTCGATCGGCGTGCCCGGGCGCAGCGATCGCGGTTCGGGTAATCGATCCAATTCCGGGCGTGCGAGCGACACGCCCTCGCGAAGCTCATCCCTGACATAAGGAGCATGGAACACGATCAGCGGCTTGATCCAGTGGTTTTACAACGTTTTCCTGGCGCCATTTCCCTGGGCGTTTTTGGGCTCCTTCCTCGAGTTTCCGTATAGCCTGTTCCAGTCCATCGGGTTGTAAGATCGAGATCCGACGCTGGTAGGCTCGCTGCGCACCCTGCCGATCCTGTCAGGTCTCAAGGCCGAAGCCCCGGTCCATCACGGCCGGGGCTTTGTGCGTGTCGGTGCGGCGTTCTTAGTGTTGCAATCGCCACGTCTGCAGTCCCGCGCGTTACCGTAAAGGTCAGCAGCGTCGTCCGCCGGGGACGTTTCCGTTTACTGCACATCATTCGACGCTGCACCCAAGGAATTCCCCTGGTCCCCGAATCCGCGTCGCCTCGGAGCCCTGCGAACACGGACGCCACGCCGCCGAGCGCGGGTGCTGGACGATTGCTCGGTGCTGTTTCGGGGCGCCGCAGGGGCTGCCGTGGTTCGTCATTTGTTCTGGCCCTTGAAATGCGGTCCGGGACCGCGATATGCTACGTCGCGAGTGGTGAAGTTGAGCACGTCGGGTCGAGCACGTTGGAATCACCGCATCACATAGGACTTGGCGCGTCGCCAAGTCGAGGCGGGCTGACACGGCGCGCGGTCGGGCAATGGAGGGTTTCATGACAATGGGTCGAATCGTTCTGGCGATTGGGTTGGCCGCGGCGTTGATGGCGACGCCGGCGAGCGCGGTCCTGATCACATTCACGGGCGGGACGGTCACGCTCCTCGACGCGACAACCGAGACCACGAGCAACACGGTTTCGTGGAACGACGTGGACTACTATGAGGAGGGCGGCTTCCGCCTCGACTTCTTCCCCAACACCGGAAGCGTCGGCTTCGCGACGCACGTGGGCAACTACTACAACGTGGGGAACGACGTCATCCACGCCCACTGGGCGACGGGCAACTTCGGCGGCGTGACGTCGATCGAGATCACCAAGGTCGGCGGCGGCACGTTCGACATCAACTACTTCACCCTCACGTCAAATACCCAGTTCGGTGGCAACCCTGCCAGCGGCAACGAGCTGGCCTGGGTGCAGGGCTACCTCGGCGGCTTCCCGGCGACTGGGGCGCTGGTGCTGCCCTCGGAAGACTGGGGCTTTCCAGGAACGGTCGTCGGTCTCGGTCCGGCGTTCGACAACGTGGACAAGGTCGTCTTCTTCGTGACCAACACTGTGGACTGCTTCGGGATGGACAATTTCTACATCAATGAGATTCCCGAGCCGGCCACGATCGGCCTGTTGGCCTTGGGCGGGCTGGCGATGGCGCGCAGGCGTCGCGCGGCCTGAGAACCACTCATCAACGGACGAATCGAACGGGCGGCCCGCGTGGCCGCCCGTTTCATGCGCACGGCAATCCGGCCTGCGAGAAGGCGGTGAATGCGGCCCGTCGTCATCCGAATCGGATACCGCCATCCAGCCCGAACGCATTCGTCGATGTAGCGCGCAACGCCCCCCAAAAGCACGACCGCCCCGAGAGGCGGTCGTGCGGTAATGCACTAGAGGACGCGCTACGGTCTTCAAAGCTGAAAAAGGCGGTATCTCAGCCGAGTTCGGGTCTCGGTCGGTGCCAGGAATTCACAATCGATGCTTTGTCTCGTATCGTCTCGATGTGCGAGCCTCACAACCGTTGGCCGGTGAGTCCGAATCGAGCTCACGGAATGGCCGCATTTGCACACTCGCACTTGTGAAACGGCCCTCGTCACCCGGCGTTCCGCCGATGAGGGATTCGCCGGCTTGGGAAACCCGTTCCCATGCGCGTCCGCAAGTCGGACAGCGGGAGCACGGCATCGCTCCCCGCCTCCTGTACCGCTCAATCCTTACAAAACCGTCGGCCTCCATTGCGTGGACGTGCTCCCAAACCGTTACCCTCGTAACGCCGAGCCGGTCAGCAATTTCTTCGAGCGTGGGCGGGAATCCGTGCTGGTCGAGGTAGGCCAACATGAATTGAAGGACCACGTGTTGCTGCCTGGTCAGCGAGCGCCGGCCAGCGGGGTCGTGAGTGCGACGCTCGGCGGTGCCAGGCCGTTCGCGCGAGGCCCTAGTTTCAGTGGCCGCTTCTGAGTCGTTGTTTCGGAATTGGGGATTTGCGAACTTTGGGTATGCCGATGCCATCGATGTGCCCTCCAAGACACAAAAACGCCGGGCAGCGCCCTCCCTGACGCGCGATTCCCTGGCCAGGCCCGGCCGCTTTTTTTCGATAGCTGGCATCGCCAACGTGGCGAATTGATGAATCCACGTTAGCAAATCGTCAGGTATTCTGTCAAGGCCAGATCCGACGAAATCTGGCTGCCCCCGTGGCTCAACATGCGGTACAGACCCTCGCGCGCACCCAAGCGAGTTCCCCAGCCCCAGCGCACTCGTTTGGCCTCGATGGTTCAAAGTCTCACGGTACCTGGCCGTTGAGACTTTGGCCGCCTGAAAAACCTCAGCATTTCCAGGCGTTTTCGTTCGGAAGTCTCAAAGTCTCACCCAAATGCAATCTGCGCCCACGCCCACTCTACCCTACGGTCGTTCGGCGGCGGTCGCCTTTTCGACCTTGGCGATGATACTCGAGGCCGACGTGCCGAGAATGCGGCAAACGCGAAGCAGCATGTCCACGGTCGGCGACTGCCGACCACGTTCGAGCTGGCTGACGTACTCGCGGGAGATTCGTGCTCGCGCAGCAACCTGCTCCTGCGTCAGACCGGCCTTGAGCCGGGCCTTCTTCAGCTCGTCTCCCAGCATTCCGCGACCGTAACAGTCGCATACAGCCGAGTCTGTAAACTATGATTCACGAGAAACGCTTCACATCCCTCGGCGTTCCACCGCTGAACCTGCGTGCCTCCCGCGCGTTCCGACGAACTTGTGGCCCTCGGCACCCAGGCCCAGCGAAGCGGACCCCGCGCGTGTTTGCACCTGAACCCGCCGGGCCGGTTCAGGGGAGGGCGTTCTGTCATCTGCGGCCGACACGTGGAGACCGCGATGACCTCCGACAAGCTTCAGCGACTTGCCCATCTGGCGAACCAACTCGCCGAAACCATCATGACCGCCGCGATCTGCGCCGAAGAGCTACGCGCCATCGTTCGCGCCGATCTCGATGGCGCTCCGCGCCGGGCCCATTCCGGCGATGGCGCGCCGCCGCTCGGCCGCTTCGGCACAAACGAGCGTCCGATCATCGACCAATCAACTCTGTCGCTGTCGTGGGCTGGCAAATCCTGTCACCTCGGCTGCGGCATCCTCTTCCGACTTGCTGATCGTCTCTCTCGCCGACCCAACCAATACGTCACGACCGACCAGCTTCTGCGCGACGTGTGGGATGGCGGACTGCGCTCGCCCGACACGATCCGCAGCGCCATCCGGCATCTTCGGGAACGCCTGCGCGAGGCGGGAATGCAGGAGCTCGCGGCGGCCATCCAGGGGCACGGCGGCCGGTATGGCCTGATCCTCAACCACGACGCCTAATCATTTTGCACAGGAATTGCATGCAAATGCGCCGCTGGTTTGCACGGCGACCGCGCATACTCGTGGCATCCGTCGGCGAATCGTGTTCGTCGATTCGGATCGGTGCGAGTTTGCACATGGCATCGGATGCACAAAACGGTCAGCGGCCGTGGTGGGTTCAGGAGGAGCTGCGCAGTGAGCCTGCGACACCGCAGTTTCGCGCCGTCGCCTACTACCGCCACTCGGCGCAGGACCGGCAGGAGAACTCCGTCGCCATCCAGCAGGAGCAGGTACAGCAATGGGCGCGGGCCAACGGCGTTGAGATCATTCATGAATTCGCCGATCGCGGGAAATCCGGCCTGACCGCCGAGGGTCGCGACGAGTTCAACGAGATGATGGAGAACTGGGTCAAACGGCGTAGCGACTTCCAGTTCGTTCTGTGCCTCGACGTCAGCCGCTGGGGGCGATTCCAGGACATCGATCTGTCGGCCACGTATAGCGCCGAATGCAAACGCCACGGCAAACAGGTCATCTATACGACCCTGGGCAAGCCCAAGCCCGATGACCAGCTCCACCAGGTCTATGTCCAGTTCGAGCGGTTCCGTGCCGCCCAATACAGCAAGGAGTTGAGCGACAAGGTCTTCCGTGGGTGCGTGAAGATCAGCCAGCAGGGCTATTGGGCCGGTGGCAAGCCGCCGTATGGTCTCCAGCGACTGCTGCTAGATGAAACGCGCAAGCCGGTGCAGGTCCTGTCGGCCGGCCAGCGTAAAAGTATCCAGAATCAGCGCGTGACGCTGGCACCGGGCAACGGCCAGCACGTGGCCATTGTGCAGCGCATCTTCCGCGAATTTACCGAGACGCTCTGCAGCACGAAGCAGATCGCGGATGGGTTGAACCGCGACAAGGTCCCGTCGCCGGGCGGCGGCGTGTGGGATGGAGGGAAGGTGCGCCGGATTCTCATGAACGAGCAATATGTCGGAACGATGATCTACAACAGGACCACGCAGAAGCTGCGAACACCCACGCGCCACAACCCGAAGGGCGATTGGATCAGGACGGGCGGCGCGTTCGATCCGCTCGTCGAGCAGGCCATATTCGATGAGGCACAGCGCGTCCTGGCCCAGGCGGCGCTGCGCTACACGCCGGAGTTCATGCTCGCCCAACTTGAGCGGCTCCTGAACGAACATGCCTTCATCCGTCCGTCGATACTCCGAGCTGACGCAGCGGCGCCTTCCGCATCGACATACGCGAAGCACTTTCTTTCCCTCGATACGGCCTACCAGCAGGTGTTCCGGATCGCCTTGGCGGAAGTCAGGACGGAAGTCGAATCATCGCTGCGTGCCGTCATACACGAGGTCGAGGCTTACGACGATTTCCTCGTGCTCAACCGCAAGCTGACCGTGCTGATTCAGCCATCCGTGCCCGTGCCGCACGGTTTCAGCCAGTACTGGTACTTCCGGCCGGATGGCCGTGGCGTCGTGGACATCACTCTGGGCGTTCCGGTCTCTGGGCCGAAGGGCCCGCAGATCCTCGGCTATCTGGCGCTGCCGCGTCTTCTCGTTCAGGATCGCGCGATTCGGCTATTCGGCACGTCGGAGTCACACCTCGACATGTACGGCCATCACGGGCTGGATGTCATTTTTGATCTAGCGAGGACGTAAATGGAAACCGCACCGATCCGCCTCATGAAAGACCGGCGACGCGAGATGATCCCGATCGACAAAATTCGCGTCATTAACTCCCGCAACCGCGACGAGACGCAGTTTGCCTTGAACGTCCAGAGCATCGAGGCCAACGGGCAACTCAAAGACATCCGCGTCAACGACAAATTCTTCGCCAAGGACGGCTTCTACGAGCTGATCTGCGGCGAGGGCCGTTTGATCGCCCAGCAGCGGCTGGGAAAGACGCAGATTCGCGCCGAGATCGTGACGTGCACCCGCAAGCAGGCCTACCTCGAATCACTGGTGGAGAACCTCGCGCGCAGTCGGCCGGGGACGATGACATTCGCCCGTGAGCTGAAGGCCCTGGCCGACGAAGGGTGGGGCCACGAGAAGATCGCCCAAGTGGCCTGCCGAAGCGTCGAGTACGTGCGGCAATACATCCGCCTGGTGGAGAACGGGGAGGAGCGGCTCATCCAAGGGGTCGAGCAGGAGGTCTTCCCGATCTCCTTTGCGATTCTCGTCGCACAATCCGATGACGCGAACATTCAGAATGTCTTGATGGACGCCTTCGACCAGGGGATCGTGAACTCCAGCAACTTCGCCCGGGCACGGGCGATCATCCATGCGCGTAGCGATCATCGCAAGCGCCGCGGGCGCGCCCCGGAGTACACCGTCGCCAGTTTGACCAACGACATCGCCAACACTACGCAGGCGAAGGATTCCTTCGTCCGGGAGGCGCAGGCCAAGGAGGGCCGATTGTTCATGCTGCTCGATGGCCTCACCACACTCTGGAGCGACGCGGTCCTGCTGGAGTTGCTTCGGGCAGAAGGCCTCGGCGAGCGGCCCGAACTCGCAGGCACATACGACGTCGCCGGGATGAACCACCAACCCGCACCAAAGGCAGCATGCAATGGATGATTCCGAAGGCATCGACGTTCCGATCATCAAGCTTCGGCCTCTGCGAGAGCGCAGCGTCACGAAGCGAGAATACGGGCGCATCGTCGCCAGCATCAAGGCGACCGGCTTGATCGAGCCCCTGGTCGTCTTCCGGGAAGGCGAGGATTTCGTAATTCTCGACGGCGTGCAGCGCTACCGCGCCTTGTTGGAGCTGGGCGTCGAGGTCGTTCCATGCATCCTGGGAAAAGAGCGCGAGGCGTTCACGGCGAACCGCATGGTCAACCGCGTCTCGCCGGTCCAGGAAAACCGGATGATCGAGAAGTCCCTGGAAGAGCTGGACGAAAACACGATTGCCTCCGCGCTTGGGATCGCGGGGATTTCGCACCGTCTAAAGAAGACGCTGCTGAAACAGCTTCACGGCGACGTCGCGGCAGCCTTGGACCAAGGCAAGATCACGCGGACATGCGCCAAGGAACTGACGCACGTCAAACCCGCTCGGCAACAGGAAATCCTCTCGCAGATGGAGGGCTATAACGACTACAGCATCGCCTTTGCCCGCGCGCTGATCCTCAAGACACCGCCGGCGCAGCGCGAGATGCGCGGCCGTAAAAAGGACCGCTGGGACAAGACGGCGAAGCGGAAGAGCGATCTGCTCAAGAAGCTGGCCGAGGCCGAGCAGAAGCACGATTTTTATTCGCGGCTCTACAAGCAATACACGGTCGACCTGTTGCGATTGGCGATCTTCGCCCGTTCTCTGGTGACCAACAGCCGAATTCGCGCGTACCTCGACCAGCATCACCCGACCATCGTCGCCCGATTCGAAAGCGTGATCGCCGACGCCAAGGGGTAACGCCATGAAATGGACACGCGAACAGATCATTCGACAGATTCTGCGACGGGAATCTGCAGGCCGGCCGCTGAGCACCGGCGGCGAGGACGGCGTGGAGCACACGCTATATCAAGCCGGATCGCGCATATTCGGTTCATGGCGCAACGCGGTGAAGGCGGCGGGGATTCACCCGGACCGCGCCCTGGCCCATGATCGTTGGCCGCCGTCGAGGATTCTGGCGATGATTCGCACTCTTGCTCGAAGGCGGCGAGTGATCCGAAAGGCGGAGCTGAGACACCGATACGACTGTCTCGTGGCGGCGGCACGACGTACTTTCGGTTCGTGGCCGAAGGCCATCATTGCCGCGGGCGTCGATCCGGCGAAGTTCCTGCATGCCGTACCGTGGACACGGGAACGGATCATTGAGACGGTGTTGACCCGCGCCCTGAAAAACGAGCCGTTGGCCAGCGGGCGCGTGCATCCCAAATCGCTGGTTGAGGCGGCGAATCGCATCTTTGGAAACTGGAGTCAGGCGCTTGCCGCCGCTGGCCTCGATCCGCAACGTTACGTCGGCAAGTGGAACGGCGACCACCCGGGCTCAGGAAACTTGCCGGACTCGGATTCTGGCCAGACCAGGGGCAGCGCCTCAACCACCGATACGACAAACACCGGTTCCGCCGGCCCGAACCGTCGTCGTTGGACGTCGGAGGAAGTGATTCGAGGCATCCTCGCACGCCTGCGCGAGGAGAAGCCGATGAATGCCGTCGCAGTTCGCAGTCACGACAGCTCGCTTTATCGGGCAGCACGCAGACGCTTCGGATGTTGGCGAAATGCGATATCCGCGGCCGGCCTAAACCCAGTGGAATTCCGAGTCCACGGGGGAGGCACAAGCGGTCACCAGGCCAACCCATGAGCAAGCGAAGACGCAGCGCCGCACTACCTCGTGAGGCGATCTCCCTCACGACATACGCGCAGCTCGATCTCTACCTAGCCAAATTCGCGGCGGGTGAACTCGGCCTCGTGCTCCTTCTCGGTCGGCACGGCACGGGCAAGAGCGAGAGCGTGAAACGGGCGCTCCACATCTCGCCGACAATCCGTGGCCGGAAGACAGCGGCGGCGCAGCCAGTCCTGTATGTCGAGGGGCATATGCAGCCCTATGGCCTGTACCGGCATCTTTGGGAGCACCGCAACCAGCCGGTCGTCCTGGACGACCTGGACAAGCTGTACGCCGATCCGAATTGCGTTCGCATCCTGAAGCCGCTGTGCAACACGGAGCGGACCAAGCGCATCACGTGGCTCACGAATCTCACGCTGAACGACCGCATTGTGCCGACGTCGTTCACGACGACGAGCAACGTCATCCTCATCGCCAATGAGTGGCGCACGGCGAATCCGAACGTGCGCGCCCTGGAGGACCGGGCGATCATCCTGCATTTCGATCCGTCAAATGCGGAGGTTCACCAAGAGGTGGGCGAGTGGTTTCACGATGCGGAGGTGTACCAGCTGATCGCGGATACGATGCCGTCCATCCCGGCCCTTTCCATGCGGCACTATTGCAAGGGAGCGCAGTTGCGGCGTGCCGGGTTGCCGGATTGGAGATACAGCCTGCTGCAGATGATACTTCCCGACCCGCGCATGGCCTGCATCCTGGCCCTCCAACACGACGCGGCCACACGATCCGAAACGGAGCGGGTCCAGCGGTTTATCGATTCGACCGGCTCGTCTCGGGCGACGTATTTCCGAATGAAGGCGAGGATGGCGACAGATGGCACGCCCTGAAACTTTGCCCCTCACCGGCTCGCGCGCCGCCTCGGAAAGGGCGACCGGCAATGCCCTGTTGGGGGTTTGGCGCATCCCCTTGCCGACTTGGGACCGGGAGATTGCCGGACGTTGACGACCAGCGGTCCTGCGTCTAACCTTAATGGACGTCGGTGCCGAGGGTTTAGCGGCACAATCGATTGTCGAGTGGTTATGCGGCAATTCCAGCAATTCTTGATGTTTCTGGCCCTGCTTCCGGCCTCCGGGATCATGGGACCGCGAATCCTCTGCACCGAGGACGATGGCACAGCTTCCGTCGAATTGGCCAGCCTGCGGTGCTGCGATTGCTGCCCTCCCGATCACAGCCACGGGGTCCCAGCCCAGTCGCGGCTGGTGAACCATCACGCGGATGCATGCGGCCACTGCACCGACACGCTTCTCCGAGATGAGCCTGGAGCCGTTCGCGCGGCTTCAAGCCATCACCTTGTAGTCCCTCTTTCGGTTGACCTCCCCAGCCAATTCTCTCTAGCGCACCCTTCGCTGACCGTGGCAAGAGCGGGGGGTCTGGCGACGTCATCGCATGAAGCGGCGTGGCCCTCCTTCCTCGATAGCGTCATTCTGCGCGTGTGATTCGCCCACCATCTTGAATTGACCTCCGCCCGTCGCGCCGCCGTTGCGCGCGCCGCTCATACCGCGAAGGTCTGATCTTTTGCGCATTGCACGAGCGTTCACTGCCAAGGAGAAATCGAAATGAGTTATATCACGAGGGTTTTGCGCTACCTAGTTCAGCAGATTCCAGCGCTGGCCGCGCTGGTAGGACTGGCTGCAGTTGGGTTGTGGGGACATCACACTGGTTGGACGGTGCCCAGTTTTGCCGCGCTCGCTGGCGGTCCGGCCAAGCTTGATAACGAGGACTGGTGCGCCGCGCATGGTGTCCCGGACTCGAAGTGCATCGCCTGTCATCCGGAGCTCGCCGGTGCCGATGCCAAGGACTGGTGCAAGGAGCATGGCGTGCCGGAATCGCGTTGTACGGTGTGCCATCCCGAAATCCTGACGAAGGGCGTCGCGGGCGACTGGTGCAAGGAGCACGGTGTGCCAGAGTCAAATTGCACAATCTGCCATCCGGAAATCGCGATCAAGGGACAGGCGCCGGCATCCTCTTCCGGCGTGAAGGTCGTACCGGAGCCCGGCTCAAAACCTGCGAAGGACCCAGCCACGTGTCAAACGCACGCCATCCGCATTCAGTTCGCATCGGTAGATGCGGTCAAGAAGTCGGGCATTGAAGTCGCTGAGGTGGAAGAGCGGCCGATGGGTACATTTGTCGCCGCAAACGGAGAGATCGGATACGACCAGACCCGATGGGCGCGCGTGTCGGCGCGTTTGCCGGGAACCGCCTGGCGCGTCATGGCACAGGTCGGGCAGGCTGTTCGCAAGGGAGACGTGCTGGCCCTGATTGACGCGACCGAAGTTGGTCGCGCCAAAGCCGAATTGCTGCAGGCCGCAGCATCCATCGAGGTCCGCTCCAAGGCACTGGAGCGAAGCCGCATCGCGGTCGAGAAGCGCTTTGGCACGGAGGCGGAACGACAGGAGGCAGAAGCGACACTGAACGAGGCCAGAATCCGCCTCTTCAACGCCCGGCAGACGCTCATCAATCTCGGATTCGCCGTTCCGAATGGAGACGTCGCGGCCGGTGCGCTCGAAGATGCGATCCGGTTCCTCGGCCTACCGGACGATGTGATGAAGGATCTTGATCCGAAGTCAACGACGGCCAATCTCATTCCCGTGGTCGCTCCATTCGACGGCATCATCCTTTCGCGAGAGGTTGCTCTTCAGGAAGTGGTGGAAGCCACCAAGCCCCTTTTCGTTGTGGCGGACACGCGGCAAATGTGGTTGACGATCGACGTGCCGCAGGAGCAAGCCGGACGCATCGCACTGGGCCAGGAAGTTGTATTTCGGTCGGCGGCCCAATCCGATGAGCAGGCGCGCGGCACGGTATCGTGGATCAGCACCGCGGTGGATGACAAAACGCGCACCGTGCGCGTTCGCGCGGATGTGGACAATCCGGATGGAAAGCTGCTCGCGCAAACGTTCGGCGATGCTCGCATCATTATTCGCAAATCGCCCGACGCCGTCGCGGTCCCCAACGATGCCATTCACTGGGAAGGCTGCTGCAACATCGTGTTCGTCCGCCTTACCGACGAGATCTTCCAACCCAGGAAGGTGAAGCTCGGCGCTAAGAATGGCGGCCATACCGAGATTCTCGTCGGGGTAATGCCGGGCGAGGTCATCGCCACGACCAACAGCTTCATCCTCAAGTCCGAATTGCTCAAAAGCAATCTCGGTGCGGGCTGCGTGGATGACTGACGTTAAGGCTGTGCAGCTCCCGGAACGTGCTGCGGAGATGTCCGAATGTTGAATCGAATCATCGACTGGTCGTTGCGACATCGCTTGCTGGTGATCCTGGCGGCCATTGGCTTCGCGGTTGGCGGCGTCATTTCCGTGGCGCACCTTCCGATTGACGCATTTCCGGATACCACGCCCATTCAGGTCCAGATCAACACGGTCGCCCCCGCACTTTCGCCGGAGGAGATCGAGCAGCAGATCACGTTTCCGGTAGAGCAGGCGATCAGCGGTTTGGCGCAGCTTGAAGGTGTACGTTCGATTTCCAAGTTCGGGCTTTCGCAAGTCGTCGTCACATTCTCAGACGATGCAACCATCGACGCAGCCAGAAACCGCATCATGCAGCGGCTGGCCGCGGTCGAACTTCCGGCAGGGCTGCCGCGACCGGAGATGGGTCCCGTTTCGACCGGCCTGGGCGAGGTCTTCCACTACGTCGTGACGGGCAAGGGCACCGACCTGACCGATCTTCGCACCATCCATGATTGGGTCGTCAAGCCCGCCATGCGCACGGTCCCCGGCACTGCCGAGGTCAACAGTTGGGGTGGCTATGAAAAACAATATCAAGTTCGCATCGACCCGATACGCCTGATCAAGCACGACCTTTCGTTCGCGGAAGTCGTGGAGGCAATCGAGAAGAACAATCTCAATGTCGGCGGAGGCAACGTTTACTCCGGCGGCAACATGCTCCTCGTGCACGGCATCGGGCGCACGACCAATGCCGATCAGATCGCCGACATCGTGATTTCGGCCAAGGATGGCGTGCCCATTCGGGTCCGCAATGTCGCCGACGTCGAGATTGGCCACGAAATCCGGCGCGGCGCGGTCACCTACGGCGGGCAGGGCGAAGCGGTCCTCGGGCTGGGTTTCATGCTCATGGGCGAAAACAGCCACGAAGTCACGCGGCGGCTCAAACACAAACTCGAGGAAATCAAGCCGACGTTGCCGCCCGGCGTCCAGGCGCTCACCGTGTACGATCGGACCGAACTGGTCGACCACGTCATTGACACCGTCCGAAAGAACCTCTTCGAGGGCGGCCTGTTCGTCATCGCGGTCCTGTTCATCTTCCTGGGGAACCTGCGTGCCGGACTTATTGTGGCGCTGGCGATCCCCGTATCGATGCTGTTCGCATTCTCGGGGATGCTGCGTTTCGGCATCGCCGGAAGCTTGATGAGCCTGGGGGCGATTGACTTCGGTCTGGTCGTCGACAGCTCGGTGATCATGATCGAAAACGTCATGCGGCATCTCTCCCACGGCGGCGCAGGCCGGAGCCGCCTGGCGGTCGTGCGCGATGCGGCCATCGAGGTTCGCAAACCGACGATGTTCGGCGAGTTGATCATCCTGATCGTGTACCTACCCATCCTGACGCTTGAAGGCATCGAAGGAAAGTTGTTTCGCCCGATGGCGCTGACGGTCATCTTTGCACTGCTTGGATCGCTCGTCCTGTCGCTGACCCTCATGCCGGTACTGGCGAGTCTGTTGTTGCCGAAACACGTCAAAGAGACGGAGCCGCTGCTGGTTCGCGCGGCAAGGTGGCTCTACGCCCCGGTTCTTCGGACGGCGCTGCGGTGCCGGTTTGCCGTGATCGTCGGCGCGCTCGGCATACTGCTGGCGACGTTCATGGTCGCCCGTGGGCTGGGCTCGGAGTTCGTGCCCCGACTCTCCGAGGGGGCCATTGTCGTCAACGTGGTGCGCCTCGCCGGGACCGACCTGGACGACTCGGTGCGATACAACACGCTCATGGAGAAGGCCCTGTTAGCGGCATTTCCAGACGAGATTCAGCATGTCTGGAGTCGGATCGGCACGGCCGAAGTCGCGACCGATCCGATGGGCGTCGAGTTGATGGACATCTTCATCTCGCTAAAGCCGCGCTCGTCTTGGACGAAGGCCCACACGCAGGCGGAACTCGTCGAGTTGATGGATCGCGAGCTGCGTGACCTGAAGGGCCAGCGGATTGCGTTCACGCAGCCCATCGAGATGCGCATCAACGAGATGATCTCGGGCGTCCGATCGGACGTGGCTGTCAAGCTGTTCGGCGACGACTTCGACGTGCTGGCCGCAAAAGGGCGTGAAATCGAGGCTGTGCTGCGCTCCATTCCGGGCGCGGCCGACGTCAGCGCGGAGCAGATCACGGGCCAACCGGTCCTGCAGGTCAAGATCAATCAGCAGGAACTCGCCCGGCATGGCATCTCTGCAAAGGCGGTGTTGGATTTGGTGGAGTCGATCGGCAGCAAGCCGCTGGGCGAGGTGATCGAAGGTCAGCTTCGCTTTCCGCTGGTGGTGCGTTTGCCGGAAAACTATCGCGCAGGCCCGGCTGCCGTCGGAGCCATGCTCGTGTCCACTCCGCACGGCGAGCGCATTCCCTTGTCGCGGCTGGCCTCCGTCGAGGTCATAGAGGGTCCATCGACCATCACTCGCGAGTGGAGCCAGCGCCGCACGACAATCCAGTGCAACGTGCGCGGCCGTGACGTGGGCAGCTTCGTGGCCGAGGCGCAGCGCGCTATCGCCGCCCGCGTGCAACTTCCATCGGGTCGATATCGCGTTGAATGGGGCGGCCAGTTTGAGAACCTTGAGCGCGCCCGCACGCGGCTCCTGATCGTCGTGCCGACATGCTTCCTCCTGATCTCTCTGCTGCTCTTCATGACGTTCAACTCGCTTCGGTACGCCGCGCTCATCTTTACGGGCGTTCCGCTCGCCTTGACGGGCGGCGTCGCGGCGATGTGGCTGCGCGGCATGCCATTCTCGATCTCGGCCGCGGTGGGTTTCATCGCACTTTCCGGCGTGGCGGTCCTGAATGGCCTGGTGATGGTCACGTTCATTAACCAGCTTCGACAGCGCGGGTTGACCGTGAGCGAAGCCGTCCTGACAGGATCGCTCATTCGGCTTCGACCCGTTCTCATGACCGGGCTTGTCGCCAGCCTGGGCTTCATTCCGATGGCGCTGAGCACGGGTATGGGCGCAGAGGTGCAGCGTCCACTGGCCACGGTCGTGATCGGTGGGATCATCAGCAGCACGCTGCTCACCATGCTGGTACTACCCGTGCTTTACCCCTTGTTCGCTTCCCGTCGTGTCACTGAGCAGACATCCGAAGACGATTCCAGCACGACATTCTTCGAGCCGCGAGGTGTACCCGTGGCGGGTGCACTGGAGGAACTGGAGACGATTCCTAACTAGCGAAGGAGTTTCTGATGAACGGTCCGATGTGGTCCAAAAAAGGTCTATTGCTGACCTTCTCTTCCTTCTTCATGTGCTTTGGCGGTTGCGATTGCGACAAGCATCGCTCTGAGGCGCCCGCAGCCAACAAGCCGCCCAGTGAATCGGTTCGAGCACCTGAAAAGCCCAAGCAGCAGCTCGTGCCGCAGGTCAAGGTAGTCGATTGGTGCAGGGAGCATGGCGTTCCCGAATCGATCTGCACGCGGTGCAACTCGGCGCTGATCGCCGACTTCAAGAAGAAGGGCGACTGGTGCAAGGAGCATGATCTACCGGAGTCACAGTGCGTCCAGTGTCATCCAGAACTGGAGGCGAAGTTCAAGGCGATGGCTCCAAAGGATCGCGGGTGATGAACGACTTCCCTGGACCGACACGCTTCCTTGTTGGCGCATGCGCCATGCTGCTCGTGGGCGGCTGCGCGCACGTTGACGTGCGCCGCGATTATGAAGTCGTTCAGCGCCATGTTGCCGACACCACCGGCCAGGCCAGAAGCTATCAACCGGGCCAGGACGATGAAAGTGCCGTCGTTGTCGGTAATCTCCTCTCGGACGGACTCACCGCGGATGAAGCCGTGCAAATCACGCTACTGAACAATCCCGAACTGCAGAGCGCATACATGAACGTCGGCATGGCCCGCGCCGATGTCGTCCAATCCGGGCTGTTTTCGAATCCCTCTCTGGCCCTGTCGTTGCGATTTCCTGAGGGAGGCGGCCTGGCCAATCTTGACGCCAGCCTGGCGCAGAACATAGCAGATCTATGGCTCATTCCGTCCCGCAAGCAGGCCGCTCAGGCATCGCTGAATCAGGCCATCCTTGAATTGGCGCGGCGGGCCAACCTAGCCGCAGTCCAGGCACGGGCGGCGTTTTATCGCGCGCTCAGTGCCGAGAGAATTCTGGAGATTGCCACCGAGAATCGGCAGATCGCGCAGGAGCTCCTAGATGCGGCGCTGGCGCGGCGCGATGCCGGCGCAGGAAGCGATGTCGACGTCAATCTATCGCGATCTGACGTGATGGACACCGAGTTGGCCGTTCGTGTCGCCCGCCTAGCAGCCTTCGAGGAGCGAAGCGCGTTGGCGCTCTCGCTCGGCCTTGGCGATCCGCCTGACAACCTGCACCTCGCAGGGACGCTGCCTGACCTGCCGGTCGGGCCGTTCACCGCCGAGGAACTGGTTGCGCTTGCTGAAAGTCACCGGTTGGATGTCCAGGCCGCAGCCCAAGCGGAGCGCGCGGCATACGCACGTATTGTGCAAGAGTATCGAAAGGTTTTTCCCGAGCTGGCGATTGGTCCATCGGTCGAGCGAAACGAACGACGTGCCCTGCCCGGCCGGAACATTTTGGCCGATACGGCACGTGCGTCCGTCGCAAACGGTGCGCTCACCGCACCCGACATTGAATCGCGAGGTCAACGGAATCAGGAACGACGTCAGCAGATTGACGCGATCACGGGAGCGGCAATCGGTATGACCCTACCGGTCTTTGACCAAAATCAGGCCCAAATCGCCAAGGCGCGGTTCGCATGGCAACAGGCCGAGAAGCTCTACCAGAGCGTCGCGCTCACTGCAAAGCAGGAGACGCGAGCTGCATTTGAGCGAGCCAGGACGCGCTGGGATGTGACGGGCTTTTATCGCGACAGCATCGTGCCGCTGCGCGAGGCGAATCTGAAGCTCTCACGCGAAGCCTACAGCGCGGGCCGTCTCTCGTTCCTCGCTGTTTTGGAAGCTCAGCGGTCGCTGCTTGAGGCGCGGTCAAACTATGTCGATGCGCTCCGCGACTATGCCGTGGTCTTGACCGACCTCGAACGAGCAACCGGCAAGCCGATGATAACCATCGTTGTCGCTCCGCCGGAGCAAAAGAAGGATGGCGGATGAACTCCGTCTTGGAGGATTCGACGGTGATGACCGTGAAGCGAATGAGGCGCGCTGCGTGGAATGCCCTGCTCTTGTTGGCGTGCGCCGCAATTGGGTCATCCGGATGCAATCAGGTGGATGGACAGGTGCTGGCAGACGCCTTGAACTCGGTCGTCAGCGAGTCGATTCAACAGATGGGCAGCTTCATTGGAGAATTCGCACGAAGCCTGCTCGCGGCGTTTCTTTTCTGATGAGCGCGTCGCCCGCGCCGATGGTGGAAGTGGCATGTCGCATGGCAGCAACGAGAATGGACGGACAGCCCGGAGAGGCATGCGGCGAGCGCATGCAGGAATGGCCCTTCTGAGCGCCGTCCTTCCGGGCTGCATGTTCGGCAGAGCCGATCTGCTGAAAGGCGGCGATGCCAAGATCGATTCTATTGCGTCGCAGCACGTGAACTTTTCACGCTTGGCGGTCTACACCGAAGACGACGAGCTGGTAGTCTACGGCAAGGTTGGACGCGCCGCGGGCGTCTCCGGAACAATTGAAGGCCATGTCTGGGTCACCGTTCTCGATCCCGACGGGCTTTCGAGCGAGCAACATTCGGCGACATATCCGCGGAAGATTCCGATTCGACGCTCGCGTAAGTCGTATTTCGTTGTGCGTTTCCCGAGTATCCCACGATTCCCGATATTCGTGCGCGTGCAGTACCGAATACAGGAGCGCACGAATGAATAGCGCATCGAAGCCACGAGCAGTTGCTGAGAAGCTGTCCTGGCCGAGGCGGATCGTTTCGTGCGGCGTATCCGTTGCATGCGTGGCGGTTCTGGCGACGGCCGCGCGGCTGAATCCCAGCCCGACTGGCGTTGGCACGCATACGCAGCTCGGCTTGCCCCCGGACCCGATTCTGAAAGCGACTGGTGTGCCAATGCCGGGATGCGGAATGACGACCAGCTTTGCATGGTTCGTCCGCGGCAACCTGCTCGCCAGCATCTATGTTGAGCCGATGGGAGCGTTTCTGGCGGCTCTGACCGCGGCGGCGGTTCCTCTGGGCTTTTTCATCGCGATCACGGCCCGGCCGGTGCATCGCAGGCTCGCGCCCCTGGTGCGCATGCGGGTACTGGTGATCGTCATCGCGTTCGCGGCCCTTTCGTGGGCGTGGAAGGTACTGATCCATGTGAACGGTTGGGGCGGCTGGAGATCGCCTCTTTGAGTGTACCACCAAGGGAGTGAATTATGGACCGTAAGCGGGAAGTCGCCAAGTTCTTCTGTGGCTTTGAGACGTTTCATACCGTCTTCCACGGCTATTTGTGGCTTTCGGGCACGACATTCACGGCCTTCGGCATCACAGCCACGCCGGCGTGGAACGCGGCGGGCGTCATCATCAACGGCGCAATCGCCGTGGTCCTGGGCCTTTATGCGTGGCGGCCAGCGGCCCACGTAACTTCCTGAGCGTCTGTGGCTTCGCATTCACTGTCAAACAGGCGGTTGCGGAGTCACCGAGCGGCCATCGTGTTGGAGTTGAACGTGAGCGAGCGCGACGAAACAATCGAGCCCGAGCTTGACGCGAGCAACGCCGCCGAGCGGCGCACGCTCAAGTGGGTGCTAGGCATTAACGCCACGCAGGTGATCGTGGCCGGAGCCGTGGGAATCGCTGCGCAGTCGACGGGACTGCTGGGCGCTGCCCTCGACAACCTCGGGGACGCCGCCGTCTATGTCGTCAGCCTCTACGCGGTCGGCAAGACGGTCCTCGCCAAGGCGCGCGCTGCGAGTCTCTCGGGCGTGCTATTGATCGTGATGGCCCTCGGGCTACTCGCGGAAATTGTCCGGCGCTACATCACGGGGTCTGAGCCGATTGGCATCGCAATGATCATCACTGCAGTTGCGAACGCCGCGACGAACGTCGTCAACCTACAGCTGCTGCGGTCGCACCGCGAGCGTGGCGTGCATCTGAGGGCGTCCTGGATTTTTACCACCAATGACATGATCGCCAACCTCGGCATCGTTGTTTCCGGCGTTGCGGTGATGGTGTTGAATTCGCCATTGCCCGACCTGTTGATTGGACTCGTGGTCGTCGGAATTGTCATCAAGGGAGGTTGGGAGATCCTGGAGCACGCGCGTCTAGCACGCGACGCGGCACATGGATCAGACAAGAACACCAGCGCGAGCTGACTGATGTCTTTGGTCCTCTCAGAACCGCTTCCGGTTCGGTTCAACAAGCGCGATTGCCGCTCGGTGTTGCTCTGCGCGTACCTGCAGTTGAAGAAACTCAATGATCCGATCAACGTGCGGCGCTGGATTGATCAGCAGTTCGTGGTAGCGAATTGTGACCATGCGGGCTGGTGAGACTCGTGCAAGCGCCGCGCGCTTGGCGGCGTCGAGGGCGCGCTGGAGCCGGTCGCACTGGTCGGCCGGGGCGCGCAGCCAGCCCCGGGCCTTTTCCGAGCGGTCGGTCAGTGAGCGGATCGACTCGTCGAGCGGCCGGTCGATGTGGATGAAACGGCTCTCCGGTTCCAGTTCCAGCAGTATGTCAATCAGAAAACAAAGATGCGGGTATTTGCCGCCGGCGATGGTGCCCCGATGGGCGGCCTCGCGCATGCGGTGATCGAGCCAGGCGCGGAGCTGGCGCTTGGTCACGGTCAGATCGACAGCTGGCTCTATTGACGGGAACGGGTAAACGCGCTCGCAGATCTTCGCCAGGCCCCGCGCCTCGAATCCGCCCGTGCCGCGATTCTCATAGCCGATCAGTCGGTTGCCCATGTTGACGCCGAGTCTGTGCAGGATGCCGGCGGTGACGGATGAACCGGACCGGTGCAGGCCGATGACCCACACCGGCGGCTTGCGGGCCGTGCCGGACGGTTTCACGCGGCGGCGGCCGGCGACGTGAAAGTTCCAAAAGCGGTCCTGGGCCACGCGGCCGCAGACATCGCTCTTGCCGCCAGCCTGGCCAATGATCCAGCGCGTCGGGGCATAGACGTTGTGCCGCCCCGTGCTGTGCAACAGCTCCATGCGGTGGTCGACGTGGTGCCGAGGGTGCCGCGAATGCGTCGGCCAGTCGCACAGATGCCGGTACAGCGTGAGGATGAACGAGCCGCGCACGGCGTAGGCCTGGGTGCGGTTGACCATGAAGGGGCGGATGACCTGCTCGTTGATGCGCTTCGGCGGCCGAACGCGCATGCCGCGATGCTGCCCGCCAAAATAGACCTGTTCCCAATCGCGCGGCAGGGCGGCGATAAATCGCTGGGCCTTTTCCACGAAGTCCGATGGAAAGAGGGCGTCATCCTCGAGGACCAGCAGCACGCCCCCGCGCTGATCAACGCCGTCCATCAACGCCTGTTGCAGTATACCTATATGAGAGAGCATGCAGCCCCAAGCGCCCCCGCCTTGTTTCCACCATGTTGGCGGCCGGCACTTGCGGCCGTCAATCGCGGCGAAGCGGGTGACGCCCTGGATCGGGCACGCCTTGACGAACTGCTCCCAGCGGTCGGGCCGTCGATCAAGGTTGATGCACAGCGCATGCACTTCCGCGCCGCCGGTGGACTGCGCGAGCAATCGAAGGATCGGGCATGCCGGCTCCGGGGCCTTCAGAAGTGGCGCCGGTGCTGAGCCGACCGTTACTCCGCTGCCGGAACTGCCACTCACGAACCGTGAGGAATCGCTTGCGCTGGACAACTCGGCTTCGCCAACTTCGAACGGCGGCGGCGGAAAGAACGCCATGTGGATCATCGCTTCCATGCGTCACAACCTCTCTGCCAGCCACTCGCGGAAGGGCGGCGGCACGTAGGGCACATCGAGCAGTTTGAAGAACGCCTCCTCCGTGGGCGTGGAGACGAGCGTCCCATCCTTCCGGTAAATGCCGACGAATGACCCGCGCTGCGGGAAGACATCCTCGAAATTGCCATACGCCGGGGACCGAAAGTCGTACAACAATTGGCGCTGGGCGGCGCGGACGCGGAGCTTGCGGTTGATCAATCGCGGGCCAGTGGAGAAGGCCAGCGTCGCGCCGTACGTGTTCGGCGTGGCGACGAATACGTCTGCCACACGCTCGCGAGTCCAGGGACGTGTATCCGCCTTGAAGGTGCCTTCGGGCAGCTCGTCGCCCAGGAACGCGGCCGGGTCGCGCGTCACGATCAACAAATCCAGGTCGCCGACTTCGGCTTGGCCCCGACGCATCGAGCCGGTGATCTCGGCGTGGATGACGCGCGGATCGGAGCGCAGTTTCTCCAGGGCCGCCAGCGCTCGTTCGAGAATGTCGTGTGGTCGCATCTCTAATACTCAATCACAAACGTGGCAGAGCCACTGGATGACCCGCTTCCGCTTCCCGACCCGCTGCCGCTTCCACTTCCAGAGCCGCTGCCTGATCCGCTTCCCGATCCGCTACTACCCGACCCACTACCGCTTCCACCACCGCTGCCCGATCCTCCGCCGCTGCCCGACCCGCCTCCACTGCCCGATCCTCCACCGCTGCCGGAGCCTCCACCACTTCCCGAGCCGCCGCCACTTCCTGATCCACCCGAGCCACCGCTCCCCGATCCGCCGCTGCCGCCTGATCCACCACTCCCTGAGCCACCACTTCCTGAACCGCCACTGCCCGATCCCCCGCTCCCACTCCCACCGCTGCCGCTACCTGACCCGCCACTTCCGCTTCCGGAGCCGCCGCTGCCACTTCCACTTCCTGATTGGCCGCTGCCACTTCCGGATCCGCTGCCTGAACCACTTCCTGATCCGCTGTCCGAATCGGATCCCGAACCACTGGCCGACGAACCCGACCCACTGTCCGAGGAGCCGGAGGCACTCGAGGCACTTTGCGAATCGCTCGTCGAGCTGCCGCTGGAATCAGATTGCGAAATGGACGACGATCCGGAGACGCTACTGGACCACGATGATCCACTGCTCGATAAACTCAACCCGGAGCTGGAACTGCCGGACGACCCGCTCGACGACGACATGCTGGAGGACGACACGCTCGAAGACGAAAAACTGCTGCTACTGGATGAGCCTTCAAAAGTCGTCGGATTGGCGATGCGGACGATGCACCAGGCGATGCTCGGCGTGTCGCGGTCGCTGCGGGGCTGCACCCACAGCAGAAAGGCCGCACCGGTCAAGGCGCTTCGAAGGAAACTCGGATTACCCTTGGCGATGTCGGCGAAGCGGTCGGTCTCCTCGACCATCTTCACGCGAACGCAGGTGACGCCATCGATCACGGCGCGGCCGATCGCGCCGGCCGCGACTGGCTCGAGTAGCACCACGAAGCGCCCCTTGTGGCGCTTGCGGGGAATGATGCCCTTGATTGCTACGCGGCGTTTGAACTCATCGGCGTTGGCGCTCGGGCCGATGATCGGCCCGCCGACGGCGAGAATGTCGAAGCGCTCGCGGTTCTGCCCGCTATCATTGCGGACTAGGACGATGCCGCTCTGTCGAAAGTCGCGCTCCGCGTCTCGGCTGCGGTCGCGCTGGCGCTGCTGGAAGTCCCGCGCCGCGTCGACGAACGTATTAAAAGTCGACGCGGCAATGACCAGTGGGTCGCCGGATCGGACGTGTCTGAGCGTGGACATCGCAGGTGTTCTCCTCAGATGCCCAGCGCATTGAGATCGCCGTAGGGGTAGACCTGTTCGACATAGACCGCGATGGGCCGCTTCACGAGCGCCTTGGCGGCCGTATCTTCTTCATCCGCGTAGCGGACCCAGAGGTATTCCCAGCCACGCTTGGAGATGCCGACGATGTCGCCGACGGCCAGGCCGATGACGTTCGGGCTGGCGGCGAACCGGTAGCTGATCTCCCAATCGCCGCTGCCGCGCTTCTGGCCGGATGCGCCGAGGAAGAGACACTCGCCCTGGGCGAAGCCCTTGAAGGGTCCGCTATTGACCTTGCCGGTCAAGGCGAAGAGCGTGCCCTTGTAGGCCGGCGTGACGAATTCGTCGGCCAGGTAATGCGTCTCGGAGAACTGATAGACGGGCACCGTGATGTCGACGCCTTCGACGCTGTCGGCTGTGACGCCGATGGCCCCCTTGAAATTCGGCGCAGCTTGGCCCGGCGATCCGTAGGCCCCGACGGTCTGGATGCTCTGGGTGATGTGCTGCGTGCCGCCGCCGGTGTCGAAGGCAAAAACGCTCTCGTCGGTTTGCGGGGCACTCGCACTGGCGTAGCGGGCCACTCCGTCCCAAAGCTGATCGCCGACCGGCTCGATGGAAAGGCTGTCGCGCGGCAGGAAGAAGAGGCCGTTGCCATTCAGATCAAACGTGGCTGGAGCGACCGCGGCCAGGGCTGAACGAACCTGCAAATCGTCATTCGTTCCGCGAATGACGTAGCGCAGTTCGGCCGAAGGGTTGTTGCCCGTGGTAATCAGCCGGCTCTCGAATTTCTCCTCGACCGTGACGGGCATCCATGCCTCCTATGCGAAGCGCAGGCCTCCACTGGTCGCCGACTCGGCAATACGCTTGGTATGCTTGGCGGTCTGCTCGGTAGCGCGAGCCGTACGCTCGACGGCGTCGCCCGCGCCGAGACCCTGGACGGCGACGGCGTTGAAGGTGCCGGTGACGCTGATCTTGCGGGCCAGCATGTCGCCAATGCCTGCTAACTGGTCGTCCAGTCCGGCCAGCGGATCACCGGGCTTGCGGCGCGGCGGGCCGCCCTGCTTGTCGGCGGCCTCGCGTTCGGCGCGGGCCTTTTTCAAGGCTTCGTCGAGTTGCTTGCGGGCCTCGGCCAGGGCGCGGCGGGTCTCCTCCAATTTGGCGTCCGTCTCTTCGCCCAGGCGCTTTTCGGCCTCGTCGAGCCGCTTACCGATCTCGGAGAGCGTGGCCTCGTCGACCGCCTGGGCCTGTTCGCGTTGCTGCTTGCGCTGCGCCTCGCGCTCTGCCAGCGCCGCTTCGCGCTGTTTGTCAATCTCGGCGTTGGTCGAGGCGAGGTCCTCGTCGGCCATCTTCTTGGCGGCCTCGACGTCGAGCGTCTCGTCGAACAGGCCCCACAGTTCCAGCAGACGTTTGGTGGTCCAGTTGACGGCTGTGTTCCAGGCCTTCTGAAAACCGGATGTGAAGCTGGTCCATGTTTTGGACAAGAAGGCGGTGGTCTCAATCCAGGCGACCTCGAGAGCGTGGAACACGGTCTCGGCCAGGGCCAGGGCCCCGAACCACATGGTCTGTACAGTTGATAGGAAGAAGCGCTTGGCTTGAAGCCAGATGGTGTTGAGCGCCGCGACGCCCTGTTGCCAGGCCAGCTTCAGCGACAGCCACAGAATCTGCGCAGCGAGCGAGATATCACCGGCGGCCAGGGCATCGGCGATTCCGCCGACGACCTTCATGACCGTGTCCTTGAGCGAGCGGATTTGATCGCCGAGCCAAGCAAGGGCATCGGCACCTGCGCCGGTGACGACCAGCAGCGTGCCGCCTAGGGCGACGGCCGCAGAAATCACCAGCCCGACGGGCGAGAGCATCGCGCCGAGCACGGAGGCGACGACGCCCAGCGCCGTGCCGACGCCCGCCGCGATGGTCGCCAATGTGCCGAACACTGCGGCGATGCCGGAGACGAGATAGCCCAGCGCGATCAGCGTCACGCCGGCGACGGCGACGATGGCGGCGATCTTGGCAACCCAGACCACCAGCTCGCGGTTCTGTTTGATCCAATTGGTAATGGTGACCACCGTCCGCGTGACGGCATTGGCCAGATCGCGGACGGTCCCGGCCAGCGCCGAGCCGATGATAAAGACGCCCTGCTTCAGGACGCGCCACACGATATCCAAGCTGTCGGCCAGCAGCGCCGCATCCTTGGCGGTCTGCGTGGAGATGGTCAGGCCCAGACGCCGGGCCTGCTCCTGAAACGCCTCGAGTCCCTTCGCGCCATCCTGGATCATGGGAAGGAGGCGCGTGCCGGACTTACCGAAGATCTCCATCGCCAATGCGGCCTTGCGCGTCGGGTTCTCGACCTTGCTGATCCGATCGGCGATCAGTTTGAATTGCTGCTCGGGCGAGAGATTTACCAAGTCCTGCACGTTCAGGCCGAGCTGGGCCAAGGCATCGATGGCGCTCTTCGACCCGCCGGCCGCCTCGGTGATGGCCTTCTGCATCTTGCGGATACCGATCTCCAGTGTCTCCAGGTCCGCCCCGGACAGCTCGGCGGCCAGGCCCAGTTCCGACAGGGCCTCGACGCTGACGCCGGTCCGCGCCGACATTTCGTCCAGACTGTCGCCGACGTTGGCGAAGAACTTCGTGCTGGCGAACAGCGGCGCGAGGAGGCCGGCACCAACGGCCGCCACGCGCGTGCCGATGGAACGCAGACCCGCGCCGAAGGCTTCGAGCCGCTTTTGCGCCGCGCGCAGGCCCTTGGTGAGCTTGTCGCTCACGCCCAGTTCAACGAACGCCCGTCCAGCCCGGATGCCCTGCGTATTGGCCATTACGCGGCCCTCCGAACGGGGCCAACAAAGGCGCACGGGGTACAATGTCCGCTATGGCTGACAATCAGGTGGTAGTGATTCAGCGTGGCACGGGGAGATGCGCTCAATCGCTCACGGTTCACATCCCTTCCAATGCGCAACTCCTGGCAGCGGCGTTGGAATGCAAAGCGCACGCCAACGGCAAGCGAGGCACATACGGCGTCTACGGCACAAACTGCGTCGTGATGTACACGCCTCCACGGCGATATACAAAAACGGAAGTGAACCCATTTACGGGCGAGCGTGGTGAAACGTCCGAGGGCATGCTTGACGAACATTGCTGCTTCTACCACTGGGACGGCCGTTTGACGTTCCTCGGCTCGATATTTCTGAACACCGATCCGCCCGAAGTACGCCTTCATTGCAAGCCCGCGCTCGCTGAACAGTTGGAACTTTTCAATACGGCCGTGCCGGAAGTCGGGATCGAGGGCAGTCATACGCTCGTTGAACTGACGCGGTATGAACGGGACCCGATGCTTCGGGCGATGTGTATCGCACAGCGCGGAGCGGCGTGTGCGGTTTGTGGACTCAAATTCGCGGCGGCCTACGGTGAAGTCGCCGACGGCTTCATCCACGTTCATCATCTCGAGCCGCTCAGCGCCGTCGGCCATGCTCATGAGGTTGATCCTGCGACGGATCTGATCCCCCTCTGCCCTAACTGTCATGCGGTAATTCATCTGCGCAAACCACCATTCACTCCGGACGAAGTGAGGGCCATGCTCCGAACGGGTCGCTCTGGGGATTGAGAGATTCTTCGTCATCACCCACTCCCACGGATCGAGCCGCGCCAAAGCGGCGGTAGTTTCGGGCGTTCCTTCTCCAGCGCCGGTCCCATGAACGGGCGGGCGGCGACCCGCACCCGACGCTTGCGCAGTCTGCCGCGTGCGAAGCGCGTGGCCGTGGTGACGCCGCCATGCTCCAGCACGTGCGGGGCCTCGTTGGGCTTGTTCAGCTTGGCGGGACCGACGACGACCGAATCACTGGCCCGGTCGTAGCCGAAGAAAATGAAGTTGCGGAGCAGTCCGACGTGCGAATGCGGTGGCGATCCGGGCGGCGCGGAGCCCTTGCGCTTCCGGATGCTGGTCCGCGCAACCGTGCGGATGAACGCCCCAGCCTTGGATAGCACTGCCCGCTTGGCCTTGTCGACGGCGTCGAGCACGGCCTTGCGGTCGAAGAACAAGCTCTTGATCCGCATGTCGATCACGTCGCGTGCTTTCCATTCTGTTTGATCCGCGCCATTTCTCGGCGATGGCTGAGCCACAGCATCAAGCCCATCAAGATGACCTGCCCGACGGGCACGGCGCTGGAGTACTCGATGCCCTTCCAGCCGCTGGCATCGATCTGGCCGGTGAGGTTGCCCTGGCCGGACTGCTGACTGCTCTGCGCGGTCGTGTGAGAATCAGACCCGCTGGGCGTCGGCGCGGGCTGTGAGGCTCGCGCGGGCGCGGGCGGACCCGGCCCGGACATCGACTGCCGCGCTGTCGTGGCAGCGCAACCGGTGACGGCGAGCGCGCAGCATCCGGCGATGATGACATGACGCGCGCGGGTCACGGCTGCGTCCCGCTGGGAGCCGTCGCCGTCGGCTGCTCTTCGCGGTTCGCCGGTTGCGGCGGAGTCGCGTCCCGCGCATACGGGCTCTGCTCGGTCTTCTCGCCGCCGGCGCTGGAGACCTGGAGCTGGCCGGCAATGCCTTCGACGCCGACGCTGGCTCGGCCCTCGATGCCCACGACCCACTTGCCGGCGAAGTTCACGACGTAGGTGGGGTTGATGCCTTGCGCCCCTGCTTGGACTGTCAGTTGCTGCACGCCTTGCGCCAGCCCCTGCTTCACAGCCGGGATGATCGCCTGATCGGCCAGCTTGTTGGCGAACTCCTCGATCGGCGGTTTGGCGTTCAGGCTCGCGCAGCCCGTGACGCAGCCGCCGATGATGGAGAGCAGCGCCGTCGCAATCGTCGTCTTCCGTGACATCATGATTCGTCCTCCCTGTTTCCAACCTGCCTCGGCACCACGCCGTGCAGAAAAACATCCTTGAGCACCTCCACGCCGACCTTGATGGGTCGCGTGGGTTTGACATACGGGTCGAAGTCGCCGGGCTTGAAGGCCCGCGTCTTCTTCGGGTCGCGGTGGGCGTTGGCGATCAGAGCCAAGAGCGAACTTGTTCGCGCCCACTCATCCCGCGACCGTCCCTCGGCCATGCGGATCAATTCAGCGAGGGTGAACCGTTCGGGGTCGACGCCAATGATTCCGGCGCATCGCCAGACGAGGTCCCAGCAGTCGCGAGCGCTTGCTCGACCACCTTTTCCACGTTCACACTTTCGATCCTCGCTTCGATCACGTCTCTTGCCCTGTCCATCACCCGCCATGTCGTGTCCAGCACCCGCCCGAGGTTCGCCCGATCCCTCGGGCTGGGGGAAAAACCCACGAGTTCCTCCAGCAGGGCCGTGGTCGCATGCTCAATGGCGTCGCCGGCCATCGCGCGGCCGAAGTCTTCGTCGGTGACGTTGCGCGTGTCCGCCTCCGGCTTACACACGGCGTAGACGATGTCGCACAGCAGAACCGGGTCGCGGATCAGCCGCTCAATCAGCTTGCCATCGACGATCTCCAACAGGTCCACATTGAGTAGCCCGCGGACGCGCTTAATGGCGTCGACGTTGACTGCGATGGTCCACGTGCGCCCCGCGTTGTCGGTAAACGTCTTCATTCGTGCGGCCTCCGTGCCCTCGCGCCTTCAGTCATCAAATCCAACTCGGTGCCGTGGTCGAATACGTCACCTTCGCCGTCACCGACACGGTGAGGGCCTCTTCCAGTGCTTCATTCCGCGAGAACGCCGTGATCATGAAGTCCGCCTGGAGGCCTGAGCCGCTGTCGCCGTCGAGCACCTGGAAGCCAATGGGGGCGTTGGTCAGGAAGGCATTTTTGATGGCAGTGAATCCGGCATCCGCCGTGTCCCAGACCATCTCAAACTCGACTGTCGCCTCTTTCAGTGTGGCGACCGTGGCCCGCCAGCCGGAGTTGGCGCGGGTGGTGACATCCGCCTCGCCGGTCTCCAGGGAGAGCGTCACATCCTTGACGTTACCCAGTTCCGTCCAGGCCCCGCCGCCGGATTGGCCGCCGGCCTTGAAATTCAGTCGGGCATC
Source organism: uncultured Planctomycetaceae bacterium (assembly GCA_964576285.1). Lineage (GTDB taxonomy): Bacteria > Planctomycetota > Phycisphaerae > UBA1845 > UTPLA1 > SpSt-539. Next base: position 12,306 of record CAZNUJ010000004.1, on the reverse strand, counting down.
CATGCCCAGCTTGATGGCCATCGCTGTCTCCTATTCGCTGCTGGTGCCCGCGACCAACAAGCTGTCGTTCGCCGTCCCCTTGACCTCGATTCGCGCGATATCGATGCCTTGGAAGGCGCTGGCCACACCCTTGGGCCAATTCGCCTCGGTCCCGCCATCGACGCGAATCTGCATGAGTCCGGCATTGGTCGGGCTGGTCACAAAGGTCGCCGACACGATGGTTCGGCTCAGCGCCAGCTTCTGCCAGTTGGCGGAGAGCGTGTACGACTTCATGAAGATCTCACGCATCGGTCACCTCATCCAATTCGCCGATCTCACCCATCTCCCCGTCATCAAGCACGTCGCCATCCTTTGGCACAAATTCATCACCAGCGACGATCCGCGGTTGAATGTCCGGTCGCGCCGTTCCGCAAACCAGCAGCAAGTCACCGCTCGCGCCGCGGACCCAGAACCGCGACAGGTCGACGTCGTGCAGGGTGACCGCGGTGCCCGGCCACATCAGGGCCACGATCGGGCCGGTGGGACCCAGCCGGAACCACACCGGGACCTGGTTCGTGGGACTGGCAGTCAGGGTGATGGTGACGATGGTTCGGGCGGGCGCCAGCGACTGCCAGCCGAAGAACAGGTTGTATGATCGAATGAGAATGGGGTTCATTCATCATCTCCGCACCCGATAGGTCACCGTCAAGACGCTGGTAAATACTCGCTGCTGGTCCAGATGCTCCGGCGCAAAGACCGGATCATTCGCAATCGAAACGAATGCCGCATCGGGGAAGCTGTCCAATCGTTTCTGGCGCAGATGGTCTGCCAGCTCCTCGACGAGGTTCACCAGCCCGTCGATCTCTGCGTCGCCAGCGATCTTCTTCTGCACGCCGATATCAATAGCGCAGTCGAAATACCCATCCGTCCGCGTCGCGTTGGTGATCGTCACGGCCTTGGGCACAACGCTGACCTTCAACTCCGCCAGGTCGGGCAGCTCAACCGTCGGCTGATAGCGCCGCTCGGACTGGACCGGCTCAGTGAACGTGCCCGCATTCAGACTGGCCACGACGGCGTCGGCGATGTCCAGGATCGTGCTCATGCGCTATCTCACCAGAAAATCAAAGACTGCCTTCAGACCCACGAAGACCACGCCGACCACGACGCCCCAGAGCTTGCGGTCGATGGCAGCGATCCGCTTCTCCAGGTCATCCAGCCGCCAGAGCACGGCCTTCTTGTACTCAGGCCATCCGTTGTCGCTTTCATTCGTCATCGCTCGCCCTCCGTGGCGACGTGCTTCGTATGAATCCGCAGCGTCCGTCGGTACGGGTCGCTGTATCGGAAGGGCGGCTCGTCGCCCGGGGCCATGACCTCATAGACAAAAGTCATCGATCCGTCGGTCTCCCGGATGCGGTCGCCGGCCTTGGGCATCGTCGGCTCGCCCTCCAACACCAGATCAGCCGTCAGCACGAGATAGTCCCGCGACTCGATCTTGTGGATCACGCCGAATTCGTCGGCCTGCTCGAACTCCGTCCGGCCCATGGTCGTTTGCACATCAACCGTTTTTCCGCCGCGCTCATAGGTCACCGTCCGCGTCATGTGGCGCTGCCTCTGGTCCTCCAGCCAGGCCGAACCCCGTTCGAGCATGTCAACCACGCGACACCGTTGCTATTGCGAGAGCCGCACGCGGACGTACATGGCCGTGTCCGACGCAGTCTTGATCGCCTTGCCTAGGTACTTGTTGGCCCCGCCGCCGTCGCTGGCCGTGGCCATTCGGTTGGCCGCATCCCAGTACAGCTTCGTGCCGATAGTGATCTGCGTGCTGACGCCCGTCGCCTTGGGCAGATCGAACACGCCGGCGACGGCGATCGCGCCTTGCGTCCCGCCGCGGATATCCGTGCGGGCCACGCCCACGAGATCGCCCTGCACCACCACGTCCCCGGCCGCGATGTTCACGTCCGGGATGTGGTCGATGTTGCGTCCCCGCTGGATGAATCTTGCCGCTGCCACGTTGTTACCTCCTCACAAATTCGTTGCTGATTCCTCAAACCTCACTGCGAGAGGCGCACGCGGACGGTCGCATCCGTGTCTGCCGCATCGGCCGTTGCCTTGCCGACGAACTTGTTAGCGCCGACCGTCGCCGTGGCGACCTTGGCGATGCTGTCCCAGTACAGCTTCGTGCCCGCCGTAATGGCCGAGCCTGCCCCGGTTGCCTTGGGGAACTCGAATGCCCCGGCCACAGCCAGCGAGCCGAGGGCGTTGGCCTTGATCGGGGCGTTGGCGATCCCGACCAGGTCATTGAGTACGACCACGTCGCCGGCGGCGACATCCGCCGCGGGCTTGTAGTCGATTGAGTTGCCTTCATGCAGGAACTTCACCAGTACCATGTCTGTCTTCTCCTTTTCTGGCGCGCCTCAGGCCTCGATTACGCCTCGCCCTTCACCTTCACACCGGCGCGCGGCTCTTGAAGGGCCACGCCGAAGTCGTGGTAGCCGCGCATCTGGATGCCCAGGACATTGAAATCTGCCTCGGCGGTTTCGATGGTGGGCGACTCCTGCCCATTGAGGAATGCGACTTCGATGACGGACAAGTCGTTCGGGTCGGCCAGCAGATACCAGGCCTTGTCCGAGAAGCCCGTATATTTGCTGTTGGACAGATAGCGGCTGACCTCGGCGCGGAACTTGCCCGCATGCGGGTTGGCAATTGGGTATTTCGCCGTCGAGGTGTTGTCTCGAATCTCCAGGCTCTTGAAGAGCATGGTGCCCATCGCTGAGAGCGACGGCGGCACGAGCAGCACGGCCGGCATGATCCCGATGGGCTTACCCTCGGCATCGACCTGGTTCATGAAGGCCACTTCGGCCAGCGTCAGCCCGGTGATGCCCAGCGTCGTGTCGACGCCGGACAGGTAGTTGTTGCGGGCGACCGTGAAGAACGTCGCGTTGTCCAGGAAGATGGACCAGAACACGTCGTTGATCTTCAATCCCGATCCGCGGCCGAGTTTTCGCGGCACGGTGGTGATCGCGCCGAGGTCATCGTTGATGATGTCCCGGCGGTCGATGGTAAGGATGAGGCCGTAAGTATCGGCCTTGTTGGTGTAGGTCTCCTCACCCAGGGTGCCGTGCTTCAGTTCACCGCCCGGGGCCACCTTTTCATACTGGTCGCGACCGACGAGCCGGTAGCTCGTGACCGTCTTGAAGTCCGAAACATTGCGTATCGAGCAGATGTTCCGCCAGGTCCGCTCGACGGAGAAGAAGCCCTCCAGCAGGAACTTGTTGGTAACATTGGACAGGATGCCCCCGATATCCACAGTCGAAAACCCGGCTTGGAGGTTGTGACCGAAGGCATGGCGCAGTACCGACCGGCTGTCGCGGAAGTTGCGGCCGGTGTAGCCGTTGGCCCAGGCGGCTTCGAGCAGAAGCTCCTGCAATCCGATGCCGCCGCGGAAGCGCTTCGACGCGGCGTCGAGCGTCTTCTCGTCGAAGTGGTCCTCGACCTTGGCCAGCTTGGCGGTCAACATGCAGGCCGCCTCGAGGACCGTGCCGTTCATGGTGTTGTCGACAGCGTGAATCGCCGGTGCCTTGGGCCGCGAAGCGCGGAGGACCTCCAGTTCCGTGCGGTCCTGCGTCCAGCCACTGGCGATGGCCTTCTCCTCAATCTCCGGGAAGCGACCCACGCAGATGCGCCGAATGGCCGCCAGGCGCTTGGTCTCCGCCACGGCGCTGGCGCGCAGTTCGCCCACAGGATCGGCGGGCGCGCCGGCCTCCGTGCCGGACGCATCCCGCCCCGCGTCGCGCGTGGTGGTTCCGGCGTTGGCGTCCGTGCCGCTCTCCGGCTCGCGCGTCGATTCGTGTTCTGTGCCATCCATGACGGTGCTCTCCTGTTGCCCTTGACACGTTCGTGTCAAGGGTTGCTGCGCCGCGATGGTCGCGGCGGTATTGCCATCTGCGCCGAGGTCCACGAAGCTGATCTCGCCCAGGGAGGTCTTGCGGGCGACGTACAGCGGCCCTTTGAAGTTCCGGCCGTTCACGACGACCGGCTTGCCGGCGCGGATGAACTCACTGTCCTGCACGACCGCGCCGATCGACGCCTGCCACGGGAATCCGCGCTTGCCACTCACGACGATCTCGCGGGCTGCCGGCGTATCGCGCGACACGATGCCTTCAGCCACGAGGCGCCCGCCTTCGATGGCGATCCGCTCCGTGTGGCCGACGCCTGAATACATGCTGTGGCCGAACCGGATCGGCCGGCGCTGCGATGGGATGGCCATGCCTTCCAGGTCCACGACCACCGGGAACCGCCAGCCGTCGATCCGCATGGCATCGCCGGTGTAGGCGACCATGCTGAATCGCGGCAGCGGATCGGGTTGTCCCTCGGCGTTGGCCGCGGCGATGGACAGCTCACAGCTCGTGCAGAGCAGGCTGAGATGGTCCGGCGCCTTTTCGTCAGCAACGCGCGGCGCGGGCATTGGCGTCTTTCGTGACATCGCCCTCGTCCTCCTTGTCGTCGTTGTTCGATGGTGAAAGCGGCGCGGACTGCGCCGTCGTCAAGCCCAGTTCGCGCATCAGCGCGACCTCGCGGGCCCGCTGGCGCAGCTCGTTCTCCCAATCCAGACCGCCCTTGGCATATTCAGCCGCCAGCGTGGTGGTATTGCTCTGCAGGCGCGTGGCCTGGGCGCTGGCCTCCTTTGCAGGGTCCACGTGCTCGAATCCATCCCAGAACCATTGATGCGCAGCGTCGAAGTCGAGCGTGCGGACCGATTGCGGCAGGTAGCCCTCAATCAGCACGGCCTCGTTGAGCCAGGCTTTAAGAATGCGGTCCAAGACGACGTCGGCTAGGTAGGCCTGATCGATGCGGATGGCCTTAAAGAACGCCTGGTGATCCAAGCGCCCCGAGGCGTAGTTGTAGCCCGACGAGTTCCCGGCCGCGAGATTGAACGGCATGTTCAGGCAGCGGGCGATCTCGTTGATCACCTCGTGCTTGAAGTCGCTGTAGACCGTCGTCGGCTGCTCGGCCTTGATTTGTCCGATCTTCCAGCCGAAGGGCATGGTCATCCAGGTGCCGCGGTCCATCTCGACCTGGTCCATCGGCTCGACCTGCGAGGCGTCGGCATCCGCGGCGGCGTCGGTGTAGATCACACCGGAGGGCAGCGCCGCCTGCTCGGCCGCACCGAGCACGGCCAGCGTGTAGCGCCGCAGCATGGCGAAGAGCGACAGCGAGGACGTGACCTCGGGAATTCCGCGACTCTGGCCGGGCCGCTCGGCGCGGAACAGGTGGATGACCGACTCGACCGGCATGACGTCGAAATCAATGCCGCCGGCGCGAAATGCCGCGTTGTCGCCGGGATGCTGCCGGAGCACGTAATAGGCCACGGGATTGCTGAACTCGTCGAAGACGATGCCATCGATGGCCTTCGTGTCGCCGCGCGGCAGCGGCCAGGGCGTGCAGACCTGGTCCGCTTCGATCGGCCGCACGTCGAGCTGCACCGGCGCATCGATGCGCGGGTTCGTGGAAAGCAGCGCGAAGACCTCGCCGGTCTCGCACTGCGCGATCCGCATCGTGCGGAGCTTGTGCGCCAGGCCGACCGCCTTGGCCCAGCGGGCGAATTCCTTCTCGATGACCCGGTTGGTCTCGGGGTCGGCCGTGAGCATCTGGAGCCGCGGGCCGGTGCCGACAACGTAATTCGCCAGCGTCAGCACGATGCCCTTGGCGTAGGAGTTGTTGGCGACTTCGTACCGCGCCCGGCTGCGCAGCGTGCGGCGGACCTCAGCATTGGCAGCGGCGTTGGCTGACAGGTGGTCGGCGTTGGCCCAATGCCGGCGGTTCTCGTAGCTCGTCTGCGCCGCGTCGTACTTGCCGCGGACGACCAGCACGCGACCGCGATGCGGTGCGCCGGACAGCCGAAGGCCGAGATGTTTGAGCCAATTGACCATCTACACCGCACCGGGGGGCACGACCTTCGTCATGCGAACGCCAAGCCCCTTCTTCGCCGCCTCTTTCGACGCCAGATACCGATCCGCCTCGATCTGGTCCTTCAGATCGTGCTGCTCGACACTGCCCGAATCGCCTTGGGCCTTCTTCGGGCCGGCAGCGTTTTCGCAGATCGCATCGGTCAACTCTTCCGCCATTGCCTTACCGCTCCAGCCACGCGAGCCAACGCGCCGCCGCCGCTTGCAGGAGTCGGGCCGAACGAATCAGCGCCCACTGCCACGAGGAGCGGCGACGCGTTTGCAGCGTGACAATCGTTGAAGAACTACTGCTCACGAGGGTGATCCGCCGCGCGTGCGATGACCGAGTACGGCCGGCCCGGCTCGGCGATGTTGAATTGCTTCGTCACCGGCGTATCCGGCACGAGATCGAACTCGAACACCTGCGCCCCGTTGAACTGGGTCGCGGCCTCGAAGTTCTGCCGATACAACTCGGCCTCCGGCGCATCCGCCTGGATCACGACGGCTTGGCCGTACGTCAGGCCGGACAGTGGCGAACCATCCGCATCCGTGCTGGGCGGCGTGAACGTGAACTCGCCGGCCGAGTTGGAGATTTGCTGGACGGACAGGCCCGGAGCCCCGGGTGCCTGAATGTCCAGCGTGTCGAGCGTCGCAATCGTCGTCGGTCCGAAGCCCATCGTTTGCCTCCTTGCTGTTGGGTTGCATCGCTTCCAGGCCAGCCTTCATGTAGGCGAGGCCAAAACAAAATGGCCTCGCGACCATGCCGTCTCGGTTGTCCATGAGATACGTATGCTGTTTTGGACTAACGTGCGCGCTGAATGAGAGACAGCTTGAACTTCGTTACACCGGTAGAACCCCCCGGAATTACGTGGGATCAGGCTGGGCATGCTCGTAAGTGGTGACTCGCCGACCGCAGTGGCGGCACTCGCGACGCCGCATGATTCGACCGCCCCAGGACGCGCGCGTGTAGAGGACGCGGAAATGACCGCACCCACACCTTGGGCAACGAATACCGCGAGGTTCATCCGCGGCAGGCTTGGCAACTGCGTCCTGCTTCATCGCCTCACCCTCTGAAGTTCGGACAGCCGCACACGCGGGCGCGCCATCGGCCTCGCATCCGTGCCGAACAAGATCGCGCCCTGGATCGAAGCGGCCACGGCGCAGCCGACGATGCAGTCGAGCCAATGGTTGTCGAGACTCTCGACTCGGAGCTTCCATTCATCAACCGTGCGACCGCGCCCTTCTGTCTTCACGCGGTATTCACTGGTCAAGTGCTCAGCGAACAGGCGATGCGATTCAGGCTTGCGGCCGTGCAGCGACAGACAGCCCGGATCGCCCATCGGAACGGCGAGCCGGGCGTGGGCGAACGATTTCCAGTAATTGGTATCGAATACGACGTGCCGCGTGGCCCGCTTGCCGGTGACGACCGGAATGCGCCAGTTCAGGCCCACACGGTCGCCGCGCTTTCGCCGGTATTCCGAGAAAGGAATCGACGATGCTCCAACGTATCGCCCGTGACTCGGCATGACCACGCTGGCGAACTTCGACTGCCGGCAGAACTGATAGACCACATCCGACGAGCTGCCCCAGTTTGCATCGATCAAGCAGCGGTCGATCCGCACCATCGCGCCATCGTCGCGCCGCCATTCGCGGCCCAGCAATGCATCCGTGACGCGCTCCAGCCCAGCGTAAATAGCGCCTTCCAGGCCGGCGCGTGTCGCCGTGCTGGTCAGCGTGCGGCGGATATCGCGCAGCGTGAAATACGCCTCCTTTTGCTCCGGCTCCGTGCCGTAGTCAATGACATATCCCGTGAAATCATCCTCCCACGCGGCCACGAGCCAGAACAGCGCCTTGCCCTGCACGTCAATGAACATCGTCAGTGCCGTCGCGCCGAGCGGCACCTCGCCGCGCTTGAGCCCATTCAGCTTCGCGGCGATCTGATCGGCAGAGAACAGGTCGTCGTCGGCCTGCTCCTCCGGCAACGGCGCGTTCTGATACTCGGCCCAGAACGCGGCCTCGCCGCGGTCGAGCTTGAGATTCATGGCATGCTGGATGGCCGACAGCTCATCCGGATGGTGCCGCTGCGGCCAGGCGATGTTCGCGCCATCGTCCATCGCCTCGCGGTTGGCGCGATAGAACTCCGTCGCATCGGCGATGCCCCGATCGGCGCGCATGCCCTCGCGCCATAGCTCGGCGTACCTGGCCCACAGGGCCTCGTTGGTCGGGAACGCATAGACCATCTTCGTCCGCTCGCCCTGCCACTGCGGGTGCTTGTCACGGTCGAGAATCCGGTCGGCCAGATCGTCGGGGCGGACGACGGTAAGCGTCATGAGGCCGGCGATCTTGCGCCCGGGCCCTGCCAGGCCCAAAATCGCGCCGGCCAGAATGCGTTCGCGCGTGACGCACTGGCTCGGTGATCGCGCCGACTCGTCTGTCTGCGGATCGTCGATCAACACGAGCGATGGCCGGACGCTGCTGCCATCGACGCGCTTGTGCTTCATGCCCCGGATGCGGCCGGTGATGCCGGCGACGCGGATGATGGCGCCGGAGGCCTTCGAGCCCGGGATCGTCGGCAGCACGATCTCCCGCGCCGTCCAGCCGATGTGGGTCTGCTTGCCCTGATAGAGTTGACCCGAAGCGCGCTGATGGATGCCTTCAAGCGATCGGATCGGGAAGACGACCTCGGGGAAGTCCTCCAGCAGCAACTCGTTGTTCTCCAACTCGGCCTTGATCGAATCGAGCATGTTGGCGGCGTGCTCTTCATCCGACCCGATCAAGGCCACGAACTCACGGTGTCCATAGACCAGCGCCCACAGGCAGGCGGTCTCGCACAGCGACGTCTTCCCGCTGCCGCGCGGCATGGCCATCGCAAAAAGCCCGCCCTCCAGCACAGCCTGCTCGATCTTGGCGACGACCTTCAGGTGGTCGGGCGACCACGGCAGGTGAAAGGTCTGCGGGAAGTACTGCTCGCAGAAGAAGCGGAAGTCGCGCGCCGCCCGCGCTTTCCGCTCGGCATTCACGACGGCCGGCATCTCGCCGATGTCGCGGCCGGACAGCGACAGCTCGATGTTGCGCTGCCGCGCCCGCTCCTTGTGGGCCTCGTATCCGGTCAGGCCCTCTGGTTCGGCCTTGGGCTTGTGGCGCTCGCTGACCAGCCAGGCGACGTACCGCAGCAGATCGATGTTGCGGGGGTCGGCGGTCGACGTAATCCGCAGGCCGGCGCGCGTGCGATGCCGATGGAGCTGTCGCTCGCCGATGACTTCGCCCATCGGCGTCGAATTCAACAGCTGCACGAGCTGCGTCGGTCGCAGGCGGCGCGGGTCAATCGTCACGGCCGGACATCTCCCGAATCAGCCAAGCGGCGTACTGAACCAAGTTGATGCTGCCGTCCGCATTCGTCGGCGTGCCGGCGTCGATGTCCGCCTGGATCATCTCGGCCGTCACGCGTGTACCGCCCGCGGCGCTGAGCAATCGCGCCGCGTCGGCCACGGGCAGCGCCGTGGGATTCAGGGTCGGCTTGTTAGGTTGGGTAAGGACAACTCCTGACATCATGCCGCCCTCCTTACGGCTGCGGGTAGCCGGGCTGCCCGCACAGGCCCTTGACAACGCGATGCGTCGTCAAGGGCAGGCAGTCCGTGTGCCTGACATGGCCGAATCTCGCGTCGGTACATGGAAAAGAATCTGCGAATTCCGACCGAAATTGCGGCCAGATTCGCTTGATCCCGTTCGCGGAACTCGCCCTCATGTGGGTGTACGCGATGGGCGTACCGAATGCGAAGGAGAACGAAATGACGCAAACGAACGACGTAACGATGGACCTCCGAAACCTGCCGGCGGGTACGCTGGTGGTCTCGACGCTCGACGGCGAAGCGGGCCGCGTGGTCGAGCCCGCGACGTACAGCCGCAACGGCAAGAAGGCGACCTCCTACGTCGTGCTGACCGACGACGGCAAGGAGGTCTGGGACGTGGCCGACATCATCCTGCCCGACGCCGACGCAGCCGACAGCGCGCGAGTGAAGGACGCCGCCGGCGACCTCTTCGCGGCCTGCAAGGCGGTCGAGGCGCTGTGGCGCAAGCATGGCCTGGGCGACGACGACGCCGAGAGCGAGCCGGTCTGGAACCTGCTGCGCCGCGCGATCGCCAAGGCGGAAGGACGGAACGAGTGAACAACGCCGCATCGCGTGGACGCGGCAAAACGAGGTCCTTGTAAAGAGGAGAACCGTATGAAGAAAGACCAGGTCCAGATTGGCGGGACATTTGTCGCCAAGATTTCGGGCAAGCTCGCAACGGTGCGGATCGATACCGAGAGCCCTTATGGCGGGTGGAATGCGACCAACGTCGACACTGGCCGAAAGGTCCGCATCAAGAGCGCTCAGCGCCTGCGGCATGAACTCGTCGCTACGGCGGCCACTGCTGCTGAGACGGCGGTCGTCGAGGACGACCGGCCGCCGCAGGACATCGACGAGCGTCTGGCCGCCGCGCCGTCCAGCATCGAGCCCTACGAAGAGCGGCGGGCCCGCGCCGAGGCGGCCCAGTCCGAAGTAGCCGACGACGACGTTCCGCAATTCGACCCGTCGCGCTGCGCGACGAAGCGCTGTCGGGGCACGCCGGTCATGACCTACCTCGAGCGCCCGATGTGCCAGGCGTGCTGGGATCGGCATTGCAGCGAGGAACAGCCAAGCGAAGTGAGTGAATCGGCGGGCGACGCGTGTCGCCCAGCCGAGGAACAGGAACCCCCTGAACAGGAGAACGCCATGTCCAAGAAGAAGACCAACAAGAAGCAGTCCAAGACTCAGCCTGCGGCGGCCAAGCCCAAGCGCGAGAAGAAGGCCGCGACGCCCAAGGTCAAGGCGACGGCCGAGCAGAAGCCGAAGCGCGTCAGCGCCCTCGACGCCGCCGCGACGGTCTTGAAGAAGGCCGGCAAGCCCATGCATGCCCAGGAACTGATCGCCGCGATGGCCGAGCAGGGCCTGTGGACCAGCCCCGGCGGCAAGACGCCGCACGCGACGTTGTACGCCGCGATGATGCGCGAGGAGCGCGACAAGGGGTCCGCAGCGCGCTTCCGCAAGGTCGACCGGGGTCAGTTCGAGTTCGCCGGGAAGGGGGCGTGAATCATGACGCGCGATGAACTGATTGAATTCCTGCACGCGACCATCACCCGCGCCGCCGACGGTGCGCAGGACGCTCCCCGGCCGCAAGGGACGTTCGTAGGTAACGCCGCTTCGAGGACGCTCTCGGGGCTGCGGCTGGCGACCTCCGACGGGACGACCTTCTACCTGGCCGTCCTGGAGGAGGGCGACTTCGATAGCGCGGAGGTCAAGCGATGAACGGCAACCACGACGAAGGACCAGTCGACCGCGTCGCCCAGGAGAACGCCTGTCCGAACTGCGGCGAGCGCGAATCGGATGAACTGGTCTGGCTCGACGACGAGCGCGTCGAGTGCCAGCGCTGCCGTACGGTCTATCGCCCGGGCGCTCCCGCGCCAGGAGATGGGCTGACCGACGCATCGTCCGCCTAGCGTACATCACTTCACCTCCTCCAACGCCTCGCAGGACTGCGGGGCGTTGCTTCGGCACGGGTCTTTCCCATTCACCGAGACAACGAACGTCGCGCCCTTGGGCTCGCGCTTGTCCCAGCGCACATGACAGGAGCGGCAGAGCCAGCGAACCCTGAGCGGTTCGTCGTAGTTGAAGTGGGCCGCCTCGATCCGCCTGTCGGTTGCGCCACACCCCTCGCAACGCGTGGGCCGAACGATGAGCCCGGTCTTCACGTAGTAGCGCAGCAGGCTTTGGGCACTCCTGGCCTTTGTGATCGTCGCCCGTCGCCGCCTCCGTCCGGTCGTCTGCGCCTTCGCCTTGCATGCCGTCGAACAGAACTTCCTCGACAGATGGTCGAGCGGTCCGACGATGCACAGGCAGACAGGGCAGATGCCGAAGCTGCGCGGCTTTCGATTACCGCCGACCTGACGCCGCTGCGCCGAGAAGTTCGGACCGTTTGTTTTGCGTTCCTTGAGAATCAACACGGATGGCCTCCTTGCCAGTGAACTTTGTCCAGCGTTCGCAGATCACGTCGCAATACAGCGGGTCGAGTTCCATCAAGAAGCAGCGCCGGCCGGTCTGCTCCGCCGCGATCAGCGTCGAACCGCTGCCGCCGAAGAGATCGAGCACGTTCTCGCCCGCCCGCGACGAATACTGCATGGCGCGGATCGCCAACTCGACCGGCTTCTCGGTGAGGTGGATCATCGATTGCGGGTTGACTTTCTTGATCGGCCAGACGTCCACGGCGTTGTTGGGGCCGAGGAAGACGTGGGCCGCGCCCTCGCGCCATCCGTAGAAGCACCACTCGTGGTTGCCCATGAAGTCCTTGCGCGTCAGGACCGGGT